>NZ_FTNR01000013.1 GCF_900156475.1 Natronorubrum thiooxidans
CCTCGGCTACTCTCCGCCACCGTTGCTGGAACGGTTGATCGACGACGCTCAGAAGATACACCAACAACGACCGATACTCCAAGAGAGGCTCGCTACCGCTACACAACCGAGGACTGGGGCCTAACTAAAGACCAATGTGGAAACCTTTGTCATGTGATTGAATTATACCACGCGCACTCCGATTCAGCTATGACGAACGTACGACAATACGGACGCCATCTCCGACGGTGATCTGGTGTGTCTCGCGGGATTTACTCATCTCGTTCATACGGACTCCTGTCAGTCAATGCTGACCCATTCGCGACGTCTTGGGCCGGGACACCGTGACAGCAGCCCGTCTCACTCGTTTTCGAAAACATCTCCGACGTCTTCTGCTAACTCACTCGCTTCGATGTGGGCGTACATCTGCGAGGTGGTTCGTGGATCGGCATGCCGAAGGGTTCGTTGAGCAGCTGCCGGGCCGCGTTCACGATAGACCGCTTCACCGACACCACGACGTGCTCCGTGTGGTTTCAGGTAATCTCCGTCGACGTCCAGTTTCGCGTCTTCACAGAGTCGTTTCAGAACCGACCGCCCCCCATTTGTCGAGAGCGACGGCGGCGTGACGCCGTAGTCACGACACAACTCGAGTGGGTCACCTGCAGACGGATCTCCTTCATCCGGCAACGCTCCGTACAGCGAAGGTGCATGACTCGTCACAAAAACCGGCCACGCTGGAGTTGGCGGGTCGAGTGCTTTCTCGAGGCGTTCGAGCGGGCCGTGACACTGTACGGGAAGCTGCGCCTCCTCGAACTGCTGGTTCTTTCCGAGGATCTTGAGCTGGTTGTTCTCGAGGTCGACATCCTGCCAGCGGAGCCCACTCCGGCGATCGTCGCGTGGATCTGCGAGAATCTCTCCGCCTCGAACGCCGGAGTACGCGAGTACGTAGACGAGTGCCCGATCGCGAAGTTCCTCGAATGCGTCCGTTCCCCGTTCGTCGACGGCCTGGTGGGCCCGGTCGTCGACGTAGCGACACAGCGCCGTTCGATCGGCGGCCGACCAGAACTGCTGGTCGCCGCTCTTCTTTGTCGGCCGCGGCGGGAGTTCGTCCAGCGCGATGCCCTTCTGGGCGGGGTTTTCCTCGAGATAATCCCATCGAACGCAGTACGACAGGAACGCCGAAACGTAGTCGTAGTAGGTCCAGGCAGTGGCCGCAGCAATCCCACCGTCGACGTTCCGACTCGTTCCTGCGTCGACGCGCCGAGAGAGATACTGTGCGTAGGTCGCCATCGTTCGCTTGTCGATCTCGTCGACCGTTTCGATGCTTCGTTGCTCGAGTCGGTGTCGCCACTGGGTGAGCACGCGCTCGAGGGCGTCGCGGTAGTTGCCCGATTTGTTGCCCGACTCGAGGAAGTCCTCGATGGTGGTCTCGAGGGAGTGTTCTCCGGGTGTACCCGCCGAATCGCTGTGATCCATTTGTTCGGATGTCTGTACAGTATCGGGGTACATAAATTCACTGTGCATTACTGGACTAACGCACAGTGAAAGGAGAACGCACCAATTCGACTGATTTCGATGGTTTCGAGGGCTCGAGTGTGTGATATGGCTGTTTATAAATCTTATAATGATATACCAAATCGGAAATCTGGAAGCTGAGACTGGAAGATGGGGAGCGGGGCTGAAATACATGCTTTCAGTTGATCTAGCAGTCTCATACGGCTCGATAGACCGCCCACAGTCGGAGAGTATGAGAACTAACATGGCTCCTCGAGCCATCACAAGGGACGATCGGTCGACAAGAGGCAATCTCTAAACTGGCGACAGTATCGATCACTGTCCACCGCGAAGATGAATCGGAACAACTGCTCGAGTGATATCTCGTGGTTGGCGTGCAGTCAGACGACGACAGCGGTTGGTCGAGACTGGACGTTTCGTCGGTAAAGCGCTGGCGAACGCTGATAGGACCTCGACCCCCCATTCGGTTCCAGTGAGTATCCTCGAGGCAGTCGAAGTTGTCGAGTAACGACCTCGAAAACGAGTTATCGTAGCCACTGACGGTCAGTAGCTATGAGAGACGATTAGCACCGAACACAAGTGCTCTATAGCGCTATGAAATGATTTACACACATATGTCTGTAACAGAATGTAGAATGATGACAATCGATACTGATCGCGGACGCGGCGAGACCGACGGCGTTCAAATCGGGCTTCTGATCGATTCTTGGTACAGTATAGTGACAACCGAAACGAGGTACAGTGACGGTCAGTGGCCTCCGTCTCCGTGAGCTGTCTCAGCGTTTGACCTCGAGGCAGTTGTCTCGCATGGCTGTCGACACCCCGGATTACCACTTCGTGAGTGCAGCGGTTCCGTGGAACTGGACCAGAATCACGAGGAATGATCCGACACCGGTCAGTGCGAACGCACCCCCGACGTAGAACACCGATGCCATACTTACTTCATACATGAGCCAGCCACCGAGCAGCGGTGCGATGACGCTTCCCGGACGCCAGATGAGTTCTCGAATGCCAAAGCTCGAGGCGACACCCCCGTCGTCGGTTCCTTCGTCCGCAAACAGCGCCATACTCGCCGGTTCACGGAAGCTATCTGCGATGCCGAGCAGTCCCGAAAGCACGATGAGGGGCAGAAACGCCGGTGACACCTCGCCGAACAGCGTGACCTGTTCGGGGACCGTTCCGAGCGGAAGCGACCCGAGCGGAAGCGCCGTCGGTAGCGAGACACCTGTAAGGACCGCCGGAATCGCGATGACGAGCTCGGATGGCAGCGAGAGGGCCGTTCCGATCGCCGGCGAAAGCGGAACGAGCAATGCGATGAGCCCGTATGCGCCGCCACCGGCGAAGACGAACATCGCTCGGCCGTAGCTATCGGAGAGCCGGCCGGTAAACGGCTGACAGCACATGTTGGTGAACTTCTCGGCAACGACGGTAAGTGCAACCGCGAGCCCACCGTACGCCAGGCCGCCTTCGGCTGCGGCGACGCCGGCGAAGATCGGGATCCACGTCCGAACGAGGGTGACCGAAAACGCGTACTGAAACCGAAAACTCGAGAGCGTAAGGATTCGACGGTTGAGCGCGAGATCGGTGAACGGAAACCCGTAGACGCGCGTCTCGTCGGGCTCGAGATACAAGACCGTCCCGAGCCAGGCGATGAGGACGATAGAGACGATGATCGTAAAGATCGAACCGAACCCGAACGCCTCGTAGAGCGTTCCCGCACTGAGGCTGCCAACGATCGACGCGGCAAAGCTGGCTGCGTTCGCCTTTCCAATATAGTTCGCTCGTGTGTCGCCGCTGGCGAACTGCCCGACGAGCGACAACGTCATCAGTCCGGTTCCAGTGATAACGAGCCCCTGAAGCGCACGAATCGCAATAAACGACGCGCTCGAGTCGACAAGCGGAAAGAGCGCGTAGACGCCGACGCCGAGCCCGAGCACGACGAGCAACACCGTTCGCTTGTCGAACCGGTCGCCGGCCCACGCGATTGGGACGACGGCGAGCGTTTGTGCGAACGTAAAGCCCGTCGTATACAGTCCGACGATTAATCCAGCGCTGATCGTCAGTCCGAGAATCGTCGTGTTGGTTGGTTCGAGGGTATTGATATAGTAGGGGAGTAGTGTTATTAACGTGACAAACCCGAACCCCTCGGCGAATCGAGCGAAATAGAGGGTCCAAAACTGTAAACGGTCCTGATTCACAGCGCGTATTTCGGTGAGGATGAAAAAACAGTTTCGAAACGACCTCGTACGGTCTGTACATACGCAGTCGAACGGGTTGCTCCCCGAAACATTATGTCGATACGTATCGGTAGATAGCGTTATTTACACGAACATCGGAAAGAAATATGTGTACAGTATTTCTATTTCTATACAAGATAGCAATGGGCCAAAATGAGCCGATTTGTGTCACGAACGATCCTCGACCGAACAGTATCGTCTGCCAACCGTCTCGTCTGAGGGGGAGTCGGTGATGCGCCGTCGAGATGCGCTCGTCGGGATCGGTTCTCTCGGCGTCCTCGGCGGGTCTGCAGTCGCGCTGAGGCGACTGGACCGCTTTTTTCGGGATGAGACCGTCCCAGAGACGATGCTCGAGACGATCGATGCCCGTGGGAGCGAGGCGGGCGAGACGGCAATTCCCGCGCGAGGGGCCGTTACGGTCCTCGATTTCTTCGCCACGTGGTGTAACGACTGCAAGCAGTATCTGGACACGCTCGCCGAATTTCAGGCAACCGTTCCCGAGACGGTACAGTTCGTGTCGGTGACGACCGAGCAGGTCGGCACGACGAAATCACGGGACGACATCGCAGCCTGGTGGAACTGGCACGGCGGAAACTGGACAGTCGCGCTCGACCCCTCGTTGGCGGTCGCGGAACCGATCGGCGCGACGTACGTTCCGCACACGTTCGTCCTCGACGAATCGAACGCGATTACCTGGTCGGAGTCCGGGCTCCACACCGTCTCCGAACTGGACGCTGCCCTCGAGACTGCAGGGGTCGTCCCTCGATGACTGAACTCCTCTCGATCGTGTTGTTCGCGCTTGGGGCAGGGGTTGCGACGTTTTTCTCACCGTGTGCGTACGCGTTGCTCCCGGGATACGTCGGCTACTACGTCGCCGCGACGGAGGATGACCGGCCACCACTGTCAGGCATCGTCGCTCGTGGAACAGCAGCCACTGTGGGCGTGCTTGCCGTCTTTGCCGTCGGGATCGGCCTCGTTCTCTCGCTTGGCCAGTCGATCGAACCAATCGTTCCGATGCTCGAGGCGGGTATCGGCGTGTTACTCGTCGGGACCGGACTATTCGTGCTCGTCCGCGGCTCGATCTCTATCCATACGGCGCTTCCACACCGTCGGTCGAGCGTCCTCGGGTTCGCACTCTTTGGCGGCGCATACGCGATCGCCGGAACTGCGTGTGTCTTTCCCGTGTTCTTCGCGCTCGTCGTTCGCTCGCTGTCCTTTTCACCGGCCGAGACCGCACTCGTCCTCGGCAGTTACGCGTCCGCGTTCGGGATCCTCATGCTCGGTGTGACGACCGCTACCGCGATGGGACACCGCCTCGCAACGGGACAGGTTGCGGCCCACGTCAACACGTTCGTCCGTCTCGCCGGTGTTGCGATCGTCGCCGCGGGTGCAGGACAGTTGTACGTCGCCTTCGGATAGGGCGGCGACACTCTCGTTTTGGATCTAGCGTCGGAAAAACGGTTATCTCTGGCCACGTCAGCCGTGACGAGCGGCCTAGACGAGGTCCGTCAGTTCGGACAGCGACTGAACCTCGGTATACGCCTCGAGGTCGGGCTCGACGGTCGCGTTGTGGGCGCGACGGACGAACACCGGCCTGAGACCGGCTCGCTCCGCGGCGACGAGATCCGTCTCTCTGTCGCCGACGTACCACCCGTCGGAGACGTCGAGCGTCTCGAGTGCTTCCTGCAGGTAATAGGGCTCGGGCTTTCGACGGCGAAAGCCTTCAACGCCGAGATCGCGCCCGCGGACGAACGAGAACGTATCGAGTTCGAAGTGGTTGACGACGAACGAAACTGCCGGATCGTAGTTGTTGCTTACGAGCCCGGTGAGACATCGCTCCTGGAGCGACTCGATCGCATCGACGTCTGGGTACAACTCCCGTTTTCCGGCCCGAATCCGATCGATGATATGCGTCGCACTGTACTCCTCACGACGCTTGTAAAACGAGACCGGATCGATACCGATCGTTTCACAGGCCGCTTCGAACGCAGCTGTATACTCGTATCGCTCGAGTGTGTCCAGGTGCTCCTGATCGAGGTCGAGGTCGAGGTCGTCGATCACGTCCTCGAGTGCGTGTGAGTGGACGATCGGATCGGAACCCCGTCCTTCTAAGATGACACCGTCCATGTCGAACAGGATGGCGTGGTCTGTCTGTCGGTCTGTTCCGCGGTCGAACTGTGGTGGTGTTGTCATTGTATTCGTGTGGTTTCGGTCGAGCCGCTGCAGTCATCGGGTCTCCGCGAGTAGCGAGCGGATTCGGTCAGTTCGACGACTCGCGCTCGCCCGTTTCGGTGGCGTCGGAAGGTGCACCGCTGGCTTGTTTTTCATCGCGATTGGATCGAGCGATGATTGGCTACCCGAGCATAACTGCCTTTGGGCTCGGACTATCGGTCCCTTCGATCAGCTCCGATCCCCGATTCGAGACGCTCTCACGGTCGATTATCTGGTCATCGCTCGAGCACGCGCTGAGACGATTTCGCTGAGCAGGACGATTCCCAGAATCGCGATGAGTATCATCGCTACGTTAGACCACTGGAAGGCATCGACGGCGTCGAACAGCTCTACACCGATTCCACCGGCCCCGACGACGCCCAGAATGGTTGCGCCGCGAACGTTGATGTCCCATCGATAGATGCTGATCCCGACCAGTGCGGGCTTGATCTGTGGGATAACGCCATAGAGCAGGACCTGGAACGTCGACCCACCCGTTGCTTTGATCGCCTCGACTTGATCGAACGAGATCTCTTCGATTTCCTCGCCGAGGAGTTTCCCGACGAAGCCGATAGAACGGACGGCAATTGCGACCATTCCGGCGAACGCCCCGGGACCGAACATAACCGTGAATAGCATCGCCCAGATGATGGTGTGCACTGATCGTGAGGTCGTCACAATCAGTTTGCCAAGAGCGTACGTTAGGTCATTCGGTGTCGTGTTTCTTGCCGCGAGAAACGCGACTGGAACGGACATCATGACGGCGAGAATCGTCCCGACGACTGCGATGTGGATCGTCTCGATCAGCGGCATCACGATGTCGGGTGCGTAGGCCCACGCCGGCGGATACATTCGAACGGCCAAGTCCAACAACTCCGGTGGTGAGCTCGTGATGTACTGTAAATCGAGCTCGAGCCAGAGCCACGAGCCGACGACCGTCGCTGTCGCAACCAAAGCGGCCAGCAGACGTTTGATCCGACGCTGCGTACCGTGTCGCTGCCAACTCCGTCCAGTTTCGACTGCCATTATTGTACCCTCCGTCGTACGTACGCGCTGAACAACTCGCCAGCCAGCACGACGACAATAATCGCAATGAGGATCGTCCCAGCGAAGTCGTACTCGTACCGATTGAACGAGCGCATTAGTAGCGTCCCGATACCTCCGGCACCGACGATGCCGATGATCGTCGACGCTCGAATATTGATATCCCAGCGGTAGACGGTCAAGCCAACGAACCGCGGCGCGACCTGCGGGATAACCGCGTACACGAACGTCTGGAAGCGGGATGCACCAGTCGCTTCAACCGCCTCCTTTGCGCCCATATCGATATCCTCGATGTCTTCTGCGAACAGCTTCGAGAAGAATCCGATCGTCAGATAGCTAATGGCGATGATCCCAGCAAGTGGACCGACGCCAACTGCCTTTACTGCGATAATCGCGATGATGAGTTCATCAATCGCGCGAGTGATGCTAATAATTCCGCGGTTAAGATAGTACAGCGGCCACGGTGCGAGATTCTCGGCCGCACCGACCGCGATCGGAAGTGAGATCAGTACGCCCGTAAACGTCGCAACAAACGCCATCGCAATCGTTTCTGCCATATAGACGCCCACTCGCTCGAGGTTCACAGTCGACGTCTCCGGCGGAAACATACTCTCGACGAGCAGGAAGCCGTTTCCGAGCCCGTATACGACTCGTGAAATCGTTACTCCCGAAAGAAGTGAGACGATCGACCACAGCACGAACAACGCGGCTCCGATATACGCTGCCCACTTCACCTTACGGTTTCGGAAGGCAGTTGGTCGCTGCCACCGTGACCCGTCGTAGGGTATCTCGGCGGCACCATCCTCTGTCGCCACGTTAATCCCCCGCCGCCGTCGGTTTGTCTGCGGCCTGCTCACTGATGGCGTTGTTATCCGTCCGCGTCTTGGCGACAGCTTCGTTTGTCGTCTCGCTGGCATCGGCACCGCGGTAGATGACGTCTTTCGCGTTCTCATCGAGGCCGTCCGTCGGCCCATCGAACACCAGTTCGCCGTCGTGTAATCCGAGGATCCGGTCCGCGTATTCGACGGCGAGTGGCACTTCGTGAATGTTGATAATGATCGGAATGTCTTCCTCCGCGGCGATATCGGCGAGCAGTTCCATAACCGCATGTGACGACTCGGGATCCAGACTACTTGTCGGCTCGTCAGCCAACAGGATTTTTGGCTCCTGTACGACGGCTCGAGCGATGCCGACACGCTGGCGCTGCCCGCCAGAGAGTTCGTCCGCCCGTTTGTTCTCCATACCGTCGAGCCCGACCGTCTCGAGCACGTCGTACGCACGTTCGACGTCCTCGGGCGGGAACTTGCGGCGGAGCGCGGCCCAGTTCGAGACGTAGCCGAGTCGACCGGAGAGGACGTTCTCCATAACCGTGAGTCGTTCGACCAAATTATACTCCTGAAACACCATCCCGATGTTCCGTCTGGCTGCTTTCATTTCGGATTCGCCGAGCGCGGTAAGCTCCGATCCGTCCAACCGGATCTCGCCGTCAGTCGGTTCGGTGAGTCGATTAATACACCGAATGAACGTCGATTTCCCGGCCCCGCTGGGGCCGATCATCGCGACGATCTCGTTCCCATCGACAGTCGTGGAAACGCCTGTGAGCGCCTCGTCCCCCGTTGGATACACCTTTCGAAGATCGATTGTCTCGAGCATAAGTGAAACGTGAATTCGGTACTGGTCAATCGTTACAGGTTGTCCGCGTCGTACTCGACGCCGTTGAATTTCTGATTGACCATGACGTCGTGCCAGTGGTTTACGTAGTCGACTTCAACATACTGTGGATAGCCGGCCTGCTCACCGTACACCGTCCCGCTCCAGTCGGTGTTGAGCCAGGTCTCGCGTGCACCGTCGATAATCTCCGGATGGAGGTTCGCTCGATAGCCGATCGGACCCGGCGGGAACGGAGCAGCCGCCCAGACGACTTTGAAATCGTCGAAGTCGATATCGTCGACCGCTTCGACGGTTTCCTCCCAACAGGTACTACAGATCGGTCCGCAGTCGTAGTCCCCGTAGGCGATCCCGCGAGCAGACTGTTCGTGACCGCCGGACATCTCGGGATTGTAGTTCTCGCCGACAGTGAGACCGAAGTGTTCATCGAACAACGCCGACGGTGCCTGGTTTCCGGAATTCGAGGACGCTTCGGTGTGAGCCGCATTGAAATCATTGAAGTCCTCGACGCTCTGAATGTCGTTCATGTCGGCGCGGGTAATCGCCAGGAGTCGGTAGCCGAACTGCCCGTCACCTGCGACACCCATCGCCAGCGGAACCATGCTGGCCATGTTTACGCCAAAGGGTGTGTTCCCGGTCGAGTAGTTCGCGATGTGGATCCGTTCGGACCGCATCCCCTCAACGACCGCTGCATAGCTGTCGATCGTCTGGAACTCGACAGTCCGTCCCGTCTCTGCCTCGAGCTTCTCGATCATCGGCTCGAGTTGATCTGCGTACGCTTGTTGACTGTCCTCGCGAGGCAAGTCCGCGAACACGATCGGGTCGGGATCGATCCAGTCCGATGAGTTATCCGGATTCTCGGCCGGCTCTTGGCCGTAAATTGCCTCGGTCCGACCACGATTCCCCATCTCCTCGAGGTCGAACTCCGAGCCGCGAATATAGTTGTGCTCGGCCATCTTGCTCCCGAGATAGTTATTGTTCTCCCAATCAGGGTTCTGCGGATCGAAGTCGTCCGACACCATCGGATCGGTTACTTCGCCGCTACCGCCACTTCCACCGCCTAATCCTGCTCCCCCCGGACCATCGCCGTCGCCGAGACAGCCCGCCAGTGCAGCCGTTCCAATGGCACCGCCAGCGAGAATGAATGTTCGTCGTGAGTGATTCCGGGTTGACTCGGATGGATTATCCGTCATCGAGCATTCCTCGAGCAGCATTACGTAATAACGCTTATAATAGTAGTATCTTGAACGATTTATTTCTGGGAACGAGACCTACTTCGAATCCAAGTGAACACCACTCACAGTAGCTCGAGTGCAGAGCTGTACGTATATATAGCTCACAGCGTCGTAGTGTTCTGATTCGTAGCCGTTAGCGGCTGAAAACCACGAAATTTAAATCAATGAGACGTAATTCACTGTATGATCCATCGGCGACTACTCAGGCAGGGACCGTCCGATCCACCAGGGTTCTCCCCGAAGAACGTTCCCGACGACCCGACCAATCAATACCTCTCATATGACGAATCCACGTTTCACTGTCGGACAGTTACGTCACCCGACAACGACTGGACGCTCGCGTTCGGTCGGCGTGCTGACGGCGAAGAATCGCGCACGTTCCGATTCCAAAGCGAGGAGTTGATTGAGACACGCCCAGCGTCACAGCCGGTCGATGGCGCAATCGCGAACGATGGCACTGCTGTCGTCGTCTCCGGCAGTGATTCGAATACCGTCGGCGGCGAACTCAACGTACTCGGTGACGATACCGTGGCACTCTCACATCGGTTCGAGACGACGCTCGGAAAACCAGCGATCCAATCCGACGGAGACTGGTGTGCTGTCGTGACCCGACCACCGGAGCCGACGGCTCACCTGTTTTACCTTCGCTCCCGAACACATCGCGAGCACTCGTTTCAGGAACGAGGCGTTCACATGCTCGGCGTCCACGACGACGAGTGTGAGGAGTATCTTTACCTCGGTGTTCGATCGACTACCGAGCCGTTTCTGGCACTAGATGACAGCGGCGAGATCGTCTGGGAGAGCGATCGAAGCCGAGCCATGCGTCCGTTTACTGACCGAATCAGCTCGTTCGTAAACTCGCTACGCCCCTGAATACTGATCGTGTTCAACCGGATTCGCCACTCCACTGGCAGGAACTGTCGTATTCACCGCCGCCCGTAGAGCAACGCTGTGCTCTCGAGCGTTACCTCGAGCAACGAGTGATTTTGATGTGGACGCAGTAGCCGCTCGAAATGCGATTCAATCGCTCATTTGCACTCCCGTACGAACTATCGGTGCCACTGCGACACCGATTCGTGAGGCATCTAAATCGATAATGGATATCAGAAGTACCCACTCACTTTTGGTACAGAGAATTGATCAAACGCTGTATCGGTCCCTCGCCAAGTGGGCTGAAAATCGATTGCTGAGAGCCGTTTGCAACTGTCGCCAGCACTTTTTGACCGGATTTGATGCCAGCGAATACGCCGGGAACGTGACGAAGGCGACGAAAGCGAGGTCGTCATGGACCGCCAGAGCTGTGACTGCCGACGCCTGAACGGACGGCGCTCCATCTAATACAATGATCAAATCATCTTTGAATGCAGTACATAATAGATAATCGATGTTTTTGCGTGATTGGCGGTAACGTGCGCTTCGAATCGAAATAGAGAGCGATCACCGTCCTCTGTGGTTACGCCCAAGAGACACGTCCAGCCTCGTTATCCAGATAATTCGACGGATGACCGCGTGTCGAGCGGAAACCACGCGGTACACGGCTCAATCTGGACTGATTTCTTGATTTGATCGAGACAGACTACTGTGGCATCCCTCTCCCGCCGCTTTGTTTGAGTTCCTCGCGGAACGTTTCTTGCTCCTCAACAGCTGATTCGGCGGTTGTAGGACGTGGTTTTGATAGCTCAAGCCCGCTTCTTTGAGCAACCGCCGACAGCTCGAGCGTGAGTATTCGACAGTGTACGTCTGGGCAAGATACCGCTGGACGAGCATCGGCGTCCATGCCGGCGCGTCGAACCCGACTTTCGCAGATGATTCGTGGACAGTTTCTTCGAATTATTTTTACTGTTTTTCTGAGATTTTTCGTTTTCTTCTATATCAGCGAGTATTAGTTATGGCCTACGCAAGCGGTTCGTCAGTATCGAGTCGTTTGAGCCAGCTATAGATGGTTCGACGCTGAATGTCGTCCCAGTCGGCTAGTTCAGTCTGTGTGACGCCGTTTTTGTACGCTATCGCCGCTAAAAGCCGGTATCGGCTTCTTTCCGTCCACGTCGTCGAGAGCTTCTTGCAATTCCTCGACAGAGGTTCGCTCGAGATGGACGTCTGTCGGCCAGTATAGGCGAGTTTGGCGGCGAGATTGTCGTGTTGTTCGTAGAACAACTTGACACGAGACTAGTTATTACATATCGTGAGATACGTCTTGGACGCTTGGAGTGCGCGCAGTTGTGGGGATATCCAGTGATTTCCGGGTTGCTGTTGAGTATTGGTTGTACCGTTGCATAGTGTGGTCGTCCGACCAGGACCATTTATTATCAATCAGTTAACTAGAAAGATATATGAATACATATAAATATTTACTGTATGAAAACTATTCTCCGGTGAACTCTGGCTCTCGACCCTCAAGGAAGGCCGCAATGCCCTCGTTTTTGTCCGCAGTTGCAAACAGTTGGACAAACAGTTCAGACTCGTACTCGAGCCCGTCCTCAATCCCCATCCGAGAACTCGCCTTGATCGCTTTCTTGGCAAGTTCAATTGCAATCGGACTCTTTTCGGCCATCGAGTTTGCAAGACTATAGACGGCGTCGTCAATGCCATCCGTGTCGTATACCTCGTCAACCAGTCCGAGCTGCTTGGCTTCCTCAGCACTAATCAGTTCTCCGGAAAGAATCAGTCGCATAGCCTGCCCTTCACCGACGAGACGAGTGAGTCGCTGCGTGCCACCACCACCGGGGATCAACCCGAGGTTGATTTCCGGCTGTCCGAGTTTCACTCCGGCTTCAGCGATTCGGATATCACAGGCTTGTGCAAGTTCGCAGCCGCCACCGAGCGCATGACCGTTGATCCGGGCGATGACAGGGATTGTTACATTGGCGACGGTTTCGTAGATCCGCGGCCGCTCGCTGGCCGTCCGCTGTTCGACGAGGTCTCGATCCTTGAATTCAGTGACGTCAGCTCCTGCGACGAATGCACCGGTCCCCCTCACCACCAGTGAGGACGAGTACCCGAACGTCGTCATCCGTCTCCGCCGCTTTCACGGCATCTTTCAGTTCCGTTCGAACCTGACTATTGAGTGCGTTTCGAGCATCCGGACGTTCAATTGCCACTGTCGCGACCCGATCAGCGTGCTCGCCACTCTCGACAGAGAGCGTATCGTACTGGTCTTCGAGTTCACTCATCAGGACCACCCCAGTTGCCACTCGTGTCGACACGTTCGCCGTCCTCCCAAATGTAGTACCCCTCACCGGTCTTCTTCCCGAGATTACCAGCCCGGACCTTTCGTCGCAGCGACTGCGGTGGGGTAAATCGTTCGCCGAGTTCTTTCCGAAGGTGTTCTGCAATGTGGAGGCGGACATCGAGTCCGACGTGATCTCCGAGTTCGATTGGCCCCATCGGATACCCATACCCGAGTTTCATCGCTTTATCAATGTCTGCTGGGCTTGCAACTCCCGACTCCACCATTCGGATCGCTTCGAGTCCAGTCACGAGGCCGAGACGCGAGGTCGCAAAGCCGGCCGTGTCGCGGACGACGACGTCCTCCTTATCGATGCCCTGAACGTAGTCGACAGCAATTTGTTCAGTGCGCTCGTCAGTCTGTTCAGCGACGATGATCTCGACGAGGTCCATAATGTGGGGTGGATTGAAGAAATGGAGTCCAATAACGCGCTCAGGATGTGCAAGGACGCTCGCCATTTCGGTCACAGACAGCGACGACGTATTCGAGGCGATGAGCGTGTCGGTATCAGTAGCCTCCTCTACATCTACAAAGACGTCCTTCTTGAGATCCATATCCTCCGGGACGGCCTCCACGACGAGGTCAGCATCCTCGACAGCCGCCTCGAGGTCCGTCGTCCCTTCTATGCGCTCGAGCGTCGCATCCATCGCTTCTTCGGTGAGTTTGTCCCGATCGACACCGCCTTGAAGATTGTCGCGGATCCCCTCGAGGCCATCCTCGACGAACTCGGCTTCGATGTCTCGCAACACGACGTCGTGGCCAGCCATTGCGGACACCTGTGCAATCCCGTGACCCATACTGCCGGCTCCAAGCACTGCAATGTGCATGTATACCCGAACTCAAGTCGCGATCAAAAGCGTTCCCCTTCGGTCAGTGGTGTCTCCCCGTCCGTCGATCGAACACACCCATTGAGAGCTGGTGAATGCTGTGGAAGCGATGGTATTCGCCTTCACTACCACATAGAGGCGGAACGACTATATCCTCGAGTGAGAGAAAAACACTCAATGAGCGATCGACAGCCAGTCATCGTTTCGGCAGTCAGGACTCCACAGGGTAAACACGGCGGTAGCTTCGCTGAGACAGGGAGTGAAGAACTCTCAGTACCGCTGGTAAACGAGATGCTCGCGGAGACGGGGCTCACAGGTGACGACGTCGATGATATCCGTTGGGGTTGTGCAAAGCAAGTGAACGAACAGAGCAACAACATCGCCCGCGTCATCGCGTTGCTCTCTGATCTGGGTGAACAGGTCCCGGGAACAACGATCGACCGACTCTGTGCATCCTCTGCGGAGGCGATTATGAGTGCCAGCGACGCGATACGCGCAGGGCAGCGTGAGGTCATCGTCGCTGGGGGCGTCGAGAACATGTCTCGAAACGAACGTCGGAACGGGATCGACTCCTACGCTGGCATCCGCGAACAGTACGACACAGCCGGCCTCGCCATGGGCCAGACCGCTGAGAAGGTTGCCCGCAAGTACGACATCTCTCGCGAGCGTCAGGACGCATACGCTGCTCGAAGTCAACAGCGCGCGGTCGAAGCAGCGGAAGACGGAACGTTCGACGACGAGCTCGTCCCTATCGAGACCGAAGCCGGTCTCGTTGCGGAAGACGAGGGCCTTCGTCCCGGCACCACAAAAGAAAAAATTGCGGGCCTTCTGCCAGCGTTTGCGGAGAACGGCACCGTCACTGCCGCTAACGCCTCACAAATATCTGATGGGGCTTCTGGTGTTCTGATCACGAGCAAGGAATTCGCCGAGGGTGAGGGCCTCGAGATCATGGCTGAAATCAACGATCACAACGTCGCAGGTGTCGATCCAACGATCATGGGAGTTGGACCAGTGCCCGCCGTGAGAGGGATCTGGGAACAGAACGGTCGGAGCGCCGAGGAGTACGATCTGGTCGAACTCAACGAAGCGTTCGCCAGCCAGACGCTGTACTGTCAGGACGAACTCGGTTTCGATGACGACGTGTTCAACGTCAACGGCGGCGCGATCGCCATCGGACACCCCCTTGGTGCGTCAGGAGCTCGCCTGCCAGTCACATTGATTCACGAACTCAGACGGCAGGGTGGTGGACTCGGACTCTCGACGATGTGTGTCGGCTACGGCCAAGGTGCAGCCGTCGAGTTCCGAGTGCCTGAACAGTAACCTGCGCTAGAGAATCTGATCAGCGATAATGTTCTTCTGAATCTCGCTGGTGCCTTCGTATATTTTCGTGATACGAGCGTCTCGGTAGTAGCGCTCGGCAGGGTAGTCCGTGACGTAGCCCGCACCACCGTGGACCTGGACACCTTCGTCGGCGACTTCGACCGAAATCTCGGAGGCGAACAGTTTCGCCATACTCGAGTACTGTGCGGCGACATCCTGATTGTTCTTTTCGACCTGGGATGCTGCACGGTAGGTGAGCGAGCGGGCAGCCTCGACCTTGGTCGCCATCTCGGCAAGTTTGTGCTCGATCGCTTGGAACTCCTTGATTTTCTGGTCGAACTGCTCGCGCTCGTTGGCGTACTCGATAGCAGCGTCAAGTGCACCCTGAGCAGCGCCAACGGCCTGGGACGCAACGCTGGTACGGCCGGAGGCGAAGAACTCCATGAGCTGGTAGAACCCGTGGTCGATTTCACCGATGACGTTCTCCTTCGGAACGCGGACGTCGTCGATGATGACTTCGGCAAGGTCGGACGCACGGATACCGAGTTTGTTGTCAATCTTCTCGGTCGAGACGCCGTCACGATCCATCTCGACGAGGAAGGCGGTGATGCCCTTGTGACCCGCGTCGGGACTGGTATTGGCCATCAGGACGCCGACGTCGGCGACGGTCCCGTTGGTGATCCACATCTTGTTGCCGTTGAGGACGTAGCCGTCGCCGTCCTCCTCGGCCACCGTCTCGATGCCGGCGACATTCGACCCGTGTGCGGGTTCAGAGATCATGGAGCACGAGGCAGTCTCCCCGTTGGCGATTTTTGGGAGCCACTCTTCTTTCATCCACTCGTCACCGAACTCGATGATCATGTTCGTCCCGAAGCCGGCACTGCCGACGGCGGACCCGATACCGGGATCCGCTCGCCAGAGTTCTTCGGTGACGATGGTGCTCGAGATCTTGTCCATCCCGGCCCCACCGTACTCGAGCGGGATAGCCGGCGCGACGAAGTCGTATTCGGCAGCCTTCTTCCGGATCGCTTCGGGATATTTGTGCGCTCGATCGTGCTCTTCTGCAACCGGAGACATCTCGTTTTCGCCGAATTCACGCACGGCTTCGCGAATTGCTTGATGCTCCTCAGACAGCATGAATGCCATATGTACTGATTGTGACCCGGTATCAAAATAGCTTCGGTGCGCTCAACAGTTGCAAACTATCGGTTTGCGTTCCGGTGTCGGTAAAAAATCCGCCCTCACAGCATCTACATCTGGGACTGGTCTAATCCGAAAGAATGACTACTCCGCTTCATCGCGGAGTTCGAACTTCTGGACCTTCCCAGTGGTCGTCCGCGGTAGTTCTTGGACGAACTCAACCTGACGAGGGTGCTTGTATTCTGCGAGGTTAGTGAGACAGTACTGCTTGATGTCCTCGGGCGTCGCGTCGGCGTCAGGCGTAGGAACAATAAACGCCTTGACAGTCTCACCGCGGCGCTCGTCTGGAACACCAACGACAGCAGCGTCCATAACGTCTTCATGTTCGAAGAGCAGTTCTTCGACTTCGTGTGGATAGACGTTGTACCCGCCGGTGATGATCATATGCTTTTCGCGGTCGACGATATAAAAGAAAGTATCCTCATCCCAGTAACCGATGTCGCCGGTGTGGAACCAGCGTTTGCCATCTGATTCGGTGAACGCCTCCTCATTAGCGTCAGGTAGACCGTAGTAGCCTTTCATCACGTTGGGACCACAGATGACGAGTTCTCCTGTAATATCCTGCAGCTCCGCTTCCGCTTCGACGACTGGCCCTCGCTCGACTCGAGGGACTTCCTCGAAATTATCGTCGACAATCTTCGCGTCGACGCCCTCGAGCGGTTGGCCAATACTCCCCTTTCGACGAGCATCTTTCGTGTTCGCGTGTGTGACTGGACTCGTTTCGGTCAGCCCATAACCCTCGTTGAGCTGGACGTCCCAGAGACCCTCGAACCGTTCGAGGACCTCAAAGGGCAGACTCGAGCCCCCGGAGTTGGCAAAGCGCAACGCCTCGAACATATATTCGGCGGCGTCAGGGTGGTTGATTATGTCGTTGAACATGGCGGGGACGGCGAACATAATCGTGATCTCGTCGTCGCGGAGCTGGTCCATTACAGCCGATGAGTCCCACTCGCGAACGGGGTAATAGGTGCCGCCGCTGTACATGGCACCGTTCATCACCACGGACATGCCGTAGATATGAAACAGTGGCAGGGTGCCGATGAGTCGGTCCGAGGACTGGAACCCACCCGGTGGCACGCTCGCGTTGGCTCGCGTGGTAAAGGCGAGGTTATGATGAGTTAGCAGGACGCCTTTCGGCGTGCCGGTCGTTCCGGACGTGTAGGGCTGGACGGCGATGTCGTCGTCTGCCCGCTCGACGATGTCTTTGGTACCAGCGGCAAGGAAGTCATCGAACTCGGTCGCACCGTCAATATCGGAACCCACGCTGACGATCTGTTCGACATCCGTGTCGTCTTGGACCTCGAGGACGTTCGGGACGAGGTTGGCCAACGAGACGACCGCTTTCGCTCCGCTGTCACCCAGCATGTGTCTGATCTCCCGAGCCTTGTACTGGGGATTCATGGGGACGATGATCCCGCCAGCACGCAGGGTTCCATAGAAGGCGGTCACGAACTGTGGCAGGTTCGGTAGGTAGATCCCGACGCGGTCTCCCTCGCCGATTCCGCAGTCTGCAAGCGTTTGTGCAAACTGGCCAGTTCGCTCCCAGAATTCCGCGTAGGTCTGTTCGTTCCCATCATAGGCGATCGCAGCCGAATCCGGATTCGATTCCACAGTCTCGGCGACAGCTGACACAAGATTCGTCATACCTTGTCCATTGGTCGGCTGACCAGCACAAAAGGGTTGGTATACGATATGTTCTTTTGACAGATGTTCGAAGATGATTTTCACCACTGTCTCCACAATGCCGTCGGATAGCGGCCTCCGCATGGGGCTCGAGTCGTCGAAACAGAACTGAAATCAGTCTGTTGCCAGAGACTCCATCTTGAACTCATCGATGTTGTAACTAAGGCCCTAACATGAAATACCGCATAGTGAAACAATTCTGTTCCCAGCTCTTTTACTCACTCTGTGTCCCGCATAGTAACATGAGGTTTTCATTATCCAAAACGTTAATGAAGGATCTGTTCGATACTCCACTATGAACACAGACCAAAATATAGGGGTTGCAACGACCCGGAAGACGTTCGCAATTCTCGAAGTCCTCAAGGAAGAGGAAGGACTCACGATCACCGAGATTACACAGCGAACAGACCTGACTAAGAGCACCATCTATCGACACCTAAAGACGCTCTCCGAGATGGGGTACGTGATCGAACGGGACGATGGCTTCTACATCGGTCTACGGTTGCTTGAGATCGGTGAAAAAACTCGAAACCGCGAGGCGGGATACACGATTGCAAAACGCAAAGTGTTCGAGCTCGGGCAGGAAACCGACGAGCGGGCGCTATTTTTTGTTGAGGAAGACCTCGATGGAGTCTATCTCCATCGCTACGGCAGTCTGTCGGAGACGATGATTGGTAAACGCCGACCGCTTCACTCATTGGCGTCAGGCAAAGTCATTCTCGCAGCGTGGGACGACGACAAGGTCGATCAGTACATCGCGGAGAAGGGCCTCACTGAATACACATCCAACACGACTACAGATCCCGATTCGCTATATGAAGAACTCAACCACATTCGCGAGCAGGGATACGCTGTTAACAACGAGGAGTACATGGACGGCCTCTGTGGAGTCTCCGTCCCAGTTTACACGCCCGAGAATGAACTACTCGGTGCACTCGGCGTATTCGGACCCACGAGTCGGTTCAAAGACAAGTATATGCGAAACGAGCTGGTTGATCGGCTGTGGGACAAGGCCGGAGAAGTCAAAGTCACCATCGCATACGGATAGTGAAAAGAGACACTTGAGAATCTGCACTACTCAGAGGACTTGTGCGACGTCTTTTGCTATATGAAACAGAGCTGGTCGCTAACAGTGGTCGTTCTCCTCGAGGAAGCGTAACCGGTTTGCACCGTATTCGATAGTTTTACACCCATACTATTGTATAGGACAGTGCCGAATCACATGCTGAGAATTCACAATGTGAAATGTCGTCATTCACCAGTACGGGACCTCGGATCATAATCGGAAATGATCAAGGGTGGTGAACCCACCAACGGTACAGTACTGAACAAAGCGGCAGAGATCACGATCAGGTAAGTCACATCGTCTATCCAGGGTTCTCATTGAATCGAGGAGACCGATCATAAGCGTAGAGTTTCCCGTGTAGCACATCAGGAATCGAAGATTCCGGCGGCCGGCAAAGCCCTGGTGGGGCCCCTATTAATCAGATTACTGTTATAATAGCTGGCAACTGACCTTGGGAATATAACACAATAGACATGGGCTCAAACCAATACGTGAGACCGCAGTCCTCGGACGGCAAGGTACCGATCCAGCCACCACGTTCTTGCATCGATCAATGGAGAAGTACGACCGCTTCGACACGATATTTCTTGTTGACAGCTACGGATATCCGAGTTCAGCCTCTCGATGAGGATCGTGCAGTTCGCTCGATTATATCGACTAAACTTTGATCGAAAAATGCTTTCATAGCCTTTAGCTACGGATTGGATGCTTCAACAACTCCTGAGGTGGGTAGTCGGATGAGCGTCAGAGAATAGTTTGAACAGTTTACCCACTACTATAACAGACAATAATCGTACCAGTCACTCAGCAGATAGACAGTAGTAGAGGTGCTAAACTGGACCGTGTTTTTTCGTCTATGGTACCGCCTGACTGAAAACAACACTCTATCGGTACGACCTCTGATTTCGACGCGAACCCCGCGGAAATCGAAACGCCGTTGAATCCGCCCTCGAGAGACAAAATTCGAATCGATCTGTTTGGAAATCGTGTTCGGTTCGAACCCGACGAGCAAGCGAAAAAGCCGGTTTCGGAACCACTCTCGGTCGTGACTTCGAGGGCGTATCCGTCCCGCTTTCGTCGTCTCGTGACTGCCTTTCCACCGCTCCAGACGGATATGAATGTTCGCTTATCCGACAACTATTGCGCGTTCCACAATGTCCTCGCCGTACAGTTCCTCGAGATCCTCGTGTTGATCCGGACGGTTCTCGTACACGTCCTGAAACAGCGTAATGGGTGTCTGGGCTGCCTGATAGGTCGCCTCGTCCCACATTCGGTCGTTGCTGATCTCGACTTCGATCCCATCGATAACCAGCGTTGCCGATCGTTCCATAGCGATTGCGCCCCTTCCAGCTTCCTTGGCTGCTTCGAACTCTTCCATCGAGTCAACGATGTCGTTCAGACTCGGGATATACGACGTCAGGTCCAGCAACGCTTCGGACAGTTCGTCTCCGTCGAGGTCGCGCTCGTTGCTGCCGATGTGGAGTCGATACTGGTCGTCATCTGTCTCTTCGAGTTCGACCCTATCGCCTTCGTACACGTAGCGACCGTCTTCCTCGTTGAGTTCGACCTCACGGCCGTTGGCCTCGAGAAGCCAGCTGCCGGTCTTCGGGGGCAACGGCGACTTGTTCGCTTCCACGACCTGCCCGGGGGTCAGCGACCAGATGCCGAGCATGCCTTTCGCCTGATTGTCGGTCATACGCTCGTGGTAGCCCTCGACGTCACGGATATCGTCGTACGGCCCGTCGACGGCGATCAGGCCGGCCGCACTCGCACCGCGGGAGGTATTGTGTCGTAGCTCCGGCCACGGCGGGAGTTCGCCAGTGGGCGTGATCGCTCGCATATCCTTGGTGTAGTCGACCTCGCCATCCACGAGGAGGAACAGCCGCTCGAGGTTGTTTGCGGGCTTGCCCATCTCCTCGCGGAGGTCGCCAAGTGCCAGTTCGGCCTCGCCGCTTTCGACGATAACCGACATGGCCAGACTGCCTTCTTCCAGTCCGTGCTCGGTTTCCACGATGGTAATGAACTCGTCGGCTTTCTTCCAGTCATCGATGTCGCCGACTTCCGGGATCACGACGCCGTCGATGTGCTCGATGGCTCCGTTTTCGGGGTCGGCGAGTTCCATGATGTGCTGGAAGCCCTGATATCTGGTGGCGGGGCTGTCCCTGTGCCAGACCATACGGGGGTGGATCTCGCCCGGGTAGTCGGCACCGTGCTCCGAAATCACGTCGATGATGTTCTCGATTCCCTCATCGCGCATCGAGGGAGCCGTTGCATCTTCGTTGTCCGGGACCCAGACGTCCGGAGCTTCCATTCCGCGAAGTTGGGCGGCGCCGCGAAGCATCTTGGCAGAATCGTCTTCTCCTTCGACTGCCGTTGGAGTGGTAAAGAACGTCCGCACGAACTCCCGGTCGTGAAGATAGTCGGTGTGCGTACTCATGAATGCAACCAACAGTATTACGTTCTAATATTAAAGTTGTTCGGTGACCCCGTCGGTAAATCGTTACAGCAGACCGTTTCAGTGGGACTTGCTGGTAACGTCCCCGATTGATGAGTTCTCACTGTCGACCGCTTCGACCGTCACGCCCTATGATAGACGGGACTAGACGTTGTATTTATTCAACTCGATAACGTTCACTGCTCGACGCAGCTGGCTGACGAACTCGTTTGACTCCCAGTCGTCATCGATTCGCGCCGTCGGGCCCGAAACGCTGATCGCGCCGATGATGTCCGAGTCGAATCTGATCGGCGCGGCGATACAGCGGAGTCCCTCCAGTCGTTCCTCGTCGTCGACCGCGAAGCCGCGTTCCTGGGTCTGCTCGAGTTCCTCGAGGAGTGTCTCGCGAGACGTTATCGTCCGGGGTGTCACCTGGGGAAGGCCGTGCTGATCGATGATTTCGCCAACCCGTTCCGTCGGGAGATGAGAGAGAATCGCTTTCCCGAACGCCGTACTGTGCATATGGTGGCGACAGCCGACGTACGTATCCAGATCGACCGCGTGCTCGCCTTTCGAACGACATAGATAGACACCCTTTCCATCTTCTTCGACGACGAGGTGGACCAACTCCCCCGACTTCTCGGCAATCTCCTTGATCTTCGGTTCAGCAACTTTGTAGACGTCTTTTTCACCCCGGATCTGGCCACCGAGATCGAGGAATTTGAGACTGAGACGGTAGGTTTTGGTGTCGGCGTCTTTGATGACGTATCCGTGTTTTTCGAGTGTACTGAGATGATTGTGAACTGCACTTTTCCCCATCTCGAGTTCGTTCGACAGCGTTGTCAACCGCGCCTCCCCGAGTCGGTTAAGTTCCGCAATGAGTTGTAACGATTTCTCGGTCGTTCGGACAGGGTGTTTCGCCTGTTCTTCCATACGAGACGTAAATTCGTCGAACGGCATAAGTATTGTTCTGATATAGAAAATCTCAGATACGTACCGACTCGAGCCACTATGGTGGTTTCACCGGCAAAACATCGGACGAGCACGGCGAACGGGTTCGTATTCGGTGTCAAATCGGTCTCGAACCGACTGTCCGTGGCAGCGGAATCAAAGACTGATCGAAACAACGTCACCCGCTTTTCAGGTAGCAGTCGTATTCATATCTGTATGTCAATGTGAGCCGTGTTGACCAGTTATGCAGTCCGCCGCTTTCGATATCCGCCCGTTCTGGAATAGAGAACAACCAGTGGCTATCGCCCTTATACCGACCCTGTACGCGCAGATATTATTTAATGTTTTACAGACATACTTCTGTAATACATTTTTATCACCTGCCGTTACCCGACCACAGTTCTGAAATAGAGAACAGATGGTCACTGGCCGTCGGTGGACATTGGAGAACGCGACACTCCAGCATCGGTGTGAAATCCGTTTCAGTTGGGACTCTCGTCCAGGGACTCGACGAGTTCGACTTTCCGTCCGTCGGGATCGTAGACGAACGCTGTTCGAGCGCCAGCTTCAGGCTGATCGCCCGGCTCCTTCTCGATACCGTAGTGATCGATATCTTCGAAAACGGCGTCGACGTCGTCGACTCCGATCGCAAGGTGATCCCACGCCGTTCCCTGATCGAATTCCGCATCGTCAGTCGTGTCGGAAAGCTGGAGTTCGATCCCGTTGTTGTCCGCAATGTACCGATGGTTCGTTTCGCCATCCGGCGTTTCGAACCCCCAGCTCTCTTCGAAGCCGAACTGTTCGTAAAATTCGATCGTTTCGTCGGCGTCAGCGACATTGATATTGATATGGATGAGTTCCATACCCAGTCTGGGTACGACCATCTTCTTAAATTCATCGGCGGTCGAGGCGGATACCCCGACCCTTGAGGTCGGGATTATTGACTGATCAGTAGGGATTGTGGACTGCTGTGTCAAATAACGTGGTTGCGCCGTTGATTGAAGTTGCATACAGCGCCAACGGACATGGTGTTCGAACTCCTGAATCATACGTTATCAGTTTGTACATCAACTGTCAGATATGGAAATAACGACAGTATTTATAATAATTGATGTGGAAAGAAGAACTCAATGGCGGTTGAAAACACACGAGACGATCCACACAGCTACGAAGCGTTTCGGGAGACACTCGAGTATGACGATAGCGACGTGAGTGAGTACGCCGACCTCGCGAACGATCTACGAGCAGTCATCAAGGGCGACGTTCGCTTCGACGAATACGCCCAGGTGTTGTACGCGACCGACGGCAGTATCTATCAAGCACGACCTGCGGGGGCCGTACTCCCTCGCGATACTGAAGATGTGCGAAATGCCGTTCGTGTCGCAGCCAAACACGACGTACCGGTCATCGCACGCGGGGCCGGTTCGTCGCTTGGCGGACAGACAGTCGGCCCAGGCTGTGTCGTGCTCGATCTTTCGACCTATATGGACGATATTCTCGAGGTCGACGTCGACCGACGGCGGGCACGGGTCCAGCCGGGAGTCGTCCAGGACCACTTCGACGAACACGCTGCACAGTACGGGCTCAAGTTCGCCCCGGACCCCGCCTCGTCGAACCGCGCGACGATCGGCGGTGGAATCGGCAACAATTCGACCGGTGCACACTCGGTCCGGTACGGAATCACCGACGCCTACACCGAGGAGCTGAACGTCGTTCTCGCCGACGGCTCACTTATTCACACACGCGAGATCGTCCTCGACTCCGAGGAGTGGGACGACGTCGTGTCGAAAGACGACCGCGAAGCGGCTATCTATCGGACCGTTCGCACGCTCGTCGAGGAGAACGCCGACGAGATCGAGGCGCGGTACTCGGATCTCAAGCGAAACGTTTCTGGATACAACCTCGACAGAGTGATCTACGAAAACGAGAACAGGCAGACGGTCATCAACCTCTCGAAGCTGTTCGTCGGTGCCGAGTCCACCCTCGGCGTGATCGTCGAGGCCGAGATCAGTCTCGTGTCGCTTCCCGAGGAGACGGCGCTCGTCCTCTACTGTTTCGAGGATCTGATCGAGGCGCTCGAGGCGGTTCCCGAAGCCCTCGAGTTCGATCCCAGCGCGGTCGAGCTGATGGACAGCGAGGTGTTCAGGCTCGCACGGGGATCGGAACAGTTCGCCCGGTATGAGGAGCCGATCCCCAACGGGACAGAGGCGGCGCTGATGCTTGAGTTCGACTCGGAATGCTTCGACGACCTCGAGGAGCCAATCGGCCGGACGAACGCCCACTTCGTCGACGAGGGCGACGCCTTTGAGGCCCTCGAGGCCTACACCGAGGAGGCGCAGGCAAAGCTCTGGAAGCTTCGCAAAGCGGCGATTCCGCTGTTGATGAGCCTGGACGGCGATCCGAAGCCGTATCCGTTTATCGAGGACGCGACGGTCCCGCCGGAAGAACTCGCCGAGTACGTCCAGCAGTTCATGGACGTCCTCGAGGCCCACGACACGTCCGCTGCCTACTTCGCTCACGCGGGCAGTGGGACGCTCCACATCCGCCCCATTCTCAACCTGAAAGCGGACGAAGGGATCCAGGCGATGCAGTCGATCACCGAGGACGTGACCGACCTCGTCCTTGAGCACAACGGCTCGTTCTCCGGGGAACACGGCGACGGACTCGCGCGAACGGCGTTCAATCCGAAGATGTACGGCGACGAGCTCTGGGACGCGTTCAAGAAGGTCAAGACGGTCTTCGACCCCGACTGGCGAATGAATCCCGGAAAGGTCGTCTACACCGATGAGGATCCGACGGACATGCGCGAGCACCTGCGGTACGGGGATGGGTACACCTCGATCGAGCCCCAGACGAAACTGGATTTCTCCGCGGAAGGCGGATTCTCGCAGTTGGTAGAGCTGTGCAACGGCTGTGGGACCTGTCGGCAGACCGACGACGTGATGTGTCCAACCTATCGCGGGATGAACGACGAGATCGCGACGACCCGCGGCCGGGCGAACATGCTTCGGGCGGCGATCTCCGGCGAGATCCCCGAAGAGGAGATGTACTCTAAACGCTTCCAGGAGGAAGTCCTTGATCTCTGTGTCGGCTGCAAGGGCTGTAAGAGCGACTGCCCGACCGGCGTCGACCTGGCGAAGCTCAAAGCCGAAACCAAGTACCAGTACTACGAGCGCGACGGGATCGGGCTCCGAGAGCGACTGTTCGGCAACATCGATACGCTCTCGAGGCTCGGAAGCGCGCTGGCACCGCTCTCGAACGTCGGGCAGAAGCTGCCGGGAAGCCGCCTCATAATGGAGAACATCGCCGGGATCGCTCCCGAGCGAACCCTCCCCTCGTTCAAGCGAGAGTCCCTCCAGCAGTGGTATGCAACGCGTGGGTCGCGAGTGAGTCCAGCGGCAGCCGACCGGAAGGTGGTGTTGTTCCCCGACACGTACACGAACTACTGCCATCCTCGAGCCGGGAAAGCCGCGATCCGTGTGCTCGAGTCCGCTGGTGTCCACGTCGAAATCCCCGATGACCTCGCCCCGAGCGGTCGGGCGGCGTACTCGGTGGGGATGCTCGATGCGGCCGAGGAGCGTGCCCGGACGAACATCGACGTGTTCACCGAGTATATCGAAGCCGGGTACGAAATCGTCGCCATCGAGCCGTCCGACGCGGTGGTGTTCCAAGACGAGTACCTCGATCTGGTGACCACGGCAGATGCGGAAACGGTCGCGACACACACGTACGGCATCAGTGAATACCTGGACACGTATCGACTCATCGAGCGGCTCCCGTTCGATGAGACGGACGAGACCCTCTCGTATCACGGCCACTGTCATCAAAAGGCGACTGGGAAGGACCACCACGCTGTCGGCGTGTTACGGCGCGCCGGCTATGCAGTCGATCCGATCGACTCCAGTTGCTGTGGCATGGCCGGCTCGTTCGGCTACGAAACCGAACACTACGCCCTCTCGAAGACACTCGGCGAGCAACTCGACGAGAAACTTGAGGACAGCGGTGGCTCACCGGTTGCACCGGGCGCATCCTGCCGGAGTCAGATCCGCGACGGAGACACACGGGAGGAGAAGCCACCCCACCCGATCGAGAAGGTGAACGAACTGCTCACATCTCCCTAGTCGACGTGCCGGAGACGCTGATTCGAGCCGGCGCGTTCGATCGGATCAACGAAGGGCCGAAACGATCAGCGACAACTACCGGGTACAGATCGTCCTGGTCGGCTTCTTCCTTGTGACGTTCATCGAGGTGCAGCAGGGTTTGGAATTACCCACAGCGGTTGTCGCGCCGCTCTACTGGCGCTCGAATTCCCGGCACTTGCCGCCGTGGTCGCAGTGCTGATCGGTCACATTATTGCCGTCACGTACGGTGCGGTCGGAACGCCGATTATCATTGGAATAAACATATCGAGATGTTTTAATCACGCTCCACTTTCGTCATAATAGTGTACGAACTAAACAAGACGTCTACTAACGATCGATCCCATGAGCTAGGGACACGACCAACTCTTGTGTGAATGTTAAAACTATTTTTTCGATTCAATATCATCCAATATAGTCGATATAACCGCTTAATTTCGAGAGAAAAAATAGCTGTCCAGACCTATCGACGTGAGATTCAGGTTCTCGATGGGTCGATACAGAGAATTCTGTGTCAAGTTCTCTTGTACTATTTATACAAAATTGATGGTGACTGTATTCTTACCAATAGTGACCGACAACAGCTGTGGCAGCATCAAGACTGGCAGTTCTGGTTGGCTCACGAAATATCTCTTTAGAAAAGCGTCAATGGCGGAGCTAGTCGTCGGACGGGACTGCCGTTCCACTTCTGGAGTTGCTGACACCGGTTCCGGGGCCGATCTCAATGCCGAGTTTCGAGAGTTTCTCATCGGGAACGATACCGTCAACCCAGCCACGGTGCTCGTAGTACTCGTCTTTCATTTCCTCGAGTTCGCAGAATTCGCCCTCCGAAGCGCCCTGTCCCGGCGTCTCACCCGCCTCGAGGAATACCTCGGGCAGAGTGTCGTCGTCGCCATCGAAACCAACGACGTTGTTGTAGTAGCGCTCGAGGTTGTAGATACGCTCGCCGCATTCGAGTAGCTCCGCTTCACTGTACTCCAACCCGGTCATCCCGTTGAACTGGAGAACGTACTCCTCGATACCTTCGGCGAAGGCGTTGAATTTGCAGATGTCGAAGCTGTCGGAGATAGCATGAAGGTCCTGAAACTCCGCAGTGAGTTCACCTTTCCCCTCGTACTCGTAGGGGTCGACCTTCTCGGGAATGCCCAGAATTTCTGCCGCTGGCGTGTATCCACGCAGGTGACAGCCGCCGCGGTTCGAGGTCGCGTACCCGATTCCCATCCCCTTCATACAGCGTGGATCGTACGCAGCGATCGACTGGCCTTTCACGTCGAGTCGGCAGTCGTGGGCATCGATCGCGTCGGCCATCCGCGCTTGGCCTCGCGCGAGGAGATCGGCGAGTTCGTCGTCTCGATGAGCGATACGATCGATCAGGTCAATCATCGTCTCCGCATCACCCCACTCGAGCCCATCGTCTAGCTCATCAAGATATCCGTTCTCCGTCGCATCCATTGCCATTGCCATGAGGTTGCCGACCTCGATCGTATCGATGCCAAGGTCGTTACAGCGATCGATCATCACGGCAATTCGATCCCGGTCGTCGGTAGCCGAGTTCGTCCCCAGTGCCCAGGCAGATTCGTATTCGAAGCTCTCCATCCGGACGTTCATCTCTTCGCCTTTGTGCATCACGTCGACTTCGACTTCCTTCTTGCAGGCGACTGGACAGGAGTGACACGTTGGCTCATCGACGAGAATGTTTTCTCGGACGTTCTCCCCGCTGATGTTTTCGGCATCGAGGTCTTTCGGTCGATCATCCTCGTTTTCGTTGTACGAGATTGCGGAGGTGTATCGGCCGTTTTTCGTCGGATGGCCATCCATCTCCTCGGTGATGTTCATCAAGACGTTCGTCCCGTACATCGAGAGGCCACCTTCATTGGGTGCGGTGACATCCGACTCAGTGATCGCTTTCATCGCTTGCTGATGGCCCTCTTTGAACGTCTCCGGATCGGCTGGCTGGGGCATTTCCGTCCCGGATTTGATAACGATTGCTTTCAGCTGTTTGTTCCCCATTACACATCCGGTCCCGCCGCGGCCGGACGCACGGTCGTCCTCGTTGATGATACAGGCGTATCGAACCTCGTTCTCACCGCCGGGACCGATCGCCATGATCGAGAGATTCTTGCCGTACTCACCGTCGAGTTCCTCTTCGATGATGTCGCAGGTCTCGTGGACACCTTTCCCCCAGAGGTGGGAAGCATCCCGAAGTTCAACCGAGCCGTCTTCGACATATGCGTACACGGGATCGTCAGCCTGCCCTTCGAACAGCAAGCCGTCGAAGCCGGCCCACTTCAGCCGGGCACCGGACCAGCCGCCGTGGTGGCTGTCGGTGACGGTGCCGGTCAACGGCGACTTCGTGCAGACGGCGATCCGACCGCTCATCGTCACCTGGGTCCCCGACAACGGGCCGTTCATGAACGCGAGTAAGTTATCGGGGCCGAGTGGATCGACGTCGGGACCCTGCTCGAAAACGTACTTGACACCTAAGCCACGGGCTCCGATGTATTTTTTCGCGTCGTCGTCACTGATGCCCTCGTATTCGACGCCAGCATCTCCGAGGTCGACTCGTGCGACATGATCTTGAAAGCCACCAATATCAGTCATTGTTGTGATAGCAAATATTATTTGTCAGTTCTTTTTGATGAGGATCTGTCCGGTACTCTGGACGAGTACAGTATATCCATAGTACGAAAAGGTGATACACCCTGCCTTGCTTACAGGTCTGCCGTCGGATTCAAACGCCGTATCGAGCGCTTTGGGGTTGATACTGTCACGCAGCGGGGGCAGGTTTTGAGACTCCTCGTTCTCGTACTCTGCGATCGCTTGAACGATTTGATTACTCGCCAACTCTTTCTCGGCCCAATCGTGGTGTAAGTGGTGAGTCGTTTGATCAGCCGTCGAGTCTGTGGCACTACTCATACGCCAACCGTTGACACGCATTCAGATGTCGTTTGATGAGTAATATTCCTTGTTTTTAAATACCGTTATATGAGGGGAGTTTGCGAGTCGACCCACTATCACCAGACTATCAGAACTGGAGACATTGCTCTAGTTTGTTATTCTCGATTTCTGTCCGTTCCTCGTCGATAGTTAACAAATCACACTGACTACGCAGAGGGATTGAGCAGACTACTCAGTAGTGAACCGAGCAACTATTTTAATTGCATATCGTAAGGCAGTTTAAACCTCCAACCGATCGACTAACACAATTTTCGGTCGGATATAAACACAATCAGTTGTTTATTTTTTCGAGGGTTTCGTCGTCCACTACCGTTCCAGAGATCAGGTTCTGCATTCCACGTCGAAGTCGTCCACTCATCGCGGTCGATGAGATTCCTACCTCAGCGGCAACGTCATCCAGAGACATTTCTCGAGGCTCACAGAAATACCCACACCTGTACGCGGTTGTGAGTGCCTCGAGCTGTTCGTCAGTCAATCCAAACGAGGGATTCATTTCTGACCCCGTGTTTCCATACACCTCAATTATATTGAAATCCATGTCGTGCTTTTTTGTATACTCCCAGACCCCGTTGAGCGCTTCTCGGTCGGGAAGTTGCAACTGGACGAACCAGCCACGGCACTTGCTTTCTGCACACGACATAAACCCGTTGACACTCGTGACTATCGGACTCAGTAATATCGTTTCTTCCGAATGCTCGATATAATAAATCCGCATTTCAGCGCTCGCATCAACGAGTTCGTACCGGTGTACAGTCGGGTCCTGTTCGAGAAACCCTTCTAATTCATCGAAGTCGTCGTATTCGATTCGAAACGGGAAGCGGTCGGAATCCGGGTCAGTATTTGCCTGCGTCGTTACTTCGATACGAATCTCCTCTGCACTTCGTAGCGTCGGCACTAGGGCAAGCTCGTCGTGTTCGATGTAGGCTTTTACTGTTATCGACATACCTCCCCCAGTGACCAGCCATCACTTCCCCCAGATCGTTCGTCCTCGGTAGCGGAGTGACCTGCTACCGAACTCGTATCGTTTGAATGCGTGAGCATATCTCACACTCACTTGGGAAGCATTATAATAGTATGGTCGAAACAATGGGTTACCAGCGAGCGTATCGTCGCTGTGAAAATAGCAATTGCGGACCGATCTCGCTACAGACACAATGTCGAACGAAACCGGAAACTGTAAGATTGACCGCATCTCCCAGAAATGGGATCTCGAGAGTCTCGACGAGCGGCTTCTCGAACGCCGAGAGGCAGGTGACAGCCTCCGGGATCTTGAAACATACTACAACCAACAGGTTCTCGAGGCAGCAATGACGGCGGCAGGGATGGAACCTCTGGAGGGGGAAGTCGAGAACCTGTATCAGCTTCTGACTGGTGATAATGTCGGTGCCGGAACGAAAGTCGAAGCGCAGTCTCGGCTCAAGCGAAACGATGTCGACCCAGAGACGATCACAAGTGATTTTGTAAGCTACCAGACTGTTCGAACACATCTAAACGACTGCTTGAACGTCGAGACGAAACGAGACACGGGAATCGACGAAACCGGCGCAAAAAATATTGTTTTCAAATTACTGTCTCGAACCGAGTCGATCACCAAGCGAACGATCGAACGACTCCGCTCCAGCGACCGGTTGGCGATCGGTGAACCGGAGGTGACACTGAGTCTCCGCGTCGCGTGCAAAGACTGTGGTGAAGAATACACTTTTACTCGACTCGTCGAGCGTGGCCGGTGTTCGTGTTCTCACGAGGACGTCTCGACCGATCAAACCAGCGACGAGTATAGCAACGACTGATAGGGATTCTCGTCGACGGTCATAGATTTGCGGCACGGAAACCGAGCCACAGCCACTGCACAGCTGGGCAGAGACACCCGGCTGGCGACGAGAGTCCCCCTGAAACGATGGACACACTGCTCGTAGAGCTGTCGTGAGATACGGTGTGTAGTGACTGCCAGTGGCTACGACAGTGCCACAACCACATAGCGGCTATCGATCCGAACTCGAGAGCGAGAGCATGCTCCCGATTCGCTCAGTCACAAGATCGGAAATTTTCGAACGATCCCGAGACACTCACTCTGAGCGTATCGATCGTGCAGGCAAACCAAATTGGGTACAACACAAGGTTGAAGACGCTAGACCGGTGAATAACGTACCAACAACCAGCGCTAGTCGCTCAGCTACTCATGTCGATAAACAGTCCAGATCCCAAGCCGAGAAACGAGTTCGAGGAGTTGCACATCAGCGTCCAGAACATCGGTGGAATTTCAGCGGGCGAGATGGCGATTTCACCAGGAGTGACGCTGTTGTCGGGAGAAAATGCGTCCAACAAGTCGTCGTTCCTTCGCGGACTGGCCGCCGTTCTCGGCGGTCCTGTTCCGCCAATTAAAAGCGACGCCAACAACGGAACGGTATCGCTTCAAACGGCCGACGAAGAGTACGTTCTCAACGTCTCGAATAGAGACGGTGATCCTGTTGTCACCGACGCGAATCAAGCGTCCGATCAGAGAGACCTCTGTGAACTGTTCGTCGCACTCGGTGAACGGAATCCGATCCGACGGCGTATCCTCACAGACGGGGATCTATACGAACTGTTGATGCGACCCGTCGACACCGCAGAGATCGAAGCCGAAATCGAACGGCTCAGCACACGGAAAGACGAACTCGATGATCGGCTCGCAGAGCTCGATCGAATGGAAGACCGTCTCCCGACGCTTCGAACGCGGGCAAACACTGTCCAAGACAAAATCGATGGGATCGAGACACAGCTCCGTGAGAAACGCGATGAGATCGACAGGCGTGAAACGGAGACAGAAGAACACGACGTGTTCGACGATCTCAAAGAGAAACGGTCGGAGCATGAGACCGTACGTAATCGAATCCAGACGCAGCGAGATGCCGTCCGCTCGCTCGAGAACGAACGAGAGGACGTCCTCGAGCAGCGTAAACAGCTCGGGCCGGCCGATTCGTCGGCAGATGTCGACTCGATCGAAACCGAGATCGAGCAACTACACCACCAGAAACAGCAGGTGACGACAACAATCAACGCACTGAGTCCGATCGTCGAAATGAACAACCAGCTGTTAGACGATCAGCAGGAGATTCCAGCGGAAATGAAAGCGGACGAGGTCGTTGCTGAACTCGATCCAACGTCGCGGTCGATTACGTGCTGGACATGTGGCAACACCGTCGAACGGGAAGAGATTGCCGAACAGGTCCGTGTCGTCCAGGAGATTCTACAGGAAAAACGACACCAACGAGAGACGATCACCGATCGCATCGAGTCGCTCGAGGAGGACAAACGTCAACTCGAGCGCCAACGTGACGAGCGCGAACGGCTCGAACAAAAGGAGCACTCGATCGAAGCCGAAATCGAACGTCGCGAGGTGCAACTGTCCGACCTTCGGGAACAGCAGTCGTCGCTCGACGACGAGATCCAATCGCTTCAGGCGGACGCCGAGGCGATCGACGGTCGAGACGACGAGTTGATCGACTGTTACAACGAAGTGAGCAGCCTCGAGTACGAACGCGGGCAGCTCGAAAGCGAACTGAACGAGCTCGAGCAGGAACTCGAGCGACTCGAAGCCGAACTCGCGAAACGCGACGAGCTCGAAGCGGAGCGTGACTCGGTCGCGACCAACCTCCAAGAGCAGCGAGATCGAATCGAGACGCTCGAACGCGACCTCGTCACGACGTTCAACGAATCGATGCAGCAAGTCCTCGACAGGTTAGCGTACGAGAACATCGAGCGCGTCTGGATCGAACGGCTCACAGGAAGCGACGGCTCCCCGACTGAGACTGACTTCGAACTCCACGTCGTTCGCTCGAGTGAGAGTGGAACCGCGTACGAAGATACCATCGAGAGCCTGAGCAAGAGCGAACGCGAGGTGATCGGACTTGTGGTCGCCTTTGCGGGCTATCTTGTCCACGACGTCGAAAGCGAGTTGCCAGTCATCGTCATCGACGCCATCGAGATGCTCGATGCGGATCGAATTCGCGGACTGCTTGACTACTTCAATCGACATGCAGCGCACGTCGTCGCCGCAGTCCTGCCAGAAGAGGCGGCAGAGCTCGACGAGACGTATCCGACGGTTTCGACGTCCTCGTTCACCGTTGTATCATAGCGTCGTTATGTGAGCGTGGATATCAATGGCGATCCGTTGCTCGAGCGGCCCGTATCGCGGCGGCATTTTCGGGAACATCGTGAACCCGAATGATATCTGCGCCCCGGTCGGCTGCCAGCGTCGTTACCGCAAGCGTTGGGGGCAATCGTTCACCAGACTGACAGCCAATGTGTCCGAACATCGATTTCCGGGAGTGACCGACCATGACCGGACACGCCAGCGCCTGTAACTCCTTGAGTCTCGCGACGAGTTCGAACGACTCGGCCGGCTCCGTCCCGAATCCGAGTCCGGGATCGATGATAATCTGCTCGCGGTCGAGTCCAGCACGTTCCGCGAGCAAGACCGTTTCCGAGAGGTCCTGAATCGTATCTTCGACGACGTCGTCGTAGACGACAGTTCGGTCGGGATCGACCGGTGTCTCGAGGCTGTGCATGATGACGAGCGATGCGTCGTGGTCGGCGACAACGAACCGCATCTCGGGATCCTCGAGCCCGGAGACGTCGTTGACGATGTCGGCGCCTGCCTCGAGTGCTGCGTCGGCGACAGCTGCCTTTCGGGTGTCGATCGAAATCGGAACATCCAGATCTGCAATCCGTTCGACGACTGGGACGACACGATCGATCTCCTCCGCGACCGAGACCGGGTCGGCGCCAGGACGGGTACTCTCTCCACCAACGTCGATGATATCCGCACCGGAAGCGACCATGTCACGAGCATGCTGGACTGCTGTCGGGACCCGATCGTACTCGCCGCCATCGGAGAAGCTGTCCGGCGTCACGTTCAGGACACCCATCAGTGCGGGCGTTTGATCCCACGGATGTCGGTCCGGCTCGTCGTCAGCGTCGATGGCACGGCGGAGCTGACTCGAAACGTGGGCGAGACCGAGTTCGTCGTCAGCCAGTGTGGCGATCAGCGTTTGCAACTGCGATAACGGTCCGGAAAGCACTGCTGTGACGCGTCGACCGGCAGTCTCGGTCTCCGAGAGGACACATGTTCCACCGATCGACTCGAACGTCTGCTTGATCTGGTCGGCCTGTGCATCACGCAAATACGTCTTGATCGTCCGATGAACCGTCTCTTTGGCGGTGTTCTCGAGCGGTGTCCGTTCTACGTCTGCGTTCGTAAGCACAGCCTGTGACCGGTCTGTCGTAATCGTCTGCTTTGGGATCTGGAGTCGCGTCCACCGGTCGCGTGCTTCGGCGACTACGTACAACGAACCGGTGACGAGGACGCAATCGTTTTCGTCGGCCGCCGAGAGCGCTCGCTCGGTCGCTTCGAGGACCGAGCCGGCGTGATCGATCGTTTCTGCATGGTCCCCGAACGCCGTGGCGAGCGTCTTGGTGTCTTCAGCGCGTGAAACGGTCGGCTCACAGAGATGAAGGACATCGATTGACGGCAGCGTCGTCGCCATTTGCCGGTGGGCTTTCTCTTGCATCGCACCGAAAACGAGGTGGAGATCATCGAACGCGTATCGATCGACGAGTGCAGCGAGAGTCGCACAGGCACCCGGGTTGTGCGCCCCGTCGAGGATCGTCAGTGGCTGCGTCGACATGATTTCGAATCGCCCCGGCCAGTGAGCATTGCGGAGCCCCCGTTCGATCGTCTCCGGGGCGACATCGGCGACCTGTCTGGCCAGCGTTGCCGCGACGCCGGCGTTCATCGCCTGATGGTGTCCCAGAAGCGGGAGCGTCGTCTCGAGAGACCAGCCTGAGGCCGTAATCGAGACGGCGCTTTCGACCTGTGAGGCCAGTCCGTTCTCGCTAACGACCACGTCTTTGTCGTCGCCACCAACGCTGATTACGTCCGTCTCCGATCGAATTGCCTCGAGCGCTGCACCGTCCGAACCGGTCACCAGCGGTGTGTCGGTCGGGGCGACCTGGGCCTTGTCGCGGGCGATTTCCTCAATGGTGTCGCCAAGGATATCAGTGTGCTCGAGTGTGACGCTCGTTACCGCACTGGCGACCGGGTCGACGACGCTCGTCGCGTCGTATCGGCCACCGATGCCAACCTCAAGGATGGCAACGTCAACGTTTTCAGCGGCGAAGTGGTGGAACGCAAGCGTCGTGAGAACTTCGAAGTACGTCGGCGTGTCGTCTTCCTTTCGGAGCCTGTCGATACAGCCGTCGATTTCCTCTACAAACGCCCGAAGCCGACGTTTCGGGATCTTCCGACCGTTGACTTGGATTCGTTCCCGCAGGCTGTTCAGATCGGGCGACGTATAGAGGCCGACGTCGAGTCCCGCATCGCGAAGGATTCGCTCGAGCATACACGCAGTGCTTCCCTTACCGTTCGATCCCGCGATCTGGATACAGTCGAGATCCTCGTGGGGTCGGTCGATCTGTGAGAGTAACGTGGCCGTCGTTTCCGTGCCGAGTTTCGGGCGACACCGCCGTAACGACTCGAGGTAGTCGACCGAATCGTGATACTCCATACCAAACGTGCCTTCGGGCGTCATTATTAATGTGTCGCCGCCGGCGGGAGTCCCAGACGGTTTATATTGGTGTGTGTCGACACGTGTGACAATGGTGTCCGAACTGAGAGACAACCGTGCGACAGTGGAACCGTACGTGACGGATTTCGAAACAGCGGTGCGATCGATCGACGGCCGCGATGTCCGGCTCGAGGAGACGTATTTCTACGCCGAGGGAGGCGGGCAACCGGCCGATCGTGGGACACTGGGCGGCATCGGTGTCGTCGACGTCCAGCCCCAGAATGGCGAGACCGTTCACACGCTGGCGACGACGCCGGAGTTCGAGGTGGGGGAGTCCGTCGTCGGATCAATCGACGACGAGTTCCGGACGTACTGTATGCGAGCACACACTGCCAGTCACGCTCTGTACGGGGCAGTTCGAGAGCTATTCGACGATCACGGCTACGGCGGCTTCGATATCGGCCCGGAGACGGTTCGTCTCGATCTCGAGATCGAGCACGGTCCGGACGAGGTGAACGCATTCACCCTCGAGCGACTGGTCAACGAAATCGTCTGGGAGTCCAGAGACGTCTCTTGGCGGGAGATGGACGCGACAGCGGCGCGAGAGCATGACGAGATTGTTTTCAATCGCACTGGTGGGAACGACGCGTCCGGGGCAGTTCGGATCGTCGAGATCGAGGACTGGGACAGCGCCGCCTGTGGCGGAACCCACGTACGGAACACGTGTGAGATCGGCCCCGTCAGAGTACTCGAGGTATCGAATCCGGGTGCGGGTCTCGTTCGCGTCGAGTACGCAGTCGGCCCCACTGCGATTCGGGCACGGGTCGACGAGACGAGAGCCGCAACCCGCGCGGCGCAAACACTGGATACGAACGTCGAAGGGCTTCCCGAACGGGCGACTGATATGGTCGAAACCAACGCTTCGCTCGAAGCGGCGGTCGACTCCCTGCGCGACCAACTGCTCTCCGAACGCCTCGAGTCGCTGGCCGACGACGCCGTCTCGAAGAGCGGTAACGAGTGGGTTGTCGGCGAACTCGATATCGACGGGGTCGGGCCCAACGACGTGTCCGAACGCGTCCGATCGCTCGCTGGTGATGTCGGCGACGTGGTCGCGCTGACCGGCAGAAACGGACGGTTGTTCGTGGTCGTCGGCACGACGGGCGAACCGGACGCGAGCGAGGTCATCGACGACATCACGGCAACGTTCGGTGGCGGTGGCGGCGGCGGGCCGACGTTCGCACAGGCTGGGGGCCTCGAGGACGAGCCGTCTGCCATCGTCGACTACCTTCGAACGGAACTGTAGCCATTCCTCGATCAGCACGTCACGTCAATTTCCCGAAATAGCAAAAAATCGGCCGGCCACTTTGCATTCCATCAAGTTGGAGAGAGATGTTGTGAGTGGCAAACACATCCTCTCTTCTTGATTTCAGGAGAACCAAGCTTCATTAACGGAGAACTGGAACGGAGGTGTGGATGGCAGTAACACATCGAAGACCGTCCGGCGAGACGGACGACCAACCGGTATGCGTGTCGGGAGCCAGCCGATCGCGGACGACAAACGCACTCGAGCTTCGGGGGTGGGAGTGATGACCCGCGAACGAACCGAGATCACGGTTGTCGGTGACGACGATTCTGGGATCATCGCCGATATGACGTCGGTTCTGTTCGAGCACGACATCGACATCGTCGACCTCGATCAGGCCGTCCGTGATGGGACGTTCCGAATGACCATGCGGGTCGACACATCTGAGATGGCAATCAGGCAGGACACGCTCCGTACAGAACTTCAGAAACTCGGTGACGAGTTCGGCGTCGACGTGCAGGTGCTGTTCCCCTCCAACTGTGAGAATCAGTCCCTCGCCGTGCTCGTCACCAAAGAGAGCCACTGTCTGGAAGCGCTCCTCGAGGCCCATGAGTCCGGTGAGCTTGGTGCCAATATCGGTGTCGTCATCGGAAATCACGACGTTCTCCGACCGCTGGCGGCTGAGTACGACGTTCCCTTCTACGATATCGGAAACGAGAACGGAGTTCCTGACGAGGACGAGATGCTCGATCTCCTTGCCGAGTACGAGATCGATCTCATCGCACTGGCTCGCTACATCCGAATCCTCTCCCCGGAGGTCGTCTTCCGCTACGAGGACCGCATCATCAACGTCCACCCGAGCCTGTTGCCGGCGTTTCCCGGTGGCGCAGCGTACAGACAGGCACTGGAGGAAGGCGTCCGAATCGCCGGCGTCACCGCCCACTACGTGACGACCGATCTCGATCAGGGGCCGATCATCGCTCAGCGAGCGTTCAACGTCCCCGACGACGCCACCGAATCAGATCTCAAAGAACGCGGCCAGCCGCTCGAAGCAGAAGCGCTCGTCGAAGCTGTCAAGCTCCACCTCGACGACGCACTCGATGTCCGACAGGGCCGCACGGAGCTACGTGGTTCGGACCGAGCCGAAACACAACTCGGCGCAGCCGAGGCACTCGCCCAGGCAAATCCCAGCCGTCCGATCGACAGCCGCGGCGAACTCGTCGTCGACGACGAAGACAGAACAGCCGTTGCAGACGACTGAATCGGCCTCTCGTTTCGCGTTCAGTTTACCGTCGAACCAGTCGGCCGAGACAACGCTGACGGCACACGCTCGAGTTACTGTTATTAACACTGATATCAGTGTCAAGAAGAGCGGTCATAATGTGATCGGCTCCTGCTCTCACCACGCTGGGGATATTACGCGTTGTCAGGACTAATTCGCACACTGGAAATTTTGTACTCCGGAATCCCACTAATCGGATCGAAGCGCTCTTGTGTGAGTTCGTTGACTGCGCCCGTCGCGAAGTGCATCGGCATGAAAACGACGCCTCTATCAGCGTGGTCGGTTACGCGCGCCGCGGCGACGATCGATCCACGACGGGACTCGACCCGCACATTCTGTCCATCACTCACACCGAGCTGGTCGGCCGTGTCAGGGTGAATCTCGACGAAACTCTCGCCAACGTGTGACATGATTCCGTTCACACGTCGCGTGAGTGTGCCGGTATGGAAGTGATAGAGTACCCGTCCGGTCGTCAGTGTCAGTGGATACTCCTCGCCAGGAAGTTCACCCGGCTCGCCCATATCGGCAGGGACGAAGCGGGCCTTGCCATCCTCGAAATTGAATCCGTCCTCGTAGAGATACGGCGTCCCGGGATCGTCGGCGTCACGACACGGCCACTGGAGTCCGCCCTCTCGAGCCACTCTGTCGTGTGTGATCCCGCCATAGATCGGAACGAGATCGCTAATTTCGTCCATAATCTCGGCGGGCGACTCGTAGCTCCACTCGTATCCGAGGCGATTCGCCAGCGACTGGAGGATCGACCAGTCCTGTCGGGCAGCATCCGGTGGCGAGACGGCCTGACCGACGAGTTGCACGCGCCGTTCGGTGTTCGTAAACGTCCCCGACTTCTCGGCGAAACTCGCAGCGGGGAGGACGACATCGGCGTGTTCGGCCGTCTCTGTGAGGAACAGATCCTGCACGACGAGGAACTCGAGTGCCTCGAGCGCGTCTTTTGCGTGGCCGATATCCGGCTCCGAGAGGGCAGGGTTCTCCCCCATAATGTACATGCCACGAACGTTCCCCTCGTGGACCTCGGTAAACACTTCGGGAACCGTGAGGCCAACTTCTGCCGGCGGTCGCTCATCCCACACGTCTTCGAACGCATCGAGGACCGCAGGGTCGTCGAGCGGCTGGTAGCCCGGCAGAGTGCTGGGAAGGGTCCCCATATCGCCACCGCCGCCCTGAACGTTGTTGTGACCGCGGAACGGCGAGAGACCGGCGTTTGGCTTCCCGAGGTGGCCGGTCACCAGCGCCAGGTTCGCCAGTGCGAGCACGTTCTGGGTGCCATGAGCGTGTTGGGTCATTCCCATCGCCCACCCGAACACGCAGGTGTCGGCGGTCGCGATCGTCTCGGCCGCACTTGCGAGGTCGGCCGGATCAACGCCACAGAGGCGCTCTACCTCGTCAGGAGTGAACGGCTCGACTTTCCGTTTCAGCTCGTCGAAGTCGTGGGTGTTGTCCGCGATGAACGCCTCGTCGTGGAGATCGTGTTGGATAACATATCGGATCAGACCGTTGATCCAGGCGACGTCGTGACCTGGCTCGACACGGGTGTACTGATCTGCGTGCTCGGCGATACCGATCTTCCGAGGGTCGAAGACTATCAGGTCCGCGCCGTCGCGGACGTTCTGTTTGATGCGCGTTGCGAGCACGGGGTGGCTTTCAGTCGTGTTCGATCCGGTGATGAGATAGCAGTCAGTGTTGGCGACGTCTTCGATCCGGTTCGTCATCGCGCCGTAGCCGACAGTCTGTTTGAGCGCCGCGACCGTCGAGGAGTGACAGAGCCGAGCGCAGTTGTCGATGTTTTTCGTGCCCAGAACCTGTCGAGCAAACTTCTGCATCAGGTAGTTCTCCTCGTTGGTGCACTTCGAGGAGGCAAAACAGGCGATCGAATCAGTGCCGTACTCATCAGTGAGCTCCGAAAGCTCGGTGGCAACCCGCTCAAGTGCCGCGTCCCATGTAGCCTCACGAAGGACCCCGTTCTCGCGGATCAGTGGCTGCTCGAGACGATCGTCGCTGTTGACGAAGTCGTAGCCGAACTTCCCTTTCACACACGTCGAGAACCCGTCGTTGGCGGGTGCGTGCTCGGCGTCAGTCGGACGAACACCCAGCACCTCGTCGTCTTTCGAGTAGACATCGAACCGGCAGCCGACGCTACAGTAGCCACAGGTCGTCTCGGTGACGTCGACAGCATCGAGGCGGTGTTTCGAGACGAACTCGGCGATATCGAACATCTGGCCCTCCGAGAGGACGCTCGAGGCAACGCGCTCGGCCGCGTGCTCGCCCTCGAGAAATGCCCGTTCGGCGACGTCTCGAACCGTCGTCTCGGCCTGGCGTCTGGCCCGGTCCATCACGCCAGCAACGCCTGAGAGAGACGTCGATGCTGTTGGTTCGGCTGGAGCGTCAGGATCGGTGGATTCGCCCGGCTCGTACTCGATCGCCTCCCCGATGGAGTTCTGCTGGTTAAATCCAGGGATTGGCAGCGTCGCGGTGTCAGCGAGTCCGTTCTCCGTGATCGAGCCCGTCGGACAGACCGTCGCACAGTGGCCACAGGAGACACAGCTCGAGCCGGCCATCGCCTCGCTTTCGTTCTGAAAGGCGATCCGAGTCTCCTCACCGGAGCCTTCGATTCGGAGGACGCCCTCGACCTGCACGTCGTTGCAGGCCTCGACACAGCGGTTACAGAGAATACATTTGTTCCGATCGATCTGGATGAACGGCGATGTGTCGTCGATGGGTTCGTAGGCATCTCGATCGTCGAAGACGCCGTATCGAGGCTCTTCGATCTCCTGTTGGATGGCAGTGTCCTGCAGTTCACAGCGTCCGTTCTGTCCGCAGGTCGTACACCGAAGGTTGTGGTTTGACAACACCAGATCCAGATTGACGTCCCGTACCTCCGTCGCGTTCGCGGAGTCAGTGTGGACCGTCATCCCCTCTTCGACCGGGAAGCTACAGGCCGGAACCAGCCCGTGTGCCGCCGTCTCGACGACGCAGGTCCGACACTCACTTCGAGGCGCAATCTCGTCGCTATGATCGTCGTGACACAGTGCCGAAACGTCGGCACCGGCCGCCTCGATCGCGTCGAGAAGTGTCTCGCCTGGATCGACGGTGACCGATCGGCCGTCGACCGTGAGCTGTACCCGTCCGTCGGCGCCGGAACAGGCCGGGTCGTTCGCCGTTCCCGTCGTGAAGTCCTCGGTCAGCGGCGTACTTGGTTGTGGATCTGTAACGTCAGGAACGCGTGGAATCGGGTTCTCGGAACTCATGAGTGGGTGCATTCTCCGTCGGGACAGCGCCCGTCTGCATGGGCGCGAAACTCGGCTTCGAACTCGTTCAGTGCCGTCGTCACCGGCCGTGCAGCCGAACGACCGAACGAACAGATACTCGACCGCTCCATTACCCGGGCTAGTTCCCGGATGTCGTCGATCAAACTGTCGCCATCGTACACCGACCGCAGCAACTCGGTGAGCTGTTTTGAGCCTTCGCGGCACGGCACACAGCGACCGCAGTTCTCTTTGCGGGCAAAGGCCGCTCGACGGCCCGCAAACGCAACCGGACAGCGGCCCCGATTCAGCAGTTCGACTGGTCCGTCGGTTCCAAGCTCCGCCGCGGCCAGTCCATCGGCGTTTGCTGGCACGTCGAGCGTCTCCGTTAGCCCGCCGAAGACGCCGCCGACACAGGCAGCGTTCATCGATCCGTCCATCTCGACGCACTCCCGAAGCGTCGCCAAGGTGTCGTCGGTCTCGAGTTCGGTTGTCGCCACAGCTGTCACGTCACCATAGATATCGAACACCCTCGAGCCCGGATCGCTGTCGACGCCGGGGACGTCGCCGTCTTCGAGTGCGAGCCGTCGAAGCTGTGCCAGCGTTCGTGGCGTGTGTAACACGGTCGGGCGCCCGAAAAGCCCGTGTTCCTCCGGCCCCGGTGGTCGAACGCGCGCCTCGAGCCGATCGCTTCCCTCTAGGGACTCGAGAGCCATCGTCGGTTCCCCGGCCATGTACTCGTCTGGCCCCACGACAACGTCGATCGACACAGATGTGATGGATTCGACGAGATTGGCAACGGTGGTTGCGTTTCGATACGCTCGCTCGTCCGTTTCGGTAACGTAGACGACGACCGCTGGTGCGCCAATAGCGTTGGCGACCGCCGCTGCAGAGTCAATCACTGCAAATGGATCGGCCGCCAGCAACAGACCGTCGGCCATTGCTCGCGGATCGGCCTCGTTTGCGTTGACGACGACGGCTGGTTCGCCGGTGGCTTCTCGAGCGGTTTGCCAGCAGTCGGCGACCGGTTCGTCGGTGGCGACGTCACCACGGCCGCGGCCTCGGAGCCCGGTTTCCGCCGCACGTTTTAGCACCTCGTCACCGTGTCACTCGCGAACGAGCATGTCGCCACGTGCGACGTAGTCCTCTTCGCTGGTGGGTACGACCCAGCCACAGGCCGCAAGTACTCGTCGATCACCGACCGCAAGCGGCCCCGCATCTGGCACTGGAAGCGTCGCCCTGCCCTCGGCATGGGTTACGATCCTCGAGGCTGCCGTCGGCTGCTCGCCGTTGTGTACCGATTCGACCACGTCTCTGACAGTGTCGGGAGTGGACTGTGGGACGAACGCCGTCCAGTCGTCGACAGTCGCCATCACGAGGGGTGCCAGCGCGTCGATCCCTGTCGGACCGACCTCGACAACCTGGATCGTCTCAGTCATCTCCTGCGCTGCCTCGAGCACTGCCTCCGAACCGTCGGCCTGGCGTCCTGGAGCTACCCTGACGGCTGGTGTAGTGCCGACAACGCTGCATGCAGTCGTCATGGTGGAACCCATGAGAAGCGATAGTGTAAATGTTATCACTGACCAAGATATATTATCTGAAAGTAATAAACAAACTGCCAGCTATGGATAGCAACAGTCACTGACTGGCAAAGTGTCAACTGAAACGATGGACACACCCATCGCAGGGTCGTTGTTCGACTGGGTGTGCAGTGAGGAGGACGCTACTCGGTGGCCGCGATCGCCTCGATCTCGACTGCTGCCCCTTTTGGCACCGATCCGACTTCGACGGCGCTTCGAGCAGGAGGATCCTCGTCGAAAAACTCGCTGTAGGCCTCGTTGAACGCATCGAAATCGTCGATGTCAGCAAGGAAGACGGATGTTTTGAGAACGTCGGCCATCGTCAATCCTTCCGACTCGAGGATGGCTTCGAGGTTGTGCAGACACTGTTTCGTTTGCTCATCGACGGGCTCGTCGTCACGAAGCTCCCCGTCCGCCGTGAGCGGAAGCTGCCCTGCAGTAATGAGGAGATCTCCGTTTGTTGTCGCCTGACTATATGCGCCAACGGCTGCCGGTGCGTCGTCGGAACTAATAGCACGCTTCATGCCCACACGTACTAGTTCGGATGTCTTAAACCTCGGCTCCAGTTGCCACCCACGACACATCTCATAAGCGAGGCGACTGGTCGTGGTTCGGAGCCTTCCCACATAAGATACTTACTCACAACCGTTACAGGTGAACTATGGCGTTCGAACAGCCACTCGACCGGACAGCGCCGAGCATTTCCGAGGCGATCGATCACGAACGCGGTCGCCAGGAGTCAACGCTTGGGATGATCGCATCGGAGAACCACGTCTCAGAATCCGTTCTCGAGGCACAAGGCAGCGTATTGACGAACAAGTACGCAGAAGGGTATCCTGGCGGGCGATACTACGGCGGCTGCCAGCACGTCGATACCGTAGAGGAACTCGCCATCGAGCACGCAAAAGACCTCTTCGGGATGGACCACGCCAACGTGCAGCCACATAGCGGAACGCAGGCAAACATGGGCGTCTACTTTTCGGTACTCGAGCCCGGTGACAGGATCCTCTCGCTTTCGCTCTCACACGGGGGGCATCTCTCACACGGGCACGACGTCAACTTCTCGGGCCAGCTCTACGACGTCGAGCAGTACGAGGTCGATCCCGAAACAGGATACATCGATTACGACGCGGTGGCGAGCCATGCCCTCGAGGTCGATCCCGATATCGTCGTCAGCGGCTCGTCAGCGTACCCACGCGAGTTCGACTATGAACGGATCAACGAGATCGCCGACGACGTCGACGCCTACCATCTCGCGGATATCGCCCACGTGACCGGACTCATCGCGGCTGGCGTCCATGCATCGCCGGCCGAGCACGCGGACTTCGTCACCGGAAGCACGCACAAGACGATCCGTGCGGGTCGTGGCGGCTTCATCATGTGCGACACAGAGCACGCCGACGATATCGATTCGGCGATCTTCCCCGGTGCACAGGGCGGACCGTTGATGCACAACGTTGCCGGGAAAGCCGTCGGATTCGCAGAGGCCCAGACCAGCGAGTTCGAGAGCTATGCAGAACAGGTCGTCGCGAACGCAACGCGACTCGCTGAGCGGTTCACCGAGCGAGGACTCGCGCTGGTCAGCGGCGGGACGGACAAACACCTGCTCCTCGTTGACCTTCGTGACTCACATCCCGGCCTCACTGGCAAACAGGCCGAAGCGGCGCTGAATGACGTCGGCATCATCGTCAACAAGAACACCGTCCCTGGCGAAACGAGGTCGCCGATGGTGACAAGCGGAATCCGGGTCGGGACGCCCGCATTGACGACCCGTAGCTTCGAGGAAGCGGAGATGGGGATCGTTGCTGATCTTATCGTCGACGTACTCGACACCCCCGACGACGATGCCGTCCATGATCGTGTGACGTCGACGGTCGACGATCTCTGCGAGGAGTTCCCGATCTACGAGTGATCGGCCACCGGATCGAGTACCTCGTGGAACTCGAGCCGTTTTCTTTCTGTTGTGTTGCTGTCGCACCAAATCGGTACTCAGAGGGAGTATCGTAGACGTGCATCGTGTCTCCAGCGTGAGATCAAGCGGCAGGATCGGCTGACGGGCGGCCGAACCGGCTGAGTAGCTCCAAGAGTCCCGGTCAGCTCTCGAGCACGGAAAAACAGTCGACATCTCCGGTGGTTCACTGTGAGTCGAGCCAACAGTCGGCACGAAGAGTTATTAGATAGGGGACATAACCAGACAACCAATGGATCCGCCTAAAATGAGCTCAGCTGTTCTTTTCGGCCTGGTTACAATGATCGCGTGGTCGTTGTGGATGGCCTTTGGTAATGCTGCATCGGAGTCGATTGATCCGCGGACTGCTGCCGCGATTTCGTATCTCGTCGCAACACCGATTGCGATCGGATTCGTCCTCGTCTCGGATGCATCGCTCGTCGTTACTGCAAGAGGCGGGCTGCTCGCTGCCGTAGCTGGGTTGTTCACTGCAATCGGCTTCATTGCGACATACGCCGGGCTCTCTACGGGATCGACGACAGTCGTCTCCGCTCTCGGTGCGATGTATTTCGTCATGGCAGCCATCATCGGAATGGTCGTTTTTGGAGACGAGGTGACGATGACGAGACTCGCCGGAATTGTGTTTGCAGCTATCGGTGTCACCTTGATCATCCGATGAACAACCCATGGGTCAGGCTATTCAGAGGTCTGCTGTACCGAGTTACCGCCAACCTCCAGGGACGGGGTTGGTGATCGGCGGTCAGTGACGACAGCAATCCGTATCAGGGGACGTAGCCTCAAAAACACGATCCAGGGAGATTAGTCGTCAGATGAATCGACAGTATCTCGTTCGGACGAATCGATCTCGAGAGAGGGGAGTGAAGCGTCGTCTTCGTCACGGAGGAACAACGGCTGAAGATCGCCGAAGGAAACGACCATCGCCGCAACAGCAAGCAAGACGATTACAGCGAACGGACCGCCGGTGATGATCGCAGCCTGTTGGAGGGCATCGACACCGCCGGTCACCATCAGCAGCGATGCGAGTGCGCCAATAAGGAATCCCCAGATGACACGGTTGATCGTCGAAGGCTCTTCGGAGCCACCAGTTGTAAGCATTCCGAGTGCCAGCGTTGAGGAGTCAGCCGACGTGACGAGGAAGGTCGTCACGAGCACGAGAAACAGGACTGTCAGGAAGATGCCGAGCGGCAACGCCTCGAACAGCGGGTATCCGGAGCCGGCCTCGCCAAGCTCTCCGATAACGGACAGGATATCAGCCTGGCCGGTGTTCTGCAGGAAGATTGCCGATCCACCCATGGTGGCGAACCAGGGGATTGTGACGCCAGTTGACGCAAGCACGCCCGTGGCAGCGACCTGTCTAACCGTTCGACCGCGCGAAATACGAGCGATGAAGAGCCCGACGAACGGCGTCCAAGAAAACCACCAGGCCCAGTAGAAGACCGTCCAGCCACCGACCCACTCAGAGACATCGCCACCGGCAGTCTCCGCAGATCCGGTGTAGAAGCTCATCGTGACGAACTGGTTGACGTACGCGCCGAACGCCTCTGTTCCGACGGACATGATGTACGTCGTCGGACCCAGTACGAACGTCACGACAGTCAACAGGGCAAACAGGACCATGTTGAAATACGAGATTCGACGAATACCCTTTTTGATGCCGAGCGCAACCGAGAGCGTGAATGCGACGGTCAGACCGGTAATCACGAATATGGTCCCGAAATCACCGACGCTCGCGCCGGTCGTCCACTCGACACCGACGAGGAATTGACTGCCGACCAGCCCCACCGTGGTCGCGACACCGCCGATAGTCCCAAAGACAGCGAGACTGTCAATAAGCTTCGCAAGCGGACTGTCGAGGTTATCTAATCCGACCCAGGGAGCGATAATGGTCGAAATTCGTAATGGTGCGTCGTACCGGTGCGCATAGTACGCGATCGGCAACGCCATCACCACGAAGGCTGTCCACGCGGAGATCCCCCAGTGGAAGAACGTGTACTGGATCGCACCGGCGGCTGCTGCCGCCGACTGCGACTCCGCGCCAATCAATGGAGGAGTCGTATCGTAGTGGAAGACAGCCTCAGCAGGCCCCCAAAAGACGATCCCAGCCGCGATACCCGCCGAGTACAGCATCGAGAAGTACGCGGGAAACGAAAACTCGGGTGTCTCATCCTCGGCACCGAGCTTGATGTTCCCCCACGGGCCGAAAATCAAGAACGCAACGAACACCACAGCCAAGAACATCACGAGCAGATACCACCATCCTGCTGCAGTCCACAGGAAGTCGTTCACACCGCTCATATATCCCGAAGCGGTTTCGGGTCTCAGGATGAACGCGAGCACTGCTGCTGTAGCGACGACGACGCCGATCACGAACACCGGGGTATCGAGTTCGTCAGTAAATCGTCCGATCGGACCGTTGTGTTCTGATTTGGACATCCGTGATCACCGTTCTCCCGCAACTCGTATTACTCGCTGCTGATGGGCAGTACTGTGTGCCCACCAGTCAAATAGTTCATTTGACGAGCATTCGTCCATGTTTTCGACTCTTTGTCTCGCTGTTCGCTCTTTCACACCAGACATTGTTAGTTACTGCCTCTCATGGTCCATTTCCGTTATCGATTATAAATCTACTCCTTATTCTATTATCCAACACGTTTGAGAGACTAGAGAACCCATCGGTCGACCGACAGGGGAGCAATTTCCACTACACATAATGTAGCTGATTACTTGCGATTGACGTCCTCGACCGAGTACCCCTCAGATTCGATCGCTTGAATGATCGATGCAGCGTGTTCGGCACCACTCGTCTCGATCTGGAATACCAGATACGCTTCACCGACAGTGAGATCTTCGACTGCGCGATCGTGGCGGACAGTCTGAATGTTGGCGCCGTGGTCGGCGATGATTCCCGAGATTTCATCCATTTTCCCCGGCATATCATCGATTTTCACGCGGAGACGGAGGATCTGCCCTCGTTCCGTCAGTGCGTGAATGAGAACTGTCTGTAGCATTGTCATATCGAGGTTCCCCCCGCAAAGAAGCGGCATGACTACCTCGCCGCGTACGTCTAGATCGTCGCTCAGGATCGCCGCGACCGACGATGCGGCCGCACCTTCGACGACCTGCTTTGCCCGCTCGAGCAACAGCAATATCGCATTCGCAATCTGAGCGTCGCTAACAGTGACGACCTCGTCGACGTGTCGCTCGATGAGATTCAGTGTCAGATCGGAGATCCCGCCAGTCGCGATCCCGTCCGCGATGGTGTCGACGGTCTCGAGCGTGACCGGAATCCCCTTGGCGAGACTCTCGTGGACGGTTGCGGCGCCCTCGGCCTGAACTCCGACAACGCGTGTCTCCGGGGAGAGATGATCGAGCGCGGTCGCAATGCCGCTGATCAGCCCTCCACCACCGATCGGAACGACGACGGTATCGACGTCGGAACAGTCCTCGTGCATCTCGATACCGAGTGTTCCCTGCCCGGCAACGATGTGTGGATCGTCGTACGCGTGAACGAATTCGACGTCCTGCTCAGCCGCGTAGGACTGTGCATACTCCATCGCTTCTTGGAAATCCTGCCCAACCAGTTCGACCGTCGCGCCGTAGCTCCGCGTCGCGTCGATCTTCGCCTGCGGGGCGTGTTTCGGCATAACGATCGTCGAGTCCGCACCACAGTTCGTCGCCGCGAGTGCGACACCCTGTGCGTGGTTGCCCGCACTGGCGGCGACGAACTCGTCTGCGCCGTTATCGACCGCCTGACAGATCTTGTTGTACGCCCCTCTCGTCTTGAACGAGCCAGTCCACTGGAGGTGTTCCATCTTCAGGTACACCTCCGCGTCGACCATCTCGCCAAGCGACGTACTCTGCTCGATCGGCGTTCGCTTGACGACCGTCTCGTCAGTGAGTCGTTCTCGTGCCTGTGCGATATCGTCGTACTGTATCAACGGATCTCGTTCCTGTGATTCGCTCATAGCCGGAATTGTGTTCGCGAAGCGCCACTCGTTACCGAATGATCTTGTCTCGACCGGGGTCGAACAGCGGTTCGTCACGAACTGTTGCGTCGTAGGTCGTCCCTTCACACTCGATCTGAACCGACGTTCCGGCGTCGGCGTACTCACTCGGCAGGTACGTGTAGGCGATCGACTTCTCGATACTGTAGCCGTAGTCGCCAGCCTGCACGTATCCCACAGCCTTGCCGTCCTTGTGGACCGGCCGTCCACCCAACATGACGTCAGTCGACTCATCGAGAGTCAGACAGGCAACCCGGGTATCGACTCCCGACTCTTTGGCTTCAACCAGCGCGTCTTTTCCGATGAAATCGGTGTCTAAATCGACTGCAAACGGCACTCCAGCGGCGAGCGGAGTGACATCGGTATCGATATCCGTCCCCCACAGCCGGAACCCTTTCTCGAGGCGCATCGACTCGAGGGCGCCGCTGCCCATCGGTCTGACGTCGAGATCCTGTCCGGCTTCCCACAGCGTGGTCCAGAGTTTCTGGCCGTACTCCGAGGGTGCCCACAGCTCCCAGCCGAGTTCGCCAACGTACGATACTTGAAGCGCGATCACGGGGACATCGCCAACGTAGAGGCGCTTACAGCTGAAATACGGGAAGTCATCGTTGGAGACAGCAGCGTCAGTGACACGCTGAAGCAGCAGTCGCGACTTCGGGCCCCACAGGCCGACAGTACACTTTGCTGATTCCTCGACCGTGATGGAAACGGTTTCGGGTGCGTGATTCTCGATCCAGGAGCCGTGAATGCCCGGTGAGTTACCGCCACCGGTCGTCACCATGTACTCGGTCTCGTCGAGTCGAGCAACGGTGAGGTCGGCAAGGACGGTTCCACCCTCGTTCAGCAATGTAGTGTAACGCACCTGGCCGACGTCGATGTCCATGTCGTTGCTACAGATTCGCTGGAGGAACTGGCCGGCATCGTCGCCCTCAACCATAATTGAACTGAACGTCGTCATATCGAACATAGAGACGTTCTCGCGAGTGTGGAGATGTTCGGCTCCCTCAATCGGGGATCGGTTGACTGACTGCCAGCCGTCTTGCTCGGGGATCCGGTCCTCGTATCTCGAGACAAGGTCGGCGTTGTGTTCGTACCACTGCGGAACCTCCCAGCCGCCGCGCTGATAGAACTCCGCGCCGAGTTCTTGCTGGTGCTGGTAGAACGGACTGACACGGAGGCCACGATGGTCATCCGGTTGCCACCGCGGTTCGACAATGCTGTAGACCTGCTGGTATCGCAGGCCGCCACGATCGGTAAAGTACTCGGGACTGCCGGCGTGTGGCTCGAACCGGTTGACGTGGATCCCGCTCGTGTCGACTGGCCCGGACGGAAGCCGTGGGACGCCATTTTCTATCCACTCCGCGAGGATTTTCCCGTAGCCGCCGGAGTGTGTCCACCAGATTGCGAGTCCGGTCCAGAGCCCATCGATTGCCGCTGTCTCGCCGATAACCGGCATCCCGTCAGGAGTGTAGACGAAGATACCGTTCTCGGTGACGCGGAACGCTTTCCCTTCGGTCGCAGGAAGCAGTTCGTCGAACGCCTGCTGTGGCGACTTGTCGCGGTTCGGGTGTGTCGCCTGTGTCCAGTGTTTTTTGGTAAAGCTGTGGACCGACGCCTGACTCTCGTCGCTGTTCGTCCCCATCTCGTTCGGATCGACGACCAGCGGCTCGTGATTGTACGAACCCAGTCCGTAGCCGTCGCCGTGGGTCCGGAAGTACAGCGAGTTGTCCTGGTCGCGACCAACTGGCCGATCAGGGGACTGGGCCATGAACTCGGTTATCTGTCGGTCACCAGGCACCTCGAGGCCGGCAGTAGCATCACCGATCGTGTGCTCGTTACCCTGGAGTTCCTCGAGCGGTTCGGTGACGGTGTACTGGTGCTCAACCGGTGTGATCGGCAGGTCGATCCCGGCCATCTGGCCGGTCTGGTACGCCCAGTTGTTCGTCGCGAGCACGCACCGCTCACACTCGATACGCCCGTTGTCGGTGACGACCGCCTGTACCTCACCGCCGTTTGACTCGATATCAGTGACTTCCGTGTGCCCGAAAAACCGAGCTGGTGACGTCTGCATATACCACTGGAGCGCGTCTGTACCAGCCACTTGACCGTCGGTCGGGGAGTAGTAGCCGCCTAAAATTTCGTCTTCGTTGACCAGCGGGAGGCGGTCGACGACTTCCGCTGGATCGAGAAGTTGGGGCTCCGGAAGGCCGTACGAGGTGGCCCACTCGACGCGACGCTGGAGGAAGTCCATTCGTGCGTCCGATCGGGCGAGTTCGATTCCGCCGACTTCAGTATAGACGCCCGCATCTTTCAATAGCCGACTCGTGTAATGGGCTGTCTTCGTTTGAATCTTCGATGGCGACGTCTGGAACATGATCCCTGGCGCGTGCGTCGACGATCCGCCCGTCACTGGAATCGGTCCCTGATCGACGACGACGACGTCTTCGGCACCGAGTTCCGTCAGATGATAGGCAACGCTACACCCGACGGCCCCGGCACCGATAATCACTGTCTCGGCTCGAGAGGGGAGACTCTCTGTGGACATGTAACACACACCAGTGGCACGGTCGGTCTGATAAGTGCACCGGTCATTTAATATAGACGCCGTGAACGGCTCGCAGATCGGGCGATCGACGGCACATACCGAAACTGTGTCGTGTCCACAAAATGTATGTATTGTTATGGGTTTTGCGAGTCGTGTCGACGACGATCTTTCCCGAGCGTGGTTACCTCGCTCTCACCGGTTAAGAGAGCGAGACTGTGACGTCTTCCTGTAGGCTCGCAGCTTTGATTGTGTTGTAGAGAACATCGTGAGTGAGCGGAGATAGCGCCCGGAACCGGCGTGATCACGTCGGCGTTTCGTTTGGCGCTGCCTCACAGCGGTCACGAGTAGACGCTTTCGGGGGCACTGACGAGAGTAATGGACAGCAACAGTCAACGAATAGCCTCGGCTCGACTAGTCACTGAACGTAAACGACGTGGACGTGTAATGAAAAGATCGTGCTACGGTTGCCGGAGGTGACTACGACAGGACGCGTTCGCGCTCGGGATCGTACAGCGGTTCGTCACGGGCCGTCGCCGTGTATCGCTCACCCTCGTGGAGGATCTCGAGTTTAGTCCCCGGCTCGGCGTACTCGGGTGGGAGGTATGCGTAGGCGACACAGGAGCCGACGGCGTAGCCGTACTCGGCGCTGTGGACGTAGCCAAGCGTCTCGTCACCGTCGAGAACGGGTCGATCTTTGAAGACGACCGCCTCCTCGTCGTCGAGCGTCAGGCAGGCGACGTTGTGGCTGATCCGGTCGCCGTCAGCAGCCGCAACGACTGCTTCCTTGCCGATGAAGTCGGTCTCGAGGTCGACGGCGAAGCTCAAGCCGGCTTCGTATGGGTTGTGTTCGGTATGGAGGTCCTCACCCCACAGTCGGAAGCCCTTCTCGAGGCGCAGGGAGTCAAGCGCCCCGTTGCCGTACGGTCTGAGGTCGTACTCCTGTCCGGCCTCCCAGAGGTGTTCCCAAAGCCGTTCGCCGTACTCGCTTGGCGTGTACAGTTCCCAGCCGAGTTCACCCGCATAGGAGACACGAAGTGCGGTAACCGGAACGTTCTCGATGAAGATCTCCTGTGCGGAGAAGTATGGAAACGCGTCGTTCGAGAGGTCGGCTCGAGTGACCTTCTCTAAGACCTTCCGGGCCTTTGGCCCCGTGAGGACGAACGACGAGAGGTTCGATGTGACGTCCCGGACCACGACGTCGTCGGGTGCATGCTGGCTGATCCACGCAAGGTGGTTCTGTCCGACGTCACGCCCAGTTGTCAACACCAGGTATCTGTCGTCGTCAACGCGCGTGACAGTGATGTCGGCGCGAACGCCACCGTTCTCGTTGCACATGAGCGTGTAGCGAACCTGACCGACGTCGATGTCCATGTCGTTCGTACACAGGTACTGGATGAACTCATCAGCGCCCTGGCCACTGATTTCCATCTTGTTGAACGAGGTCATGTCGTGAAGGCCGACGGCGTTGCGCACGTGCATGGCCTCAGCGCCTTCGATCGGCGACCAGTACTTCGCCTCCCAGCCATCGCGATCAGGGATCTGCTCGCCGTATTTCGCCAGAAGATCCGCGTTCGAATCGAACCAGTGGGCTTCCTCCCAGCCGGCTTCCGCCCACAGTTCGGCGTCGAGCTCTTTTAATGTGTGATAGATCGAGCTCCGGCGGATGTCGCGCTGGTGGTCCGTCCAGGTCCACTTGGGATGGACGATGTTGTAGACGATCCGGTACTCTTCACCCCCAATATCGCGAGCGAAGTCCCAGCTCCCCTCGTGGGGCTGAAAGCGGTTGACGTTACAGTGTGAGAGGTCGATCGGTCCGTCTGGGAGCCGTGGCGCATCGTTTTCCATCCATTCGGCGAGGGCTTTCCCTGCGCCGCCAGCGTGGGTCACCCAGATCGCTGCCGCCGACCAGAGCCCGTCGTACTCCGCGACGGGCCCCATTATAGGCAGCCCGTTCGGGGACTCCGAGAACATCCCGTTGAACTTGTGCTCGAGTTCTTTCTCCGCCGTCGCAGGTAGCAGTTCGTCGCTGGCCTGTCGCGGTGCTTTCTCCGGGCGGTCGGGGTGGGTCGGGTTGTCCATATGGTAGTCGGAGAACTCGTGGACCGACCCCTGTTCACCATCCTCGTCGTTGCCGCCAAGCTCCTGTGGATCCGGAACGATCGACTCGTGGTTATACGAGCCGATTCCGTACGCGTCACCGTGGGTCCGGAAGTACATCGCATGATCCTGATCGCGGAGAATCGGTCGATCTGGGTCCGAAAGAAGCCGATCGGCTTTTTCTCCGGAGACATCCCGATAGTTCTCGTAGACCGGATCATCGGTGACGTCCGTGTGACTCTCGGCGAGTTCCTCGAGCGGTTCGGTGATCGTGTACTGATGTTCAACCGGGGTGACCGGCAGATGGACACCGAGCTGTTCACCGAGTTGACGCGCCCAGATGTTGGTCGCGATCACGACTTCGTTACACTCGATATCGCCGTTTTTGGTGACGACCGACTGGACCTCATCGCCGTCGACTGCGACATCATCGATCCTCGTGTGTGGAACGAACCGTGCTCCCTGCTCCATCGCGGCCTCGGCCAACGCAGCACACGCCTTTACGCCCGAGACCTGGCCATCGCTTGGCGAGTAGTAGCCACCCTGGATAACATCGCTGTCGACGAGTGGCAGTTTCTCTTCGACCTCCTCCGGCGAGAGGATTTGTGGGTCCGGGATACCCCAGGCCGTCCCTCGCTCGACGCGACGCTGGAGGTAGTCCATTCGCTCGGCAGTTCGTGCGACTTCGATGCCGCCAGTCTTGCTGTACAGTGGTTCGCCGTCATCGTCCTCGAGTTCCGAGTACAGCTTACGACTGTACATTGCGAACTTCGTGAGGACCTTGTCATCTGCCGTCTGAAACATAATCCCCGGTGCGTGGCTGGACGAGCCGCCAGTCGTGGGAAGCGGACCCTGGTCGACGACAACCACGTCGTCGCGCCCAAGTTGGGTCAGGTGGTACGCCGTGCTGCACCCGACGATCCCAGCGCCGACGATAACCGTATCTGCTTCGGCTGGCAGACTATCGTGTGTGTTCATAACTGACAATCCGATATCCCTGAGGCGGACAAATATAGTTATCGCTCACATGCATCGTTCGCAACAACATGACGGTTCTATTACTAGTAGAGTTTCGGCGGCCGAGACCGAAGATAACAGCGGAGATAAAAATAACACTGATATCATTGTGAAGTAGCTCGCCGATTGGGACTGAGACGCCGCTGGTGTTCGGTGGTCAATCGGTACCGCAGACCGTCTGAAGCCATCAGTCCGGCGCGAAACACGGCCCCCTACCGTAAGCGGCCCGAATCGAACCCCATCAGCGGTGGTCGGGTATCTCGTGGTCGCGGTCGGCGACGGTTTGCAACAGTTCGACCAGCGTCTCGGCGACCTCCTCGAGGCGTTCGTCACGGACGGTGTCGGGATTCGCATGCCGAAGCAACACGGTCTCGAGTGGCCCGCCATATCCTATACGGGAACTGTGTTCGCCGACCTCGTCGAACCACGTGACCGACACGGCGTACGCGTCATCATGCCTGCTGCTCTGGCCGGCAACCTCCTAGAGGGCAACCGTATTCCCGCCATGACCGTTAACGAGGACGAGTCGATCGAATCCGTGGTGGGCAAGGCTTCTGGCGATATCACGAACGTACGCTTTGAACGTCGACAGCGACGTCCACAGGATTCCAGTGAACTGGCTGTGTTCTTCGGCGACACCGACTGGGACCGCGGGTGTGACGACGACCGTCCCGTCGTATCGCTCGGCCGCCGCGTCCGCGATCGTCTCGGCGTTGAGCGTGTCCGTACCCAGCGGTGCGTGTGGACCGTGCTGTTCAGTGCTTCCGACAGGAAACAGCACCAGAGTCGTGTCGATCGCATCGATCTCCGTCCACGTTGCTTGCTCGAGATGCATACGACTGACTGCTGTACGGCGGTCACGTAAAACGTCACCTCCTCGAGATACGTCCAAACTTACAAGCCCTACCGAGCGGTTGAACCAATATGGAGTACGAGGACGTTACTCATACGAAGCGCGAGCGCCGCCTCGGTCGTCTGCCGTCCGGGACGGACATCACCGTGACCGTCACCGATACGAGGGCGGGATCGGGCCGACTGCGTACCTGCAGGCCGCACAGCACGGAATTGAACTCAACGGGACGGCTGCGTTGCGCCGACTTCATCATCGTCTGCTGGCCACGGATCTCGCCGGGACGGTGATCGTCGTTCCAATCGTCAACACGCTCGCGTTCGATCATGCGTCGTATGTCACGCCACAGGCGATCGATGCAGTCAATCCGAACTGCAACCGCGTCTGGCCGGGTGACGACGATGGGACCGTGCAAGAACGAATGGTCGCCACACTGTGGCAACTGATCGAGACGGCAGACCTTGTGATCGACCTGCACACTGGTACCGCAGACATGCTCGAGCACGTGCGGTTCCAGAGCGGTGACCAGGAATCGCGACGTCTTGCATCGACGTTCGGCACGGACTATCTACTGACGGGTACGGCGATCGACCACGGGGGAGAGGGGGACGAGACATTTCAGGGAAAACTTCGGACGGCTGCTGCGCGGGCCGGTATTCCGGCGATCGTCCCGGAACTCTCGAACAGTCGCCAGATCGACCACGACGCGGCACGGAGAGGTGTACGAGGGCTTCGGAACGTCCTCGGTAAACTGGGAATCATCCGTGAAGAGCCAGCAGCGACACCGCCACAGACGCTTCTCCGTCACAACGGAGGTCGTATCGGAACGGACCGGTCCGGTATCTTCGAGTCAAATCCGGATATCGAGGTTGGTGATCACGTGTCCCAGGAAGCTGAGCTGGGAACGGTGTACTGTCCGACCACATTCAAAAAACGCCAGTCCGTGACGACAACCGACGCCGGCGTCGTCTACTCGCTCACGAGAGAATCCGTCGTTACGGCCGGCGAAAAAGTCGCCTGTATCGCAGTGCAAGTGTGACAGCCAAACGCACGCGACTCAGCCGTGGACGATTGATGAACAGAAGTTCTGAACGATTCGCTTGCCTGCGTCAGTGAGAATACTCTCCGGATGAAACTGGACCCCAACGTGGGGCCGTTGAGCGTGTCGGACCCCCATGACTATCCCCCTGTCGTCGTCAGTGTGTGCCGTCTCGAAGAGTTGCGACGGCAGGTCGTTCCTGTCAATCGAAAGTGAATGGTACCGACCGACCTCAACGGGGTTCGGAACGCCGTCGTAGAGGGCAGTCCCATCGTGGCTCACCACAGACGGTTTACCGTGGACGACGTCGGGTGCGTGCCCAACTGGAACGCCGTGGGCGGTACAGAGCGCCTGGTGGCCGAGACAGACGCCGAGTGCTGGATACGCGGTTTCGGAGAAGACGTCGACGGAAACGCCGGCTTCTGCGGGGGTTCCCGGGCCAGGAGACACGACAATGCCGTCAGGATCGAGCGTTCGTATTCCGTCGACGTCGATTTCGTCATTGCGTCGTACCGTTACGTCTTCGAACTCCCCGACGTACTGGACGAGGTTGTACGCGAACGAGTCGTAGTTGTCGATAATCAGAATCATTCCACACCACCAGCTACATCAGGAACAGTTTCGACGGCGAACGACGCCTGTTCGCCGAGTGCCTCATCGACAGCCGTAACGAGTGCCCGCGCCTTGTCGAGGGTCTCATCGTACTCGCGTTCTGGGATCGAATCGTGGACGACACCGGCACCGACGCGAAGGTGATACTCGTCGGCGTGCCGGACCAGCGTCCTGATACTGATGTTCAACGTCACCCGATCGTCGAAACCGAAGATCCCAATACTCCCGGTGTACGGACCGCGACGCGTCGCCTCGAGTTCGTCGATGATCTCCATTGTTCGCGGCTTGGGTGCGCCGGTGATCGTTCCACCGGGGAACACTGCTGCAACAGCGTCAGCGAGGTTTACGTCGTCCCGAAGGCTCCCTTCGACGAGCGAGACAAGGTGCATAACCTCCGAGTACCGGTCCACACGGCGATACTCCGTCACGTCAACAGAGCCGAACTCGCTTACCTTACCGAGATCGTTACGCTCGAGATCGACGAGCATTGCGTGTTCTGCCCGTTCTTTCTCGTCGCTACGGAGATCTCTCTCCAGTTCCGTATCCGCCGTTGGGGTCTCGCCTCGAGGTCTGGTTCCAGCAATCGGTTCCGTGACAAGTTCTGATCCGGCCCCCTCGAGCAACAGCTCGGGGCTCGCGCTAATGAGATCAAGTCCCGGAAACTCGAGCAGGCCCGAGTAGGGGGCCGGGTTCACCCGTCGGGCCGCGTCGAACACGTCGACCGGGTGGGCAGCTGCTGGCGCGACCAGTCGATGAGAAATATTCGCTTGGAACGTCTCACCGTCGCGAATGTACTGTTTGACCCGCTGGACACGGTCAGCGAATGCCGCCCGTCCGCAGTCGCTCTCGAACGTCGCCCGCGCTGCAGAAGCCGGAGCCGTGTGTGTTGGCTCGCTACCGTCGATCACGGCCTGTGCCAGCGAAAGCGCCTGTTCCCGTCCAGTCTCGTAGGCAGTGGTCGGTTCATCGTCGACGATGGGACACGCCGTGATCCGGAGTTCCACGCCACCGTCTCGCGGCTCTTGCCACGCTGCGACGCGGTCAAAGATGCCCAGTTGGAGGCGCGGAAGGCCTCGTTCGTCTCTCGTCGTCGATGGCAACTCCTCGAGTTCCCGGGCGACGTCGTAGGAGAGCCATCCAAATGCACCGCATGGATATGGAACTGTGCAGGATCCGCGAACCAGCCGTTCGCGTTCCAAGAGCGCGTCAATCGCCTGAATCGATGGACTCATTGCGTCTCGATTGACCACGTTCGCACTCACCTGAATTCGTTCAACGGGGTCGACACCGAAGTATCCCCATCCCGACTGACCGCCTGTGGTTTCGAGATAGAATCCATCATGCTTCGTATCACGGACCGTTCGATAGGCATCGAAGGGGTCAGAGACCGGCAGACGTACTTCGACGGGAATTCGAACGCCAGCTGGTGCTTCCTTTGCAATCTCGACAAATGATTCTTTTTCGGTACTGATTGTTATCGTGTTCATAGCTGCCATGGCGTGGAAATCGTGGACTTCAGGCCGTGATAGCTTCCTTGCGGATCTGCCTCCACCGGAATCGATCACCGTCCCGGAAACGTTCGTCTAGGCTGAACAGGAAGAGTGAATAAAAAGATTGTGTGGTCTATGGACAGTGAACAAGAAAAATACCGCCCGAATAACTGGAATTTGACGACAACTGTAACTTAGATTCATCGCCGACTATTTAATAGTGTGAACTATTCCCCACTCAGTCTTAACCCGAACAACTGGATGATTGTAGATACCATGGTAGTAAGTGACTCGGTTGGGATGCTATCTCAAACGATCGAGGAATACGAGTCCGACGGTGGGGTGGTCCATCAGGTCGACGCAACTATTGGGGGGAACGGTGGCGAACTCAACGTCTCGGTCGATGTTGCCGTGCCGCTCTGTGGAGCGACGACGGCTCATCCGGGAACCGAACCAACACCGCAAACAGCGACACTCGAAGAGAACGGTGGATTACAGATCGAGTTTTCGCCAGCAGCCGTGCCGCCGATCGACGAGTACACGCCTTCGGGCGTGTCGAGTGTCAGAGAGTCAGTCAGCGTTATCTCGGATGGAACCATCGTCGTAACGTTCGCTCTCGAGTTCACAGATACGGAGCCGGATTCGGCTGGAATGACGGCCGACGTCGCCCCTGCACCTGACGGCAATACGGACGAAACGGTCGTGTACTCCGAACGGCCAAAGACGGATGAGAACAGAGCAGCGGCCGACATCGAAACGGCAGTATCCAGTGACGAATCGAAATCGAGGTCGCCAACCGAAGGCATGAACGCGTCCGCTCACGAACCCACACAGGACGCTAAAACGCAGACTGAAAATGAAACGGAGCACAATCACACACTGGACAGTGGAACCGAGCGCAAGCTCGCATCCGCACGTAACGACGATCTGCCACCCTACGATGACGTCGAGTATTTGCAGTGTCTGTACGACACGTTCGATACGTTCACCGCGATGGCAGACATCCTCGAGATGGATGTCGCATCCGAAACCGTTCGTCGATACATGATCGACGCTGGCGTCCACGAACCCGCATCGTACGACACGAACACCGTCGTCGAGGACGGTGCCGACGAGTCGGCTGTCGAGAACCAACTCGTCGCTGATGGGATCGGACTCCCAGAAGACATCGCAATCGACGAACTGATAGATGCGATCGAATCGTCGATGACATTGTACGACGTCCACCGAGAACTTGATCTCGAGCGGAAGCAGGCTCGTGAGCTACTGGAACAGTTGAACCTGATAGACCTCGTCACGAAGCGCCTCTACGATACAGACGAACCGGAGCGACGCCCCTCTCGGAACGAAATCGCCGAGCGGATTCGCAATAGTATCACCCCAGGACAGTAGTACTCGTTCGAACGGGCATCGATACGTCGTCCCAACAGCGACAGCGACGTAACCTGTTCACGTTCGTTCTTCGGATGCGCCGGGACATCGGTACAGCAAACCGTCCGAGTCATCACCGTCATCAAATACCAGCCTTCGGAGCTGGAAGTCTTGGTCGCTTATATTCATGTTCAATATCACTGGTGAACCATTTTTAGTAGTTGTTGTATTGTTGGTACCGTATGACACAGTGGAGCGATTCACAAACGAAAGACGTGAGCGACGATATCACGGAGCAATCGAACGCATTACCAGCGAAGTATTTTATCGAAGACGATGTCTTTGAGATGGAGAAAGAGAAGGTATTCGGCCAGTACTGGATGTACGCAGGCCACGCCAACAGCATCAAAGACCCCGGTCAGTTCTTCACTCGAACCATCGGTGACCGCCAACTGATAATCGTCCGCGACCACGATGGCAACGTCACAGCGTTCGATAACGTCTGTGCCCACCGTGGGTCGAAAATGGTCGAAGATACACCGATGACCGATCCCGCCGAAACGAGTCGGATCCGGTGTCCGTACCACCTCTGGACGTATGATCTGGAGGGAAAACTCCAGAGTACACCCAAGAGTTTCGAGGAAGCGAGTCTGAACCCCGACCTCGAGGACGAGGACGTACAGGAGTTCGATTGCGAAACGAACGGTCTCAACGACGTTCACGTCGACACCATCGGCCCATTCATCTTCGTGAACTTGAGCGACGATCCGATGCCGCTGGCCGAGCAGGCCGGCGTCATGAAAGACCGTCTCGAAGCACTCCCGCTCGAAGAGTACGAACACGCCACTCGAATCGTCTCGGAGGTCGAGTGCAACTGGAAGGTGTTCGCCAGCAACTACTCCGAGTGTGACCACTGCCAGGCCAACCACCAAGACTGGATCAAGGGCATCTCGCTCAACGAATCCGAACTCGAGGTCAACGACTACCACTGGGTACTCCACTACACCCACGAAGCGGATGTCGATGACGAGGTGCGCATCCACGACGAACGTGAGGCTCAGTTCCACTACCTCTGGCCGAACTTTACGGTCAATATGTACGGCACTGCCGACGGCTACGGCACCTACATTATCGACCCGATCGACACCGATCGGTTCCAGTTGATCGCAGACTACTATTTCCGAGACAGTGAACTCACCGAGGACGAGCGGGAGTTCGTCCGCACGAGTCGCCAGCTCCAAGAGGAGGATTTCGAACTGGTCGAACGTCAGTGGGACGGCCTCAAGACAGGAGCGCTTGCTCAGGCCCAACTCGGCCCCAACGAACACACCGTCCACCGGTTCCACCAGCTCGCTCAGGAAGCCTACAACTCGTGATCACAACAAAAGCCACCGACCGACCGAAACCAGTACACGATCGCAAAAACCTATGAGTACACAAGACCAATCACCAACACACGATCAGGCAGCATACGTCGCAACCTGTCCGGAGTGCGACGTCGAGTTCCAGACGGACATTGCGAACGAAATTATCGAGTTTTACCGCCGTCACTACCGCGTGACGGGCCACCACGTAGTGTTCGACCGTACGCAGCTGGATCTAGACGAGGAAGTCACAGGCACGGATCTCAAGGACGTCGTCTGGCAACTTCAAAACCAGTACGAAAACGGTGTTCCGATCGGCATCATCTCGGCGGTGATGAGCGAGCGAGGCACTTCGATCGGCGAGACGCTGGACGAGATTCACAAAGTGCGGATGACCGGTGGACTGTACGAACCACGGGACGACCATCTTGGTGCGTTCTAGCAGGTTTGGCTGGTAGGTTGATGCTGGGTAGCACCCGATCGGAGGGGTGTCTCGTGACGATTAATCCTCCCGTCGGGGTTCGTCGTCCTGAGACCACTTGTCCGCCGGATCAACTGGCCTGACAGCGCGGGCCAGTTCCTCCTCGGTGTACTCGCGGTCCTCGAGTTGCATACTCTGGAGGCGCCACTGGCGACTCAGTTCCGGCTCACCGTCAGGACCGACTCGTGCCCCGTGGGTTCTGAAGAAGGCCCCATCTCGGCCAAGTCGCGTTCCCTCGTAGGTATGTTGGTCGAACGCAACATCGTACTTTCCATCAGGCTCGAGTTCGTCGGCGGGGTGCTTATACCGCGGCTCACGGCCTTCCTCACGTGCGCTCGCGCGTTCTTCGGAAAGTTCGCCGAAGTAGTCGTCCGCGTGTGCAGACTCTCGAGATGACGGTGCTCGAGCAGCCGCAAGCGCAGCGTGAACTGCACAGAGACGTCCGCGCCAAGAATCTTCCGACCAGCGCTCGCGAGCCAGTTCCTCGTAGTGACTCACTACGAGCGCAACGTCGTGACCGGCACGCAGGTCTTCGACGACGTAGAGGTTGATGCGATCCCAGAAGTTCCACGCATATCCCGATCGAACCAGTTCCCACGCAGCCCACGCCGCAGTCTCCTCATCCGACCGGCGAACCGCCTTCTGGAGCAGGCTAGAAACGGTATATCGGTTCACCCCCGATTTCGTCTCGTTTTCCGCAAGTTCGTCGCCGAAGTCGGTACGAGCGGCCTCTGAACTGTCGTCCGTGTCGTCGGACTCGTCTGTCTGGAGTTCGCCGCCGGAGCCGAACCGTGCCTGTTTTCGGTCGTCCATACACATACTGTCGACCGAGCCAATTTACAGTTTGGTGGTCTACGGCGGCTATATGTAACAACTGAAACGGATTCCACACTACTCGCACAGCTGTCGTACGATCGGTATGCAGGGACTGTCAGTGGCTGCTATACTGATCGCCAACGGATCGATCACATCGCCCGACGACTTCTATCAGCCTGCTTAGGAACTGAGATTATATAACAGTATGCTATATCACTGGCCAACCCTTTTTGCGAATTTACTCAATTGTGGTACCGTATGACCCAATGGGATAGCGCTCAGACGAAGCCAGTAAGCCCAGACATCACGGCGAAATCGAACGCATTACCAGCGAGGTACTTTACCGAAGACGACGTCTTCGAGATGGAAAACGAGAAGATATTCGGCCAGTACTGGATGTACGCAGGCCACGCCAACAGCATCAAAGACCCCGGTGAGTTCTTCACTCGGACTATCGGCAACCGAGAGTTGCTCGTTGTTCGAGCCAATGATGGCACCGTTCGTGCCGTCAAAAACGTCTCAGCCCGCGACGGTTCAGCGATCGTGACTGACGTCCCGATGACTGATCCCGAACACATCGATCTCGATGAACTCGACAGCGCAGACGACGTCCACGTCGATAGTATCGGACCGTTACTGTTCGTGAACCCTCGTGACGATCCGATGCTGCTGGCCGAGCAGGCTGGCGTCATGAAAGACCGACTCGAGGCACTCCCACTCGAAGAGTACGAACATGCGTGTCGGATCAGTTCAGAAGTCGAATGTAACTGGAAGGTGTTCGCCAGCAACTACTCCGAGTGTGATCACTGCCAGGCCAACCATCAGGATTGGATCAAGGGTATCTCGCTCGACGAATCTGAACTCGAGGTCAACGATTATCACTGGGTACTCCACTACACCCACGAAGCGGATATCGATGACGAGGTGCGCATCCACGACGAACGTGAGGCTCAGTTCCACTACCTCTGGCCGAACTTTACGATCAACATGTACGGCACTGCCGACGGCTATGGGACCTACATTATTGATCCGATCGACACCGATCAATTCAGACTTATTGCAGACTACTATTTCCGAGACAGTGAACTCACCGAAGACGAACGAGAGTTCGTCCGCACGAGTCGCCAGCTCCAAGAGGAGGATTTCGAACTGGTCGAACGTCAGTGGGACGGCCTCAAAACAGGAGCGCTTGCTCAGGCCCAGCTCGGACCCAACGAACACACTGTCCACAAATTTCATCAACTCGCCCAGGAAGCCTACAATTCGTAGCGACTCGCATACGGTCTGCTGTACCGAGTTACCGCTGATCACCAGAGAGGGAGTCGGTTATCAGCAGTAACGGATTATAACAGTCCGTGTCAGTATTTCAGAATGCATTCTCAGCTAACTGTTTAACACGTTGCCGATACCCAAGTCGATCGCGATCGAGGTGCAGTCTCAGTCGACTCAAAACAACACCGACTGGAGTTATCGGAACAGACGCCTACAGGTCAAACCCTTCCTCTCGGAGACTCTCTTCGATATCATCAAGATTTTGCATTCCAGCGAGACAAATATCGCCGTCTCCACGGCATGTATACAACCATTATTCATTTCGAATAAGCGCTATTACTGTAGAGACGTAACTATCTCTAATGAGAGCAAGCAACAAAATTCACAATCAAAACACCCGAGAGAAATTGACTCTCTTCTGTTTCGAGTGCGATCACGAGGGAGAGATACCCAAAGACTGGCTCGAAGTTCAGAACGACAGCGTTCGTTCCCTCATTTGTCCCAGTTGTGGAGCGAAGATCGATCAGCGAACGTCTCGACACCCCCGTCCGCCTGCAGAGGCAGATTAGTAACGACGCTCGATGAAATATAAATAGAATTGTATTTTTCGGAGCCACAGTTGTGCTAGACACACGTTCTGCACCCTACTGCTTCGTATATAACACGTTCTATGACAAAAAAGAGCGTATGTCGGCACCGCCTCAGTCGGTCGAATCACTTGACGCTTCAACGGTGTTTGAATACCACAACCTCACGTCACCGACCGTAAACAGTAGGAACAAATACTATTTTATAATAGTTTGAATGTTTTGAAATTCCAACGTTGTGAATAGTGCTAGCCAGTTACCAGCGGGACGGCGACGAAACGAATTCGACGCCAGCTACGGCGGTCAACGGCGGTCAACGACAGTGTTTAGATAATGATAAAAAGGGAGAAGTCACATTTTCTGAATATCTATACCCGAAAACGCGTGTCTCGGTAGTAGTCTCAGCCAGACCGACCTGGATTTTGTATAGCGAGAAGCGACATCGCGACTGATAAAATTGAGTATTCAGCTATCTCTAGCAAAACTTTCTCTTTCAAATACTATCTCTATTTTTGAGAGAGTTACTGTCGAGCGTGCTCGATTGACTGTCCATAATTGGGTCCACAAGGCCAATCTACAGCTGGCAGATGAATGATCATCGGACCACATTGCGGTTGACGAAACCGTGATCCAACTGAACGACGAGAAGTGTTAGCTGTACGCCGCTGTCGATCCACAAACAAACAAATTACTGTATACAAAGCCCGAAGCGACGATAGCGAAGAATTTCGCTTATTTGTTTCTCACTGAATTTAGCGAGGAATACGAGGTCGACGACGCCGTGTTTCTTGTCGATGATTCGTACTCGTTACAAGATACGTATCATCGGCATGGCTTCGATTTCAGATGCGAAAAACACGGAAATCGGAACGCCATCAAATATGTCTTCAGAAATATATATTGCCGAACTATCGTATTTTCAAACTATTTCGAGTGTTCCATCCATGAAGCCGGCGTGTGGCTCACAGTAGTAGTGCTGCGTTCCGGGTTCGTCGGCGTTCCATTCGTAACTGTCCCCCTCAGTCGAGACAGTTTCTCGGAAGGCACCGCTTGGTGACTTCTGCTCGAGTGAGTCTGTCGACGTGATCGTATGGAAGATATCGTGGGTGCTAATCCAGCGGACGGTCGTCCCCGCATCGATCTGCACGTGGTCGGGTCTGAACGCGAACGCGCCGTCGTCGCTTTCCTCACCATCGACCAGTTCGATTTCGATGGTCTCTTCGCCCGTCATGTCGACGAGTACGTCGCTTCCGTCATCGGCGTCGGCTGTCTCATCCGTCGCCGACGAATCGTCGTCCGAGTCGTCACTCTCGGCCGGTTCAGCATCATCGGTAGCCTCATTGGTCTCGTCAGTCTCGGAGTCGAGACAGCCAGCGAGCGCTGAGACAGCAACGACCGTGGCGGTTCCAGACCGACGGAGCAGTTTCCGTCGCGTCCACTCTGAACGCTTCGTTCCCATGTGCACTCACTCCAGTGGCGTCGGCATGAAGTTCCGATCGACACCGACCGCAACGTCACCCCACGGCATCTCGAGTGGCCGAACGGCGTGGTGGACGAGCCAGTAGCCGTGTTGGCCCTCCTGGCCGCCGTGGCCGCCATCCCAGGACTCGGCGTTCCATTTGTGGAAGTGCGTGAAGTCGTCCTCGTGGGGCTGACTTTCCGCTGTGAATTCACCACGGACGCCGATACCGTAGTAGATGAGGTCGCTTGCCTCCCTGAGATCCGGTTCATCGAAGTGGAGGAAGACGAACACGTCCTCGGTAACCCATTTGGCGATATGGGCTGGCACGTTCGGATACCCGTCTTCGGCCTGTCCGCCTTCGAAGGGCTCGTCGTCGAAGAGTTCGATCAGCGTCTCGATATCGTCGTCATCGAGCCCGCCCTGCCCCTCGATCTCGAAATCCGCCACCGAGTCGCCGTCGAACGCTGCCGGCGGCGTGGGCATGAACTCGTAGTCGACGCCGGGTTCGGTTTCGCCGAAGGGGCTCTCGAACTCGTCGACAGCAATGTGCGTGAGCCAGTAGCCTTCGTCGCCGACCTCGCCGCCGTGCCCGCCGTCCCAGTCATCCGCCTCGTACTGGTGGAAATGCGTGAACTCCGGACCAGGCTGGCCCGCTTCCGAGAAGACGCCCTTGGTTCCGACACCGACCCAAAGCAGGTTGTTCGCCTCTTCGGGATTCGGCTCGTCGAAGTGGAGGAAGATGAACGTGTCGTCGCTTACCCACTTCGTCACGTGTGACGGCGTAAACGGATCGCTCTGTTCACCCTGGAACACTCTGTCGTCGAACGCGTCGACGAGTGTCCGGATTTCGTCGTTTGTCAGTGCAGCACCGGTCGGCGCTGGCTCGAGGTTTGGATCCTCGCTGTCAGCGCCACTCGTACCGTCATCCATATCGTCGGCTCCGGTACCGTCGTCGGATTCGGCTGGCTCATCGGACTCCTCATCACCCAGACAGCCCGCGACTGCAAGCGCCCCACTCGCACCTAGCACCTGCAGCAATCGACGGCGGTCGACGGACCGTGATACATTGGTTGGCATACGAGTAGATGATTGGGAGAGTAGAAGTTGAGGGTATCTCGGGAGTGTATTACCGCCGCCGTACCGCGAGAGGATTATATAGACCCCGGTCCTCGCTGTACGTCCCATCGCGCGACGACCACGTGTAGAAGTGGAACCCGGGTCAGCTGTCGCTATCGCGGCTCACGAGTTGGCAGTCCGTACCTACTCGAGCGCGTCTTCGTCACGGATCGAACGACTCGATCCGCTCGTGGACCTGTGTCGCCCACCGATCGACTGTGTCGTGCATCAGGGCTTTGGCGTCCGGGATCGGCGTCGGAAAATACTGATAGACGTATCCACCACCGTCCAGGATCTTTCGGTCACGCTCGATCAGTTTCTTCTCAGAGAGTGTCGACAGGGAGCGATTCACGCTGCTTCGGTCGCGGTCTAGCTCGTCAGCGAGTTCGGTTACCGTGCTACCGGGTAGCTCGAGCAGCGCGAAGTACGTACGTCGTTCGTGGGCGTGGATTCCGAACACGCACTCGAGAACGCGGTCGAACTCCGGGTCGTCGATACGCATTAGCTCGTCTAGCTCCGGGTCGGGATCCGTCATTTCGGCTCATCCCTCCGAGTGTCTGATGTCATGCGTAGGTATGTATCGGTACTGATGATCTATTTTGGGTTGTGACTGTCGCTGCGGCCGGATAACTCGAGTTCGTCCTCGCGGCTGGATTCGCCCTCCGGCTTGGCGAGTCGATATCGCTCGAGACAGGTTCGCATTTCCGCTTCGGTGTCGTATGTGAGCAGTTTGACCGGTGTATCACAGTAGTACGTCTCGTTTCGTTTCCGAATAGCCATTCGAATCGGTTTGCCAAGAAACTCGATTTCGATGACGATACGACTGCCAGCATCGACCGCGTCGATGATCTCCGTGGCGGTCAAATCCTTCCGTTCGATGTAGTGTGTGTCTGTCATTGTACAAAGTGGTCCGAATGGTGGCTGCCAGTAGTTGTCTCTCTTTTCGTACGCGGTCCATCGTTATAAACATTGCAAACGGAACCGGACGCTCTTCGAACGAGCAGTGCCGTCGCGCGGTACATCGGGACGACACTCGCAAGCGTCGAAGAGACCGACACCGACTGACGAGAGTCCGTATCAGCCACAGTAACAGTTGTCGTCGGGACAGAACGTCGGCTCTCGCTCGCCAACTGTGAGTCCGAGGGACGCAAGCGAACTCTGGATCCGCTGGCTGGGAGTCGTCTCCGGTCGGACCATCCCACCGACGGCACCAGTCGGGGACTCCCCAGTCTCGATCGTCGTAAGCAACTCCCGCTGGGCGTGGTCGATTACGGCCACGTGGTTTGCTGTCTGCACCGGGACGTACAGCTTTTCACGAGATGGACCCCACGCACCTGAAATCGCGCTTCCACCGACGTCGATGTCTCGCACGACCGCTCGCTCCTCGAGGTCGATCACTGTGACCGCGTCGATCGCCGGCGTGAAGAGATAGGCGACGTCGCTGTCGGGACTGACTTCACTCGTGATCGGGGGTGCCGATAACCCATCATCGCGGGTAATGCGTTCCAGCTCCACTGGCTGTTCGGGAGTCGAGATATCCCAGATGCTTTCGGAACCCTCGCGCGGAATCGCCGGATCGGAGCCCAGTTCGCCCTCGCCGTTTTCAACCAGGAGATACTCGCCGTCGAACGACGCCGTCGTCATAAACGGGAGCACGTTCCCGCGATCGGCTGGATCGCCGACGTCGACTCGACGGACGATTTCGAACGGATCGACGCGAACGACGCTTATCGTCTCGTCTGCGATATTCGGGACGAACGCGTACTCACCGTCGGGAGTGAGTGTCATATCACACGGGCCTGCGTAGCCGACCTCGAGTTCGCCCGTGACCTCGCCGAACGTGTCGCTCTCCCGATCAGCGTCGATTCGAACGAGAACGTGGTCGTCTGGATCTGCCGGGTCGGGATCCAACGTCGTCGTCCCGCCGCTTGCGACGAGCAGCTGGGTCTCGTCCGGTGTCAGATTGGGGTAGTTCGGCCCAAATCCCGTCTCGATCGTCGCGACCTCGTCTACCGTTTGCTGATCGAGGGCTTTGACGCCGCCCGAGACGTTGAGCCAGAGCGTGTCGTACGTCGAATCGATGCCGGTCCCGTACTGATTGGCCGGGAACGACGCAGTCGTGCCGATGAAGACAGTCTCGATCACCTCGTCAGTATCCACATCGATGAGACTCAGCGTTCGATCACCGGTGTTGAACACGTACATCGTCGGTGCCCGTTGCCCGCCCGCCTCAGAAAGACATCCGGCCAACGTTGCAGTCGCCCCAACGGCGGCCGATGACTGCAGTACTCTGCGTCGGTCGATCCCGTTTCGGAACGGATCCCGTGCCGTTGCGTTCGTTCGACCGCCGTCCGTTTCGGTGTCAGTCTCCTGAGTGCGGGCCACACCTGTGTGTTCTATCGCCCGAGACTAAACACTGTCTCGCGGCTATGCGTTCGGCACACACAACCGACGGCAGGTTATCTGGGATGGGATCCTGCTAGTCCCTATGCGAGACAGTCACATGACAAACGGCATATCCAGACGGCGCGTTCTCGGCGCGACGGGTGCTGTCGGTCTCTCTGCACTGGCAGGCTGTCTCGGTGGCCCCAGTATCCTCGAGCGCGGAACAAACGACGAATCCACGTCGATGAGTGGCCCACCGACAGCTGATCGGTCGCTCCCCGAGGAGTACACGGCCGACGAACTCGAGGCCGCGAGTCTCTCCGGCGGGCCGGGACAGGACGGCATTCCCTCCATCGACGAGCCGCAATTCGCCTCCGCCGACGATCCACCGGCGACCCTTGAGGCGGACGATCCGGTCTTCGGCGTCGAAATGGACGGCGAAGCGAAGGCCTATCCCCAGTACATTCTCGTCTGGCACGAAATCGTCAACGACGTCGTCGGCGGCGAGCCGGTCGCGGTCACGTACTGTCCCCTGACCGGGACGGCACAGGGCTTTTATCGCGGCGAGAGCGAATTCGGCGTCTCCGGCCAACTGATCAACAGCAATCTCGTCATGTTCGACCGCGGGACAGAGACGTGGTGGCCCCAAATACTTGCGTGGGGACTCAACGGCCCGCTCGAGGGGGCATACCTCGAGGAGTTTCAGGTAACCTGGACGACGTGGGGACGATGGCGCGAGCAGTATCCGGAGACGGTCGTGCTCACGGAGGAGACCGGCCACATTCGTAATTACGGTGACGACCCCTATGGAGAGTACAATCCCAGAAGCGGGTATTACGACAACGAGAACACGCTGTTTACTCCGTTGGCGACGGACGACCAGTTCCCACCGAAGGCGGTCGTCATCGGGATGCGAAACGCCGACGGCGCGATGGCCGTCCCCAAGGAGACGCTCCGCGATCAACTGGTCATCGAGGGGACAGTAAGCGACGTTCCGTACGTGACCGTCTACGACGAGGCGCTCGATACGGGCTACGTGTATCACAATCCCGCCACGGAGGCAGTCGAATACGACGACGGGACGTTCACTGTCGATGGCGACGAGTACGACCCGGATGCGCTGCCACTCGAGCGCGAGATCGCGTTCGACGCGATGTGGTTCGCGTGGTTCGGCTACTATCCGTCGACGGTGGTGCACGAATGAGCACGGATACCCGGTTCAGCCCAAATCTGAAGCGCCGACTCGACGAGACGGGAGCTGCGACGGCGCTCGTTGTTCGCCGAGGCGACTCGCTGTCGGTCGCAGTCGGCATCGCGATCGTCTACCTCGCCGTTTTTCTCTGGGCGATCGGTGACCTCGCCTTCCGACCGGACGTAGCGGCGAATCTGATCGTGGTCGACGAGCCGCTGGTCCGAATGTTCGACCGAACCGGCCCGGCATCGTTCGAGGCTGTTGCACTTCTCGACACCGGTGTCGTTCGCGTGCTGGTGTCGCCAGTCAACGTGGCGATCGGGCTCGTGATCGCTGGGCTCGTCGGCCTCAACCTCGGGCTGACCTATCTCGCGGTCGTCCAGCCGGCAGCCTGCGGGATCGGCGCGGGATCCGGGCTGTTCGCGTCGGTGCCCGCACTACTATCTGGAACGGTGTGCTGTGGCCCCGTCATCTTGATCGCACTTGGCATTCAGGCGAGTGGCCTTCTGTTGACTATGTTCGCGTGGCTGTTGCCGCTCGGCGTTGTCCTGATGCTGCTGAGTCTCGTGTACGTTTCCGGACGGATCGACGTTGCCGGCGCTTCAGGCGAGACGCCATCGCTGTAAACCACCGCCGTGAGCCGATCGCCTGTGTGACGTAATTGCGGACTCGCCTGTGTGATGTCATTACAGTCACATTATCTCGATGGGTGTTCGTAGCCAACGCCCAACCGGATAACATTCATACAGGTGTAAAACATCGAAATGTGAGGAGACTTACATGACGATCGGGTTTCAGGCTTCGTGTGGGTGATTAGCATAGTTCGAGTGGCGAGCATGATGAGAGTCTGGCCCAGTTCTCGTTCGTATGCGGAACCGTCCGGCTGTAGAACTCCTGTCGCCACACTTTCGAGAGTTGAACCAAACTCGATTTATTGGCCTACTACGGACAGGCCGTATGGAACAGCGGAGTGCATCCGAACTAGCTAACGGGATTTCGAGACGAACCGTACTCGCTACTGCAACTGCCATCGGCGGCGGCACGCTCGCTGGGTGTATCAGCGACAGCGGCGACGGCGCATCGGACGACACCCACAGTGATGACGGCGATCACGACCACGACGAAAACAGCGAAACCGACGAGGACAGCGAGTTGGCAACCGAACTCGCAGCGGAGATGGTCGACGCCATCGACGACGAACTCTCGGTCTCCGGCTGGGAATTAAACGGGATGTTCGTTCCAGACTACACCGACAGCGGTGGCCCTGAGGCCGACATCGAAATCCTCGGACCTGCCTACGCCGACATCGTCGATCAGGGGTTCGATCGGCGAGCGATGCCGACCGCTCGTGATGACGATGGGAGTGTCGATTTCATGGTCTTTCTCGAACCCGAGTGGGCTCGGGAGTATCTCGACGGCAACTGGACAAAAGCGGAGTATTACGCGGAAATCGCCGACTCCGAACACTAGCACTGGATGTTCGAGCAGCCGCTTTGCACCGCTGTCTCGTCGGTCGTGTCTCGGTGGTGAACACCCCCGGTCGCTATTTATACCTTGCCGAAGTCGATACCGGTGGAATGACCGATTTTGAGCTCATCGTCATCGGTGGTGGCACAGCCAACAACGTCGCCGCGGCGGCAGCGGAGCACGGCCTCGAGACCGCGCTCGTCGAACCCGGGCCGCTCGGTGGCACCTGTCTCAATCGCGGCTGTAACCCATCGAAAATCCTGATTCAGGCCGCAAACGCGGTTAGCCACGTCCGGGACGCAGACCAGTTTCACGTCGATGCCAGTCTCGAGGGCATCGACTGGGAACGTGTCGTCGACGAGATGGACGACCTGCTGGGCGGGATCGCCTCGGATATGGCAGCCCGCTACCGGAACATGGAGGGGCTCACGCTGTTCGAAGAGCGAACACAGTTCGTCGACGAACGGACGGTCGAACTCGACGGGCAGGCGGTAACCGGTGAAAAGATCGTCGTTGCAACGGGAAGTCGGCCCGTCGTGCCGCCGATCGACGGCCTCGAGGAGATCGACTATCTGACGAGCAAGGAGGCGCTGTACCTGACCGAGCCGCCGGAGAGTCTCGTCATCCTCGGCGGTGGCTACATCGCCGTCGAACTCGGCTACGTGTTCGACTCGATCGGCACAGACGTCACCATCATCGAAAAGAACGACTCGCTCGTCTCACGTGAGGACGAAGCGGTCGCCACGACCCTGACGGAAATCGCAAGCGATCGCCACGACGTCCACACTGGCCATCTGGTGACAGCAGTCGAGGAGATCGGAGACGAGTACCGCGTCCACGCTGAGACCGACGACGGTGAGACGCTCGCTGTCGATTGGTCGGACGTTCTCGTTGCCCTCGGCCGACGGCCGAACACCGACGCGTTGAACCTCGAGGCAACCAGCATCGAGGTCGACGACCGTGGCTTTATCGAAACGGACGACTATCTCGAGACGACCGCCGAAAACATCTGGGCGCAGGGCGACGTGGCTGGCAACGCGCTGTTCAAACACTCCGGCGACTACGAGACACGCCACGTGATCGATACCGTCGTCCACGACGACCGCCGCCAGCTCGATCTCACGGCGATGCCACACACGATCTTTACCGAGCCCCAGATCGCTGGCGTTGGAGCCACCGAAGCGGAACTCGAGGACGCTGGCCGTGAGTACATCGTCGGTCGCGCTGACTACGCCGACTCGGCGATGGGGCGAGCGAAGAAACTCGAGGACGGCTTCGTGAAAGTGCTCGCGACACCTGACGGCGAGATCCTGGGCTGTCACATTATCGGCTACGAGGCGTCGATGCTGATCCACGAGGCAGTCGTCGCGATGCGAACCGGCGCCAGCGTCGACGAGGTGGCGAACACGATTCATGCCCACCCGACGCTGGGCAAAGTCGTTGAAGCCGCGTTCAGGGACGTCTCGATCTGATGAGAAACATCGAGATTGACCAGAATCAACAGTCCCGGACGTTATATGCGGAGCAGGCGCAATACCACGGTGTTTACGCCGTGGATACGCGCCGTCACTCCGTGTCACGTTCTACTGACGATAGCATAGTTGGACTTTCCAATCCGTACTTTCAAGTTGGGGGAACTCTTTCTCAGAAGTAAGGTCAGGTCGGAACGGAGCGGATTCCGAACGACCGTCGGAGGCGGTCCACCCGCCATCTAACGAGGCAATATCCGAAACGCCGATGCGGTGAACGCGAATCCTTGAAGGGTTCGTCACTGTGCCCGTCGGTCGAGCACGCCCACGATAACTCCGAGTCCGTTGACGCGTCAGCGACTCCTTGCTGGCAAAAACAACAGATGGGGACCACGACGCCGAGGATAGGAGTACCGGCGGTTTGGCACCGCCAGTCAGCCACCGACCACGACGACTGGGTTAAACGGGTTCCCGTAAAGTGACGGCGTCCCTGGTTGCAAACCTGAAACTCCCACCGCTCGGGATTCCTCCGCCTCCAGGCGGAGGAGGATGTCAATCGGAGGACCACTCGCAGACGTTGCCTGCAGTCAGGTCGCTCTCGTCGATGTGCGCTGACAGACACGCGTAGTTGCAGAAGTACGTCGGCGAGCCACAGTCGGCGGTGCAGTCGCGCACACAGATGGGATCGTGATCGAAGATCCGCGACTCGCAGTACGCACAGGACGCATCCACACTCGGTGTCGTAATTGTCGTCGACATACACACAGTGACATGGACGAGCGACGAAAGTGTTCCGCCCGCAACACCCGAAATCGTCCGTTCAGGTGTCTGGAGCGACCGAATTGACTATGATGAGTCCCCGTCGAAAAGCCGGGCGACCGCCTCGTCGTCGGGCGTCCAGCCAACGAACTCGCCGCCTTCGAACGGGAGGTCGACCGAGGCGATGTAGTTACAGAGACCGACGTAGAAATCGATGAGCAGCCCGGCGACGACGATTTCGGCCGGCGAATACTCGCGAGCCAGCGCGTCGTGAATCTCGTCCGTCACCGTTCCCGATTCGACGGCTCGAGCGTACTGGAGCAAGACGTACTCAGTGTCGTCGAACAGCGAGAAGTCGTCGCCGCCGATCGCCCGCATCTCCTCGAGTGTAACACCCTTCTCGCGAGCGATGTCGACGTGCTGGTGCCACTCGTAGCGCGCGCCACGCGCTCGAGCGACAGTGAGGATGACCAGCTCTTTTCGTCGCTGGCCAAGCTGGTCGTAGAGCGTGTTCAGATACTCGAGGGTTGCCTCGAGCACCTCGGGGTTGTGCGCCCACGCACGGAAGATGTGGCGGTCGCCGAGATACTCGTCGGTGAACAGGTGGTGATACGCCTCGGGAATGTCGTCGAGTTCGAGTAGTGGTAGTCGTGACATTGTGGTTTGGTTGTGATCGGTTAGTCGATTGGATGATTGTGGCGTGGCTCCGAGACAGTGTAGGCGCTCTCGTCGGGCGGGCCGACATCGAGAAACGCGGCTGCGCGCGTCTCACCGAGGTCGATCAGTTCCCGGATAAACGACGGGCTCCGATCGACTTTCGTCGAACAGTGGTAGTTCTCTTCCATCGGGATTCGTCGAACAGCGGTCCTCGAAAAATCGTCCTCGGGGAGGTGTCCGGCGTCGATCCACTCGTTGACGCGTTTGATGACGTGGAGCTCCTGATTCAGCGAAATATTCCCCGCGAGTTCGTTGCGCCGATCGGCAATCTCCTCGATGGAGGTGGGCTCGCCCTCGATCTCTTGGGGGTTGATCTGGATGACCCACAGTTCGTCCGGCTTGCGGCCGGCGTTGCCGGCCATGAGGTCGTCGATCGGTGGGTTCTGGGAGAACAGCCCGTCCCAGTGGAGGTGGCCATCGATCTCGACGGCCTCGAAAAGGGTCGGGACGGCAGCCGACGCGAGCACCGCCTGCGGCGTCACCTGTTCGTCGACGAACGTCTCGAAGATACCGGCGTTAACGTCGACCGTTCCGACGACGAGCTTCGGAGCGTTTTTTGTACAGAGGCCAGGAATTTCCGCGAACTCGATATGTCGTTCGAGCGTCTCCCGGATCCGATCTTTCCCAGCCTCCGAGCCGGGTGTCTGGTACGGGCTGAGCTGTGGAATCGGAATTCCGTTGCTCTCGAGTCGCGAGAGCCCGGCAGCCCAGTTGTTCAGGAACCGATCGCCGACGTCGGTCGCCGACAGATCGGTCCACAGCGCCTCGAGGAGTTCGATGGCGCGTGCCTCATCAGCCGTAACGAGCCCGTACCACGCCGCGAGGGCGTTGAACGCGCCGCCGGAGGTGCCGCTGATCCCGACCAGTTCGCAGTCGTCGGGCCACTCGCGGAACAGCCCCTTCAGAACGCCGGCAGTGAACGCGGTGTGGCTCCCCCCGCCCTGACAGGCGATCGCGACGTTCCTCGAACCGGCCTCACTCATATGTCGTGGTGTAGCCGCCGTCCCAGAGCAAGTCGGCGCCGTTTAGGTGTTTCGCATGACTCGAGAACCCGAAGACGAACAGGTTTGCAACCTCCGCGGGCGTCATCATCTCCGTAGTGCGAGCCTGCCCGAGCATGACGTCCTCGATCACCGCCTGTTCGGAGATGCCGCGCTCTTCGGCCGTGTCTTCGATCTGATCGACCATCAGCGGTGTCAGCACGTAGCCGACGCTCACCGAGAATCCCCGGAGTGATCCGCCACCTTCGGCCGCGATCGCTCGAGTCAGTCCGGTAAGCCCGTGTTTCAGCGTGATGTACGCCGGTTTGTTCTGCGTCGCGTAATGGCCGTGCACTGAGGACATGTTCCCGATCGCACCGACACCGTCGTCCGTTGCTTCGATATGGGGGATGACCAACTTCGACAGCAAAAACGGCGACCGAAGCATGAGATCGTGCATGAAATCGTACGTCTCCATCGGAAAGTCAGCAATCGGCGCAATGTGTTGCATCCCGGCAATGTTCGCGGCATAGCGGATCGTCCCGAGGTCGGCGGCTTCGTCGATGGCTGCCTCTACGGCCTCGTCGTCGGTGAGGTCGCCCTCGAGCGGGACGACTCGCCCCTCTGCGTCGAGAGCCGTTGCAACGTCAACTGTTTCCTCGAGTCCTTCTTCGTCGATATCCACGGCAGCGACGGTTAGCCCGTTCAGTGCGAGTGCAACGCTCGTCGCTTGCCCAATACCTGATCCACCGCCAGTGACGACCGCGACAGTATCCGGTGTAAAGCGGTCGTCTGGAATCCGAAGAACGTCGTCGACTGTGAACTCCGGTGGCGTTAGTTCAGTGGAACCGTTCGTCATAGGGGGTCGTACTCCGAGAAGTATTATATAACCACAGCGGTGCTGCGTTCACAGTGCACGGGGGCGAAACCGGTGGTCCCTATTCGAGCACTTGTCTCGGATTTCGTCCGTTCGGTCGTCGGGGGGACACCACGACTCACAACAGGAACGTCGTCACGAGAACGATCCCGCCGACGATGACGAAGATGACACCGAGACCGGCCTCCATGAGGTCGCTCGGGACGTACTTACCGACGCGAGTCCCGATCGTCCCGCCGATCAGGACGCCCGGGATCGACCAGGCAACGACATACCAGACGGGTGTCGCACTCAATGCATGGACGGCCGCTCCGGCAACAGCAGCCACGGCGAGGACGAAGACCGACGTCGCAATCGCAACTCGAGGCGGGACGCGACATCGAATCACGAGTTGTGTCGTGACGATCTCGGGGAGGCCAGCGCTGATGAGTCCAGTAATGAATCCGCCTGTTGTCGCCAGTGCCACGCCGGGTGGACGCCAGCAGGTGTCGAACACGTATCGCTCGCCGTCGGCGGCTTCGACGACCGTCTTGCCACGTCCAGTGTTCTTCCGTTCCAGATACGGCCCCTCTCCCTCACCGGGAACGCACTTGTCGGGCGGCTCGTAGTAGACGAGAAATCCACCGAGGACGACCAGTCCGACGCCGAAGACCCCACGCAATACCCCTTCTGGGGCGTACTGCGCGGCGAACGCGCCGACGATGATCGATGGCACGGCACCGAGCAGAAGCCACTTGGCCGCCGCGTAGTCGACGAGGCCCTGCTTGACGTACGACCGGAGGCCGTTTCCCATTCCGAACACTTCCGTTAGAAGTCCGGCACCGATCGCCTGTGCCGGTTGTAGCCCGACGACCAGCAGAAAGAACGGGCTAAAAAAGAGTGCTCCTGACACACCCGATGCGAGTGCGATCGTCGAGAACAGGATCGATGCCGGAAACACCCACCAGTGGGCGAGAAACGCCTCCATTGGAAACGAACTGAGTAGCGAACTCACCACGAGTGGGCTGTCGAACGAGGCTGCTGTTGTTCCGATCGAACTGGCGAGTAGCAACGACCCAAGCGTGACCCCGGCCGCAACGAGTACGAACCGTCTCACAGTGATCGCCCTCCGATACCCCTATTCACGGGCAACAGTGTGAATCCGAGGGACTCGTCGCCGTTGACCGGCTGTTCAGCCACAACAGCGGGGACCACATCCTTCGTTCGGGGAGTATGGGGTTCGATGGAACACGGCTCGAGTCTCTCTGGAGTGTGCACTGAGAGATCAGTCTCCCAGAAGTGGTTCGGAGACAGGTCGGCGCCGAAGTCTCGAGTCGCTACCGAAAGCGGCCCGTGATCGAGTATCGAGTGGTGTATCATCTGGTACAGTAGAGGGGCGCTGGATAATTTCGTCTTGTTACCGCTCTTGTGATCGATTCGACCAAGCAACGATCCCTGCGCCGAGAACGACGCCGTAGACGACGTGGGCCGTTCCAAACATCACCATCGTATCGAGATCGGAGTCCAGTCCGAGGACTATCCACATCTAGAACGCCATCCCACCAAGTATGAGGATCATGCCGTAGACGGGCCCCAACCCGATTGTGAGGGCGAGTGAGTCGGGGGTACCGTTGCCCGTTGCCACCGCGTTTCCTACTCGAAAGCAAGGTTACGCGTCTCGATGGTCACAGTTCGACTGGCGATGCCGATTCGATATCAAATCGGGTGACTTCCGGTTCACCTGAAAGCAACTCCGGGAGTACCGCTTCGAACGCCGCGAAGTGGTCCGTCTCCGCATGCACGCCGAAGGCAGCCTCGTCCTCGTATCGTTCGAAGAAACGGAACACGTTCGAATTCTCGACGTCCGTCGTGACTCGGTAGTCGACGATACCGTCTTCCTTGCGGGAGTGTTCGGCTAAATCTTGCACGAGTTCGAGAGCTTCGTCACGGCTATCCGGATCGATCGGGAATGTCGCGTGGATAACGAGCATTATAATTACTCTGATGTATTGGTATAAATTTCTGTCCCGGTTATGCACTGGCCGTGCACTATCCGCCGTTCCTGTACCGTCTCATCGACGATGTGGCCACTCGAGGCCGAATCAATGTTGCTGTGGATGTGTCCGGTTAGTCTCCGAACAGCGCCACGGACTACCGAACCCGTGGGAGACTCCTTTTCTCAAACGAGCTACTGATCTCTGAATGGTGTTGGAGACGACGATCAGTCTACGTGACGGCTCATTGCCACCAGATCCCGGCGAAACGCTCGGTATCTGTTTGATTTATTTGCTCTCGAGAACGGTCAAACACGGAACGTCGGTCCCCGTGATCCGTCGACAGTACAGATCGACTCGACCCCATAGCGGCCAGCGAATTCCGCCATCACGCGCTGATCCGAGAGCGTTCCGGTCATCACGTACTCGTCGTGAAATCGAACGGCACACGACCAGGGTTCGTAGGGGATGTGTGATATTTTTCCGAGCGGAGTGTTCCTACTCGCCACGAATTTTCGGACACAGAACGTCGATATCACTCTTTGTCGGCACAGACACGCACGAAAATACGACCAGCGTTAGTGACACGGATGTGATACTCATCGAATTCGAACTCGATACGTATCGGTTCGGTGCTCGTTCTCGAACCGACGATGTTGTCGAGCGCGACGGGATCAATGTGATCGTACAGAACCGAGTCCAATTCCGCCATGGATTTCGCCGGATCGATATTTTTGATAGTACAGATGGTTTCGACTATAGCCACGCTGGCCGGTGTTTCGTCGTCAAACGTATTCTGTACGATACAGGACATACTGAGACAGAACCGATGGTGGTCAGAGTAATAACCGTGTCGCGTCCGTGTAATCGGGCCGAAATGACGATTCGTATACGCTTAGGTCAAGTTGACCTGTGAGCACTATACAGTTGGTCAACCCACCGGAAACGAAGAGGATTCAAGCGGTTGTCAACGACGTAGTTGGTAATACGTCTTTTAATCGAAGTTACATCGGCGCTGATGTGTTCGCACTCTTCCACACCCACGCTACTGTTAATGTACCGACGCACATTGGGTTGACTCGTATTCGGTCGCTTCGCATCGCGAACGACGATGCAGTCGGCCGAGTGCGGACTGGAAATAATGTCAACGAATAATCAGCCACAACGTGAGGGACGAACTGTTCAACCACTCTCTTCGTTTCAAGCGTTGGCGGATTCACGATGTCAGTTTGTTCTCTCGTATCTCTCACAGCGTTCAAACACCGTCTCAGTCGACGAATTAGTCGAGCGGATACCGAGACCGAACGAAGAAACACCGGCAACCATCCGTCTGTCCCTGTATCACGCACAGCTTCCGAAGTTAGCGGACGCTGAACTGATTCAGTACGACGCCAAGCAAGAGACAGTCGAAAGAACGGCGATGACTGGTCAAGTAGTGGCGATCCTAGATCGGGCGCGTTCGATCAAGCCCTAAAACGCTGCATCTCCCGCCGTTCGCTGAATCGAGGCGCTAAGTCCCCTATTTTTAAGCACGTACATTTCTTGAATCATTTGCCACCGCAGCAGTTGCTATCTCGCAGCGTGAGAAACTGACTGCCGTTACTCCGAGCCCTCGAACCGAGATCGCATCGATTCTTTCAATCGCTCCCAGATGAGCATCGGTTTTTCTTCGTCTTCAGTATTTGATCGCTCGTCGAGCTGTTGCTCTTTTTGTAGATTCGCTGCCTCGATCAGTTTTGCCGCTTCGCCGGCCCAGACGTAGAACCCGACGATCGTCTCCCGTTTCACGTCCTCTATCGGCAATCCCGTATAGACGTTGACAACGCCCCCGTCCTCACGGTTGAGTTGATGACGGTCTAGCATCCCGACTTCGACCAGTTTGTTCAGGTATCGAGTTACCGTACTCCGATCGTATCCGAGCAGATCGGCGACCTGTGATGCCGACGCCGCGCGCTGGTTGATGACGCAGGTACAGATGTCGATTCCTGCCTTCGGCAATCCGAACGCCTCCAACAGCACGGATTCTACTTCGGGTGTCTGAACATCGATCGAACACGTCGTCACGCGACGCATCGACTCTCCGTGACACGTCATCGTCTCTGGCGGATCCCGAATCGTGAGACACACATTCGAACACGTCACACACTCGTAAATTCCGTAGAACTCGTCTTTGATCTGCCGTTCGTTCGTTTTCGAACGTTGCGACTCGAGTGCTTCAACCAGTTCATCCTCACTCGGCTGCTCAGACGTCATCGATGGAGGGGCGCTCGATTCGTTGCAGTCCACCGTCGGTCGGGACCAGCACTGACGCTCGGAACGGCCGATGGGGATTCGGTTCGATCGTCCAGTATGGGAACCATGTCGTCGTCTCTCGACCCCCTTGGCTTCCAAGACGGGAGCGCCACCGACGAGGGACGAGTACGGATCACGGCCAGAGCGGTCCAGAAACGATTGGAGACCATGGCCGCAGCTACGAGGCCTGGGCCTGAACCACCACCCCGGTCGTGCACCGTCGCTGCACAGGAAGCGGCCATTTTTTCTTCGAGCCGAGACACTGGTGTCTCCGGAACCGTCTCGAGTTTGCTCACGTCGACGAATCTATGGTAGTCACTGACGTCACTGCAGGCCGCATCGGACGACAGCTGTGCGATGCGTGTGTCACTCGATTCAGTTGTTGCTGTCTCCTACGTCGAACGGCTACTCGATTTTCGGGTGGTATGTGACCGATAGCATGGCCTACGGCGAACGAACGGGTGCCGAAGTGCGTCATGATTCGTTTGCGGCCCGACACACGACGTCTCGATCGAAGTGTCTCCGGGAACGAAAGAACAGCCTGCTGTCCTACCGAGGACTCCTCGCATTTCAGTTCGGAGTGGATAGCAGGCACGGTGTTTCTCATTAGCAACATGTGTGTCGAAACCACGAAACGGAGTTGTTCCATCGAGGAAGTGGTAAGCTGGTGAGTCCCACGTCACCGAACGATTAAGTCCGCGCTAAACGCTCTTTTCATTATGGAAACGCATGTTGCGATCGTTGGTGCGTACGGCAGCGCCGGCGTCGCCGTCGCACAGCAACTCGCAGACGACCCGACCATTCGGTTGACGCTCGTCGACGATGGTGAGCCCGGCGGCGGACTCTGTATCCTCCGTGGCTGTATGCCATCGAAAGAGGTGCTCTCGGCCGCCGAACACCGGTTCGCGGCTCGCCACGATCCGCGACTCGAGGGAGCGTTGCCGACTGTCGATCTCGAGCGTGTCGTGGAGACAAAAGACGAGCACACGGCTGACTTCGCCGCACACCGCCGGGCTGCAGTCGATCGATTGGCCGACCGGGAGAACGTCACGTTGCTCCGCGAGACCGCGACCTTCGTGGACGGTCGAACGCTTCGAGTCGGTGAACAGACGCTCGAACCCGAGTACATCGTCGTGGCGACTGGCTCGAACGTTTTCGTGCCGCCACTTCCCGGCATCGAGGATGTCCCGGTATCGACGAGTGCCGACGTCCTCGACGCAACCGAGTTCGGCGACTCGGGAATCGTCATGGGATTTGGCTACATCGGCATTGAACTGGTCCCGTATCTCGCCGAGGCCGGCGAAATGAACCTCACGGTGATCGAACACGACTCCCGGCCGCTTGACGAGGCGGATCCGCCGTTCGGCGACGCGCTCCTCGAGTACTATCGCGAGGCGTTCGACGTGACCGTCCTCACCGAGACAGCTGAAAAACGCGTCGAGCCAACCGATGATGGCGGCGTTCGGATGTACATCGAGGAAGACGGGACCGAGCGAGCGATCGACGCTGACCAGTTGTTTGCTTTCACTGGGCGGCGGCCTGCGGTCGACCGGCTTGGACTCGAGCACACTGAGCTCACGTCCGAACCCGGATGGGTTCGGGAGACGATGCAAGCACGGGCGGATGATCGGGTGTTCGTCGTTGGCGACGCCAACGGGAAGGAACCGATCCTTCACGTCGCCAAAGAACAGGGGTTTACCGCCGCCGAGAACATTCGTTCCCACCGCGATGGCGACCCGCTCTCGGCGTACGAGAACGTCCACCACCACGTCGTATTCTCGGGACTCGGCGTCCTGCCGTACGCGCGCGTCGGTCACTCGGCGGAGTCGGCCCGTGAGGGTGACATCGAACACCTCGTGGTGACCAGAGAGGTAACCAGCGACGGCGTTTTCAAGACCAAAAACGTGGCTGACGGACTCGGGCGGCTCGTCGTGGGAACGGATGGGACCGTCCGCGGCTGGCAGGGGCTACACTATCACGCCGACGCGATGGCCAAGACGATGCAGATCATCGTCGAACTGGGACTCGACGTCCGCGAACTCCCCGACCGCGCGTACCACCCGACGACCCCGGAGATCCTCGACGGATTGTTCCGCGACGCTGCCGCCGACCTCGAGGAGTGAACCGGCGTGGACCCGGCGGCTACTCTGGACCGGCGTAGATTTACTGTGATACGGACCGTACAGGACGTATGAACAACCACGAGGCAGACGAGAACGAGGCGGACGAGTTCGTCTGTGGCATCTGTGATGAACGATTCGACTCGGCGGATGCCCTGGAGAAACACATCCACGAGATCGGCCTCGTCGAGTGAACCCCTCGGAGTCACGCGCCGAGGCCGTTCACGAGAGATAGCGTCCCGTATAGTTACTCGCCGTCATCGCTCTCGTCGTCGTTCTCACTCGAGTCGTCGTCGAACGGGTCCGCTTCAGTTTCGTCGCCTTCGTCGTCCGCTTCGAACTCGTCGACAGCGTCGAGTTCGTCGATAGCGGTAGTTACCTGTTCGAACGCCGTCTCGAGGACGTCGGCTGCGTCGTCGAGGTCGGCCGTTTCGATATCCTGTGTGTCCTCGTCGATGAACTCTTGGAGTTCGCCGACGGCGGCTTCGGTCTCGGCATCTGCGGCGTCGGCTTCGTCCAGTGCGTCCTCAGCCTCATCGCTCAGGTCTGCGTCGTCCGCGATTGTGATCGCATCCTCGAGGTCGACCCGTGCGTCTTCGATTTCTTCGAGGTCGTCCTCGAGGTCGTCGATCGCGTCCGATCTGTCGTCATCGTCGTCCGCCTCACGTGCGTCGTCGAGGGTATCGTGGGCGTCTTCGATTCCGTCTTCGACGTCTTCCAGTGCGTCGGCAACGTCGTTCATCGCGTCCGTGGCATCGAGGTCGTCCTCACCCGCGTCGAAATCGGAGTCGGAGTCATGATGGTCGTCGTCACGTTCGAAGAAATCGTCGTCACTGTCGAACGGATCGTCGTCATCGTGGTCAAGCGTTGCGGCGACTGGGGCGATCGCCGACGTTACCAATACTACTGCGAGGAGTACCCCGAGTACTGTCGTCAGTGTGAATGCTCGTTTCATAGTTTTGTCGATCGGTGTACCGCTCTCTCGATTCGTGATTTACGACGCTCGTTTACGGACGCGACCGATGCGATCGGTAAACGGTCGTGCAACACGATCATTCCGGGATACTGTCTCCGTCCCGGCTCTCATGGGCGTGGTCCGAGAGCGATACCCGCAACCCACCGTCCACCGGACAGTGGGTTAAAATAGCGACGAAGATCTGGGGACTACGGCGACGATCGGTGTAGATTCTCGTCGGATGGCTCATTTATTACGGAACGCGATCGAGTAGTTACAGTGTTGGTATTACTACTAGAGGATCTCAGGAAAGCCCATATATTTTTGTGCGAGAGCATCGACTCCCCGGTGTTCGGCGACGAAATCGAGGATCGCGTCGGCTCCCAGATGGGGTTGGTCGACGAGGGCGAAATGGCCTGCCTGTTGCAAGGGCCGAATGCGAACCGGTGCGTTCGTGATGTCGTACCGGAACCGGAATCGGATCGCCGAATCCATCATGATGTCCTGTAGCCCCCACAGGAGCATGGTCGGCGCGGTGATCTCCTCATAGGGGATCTCGAGCATCCAGTCCGGATCCAGCGAAGCGCCCCGGATCGCAAGCGCGCGAATAGCGTCCAGTTTCGGAGAGCCATACGCAGCATCGCCATTCCACTGTGAACCGCCCTCCGCGTAGTCGATCGTCTCGTAGGGTTCACGCAGTTTCCGTAGGTCGTGGGTGGTGCGGGCCGACGGGACGTCTTCTTTGATACTCCCACCCCGGAAGACGCTAGGATCGTGGACCATCGTCCGGAGCGTCTGGACCAGTTTCATCGGAAAGTCAGCCACAGCCTTCCGGAACTCCTCGTCGTCTTCGATGAACGCGAGGCGACCGATGGATTCGATCTCGGCGACGGGCCAGTTGTCGTAGGCGACCGGATCGACGGCAATACACAGATCCGTCCGATCGGGATATCGTGCGGCGAAATCCAGAGCGATGCCGCCACCCCAGTCGTCCCCAGCGACGATCATCGAGTCGAATCCCCACTCGTCCATCAGATCAGCCAAAATATGGGAGTCGTTTTCCCACGTATATTCCCACTCGTCTATCGGCTTGTCGCTTTTTCCCATGCCAAGTAGATCCATATTGTAGGTCTCGAGGTACGGTGAGAGCAGTTCCTGAACTGGCTCCCACTGGGCACTGTTCGTGGGGACACCGTGAATCATCACGATCGGTTGACCTTCGTCGCCGTCCTGTCGGTAATGGATCTCGTGGTCACGCACGGTGGCAAAGTGGCTCTCCATGATCTGTCATCGAACCTCCCACCCCCCGTGTACTTAATTGTTGTACCACGGCTGCACTGAGTATCAGCTCTCGAGGATTCACTGTCTCCGTATAGATGCTAACATGGAATCTGTATCGATCACACAACAGTCGTACGGCCGTGAGTGAACTGACGGTCAGTAGCGCCCCTATTCTCGTCGAACGTACGCCACTGTTCACCCGGTGTATAATTCAGCTGGCAGCCGTATATCGGTATGAATCGTATTGATCGTCGAGCGTTTCTCGCGATCGCCGCGATGGGAACAGTCGCCGCAGCAGGATGCACAGAGGGCGGAGCCGATGATCGTTCCGAAACGGATACAGACGATGGCTCGGAGATCGAGTCACAGGAACAAGAAGCCGTCGCTGCGTCCGCAAACGAATCGCTCGAGAACGAATTTGTGGTCGGAGAGCGCATCGAACGAGACGGGTGGCAGGCAGTCGTTCGTGACGTCCAACGCGGTTCGTCACCGCCCGATGCCGTCGCTGCGGAGGCAGCTGACGAGGACGCGATCGAAGAGACCGCGTATCTCGTGCTCGAGTTCGCTCTAAAAAACACCACTGCGGATATCGTCCCGACCGACGAACGGGAGGATGTCGAACTTCGCGACGCGGATGGAGACACGTATCCGCAGTTCACGACCGCGACGAACGAAGCGATGCCCGCTCAGCTCGCGCCTGGCGAAGTCGACCGGGACGAGCTTATTTTTGAGGTACCCGACGACGCGTCTGCTCTCACGTTCGTGTTCGATGGGCTCGATGAGTCGGACACCGCTCCGGTTGTCGTCGACCTCGAGCAGGAGGCGGAGCCACGCTCCGATCTCGACCAGAAACTTGACGTCGACACCCATCGGTTCGGGGAGTCTGTCGAAGTCGACGGAATCGAGGTGACGATCTCTAATCTCCAACAGGGGAACAACCTCGGTGGGTTCATGCAGGCCGACGACGGGCGTGACGTCGTCGTGATCGAAGTCGAGCTTACGAACCAAAGCGGTCGTGAACGTAGTTCCGAACCGGCCCAGATGGCGCTCAAAGACGGCATTGGTCGCCGCTATCGCGAAACCGATGCCGGAGTCGGCGCACTCGACCGATTCGAGGTCGAATCGCTCGGAACCGACGAGGAGACGCAGGGAAAACTCGCCTACGAACTCGAGGACGGCGTCTCGGAACTGTACTGGATCTTCGACTTTGCACCCTGGGGGAGCAACGAGAGAGCGTTCTGGCAACTCCGGTAGCAACGGCTCGAGTCTCGGCTCGGTGTGGTCGTCGGTTCGTTCCAGACAAAAGTGGATCCGCGATCGACCTGCGTATCAGAACACTGCTAACGTTCGAGGAGAACAGTGGAGGCAGCCGTCAACTTCGTTGTCGTTGTCGCCAAATACGAGGACATACCGCGGCGTGAGAGCGGCTGTACAGCGGCTACAGGCGGGCATTGTCGAGTTGTAGTGGGCGGTCGTCAGTCTCATATGCCGCCATGATGAGCCCGACAACTTCGGGATTCGAGGGCTCGTATCCGAGTTGTTCCGCCATGTGTGTTTTGAGTTCTTCAAATCGATCGCTCTTCGAGCCGTACAGTTTGATGTGTGAGGTCATGGGTACTGGTATCGTTTCGCTTGCATTTTGGGGGTGAGCGACGACGGGAACGTGCAACCGTCATCGGCCACCATCGATCATACCTTCGACCCGAAAGGTAGAGAATCATCACCCTAAGCAGTTGTTCGGGACGGACCTAGACATTTGGGTTCCGTTTCGAGACGGATCGTTCCAGCGCTCGTTCAGCGGGCGTGACGACCGTCTCGCTGGGCATAGTGAGACGTCTCACCGGAGAAATACCGGTCAATCGTGTCCGAAACCGGATGCTCGGGAGCGGAGAACCGTTGGTTCTTCAAACGAGTGGTTTCACGACTGTCTTCAATGCCCTTCGGTGGCACTCACGCAACGACTTCGGCGCACAGTCCATTATGTGTCCGCTCCTAGAGTAGTGTATGAGCAGCAACGAAACCGACGCCAGTTCGTTTGAACGCCAACCGACAAGACCCCGATGGACCGACGCGTCACGGCATGCGATCACCAGTTACCGACACGCCAACGATGCAGTCTTTTCCGCGTTTGGCCTTCCGACCTCGACAACGAGCGACGAGCGGATCGAAGCGCCGATCGGCGAACTGGCCTACGCAGTATCCGACTGGTCCATGGAGCGGTCGGCGGATACGGTCGACGAACTCGACGTGGGGGACTCCGTCCGATTCACAAAATCGCTTCCGGAACGTGATCTCGAGGCGTTCGCACGAGTTAGCGGTGACACGAACCGACTTCATCTGGAAGAACAGTTTGCCACCCACACGCGCTTCGCTGGCCGTATTGCCCACGGGACGCTCGTCGCGGGGACGATCAGCGCCGCTCTTGCCCGCCTTCCGGGGGTCACAGTATACCTCACCCAGGAGTTGCGATTCAACGCGCCGGTCTACCCCGGCGAAACCGTCACTGCAGAGTGTAAAGTCGTCGAGGTGCTGGGCACCGATCGCTATCGTCTCTTGACGACGGTCGTAAACGAGGACGGCGACTCCGTGATCGATGGCGAGGCGACCGTCCTTATCGAAACCTGAACCACTACCTGAACGATACGTTCGGAGACGTCCGAACTCCGTCGCGCCTCCGAGACCGCACTCTTCTCGACGCTTTCCCACACGGAGAGACCAGTTCTATCCCCATCGACGAGACACCGTGCCGAGATTGGGAACGCGATTCGACGAGATCACCCTCACTCGTCTTCGTTCTGGAAGAAAGACGAGAGGAGATGCCAGATGCCGTTCCGAAGATGCTGATGGAGCGTCGACGACGAGACACCCATCGAGTCGGCCAGTTCCTCGGCTGTGATTTCGCGCGGCCAGTCGTAGTACCCCGAAAAGTACGCCGATTCGATCGCCGTCCGCTGTTTTTCGGTGAGTTGAGCCTCGACAGCATCGCGAAACTCGTCGGCGGTATGGATCGATCGCTCACGTTCTCGCTTCGATCGGAGCTCAACGGTCGAGAACGCCTCCTCTAACCCGGCGACGATCTCACGGATATCTGCAGACTGTGGCGCTTCGACAACTAATCGTCCTCTGCCGTCTTCGGCCACGGCTGACTGATAGGTTGCCCCGGCTTGCAACGCCGTTTCGGCTGGGGATTTTGATGTGGTCGACTGAAGGACGAAACCGTCGTCGCGTTTGGCAATTGCAGTCGCGTCCTCGATGTGATCGGAGTCGGCTGCGAGTTCGAGAACGGCCGCTGGTTGTACACCAGTAATCATGTGATAGTGCATGATCTTCCCGTCGTCGATGGGGATTGACCGCTCGAACTCACACCGGCAGTCGAACTCTTCTGTCACAGTGAGATAAAACACCCGTGGGTCCGTGACCTCGAACTCGAGTTCGACGACCGAATCGGAGAGTAAGATGGTCCGATTTTGTATCGCACTTATCGCGAATCCAGTTATTTCACCGAGCAGCTCGAATCCTCGAACCGCCTTTTCGCTGAAGACGTCCTCGGTAGTGCCGTGAACCACCATCACGTCGTATATTCGATCATTATAAGTAATGGGAACTGCAGCCGTTGCTTCGACCTGTTCGACCTGATCGTCCGACTCGACGTTGGTCACGTCCCCCTTGAGTCGGTACTGCCTGACGACCTGGACGTCACCCGTTTCGATCGCAGCTTCGACGGTTCCGTTTCCGAGGCTCGAGAGTGGCGTCTCGCCGATCGCTTCGAGATTGGCCTCCGCTATTCCGGACCCGGCTCGCGGTTCGATTCGATCGGTGGCCACCTCGGTATCACCGATCCACGCGCTACTATACAGCTCGGATGCTGCCAGCTGCCCACAGATTGTCGCTTCCAGTTCGGATCGAGTCGTTGCCTCGACGAGTTGCTTTTCGATCAGTTGAATAAGGGTGTTGATTCGGTTCAGCGTTTCGAGCTGGTCGTGTTGCTGGCGTAATTCGCGTTCTTGCTCTCTGAGCAATTGCGCCCGTTCAGTCCGCTCGATCGCCGTCCGGACGGCAACCGCTAGTATCTCAGCAAGACGTACAGCACGGTTATCGATCTCATCGGTGTCTTCAACGATGATGGTCACGACACCGTCCGTTCCGATGGGGATATGAACGCTTGGATACTCAACCAGTGAGGAACGGTCGGCTTCGCCGGCTATCGGAATAGTCGAGACGGTCTCTGATACCCGAAATGCACGTCCAGCGAGCGTGGCCTCGAGATCGTATGCAGTGTGAGAGGCGACCAACTCCTCGGCCCCTGCCGTCAGCACGGCTGGTTCGAGTATCGATCTCTCGTGATCAAACAGGCGAAGACACGCGATTTCGAAGCCGAGAACGTCCTCGACGGCGTCAACTCCGATTTCGGCAATTTCCTCTCGAGAGTTGGCTTTCATCAGTTGGTGTGCTACACCGTTGAGCATCTCCAGTTGGTGTTCCTGTGCCTTCTGATTCGTAATATCTCGAACGACACACACCAGTCCATCGGTATCGAGCGTGCTGAGCGAGATTTCCTGTGGAAACGTCGTGCCGTCGGTCCGTTTGCCGACCGCTTCTCCTCGCCACCATCCTCGTTGCTGGACGGTGGGAAGGATGTCCGATTCGAAGCGTTCGACCTCGTCGTCACTGTAGAGGCGGTCCCACGTCGTTCCGATGAGGTCGTCCGTCCCGTCGTATCCCCATAGATCAGCCAGCGCACCGTTCACGTACGTGAACTCGCCGTAGTGGTTGCTAATACCGATGCTGTCAGTTGCGGCATCAATCGCCGCAGACCGGTGGCGAATTGCACGGTCGTGGTCGAGGCGTTTGAATGCTGTTTGCGTCGTCTGCGCGAGGATGTCGACGAGATCTCGGAGCGGCTGGTCGATATCTGCGACCGTCGTTGATCCGATTGCAAGCAATCCGTACGATCCAAGTGGGACCACGAGGCGTGCCTGCAATGACATTTCCGGATGTGCAGGGTTATCGACGGCATCGTACGCTTCGAGTAGTTTCGGCTCGCCGTCGCAAAAGATTTCCATCTCGACTGTCTCCGACGTGATCGGGCCGATCGCGTCGACCGCACCGCCGCTCGACAGGAAAGATGCCTTCTCGCTCGCGGCTACCGGACGAAGAACGTCGGTATGGTCGTCATGAAGCCACAGTGCAGTGAGCGACCGACCGAAGACGGTCTGGACGACCTCGAGGACGATGTCGGCGATATCGCGGTTCGTCTCCGCGTCCATCAGCCGGCGACTGGCGTCGTTGATCGCCTCCAGTTGTTTCTCGTATGCGTCTCGTCTCGTACTGCCACGGACAGTCACGAGCAAGAACGGGTGGTCGTCGATTTCGATTTGCGAAATGAACGTTTCGGTCGAGATGGCATCACCATTACGGGTGTCATACGCTAGGTCGCCGTTCCACCCGGCCTCCGCCGTGACGTCCTGTTCGATACGCTTACGGACTCGGTCGAGTTCGTCGTGAAAAAGATCGTTCGGATCGAGAGACACCAGTTCGTCGTACGGGTAGCCCAACAGTTCACAGAACTGAAAATTACATTCGACGATGTCGCCAGCGTCTGGATTGATTACGACGATGCCGTCGGTTGCTCGTTCGACGATTTTTTCGAGCGGCTGGTCGTCCCCGCCGAGCTGTCGTTCCTGTCGGTGTTCCGCCGCGCCTTCTCGAAGAGTAATCGCATAGTACCGTTGGTCGTCGTACGTCGTTTCAGTTACGGAGAGCCAGACGGGAACATCGTCCTCGTGAGCGTCGACGAGCGAGAACGGAATCTCAGACCCACCGGACGTTACCGTGTCCGCCTCGCGATGGACCCACTCGAGCGACGACGACTGATCCTCCGGAAACACTTCCTCGAGAGAGCGATCGACGAGTTCCTCCGGCGTGTAACCCAGCAGTCCCTCGATCGAAGCGGTAGCAAAGACAACCAGTCCAGTTTCGTCAACTGCAAGGACCCCGTACGGTATTGCGGTCAACACCCCAGAAGGAAACGATTCATCGACCTGAGAGGAGACGGCGACCATACGAGGGATATGTGCTTTGTAAGTATAAATCAGTAGTGGAATATTTAAATAAAAGTTATTATCTTATTAAATCAGAATGTCCGCGGTGTATTCGTGCCGCTGGTCCGCGTGATCGACACGTCCCAGTCGATCGCGCTGATCGAGAATCTATCATCGATATTGATTTTTCGTCTGTGAGTCTGATCTGCTGTCCTATCGGAAACGGGTGTTGGTGGTCGATTGCCGCATCGGTTGTGGCCTGTCCGTTTCGTAGCTGGCCATCAGCAGTCCGACAACTTCAGGATTCGACGGTTCGTAGCCGAGTTGCTTCGCGTAGTTTTCTTTGATTTGTTCAAATCGGTTACTTTTCGAGCCGTAGAGCTTTATGTGGGATGTCATGTTGAATGGTTGTATTTGGGTCGCGTGACTGGTATGTTGTCGTCGGAATCCTCAATCGCAGCGGTCCGAACTAACAGGTCGTTCCGCGTCGATCCAGTCGAGACCATCGAAGTCATTTCGGATCGTCGCGATGATTGGCTGAAACCGGTGACCATCGATCGTTAGTGAGTACTCGACACGGACTGGTCGTTCGCTAAGGACTGTGCGATCGACCAGTCCCTTCGATTCCAACGCACAAAGGCTGTCCGAGAGTACTTTCGCCGAAATGCCGTCGATCGCACTCTCCAAATCGCAAAACCCCAGCGGTCCGGACGTCTGTAGCAAATCAAGGATGACGAGATGCCATTTTTTGCCGAGCACATCTGTTGCGGCGACAAGACGGTCCTGTCGTTCGTACGAGTGGGAGACAGAGCTGGATGTCTTGGTCTTGATACCGATCTCCGTTCGGGGGGAACTGGCGTTGTTTCTGTTCACAGCTACTCACCACTAGTACAGTAGACCGCAATTATAGAGAATTACAACCCTATGCAAGTCGATCTCTCGAACCGAGGTCTCTAGGGCGGGTGCATCCGAACAGCTGGATACGACGACTCCCAACACTCGTAAACGACTCTGCGTCATCTCCCGAAGGAACTCACTGGTAGTGGTACACAAATTGCACTACCGCAGCGAGTTCACGCCATCGCAACCCAACCCTTCCCCATGGACGGAACGAACTCGACTCGACGGCGATTTCTTGCAGTAGTGGGGTCCGGTGTAATGGCATCCTTTGCAGGCTGTTCATCCAGGCCCGTATTCGGTGCCTCCAGTGGCCCAAACACGACCGAAACCGACGACGAAACAAAACAACGTAACTCGACAACCGAACTCTTTCAGCGGACAGTCGACTCTGTCACACTCGCCAGAGTGTTCGGCGTTGCCGACCCAATCACTGGCGAAGACGGAGAATCACAGGGGCAAGGATCTGGTTCGTCACGGGGGATACACACGTTGTCACGAACAATCACGTCGGAAGCGGTGGCAAAGAGATCGATCTCCAGTATACCACCGGTGAGTGGACGAGCACCGAGCTCATCGGTACCGACGTCTTCTCTGGCCTTGCCGTTCTCGAGGTCGAGACGGTGCCCGAAACTGCGACGCCACTGTCGTTCAGCGAGACCCCGCCATCGATTGGGCAAGACGTCATCGCAATCGGCAACCCGTTCGGCCTCGAGGGATCGATGTCACGCGGCACTATTAGTGGCGTCGGTCGGGACTACTGAATCCGCTAACGGGTGTTTCGATTCCGAATGCCGTTCAGACCGACGCCGCGTTGAACCCCGGCAACAGTGGGGCCCACTGGTCGATCTCGATGGAGACGTCGTTGGCGTCGTCAGTGCGGGTAGCAGCAACAACATCGGATTCGCCGTCTCTTCGGCGCTTTCGAATCGCGTGATTCCGCCGCTCATCGAAACGGGCACGTATCGTCACCCGTTCATGGGTATCAGTACGATTCCTGTCGATCCACTCGTGGCCAATGCGAACGACCTCTCCGAGGTGGACGGCGTTCTCGTGACGGACATCGACGACGACGGTCCAACGTCGGACATCCTCCAGTGCAGCGCTGACACGGTCGAACGACGTGGCGAAAGCGTTCCTGTCGGTGGTGACGTTATTGTCGAACTCGACGGCGACCCCATCCCAGACAGGAACGCGTTTACGGCGTTTTGGCGCTCGAGACCAGCCCCGACGAGACGATTTCCGTCGGAATCCGTTGTGATGGGGCCACCGATACCCTCGGTCTAACGCTCGGTGAACGTCCGACTCCATCGCAGAATGAGCCGATCGGTCGACGCGGTAGTGCTCTTCGCGCCTCGATTCAGCGAATCAGTTCAGAAGTGGATAGCCCAGAGTTGTGACCGGTGACGCCGGCTTTGGCATGTGTAGGTCTGGCAGGTCAGACGAACGCGAGACGGTGATGGCGATGTATTCCGTGAAACCACCCGTCTGAGTGCTCCTGAAACGAATCGCTGTTGCAGCCGGATCAATCGTCGATCGGTTTCGTAACCTCTGAAATTTCGATATCGAAGTCGGGAAGTTCGACGTCACCACATCGATGCGTCCACATCCCCTCGGGGGAGACGTCGTTTATCGTCGCATTCAAAACGAGCGTACAGAGTGCGGTATGGAATTCCGCTTCGGTTGTAATGGGAAACTCGATCGATTGTTGGTTTTTCATTTTTGGACTAGAGATTATTCGACAAATAAAAGAACTGTTTAGATGCCGTTACTGACATGAAACCCGAAATTACTGGCATGAGACCCGGGACTGTATTCTGCATTCGCCTTGAACTGTGTGTACGCATCCAACAGAAATAAACTAGCGCCATGATATGTAATAAACGCGCTTGCAACAGTTTCGACATCGAACTCGTGTTCGGGTGCTCGGCGCGTCGACCCGACGACCGCTTCGACAGGAAGAAAGCCTAGAAACGGTCGGCGTGAAGCAGTCCGATATTTCCGAGCCCGATGATTCCGCCTGTCGGATGTACCGATGTCATGTCTGTAGGCCATCTTATATGTTCACGTCATATCTCATGTTTCGGATCCGAGGTCGTTGCCTGAGATCCGGCAGCGATCACGGAGCCGATTCGATTGGAACGGGATGATCCGAGCTGATCCACGCAGTGGGTTGTCGTACATCGTAAATAACAGCGGACCCGTCTTCGACGGTGAACGAAACGAGACACGCGAGGCGATCCAGTTCGCTCGCGTGGGTGCTACACGACTGATCCTGATTGTGGTTTCCGTGATACATTAGCAAGTCACAACGAACAGTAGGAGCGCTCGTAGAATGACGTTTCACCCCAACTGTGTCTCTCGTTACAACCTATTCGCATAGCTAGTACGCGGGAGTTCCGTGTTGACACCCCAGTAAGTAGGTGCGACAGGACACGTCGCTGCTGGCAAAGCCAGTCAACCGTTGGTTATAGAATATGATGCTCTTCGGTGCTCTTCAAAAAGACGGTGAGCGTCTCGGAGCCAAGCCCTGTGAGATAGTAACAACTCAAACGAGTACACACAGATTGCACTGTCCACAATTCTCGCTCGAGTCCTCGCTCACGGGTCGCGCACGCTCCGAACCGCGCTCCCATCGTGCGAGAGGATGTGCAGTGACGGGCAGTGGGTGTACGATACTTCACGAATGACAGACTGCGCGGCATCGTGCGTCTCGACGGCTACCAGAACATCACAGCGAGCTTTTCTGTCCCGTGTTCGCTGTGTGCTTCGAGTGTTGCGTGTTCTCGATTCATTTCGTCCAGTAAATCCGCAGCCATGCCCGCCCACGCATAGCAGCCAAGTATCGTTTCGCGCCTCATTTTCGTGGGTGGAATCGGATAGTAGACGTTCACGTCGCCGCCCTGTTTCCGAACGCGTCTCGTTTTCATAAGCACACCGACATCAACCAGTTGATTGAGATAGCGAGTGACGACTGACCGATCATTTCCAAGCACGTCGGCAACCTGAGCGACAGTTGCTGCTCCGATTTCGCTCGTACGAAGGGATACATCGAATCCCCGCTTCGGTAGCCCGAACATCTCGCTACTGACCGTCTCAAGCGTCGGCGTCGCGACGTCAGGTGTGGCCACCTCAGAAAGCGACTCGTCACAACAGCGCAGTCGATCAGCGTGGTCGTTCCGACTGAGGATGACTGTGTCACAGGATTCACAGGCGAAGACGCTGTGACTGAGATTCCGTCCACCGTGGTCATCGTCCAGTTCTCGAGTCATACTCATCTGGATAACGGTTCCTAAAGTAAGTCCCGGGTGTAGCATCGACCCGATCACTCGCAGTCGTTGTCTTGTCGAGAACGACCGACGCAATCCTTTCCCGACCGTTCGAGAACTCGGGTACGCGGACGGAGAGGTAGCCACAGTCGATTTGCTCGAGTTGTCGCGGTCAGTCTCTCTTTACTCACGAAGCATGGCTCTGCATCGAGTCTACCAGTATTGTCAACGATATACTATTGTTCCGATGGTTTTCTGCAGACGAATATCCGACATCGCGATCCGCTTGGCCAACCGATATCGGTGAGAAACGACCCGAGAGACGTTGCGAGTGATGTGTGAGCGGTTTGATTCGAGTCGACAACAGTTCCATTGGTTCGTCTCGAGACGGTCAATCCAACCCAGTTAACCCTTCGTCAAAAATCATTGATAGTAGCTTTCGCTGTGCTGCTCGCAGATGATGATTGAACGTCGGTTGTGCGATTTCGAGCATGGCAGCAACGTCCGTTCCAGTGGTCTCGCGTGGAACCGTAAAATACCCGCTCGCGTAGGCCGTTTGCAAAACCTCTAGCTGGCGATCAGTAAGACGACGTTCGAGTTCTGCACCGAATTCATGCTGTGAGATGGCGGTTCGCTCACGATCCTGTTGTCTAACGACCGTCGAACGTGGGTAAGTTCGCGTGAATGTGGTGACAAATCTGCGAACGTCGGCATCGGTCGGAAGATGGACGACGATAGACCCTCGACCCTCCGATGCCGTTATTCGTTTCGGAACAGCACCGTAATCGAGCAGTCGTGCGATAACACTCTCATCGGTGAGCGTACACTCGAACAGGTGTCTGTCGCCACGTTCTGTAACGAATCGCATATCCGTTATGACAGTAGCCCGCTCCGTCAGCGCTTGTATCTCATCTACTGTCGCTCCGGTGACGGTGAAAAACCCACGCAAAGAGCCGTCAGGACGGGTCGTCATGCTCTCGAACGTGATCGTACAATCCGTCTCTGTCGTCCATTCGAGGAACTGGAACTGTTCGTCCTCGATCTGGAACTCGAGTTCAACAACGTCGGTACCGACGAGCGTGCGTTTCGTTTCAATTGTGTTGATTGCATGCCCAATCCACAAGCCCAGATACTGGAACAACTCGTGGTCGAGGTCGCTGAAGACTCCTGGTCGCTCGGCGTACATCGCGATCCCGCCATAGCACACTCCCCGAAAGACAAACGGAAAAGCACAGATCGATCGAAAGCCACGTTTCAGCGCTTCGGTACGCCACTGTGCCGACGACGAATCAACTATCAGACGGTCGACCGTCTGCGGTTTACCGGTATCGATCGCCGCTACCAACGGCTCTGTTTCTATTGCCCAGTCGTCACCGCCGGTTCGAAGCCGCTCTAAATAGTCGTTTTCGAGGCCGGCACGTTCTCGTGGAACGATCGTCTCCCCTGCTTCATTGTTTTCGCCGATCCAGACGAACGTGCAGGAATCGTCCGTGACGAATCGCTCACAGAGAGCACTCTCGAGTGCGTCACGCGTCCGTGAGTCCTCGATTAGTTTCCCGACGTCTTGCATCAGTTCGATACCGTCGACGAGCCGATCGATAGTTGCAGTGTCCGTAGCACGTTCACGTTCGATCGATTCGAGCCGGTCGTTTCGGCCAACACCGTCGAGTAGTAGCCTCGTAACCATCGCTAAGACGTGTGCAATCGCGAGCTCCGGGGCGGTCGGTCGGTCCCCTTTACAAGCGCCAGTAATGAGGATTCCGTGGCCAGACAGTGGCAAGACGATTCCGCGACCGAGAGCAGGGTCGTCCACGGGGCGTGCCGGCTGCGGGAGCAGGGTGGCGACAGAGACTGGTTCACGTTCGAAAAACGTTTGCCAGCACGGATCAGTGCCGCCGTCGTCGAACGGGAGTTCGTCGGATGCAGTGTCGAACCGTGACGTTTTCCCGGCGAGTCGGAGTACGTCGTCAGCTTCGTCGTAGAGGTACACTGCAGCAACAGACAGCCCTCGAATCCTCGCACAGACGTCGACAACCAGTTCACAGATCGTCTCCAGTGTGTCACAATCACCGGCCGTCTGGAGACCCCGCTCGAGTGTCACCAGGTTTTGCCTCGTGGCTTCCATCTCGACAGCGATGGTGAGGAGGGTTCCAACCGTTTGAAGGAACTCGGTTTCGCCGACCGAAAACTCGCGTGGTTCTGCCGTGTAGACGCCGATAACCCCCCAGGGACGGTTATCTATCCCGATTTTAGCGCTGATTCCGCCCGCGATGTCGTGAGCAGTGAGGATCCTCGAGCGGTCGAACGGTGACTCCGGCCGACCGGTTTCGAAAACCACAGGCTCGTCCGCAGCTATCGTCCGTTCGACGTGTGGATCCGCCGAACCGTCCAGCTGTCGTGCGATCGCTGATTGCTCCCATCCGACCCCCGCCCGAAGTGTGATCGTCTCCTCGTCGGCTCGTCGCTCGAAGATGCCCACGTACTCGCAGTCGAGTTCGGTGGCTGCGTACGAGACGATTCGCTCGAGTCGAGCCTCGAAGCTGTGGTTCTTGTTTGACGACGGAACGAACTTGGAGACGATCTGTCGAGGGTCGATCGAACGAAACGGTCCGATCCCGTTGAATTCCCTCCCGCCAGCCACCGAGGAGAGGCACAAATATTCGCCGTCTATGCGATCTATTACTCGTCGCGTGAGGACTCTGGTACCGTCTTTTCGAACGGCAGTTACGTTACGGGACGTCCGTCTGTACGGGCCGTCAGACGTGGCTTTCCGTTTGATTCGTTTCGGATCCTCGTCCGGCCAGAGGTCAGTCCACGGGTTTCCAACCAGTTCCTCGACGCCGTATCCAAGCGGGTTTGCAAACCCCTCACTGACAGCGACAAAGGAACACTCCTCGTCCAACAAACAGCTACCAGCGGGCGTTGGTGGCTGGCTTGGCGGGTGTTCGTCGTCTCCTCTCCGTTCGACCGTCCTGACGATCCTCGAGGCCAGTAGCCGATAATACCGATCGCCGCTGTTTGTAGAGACGTAATCGGTCGCACCTGCTTCGAGAATTCGGTTGACGGTATTCGCCGCGGTAACGTCCGTAAACACGAAATATGGGAGCGTCGGATACATCGAACGAACGGCCGTCAGTAACCGTTCACCGGCGTTATCGGGAAACCGGCCATCGCTAACGATACAATCGAGCGACGCTTCCTCGAGAACAGCAAAAACGTCCGCGACGGTCGTCGCCGTCACGACGTCCATTCCGTACTCGTCTTCGAGAACGGAGCCCACATTCACACCCGCAGTCGGATCGGTGCCAACGAGAAGAACAGTTATTGGTTCCTCAGCACCCACCGTACCCTGTCTCGAGTCCATAGTCACTCCAAAGTGAGATGATGACCGACAGGACTCTCAGAGCGGGACTGACCGCTCAACGAGGGGTGATCGACCACGTGCCAGTGGCAGAGACGGGAGAGTGTCATTGCTGTACCTCGGTCGACACCATGCCGGTGCTGGATTCGATGCAGCCACTACATCGGCACGGCTGGGATACCAGAGACAACATTACTGTGTATCTGAGAGCCGGAGCCGTGAGAATCAAGTACCTATGAACGTTGGATCTATCGACCGACGTGGATAGAATTTACTGACTGATAGGTCAACTCCGGTTCGAACACCCTTCCTCGGAGGAAATCTCGATCGATAGTGATCGAAATCGCTCGGTACTACTCACCAAGCGACCATCGTTATTCTCGCAGCGACCGTGGTGCAGAGATGGTTATGTACACAGCCCCACTGTACGAGGAACGACAGCTAATGACGTCTGGTCGGTTGGTAGCCACAGTCCGAAATGCCGTCGCTGCGGTAGAGTGTGCTACTCCGAATTCGATCGAACCAGTTAGCGAGGTCGTCGACAAAGAAGCGTTACGGACCCTCGTCGAAACGAGTCCCCAGTGCACTACCGAATCGTCGGTGTGCGTGAGTTTCGAACTGTCGAGATGTGCAGTGTTCGTCTACCAGGACGGGCGCATCGTCGCCTTTCCCGTCGAACTCGTTCCCGATCGGCCCGCCGGAATCGGCCTCGCTAACTGTCCCACTGATTTCGAACGGACCCTTTCGAACGTCGTTCAAACTGCTCATCAAACCGGAATTGACGTCTGTGGAAGTTGGTCGCTTCGCAACGGGTCTGCGGGTCCGGACTTGGAAGTCGCGATCTCCGAGATCACGAACCCCGCTCACGAGAAAGATGGAGAGCGCACTGTAAGAACGGACCGATTTTGAAGACCACCTTCTCGTGGATTCACAACACGACGACGAGAACGAACATGCCGAGACCGAGGATGAATAGCCACGCTGCAGGTGCGGGAGTCCCTGCCGTGCGGCGACGGTCACGTTCTCGGTCGGTGAATCGGGGATGGAGTCGTCCCCACTTCCGTTGGCGTCGTTCGAGCAAATAGAATACGCCGCCGGTCGCGCCACCGTAAGCGAGATGACCAATCAACGACGGAAAGGCGGCCGCCATAGCAGTCCCACTCCACGCGAGTGGTGCGCCCAAAAGCGCCGGAAAGAGCGTGAGTGCACCGACGAACCACCAGATGAGTCCGTACAGAAAGCCCCATGCAACGCCAGAACCGACGGTCCACGACTCGTAGCAATAGAGCTGTCCATACGTAACCCCGATGATCGCGCTGATCGCGATGTGGACAAGAAATCCCACGGTGGGAGACGGCTGGCCTACCAACTCTGCGACCGCGACCAGGTCTCCGGTCGTCCACATGATACCCCCGAAGATAAGCCCCCCGACGAGACTTGCCAGGAGACCCCACCCTGTGCGCTGGAGCACCGTGATGCCGGGCGCAGTCACCGACCGGTTCAGTGGATCGGATTCGTAGAACAACGTGAGCCACGTCCGGTCTACGATCGAGTAGAGGACGCCGAGGAGAATGCCATACACCGCATGACCGACGAACGAACCCAGTTGTCCACTAACCGCCGCTCCCGTCCACGTGACCGTCGAGCCGAGAAAGAACGGGAAGAGCGTGAGTCCTCCGAGAAGCCACCAGAACAACCCATACGCCAATCCCCACGTCATGGACGAGCCGTGACCACGCGCGTCCCGCTGGAAGAGCAGTCCGAACGTGACGCCGATGAAGACGGCAATGAGAAAGTGAACAAGCCGCCCGAGACCCGGACTGGTCGTGCCGACCAGTTCGGCGACGAGTGGAAACATCCCGACGTCGGCCATCCAGATACTGAATCCCCATCCACCGACGACGCCGGCGATTCCACCAGCGAACAGCGCCCGAACGGGATCGATTGGCTCGAGCGGGCCGTCGGTTCGTCGCGTCTGCCACAGTCCAACGGCCAGACCAACCGGCGCTCCCAGACCAAGAAGGATCCGTATCAGGGTCGGAACGTGAGTGTCGACAGTCGTCAGTTCGACGAATCCGAGGAGTGACGAAAGAGAGAGGAACGTCCCCACGGAGAGCACCCACGCGAGAACTCCCGTTCCGAGACCCCAGATCAACCCTCGTCCCGGATCAGTCGCTCGGGACCCGATCACGACCGTCACGACGATCCCGTAGAGAACTCCGAGAGGAAGCCAGTATACACGTCCCTGACCGATACCGATCAGCCAGAGAACGCCGAGGAGACCAGCACTCCCACCGATCATCGACGTCGACCCGTCCACCGAGACCGATCCCCGTCGTCTCCTATCGGCTTCGGTTATCCAACCACCCACATCGACTGCCGGAGTCAGTCTCATTGCTCCTCCGGCGGGCGTCGTCGCTCCCCCATCGTCTGGACGAACTCTCGTGGAAAGACGAGTTCGATGAGCCAGCTAACGAGCACTCGAATCTTTCGATCCGTTCCGGGAAGTTTGCTCAAATAGACGAGTCGCCACAACACCCACGCGAGTAGTCCCGAGAACTGCCTCCCCCAGAGTTCCGCACACGCCGTCTGGTAGCCGACGACGGCGAGCGATCCCGGCGACCGGTAGTCGAGTTCTGAAACGGAGCCGCCGGTTACCGACGCGTAGATATTGTCCGCGAGCACGGTCCCCGCCCGGGTCGCGTGTTCGGCGGTCGGAGGCGATCGCGTGCCGGTTTCCGGATCGGGTACGGCCGCACAGTCCCCGGCGGCCCACACGCCGTCGTATCCCGGAACGGACAGCGAGGCGTCGACGGTGATGGCACCCGGTCGCTCTGCAGGCACGCCGAGCAACTCGACGAACGGATTCGGTCGATTGCCGGCGGTCCACACCAACGTCTCAGTCCCGATCGATTTCCCCGTCGAGAGGGAGACGACTCCCGTTCGTCGATCTGCGGTCTCGAGGTACGTTTCGAGTTCGAAGCGAACGCCACGGTCTCGCATTCGCTCGAGGGCGTACGCTGCGAGCGTGTCGCTCAATTCGGGCATGATTCGGTCGCGGGAATGGACGACGACAACCTCGACGTCCGCCGAAGAGATAGTCGGATAATGAATGAGCGTTCCGCGGACGAAATCGTTGAGTGCGCCCGCGAACTCCGCCCCGGCGAATCCCGCACCGGCGATGACGAACGTCAGCAACCGCTCTCGAGTCGCCGGATCAGCCGTTCGTTCGGCCCGTTCGAAACAGCCGATGACATGGTTTCGGATCGCCATCGCATCCGCAAGCGTCTTGAAATCGAACGCGAACTCGCGAACGCCTTCGAGCCCCTTGTAATCGGCGACAGAACCGAGGGCTACCACCAGGTGATCGTACGGGACCAGATCTCGACTCGCTGAATCCCCGATCGACCGGGTCTCGTTGGCGGGAATGTCGGTGCTTCGTCCGTCGACTGGACAGTCGTCATCCGTGTCGAGAACGACGTATCCCTCCTCGAGGTCGACGTCGACTGCCGTTCCCATGAGTACCTCCGTTCGTTTCAAACTGGTTCGAAGTGGCGTAGTGACGTGCGTCGGCTCGAGACCGCCGGCAGCCACTTCGGCGAGTAGTGGCGTGAACAGAATTGCGTTCGTCTCACTGACGAGTGTAAATTGGACTGTCGGATCGGGTCCGAATCGCTTCTCGAGTCGTTTTGCGACGGTCAGACCGGCGAAGCCACCACCAAGAATAACGATCCGCGTTTCGATTGCCGGCTGCCGAGGCTTCCGGCTCACGCGACCGTATCGCACCTCGAGCACAGACGACGCCGCCACCAGCAACAGACCAACGAGCGTCCCGGCGACGGTCCAACCCACCAGCGTGGGCGCGAGGGCAGTACTCCCCTCGAGCCCCCATTCTGGCTGCCTCGAGTGAACAAGGGGGAGCCCGATTACGTGGACCAGCAGCCACGCTGGGACACTCATTGCTGCAGCACTGACTGCGTGGTCAAGATACGAGCCCGTGCTCGGACCGAATCCGAGTCCGTACAGGAGTCCAAAAACCGGCCCGAGAGCGACCCCCAGTATCCACGGCTCGATAATCGTCGAAAGGATGATACCGGGAACGATACCGGCCACAAACCCGGCGAGCAGCGTGCGCTCGAGAACTGGATCTCTCCCCGCAGACAGTGTTCTTCGAACGCCGGAACCGAGTGTGACCAGTGAAACGACGGTCATTCGTCGTCACTCGCTGTCGGCGTTGTCGTCCGAACCGTTTTCATCTCCCCTCTCTCTACCCTTTCTCTCGCTCTCTGTCGATTCAGTCTCCGTCTCTGGTAGGGGTTCGTCCTCGTCGGGACCTGCAATTATCACTCCGGCAACTGCTATCAGCAGCGTTCGACGACTCATACCCGTACATGACTCGCGATCGTTTTGAAGCCGGGAGGAACAATGACGACGAACGGTGAAGAGACAGGGAGATGCGCCCCCTAAAATCAAATTCTCAGTACGTTTCGAACAATATGGTCCCCAGATACCCACACAGTTATGACAATATTAAGACAGTATCGATACGATACACGCCCGAAGGCGATTCGTAGTAAACACTGTGACCAAAACAGTATCAATGGAGTTGTATCGGGAAACTTGCCGAATATATTTCTAACTATCTACTTCATGAATTTAAATGTCCAGGAATCCAATGCAAAACAGGGCGGGCCTACATATGACAGATAACACGTGATAACGACAAATGACCGAAATCACAGCAATTGTCTTCGTAGTCCCGTCTCGAGTGATAACAATGGATAAAAAACTCTATAAATCGATAGAATCATCCGATGAATCACGACGTTCCCTCTTGACGAAGGGATTCCTCACAGCAGGCGCACTCGTATTCGGACTGGCCGGGACTGGACCCGTCGCAGCGACCTCTCAGCCGAGGACGAACACAAGAGGCTCTGGTGGAAGGAGTTCCTCGGAAACGTCTTCCAGTTCGAGTTCGAGTAGCACCAACACTAGCCGGACCGGCACTACCGGAACGACCAGCAGCAACACGACTGGAACGAATACCACCGGGATCCGAACCGGCCGAACAGGGACCAGTGGAATCCGTACTGGGAGGACCGGAGCGAGCGGCATCAGAACCGGAAACACCCGCACTGGTCGAACAGGTACCAGCGGAATCCGCACTGGGAGAACTGGAACAAGTAGCATCAGGACCGGAAACATCCGCACTGGTCGAATAGGTACCAGTGGTATTCGGAGGCCCAACACGGGTACCACCGGCCGATAATCGCGACATCGCGGCCGCTCGATTTCGAGCGTACGCAGTACGAATTCGGTGGATCGTCTCAAAGAACCGTTCTGGCTTCCTCGAGAACCGCCGTGTCGACGAAAACCACGAGACGATCGCCAGGGTTGACGACCGTCGCTCCGCGAGGCGTCACAAGTTCCCCGTCTCGAGATATCGCGCCGATCACGACACGCTCAGGGAGCTCCAATGTCGACTCGGCGAGTTCACGACCGGCGAGAACGCTGTCCGCGTCGACGACGACTTCGATGACCTCTGCACGGTCGTGTTCGAGAAAGGCGATTTTCTCGGTGAGGTCTGTACGGGTGAACCCGACGATTTGCTCGGCTGTCTCCTCTCGAGGGTTGATCGTGACGGTGACACCGACGGTCTCGAACAGTTCGAGGTATTCGATCTTCTCGATGACGGCAACAGTTCGCTCGACACCAGCTTCACGCGCGAGCAGCGAAACCAAGAGATTCTTTTCGTCGCTGTCGAGGGCTGCGACGACGATGTCGGCTTCGGCAATGTGTGCACTGGCGAGAAATTCGGTGTCGGTTGCGTCGGTCTCGAGAACCAGTGTCTTCGGAAGCGCCTCGGCGGCCTCACGGGCTCGCTCGTGGTCGTGTTCGATGAGTCGAGTACGGTACTCGTGGGCTTCGAACTCCCGGGCAACGTGGAAGCCGATCACGCTCGCTCCGAGAATGACGATTTCCTTGGCGGCCTCGTGGTCGGGTATCGTGAGATCGTCGGCGAAGGTATCGATCGCGTCCGGGCTCCCGATAACGACGATTCGATCACCAGCCTCGATAACCGACTCACCCGTAAGAATGAGCATCTCGTCGCCTCGAAACAGCGCAGCGAAGGTCAGCGAGTCGTAAATATCGATTTCCCGGACAGCGCGGTTGGCGATCGAAGAGCCTGGCTTGACGTCGAACTCCGCCATTCGAACGAGCCCACCTGCAAAGATATCCACGTCCTGGACGGCCGGAAGCCCCGAGATACGGCAAATCGCTTGGGCAACGAGAATATCCGTACAGACCATGAAATCGACGCCAAGCCAGCCCTCTGATAAGCCCCACGTCTCGAGGAGGGAGTAGCGACTGACTCGAGCGATGGTAAACGCGTCACTTTCGATCTTTGCAGCCCCACAGATGACGATATTGGTTTCGTCGTTGTCGGTACAGGCAACAACGAGATCGACATCGTCGAGGCCTGCGGCACGGAGTGTGTCGATCTCGGAACCGTCACCGTGGACCGCGAGGACATCCATGGAGTTGGTGAGTGCCGCCACAACGGTTCCGTCCCGATCGATGACAGCGACGTCGTGTGATTCCTGGAGAGTGGCAGCAATCGCCCAGCCAACCTCGCCGGCACCGACAACGATCACGTACATAGAACGATCCCGCTATTCGGTTCGAAGTCGCACGAAACGATAGCGAAGTCGACTGGAGCAAACGTCGAGGAGAATGATCGAAAGGGTTCGTGTCTACAAGTCTTATAACAGCGCATTATTGACCTTGAGCGCACTAGTACGGCTTCAATCATGATTTGTTGGATATAGCTGGCGGAGCTTGATTCGAGCGTTGTCGGTCGTGAATTGCCAGTCAATCGTGGATTCGTCCTCGTTTCGAGTACGTTCCCACGCAGCGACCTCCGCACGGAGTGTCGCTGCGTCAGGAATGCGCCGATCAAGACATTCCGTCCACAGGGCGCTGAACTCAATCTCTGCCATGTTCAGCCAACTCCCGTGTTCCGGCGTGAAGTGAAATTCGAGCTTGTTGAGCAATCGACGAGCTTCTTCTGGCGGGAGATGTTCATAGAAGGCGTACCGTTGGTGCGTGTTCAGATTGTCCATTACTACCCGGATGCCGACTGCATCCGGGTAGTGATCATCCACGAGCGATTGCATTTGCTGGACGAACTCCTGTTTGCGCCGCCGCTTCGTTACCTCGACGTGTCGCCAGCCGGTCAGCGGTTCGCTCATCACGAAGAGGTTGCGTGTTCCATTCCGTTCGTACGTGTAGTCGTACCGAGCGACCGCTCCCGGACGTGCCGGGAGCGGGTCGCGGACCTCTTTGTGCAGTTCCTTGTTGGACTCGTCAAAACAGACGACCGGGCGGCGTGGATCGTATGGTTCGTGATAGAGATCGAGGACTTCCTCCATCTGGCAGACAAAGGCGGCGCTGTTTTCAGGCGTAATCACCCATGATTTTGATCGGTGAGGGTGCAGTCGTGTTTTTTCAGAACCTGTCGAACAGTCTCGTGAGAGATCGACTCGACGTCGATCTCGGTGAGGGCGACAAAGCGCTCGGCTAGAAGATGCAGCGACCAGCGAGACCGTCCTTCCGGTGGGTCGCTGCAGGCCAATGCAATGAGATGTGCTTCTTCATGTCCGTCGAGTTTACGCTCGTAGACGCGGTCGGCCTTGCGGCGAGTGATCGCCGCGAGGCCGTCCTCAGTGTAGCGTTTCCGGACGCGTCCAACTGTGCCGGGATGACAGCCGACGGCTTCACTGACCTGCTGGTCAGTCAAGCCGTCATCCGAGTGCAAGAGACACCGTGCGCGTGTGAGTTCCCGCGTTTTGTACGTGCCCGCTGAAAGCATTGCATTCAGCTCCGCTCGTTCATCGGCAGACAGATCGACAGAGTACTGTTGTGTTCGTGGCATGATTTACTTCAGAAAATTTCTGAACACACTCTAGAGGCGCTCTACGCAGATAAAGCTAGCAGTTCAGGGCTGAAGCCGCACTAGATTCGTCGGTTTCGTAGGCAGCCATGATGAGGCCGACGACCTCTGGATTCGACGGCTCGTATCCGAGTTGTCGTTCGATACTGTCTTTGATTTCCTCGAATCGGTCACCTTTCGACCCGTACAGTTTGATGTGGGATGTCATCTACGTGGGTACAAACGACACGGATTGTTGTGAGTTGTCTCCCTCTGTAGTTTGATGCAATAGGACCAACGTCCATTGGGTGGTCGCTCGAGGAACTCGAATACGCATCACGATCGACGGTACGGATGATCGAGGTACCTCACTCGAGACTCGGAATCTCGACGGTTTTTCCCGACGCTGCTGCACCGTAGGTTGCCTCAACGGCGACGATATCTCGAAGACTATCTTCGCCGTCCGGTTCGGGCTCGGTTCCAGTGAGTATGCAGTACCCGAAGTAGTCGAACTCTTCGAGTACTTCGTCGCCTGGAGCCCCTCCGTACTCCATTCCAACGTCGCCACACTCGACATAAATGTCGTGGGGAACGACGCCGCCAAACGGCGAGGAAACCGAGACCAGACCCTCGGTTCCGATTACTCTGAGCCCACTCGTCGGGTGTGAGTTGTAACTTGCCGTACACGATGCCGTCACTACACCGGGAAACTCGAGTTGAAACGCGACGTGCTCGTCGACATCCGCGAACGCCTCGTCGGTCGAGTGGGTCGTCGCAGTGACCGCGATCGGGTCACGTTCGAGCAAGAACCGAATCGTGTTCAGCGGATAGACGCCCAGATCGACGAGTGCACCACCACCGGAGAGATCGGGATCGAGTCGCCACGACTCTGGGCCAGCCTGCTCGAGGAGTGGATTCGAAAACCCAGCGTGGATCTGGACGACGTCCCCGATAACGCCGTCTTCGATCAGTTCGCGAGTGCGTCGAACTGACGGCTCGAGCTGGAGTCGGTAGGCAGTCATCAGCGTGACGCCCGCGTCGTCGCAGGCATCGATCGTCGCTCGAGCGCGCTGGACGGTCGTATCGAGCGGTTTCTCACAGAGGACGTGTTTGCCACGATCGGCTGCGGCGACGGCGTACTCACCGTGGGTCGCGTTCGGGGTTGCGACGTAGACGGCGTCGTACGCATCCGTGGCATCGCCCTCGAGGAAATCGTCGTAGCTACTGACCGTTTCGACGTCGTACTCGTCCGCGATCTCGAGGGACGAGTCGGGCGAACCGGTCACCAGCACAGTCGTCTCACAGTAGTCGCTCGCGTCGATGGCGGGTAAGGCGCGATTGCGCGCAAACCCGCCGATTCCGACAATCGCCAGTCGAACGGTCCCGTCTGGAACAGTCTCTTGCCAGTCTCGGCGCGCGAAATCCTCGAAGTAGGATTCGAGTCCCATATCGAATGAACGATCCCCACTGGTAAGGTCGTATGGTAAGCATGAACAGTGTGTCTTGTGCTAGAGACGCGATCAGTTGCGGACTACCGCGCAGTTTCGAGCGTCTCCGATTCAGGGACGGCCGACTGAGACGGGCACCTGGAAACGGATGGTCCTCGAGGCAGTTCACAGAATTGCACGACGGATGTGCTGAGACAACGTCTCACAGATCGGAAGCGGATTTGAACCCCCGAGGACGAGGGTCGCGACTCGCACGTTCTGTATGAGCCATGGAACATCACTGCACCATCCATCGATGGCGAACGCGAGTGCACCGATAGGGCTACTGTCGGACGACGTGAAGGGAGTCTGTGACCAGCTCGAACGCCGACCGATCGACCACTGACTCGTGGGTTGTGGATCGGTTCCCGAGACTCTGGACGCTCTGGACGGCTGCCCGACCGAGCCAACTCGCGCTCATCGTGGTGGTCTACATGTTCGGCGTTGGAATGGCGACGACTGGTCCCCCACTGATTGCGGCCGATTCAGCACCCGCTGGCGTACACTCTGTCCATTTCCTCGAGACGGTTCTGATGGGAGTAATCGCTCTTCTACCGGTCGCGGTAGCGATCCACTCCGCCAACGAGTACGCCGACGTCGAGACAGACGCGCTGACGACTCGAACGCCGTTTTCGGGTGGAAGCGGCGCAATCGATCGGGCGGGGGTGTCGCCGTCGGTCCTGCGATCGGCGACAGTGGGCTCGGCTGCGCTCGCGGTGGTCGTTGTGGCAGGTGTCGATTTGATCGGCGGTTTTCCACTCGATGCCATCGCGTTGCTCGCGGCGATCTTCGGACTCGGACTTGCGTATTCGCTGCCGCCGATCGCGTTCGTTCGACGCGGTGTTGGGGAAGTCGTCAACGCCGTCCTCGGTGGTGTGTTGCTTCCGTTGTACGGTGTCGCAGTCGTCGCGTCTCCACGACCTACCGTCGTACTCGCGGTCGTCCCGTTCACATTACTGGTCGGCTGTAACCTCCTGGCGACACACTGGCCGGACAGAGCTGCAGATGCTGCCGTCGGAAAACGCACGCTCGCGGTTCGGTGGTCGCCAACGCGTATTCGCCGAGCGTTCGCCACACTCGCTGCAACTGCAGCAGTTGTCACCGTCATCCTCTGGCTCGAGGAGATCCTTCCTGACGCGGTCGCTCTCGCGCATCTCGCTCCGGTCCCGTTCGTCCTCTGGAGTTGGGCTGTTCTCACGCGACAGCGGTCGCCGCTCCCGGCCGTCCTCGCGATGGTCGTTCTCGCGGTGACGGGAACGATCGCGTGGTGGTGGACGGGCGTCGTCACGTAGCGCGTTGCCGGCCTCCCGTTCCCGCGACGCCGGTGCCAGACCGCACAACGATTTTATATCATGATGGCCGTTGTCATGTATGGTAAACCCCCCAGATGGGGATTCCGAAACTGCTTCCGCAGCTGCTCCTGTAGACGGGTCGACGCCGACGCATCTGTCGCTGACGACAGCCGCCTCGCGGCTCCTCGAGAGCGTCAAATACGAGACGCCGCCCAAGCCGTTCCTGAACCGTCTCGCAGGCGCCACCGACGACGATCTTACTACCGTCCGAACCGACCGGCAAGCGGGACTGGCGTTCTGGCTCAACGTCTACAACGCAGCCACTCAGCTCCTGCTCGAGCGCCGTCCAGAACGCTTCGAGTCACGCCTGCGATTCTTCCGTGCACACGCGGTAACCGTCGGCGGCACCCACCTCAGCCTCGACGACATCGAACACGGCGTTCTCCGCGGCGGAAAATCAAAGTACGGACTCGGGTATCTTCCGCGACTCGAGTCGACGGGGCTCGGTCGGTCCTACCGGCTCGAGGTGGATCCACGGATCCATTTCGCACTCAATTGTGGGGCCGCGAGCTGTCCGGCAATTCTCACATACGATCCCGACACGATCGACGAAACGCTGGACTACGCGACGCAATCGTATCTCGATGAGACGGTGACCTACGACGCCGACCGAAACCGCGTTCGGGTCCCACGGCTGTGTCTGTGGTTCATCAGTGATTTCGGCGGTCGATCGGGCGTTCGACAACTCCTTCGTGAGTTCGAGCAGATTCCGCCTGAATCGTCGCCGTCGCTTCGGTTTCACGGATACGACTGGACGAAAGCGGGTCGGAAATTCGGGAAAACCGATCGAACCGAGTGACGGGACGGCGCTCGAAGCATTAGAACCGTCGCGTCGTCGAGCAGATAGACGATTTCACGGCTGTACGAGGAGTGGCAGGAACCAACCGACAGCACGACTGGTCGGATCAGCACGGCATTCTTTCGAGACGATTCGTCGGCCCCGGGCGGTGTCGTCTGGCTCGATCTCCAGGAAACCTGGCTCGAGAACGGTTCGAACTGATAGTGACACGGCTGACGTCCTCGAACTGCCACCACAGCTTGTCCGTATCGGAACGTGAGGGACACGTCTGGACGATCCGATCGTGTATCGTACGCCCCCCAACCGAACGGTTTTGCGTCGCCGACCCCTGAATCTAGCTATGACCGACCCGGTCTCGGAGTTTTCCCGACCGAACGTGGCAGCGGGACCGAATCCGTTTTCGCTGTCCGCGCTCCCTGACAACGTCGCGTTCGTCGCGCTGTTCTTCCAGCGCGACCACTACTGTACGAACTGCCGCAGTCAGGTACAAGACCTCGCAGATCGCATCGAGGAGTTTCACGAGCGAGACACCGAAGTCGTCTCGATCGTCCCGGAGTCGGTCGACCACGTCGAGGAGTGGCAGTCCCGGTACGACCTCCCGTATCCCCTGCTCGCGGACCCCGATGCGTCGGTCGGCGACGCCTACGATCAGCCCGTTCGGTTCGGAATTCTCGGCGCACTCAGCGATTTCTTTGGCCGAATGCCCGCAGTCGTCATCGTCGACCGGCGCGGTGACGAGCCAGTGATCGCCGCCACCCACCGGGGCCGATCGACGTTCGACCGACCCGACATCAACGAATTAATCGCAGAGTTGGACGAGCTGCGATCGGCGTGAGTTCCGGTAAAATAAATCAGGCGCTTGTACCGACGTCGAAGACTCGCTTGCGGGTGGTGTAGGCGAAAACCAACGTCGTTTGCCGTGCGGGTGAAGCCGTCACTGCTGCCATCAGGTACGGAAAGAAGCTAATCTCTATCAGATCCCCCTCCCGTCGGACGTTTGTGTCAGCTAGTCGACTGTCCACTTCCTCACAGCGCTCGGCTACGATCAACGCTCCCTCGAGGGGGCCGTCGACGTCCAGTGCCATTGGGTACAGTTCTGCAGTACGTTCCAATTCCTCTCGCGTGGCCGTATTGAAACCCTTAATCGATGATAGGTTTCAGCAGCCATACTGAATCTAACATGGATGTCGTCATACTGACGGACAACTGAGGAGGTCAGATAACAACCCGTTCTCTTGGGTTAGTGACCGGAATTCAACACTGGTCGACAACCGTTACACACCCGTCTGAGAGTGCTTCAGTTCGACACTCCGCTGCCGTGTCGGAGCAGTCGTCAGTCTGATGATCGTCTGCCGTCTGGTTGTGCAGTTCGACCAGCGACTCTAGTTTCCGAAGGTGTGTAGCGATCTGTTCACCCCGGTCGCTGAGTGAGTAGGTGGTGGTCGGTGGTGATGTCTCTGCAACGGATCGCTCGACGAGGCCATGACACCTGAGTTCTTTGAGCCGTTTGGAAAGCATCGGCGCAGTCAGACCGTGGAGTTCGTTTTGGATTGCGTTGAACCCGTACGACTCCTCAGAGAGGAGACGGAGGATGTGTAGAGTCCACTTCGGCCCAAGAATGTCCTGTAACCCGTGCCATTTTGCCTGCCATTGCTCGCTCTCGCTCATTACCTCAATAACAGTGTTATAACTTCATATACGTTCGTGGTTCCTCGCTGTATCTCACTCTGGCAGTTTCGATACGCTAACCCCGTTTGTGTCTGATTACTGATCAATGTATATACCGCCGAGACGTATTGCGAACTGCGATGAACGACCCGACAGACAGCACTATCGTCTCGATTGTACAGCCACCAGCCGAGGAGTACACACAGCGGACGGTCACCGTCGATTTCCTCTATCTGGACAACGAATCATGTGACCGGTGTATGGGGACTGAAGATGCCCTCGAAACGGCACTCGAACGTGTAGCACCGATTCTCGATGCGCTGGATGTCGCCATTACCGTCAGAGACATTCATGTCTCAACACTCGAGGCTGCTAAAACGACGCAACTCGCCGTGTCACCGACGATCCGTATCGATGGACAAGATATCCAGCCCGACTATCTCGAAAACACCTGCGAATCGTGTGGAGAGTTCTGTGCATGTGAGGGTGATGTCGATTGTCGTCTCTGGCGGTACCGTGGTGACGAGTACACGACGGCACCTGTTGAGTTACTCGTCGAATCCCTAGTGCAGGCCGTTACACCGAAACAGATGCAGTTTGATGGCGCACGTGAGACGCAGGCCTATCAGCTCTCGTCGAACGTGAAAAACTTCTTTACCGACACAGAAGACGACACATCGGAGTGTGGCTGTGATTGCTAGCCAGTAGACCACGAGGATCATAACTTGTGTGACCATGTCCGTTTTGCCACTCGACAGCGTACCGTGCAGTGATATACGTGTCAGATACGGACCGGCAGTACGATCTCGTGGTGTGGGGCGCGACCGGCGTTGCAGGCAGCCTCGTGGCCACATACCTCACAGAACAGTATTCGCCAGACACCCTCTCGTTGGCGCTCGGTGGACGGAACGCAGAGCGACTCAAAGCGCTTGTCTCGGACCTCACCCGCCAGAGTGAGTGGAGCGAGATCCCGATTGTGCTCGGTGACGCAACTGATCCCGAAAGCCTCCGGGAGATCGCACACAGCACTCGCGTCGTCTGTACGACGGTTGGACCGTACACGACGTACGGAACACCGCTCGTGGAGGCGTGTGTCGAGACCGAAACTGATTATTGTGACCTGACTGGGGAGGTGACCTGGGTTCGTGAGATGATCGACCGCTACCACGAGCCAGCGGTCGACGCCGACACGCGTATCGTGCACAGTTGCGGCTTCGACTCCGTCCCCGCGGATCTCGGCACCCTGCTCGTCCAGTCGGACGCGGCTGATACGTTCGACACCACTTGTGACATGGTCCGGATCTACGCCGAAAGTGCTCGTGGTGGCGTCAGCGGCGGCACGCTGGCTAGCATGGTCGAACAGTTCGAGGCCGCATCGACCGACCCGCTTGCCCGCCAGACGCTTCGACACCCGTATTCGCTGGCCCCGCCTGGGGAGCGGTCCGGCATCGACCCGGGCACACAGCGTCGTCCGCGAAAAGATGGATTACGGAAAGCCTGGACCGCCCCGTCACCGATGGCTCCGGTCAACGAACGCGTGGTCCGCCGAAGCAACGCTCTCCTGGGATATCCATGGGGACGTGAGTTCCGCTGTACGGAGGTCATCCCGACTGGACCTGGACTCAAAGGTGCCGCCGGTGCAAGCCTGATCACGGGCGGTCTCGGGCTGTTTATTGCAGCGATGTCCATCGGGCCGGTCCGGTCAGCGATCAGTGAGTACGTGTTTCCAGAGCCCGGTGAGGGCCCGACGGCCGAACAGGTCAAGAAGGGCCATTTCACCGTACGCGTGCTTGGGCGGGGAACCACCAGAGACGGCCCCTTCACCGTGGAAGCCGAGTTCGGTGCCGACTGGGACCCGGGCTACGGCGCCACCGCACGCATGCTCGGCGAATCCGCGATGTGTCTCGTCGAGGACGACACCAACTCGCCACTGGACGGTGGCGTGTTAACTCCTGCTTCGGCGATCGGCGACCCACTCGTCGACAGACTCCGCGATGTCGGGTTCACCGCCACCGTCGGCCGGGCGACTGAAAACTAGAGCCAGTAAGACGCCGACAGCACTGCTTTCAATCGACCGGGCAGCGATCGATCCCGAGCACACGATACAACAGACATCGCCGCATCACCCCTTCAACGATCAAAACGACCGCGATGATTCCGAGCCCGAGTGCCGAGACGACCGGCACGGTCACCACCCCGAATGCGGCAAGTGCAGCGAAGACTGCCAGTGCCACCCCTCCCACGACCCGAACCATCGCGTCGATGCGTCCGACATTACGGTTCATTCCTGCGTGGCCCCTTCGCTATTCGTCGCGGTGAACGTGAGCGCAACGCCGTTGAGACAGTAGCGCTTCCCGGTCGGTTCTGGCCCATCGTCGAAAACGTGTCCGAGATGTCCGCCACACTCGGCACAGCAGATCTCGAGTCGCCTATCCAAGAGGCCTGTCTCGCGCTGGGTGACAACCGCATCGTCGTCAGTTGGATCCCAGAAGCTCGGCCAGCCCGTCCCTGACCTGTATTTTTGGTCAGTGTGAAACAGCTCGCTTCTACAGCCAGCGCACTCAAACACACCGTCCTCGTCGGTGTGGAGGAGCTCAGACGTACCAGCAGGTTCCGTTCCAGCCTCACGGAGCACATGGTACTCTTCGTCGGAAAGCACTGTTCGCCATTCGGATTCGGTCTCCGGTTGCCCGTCGTCTGTGAGTCGCTTGCGCATACGTAATTGCAGGTCGTCGACTCCATGAACGTTGTGCGTCCACAAAAGGTGGTTTAGACTCGAGGAAGTCGGACGCTCTTATCTCGGTGGAAGCACAGACGGACAGTAGTAGATTGAATATGGGAGTGGATCAGAATGTTCACATCGATCAGGAAGTGGTTGATGCCATCAATGCGCTCGGAAATTCCAAACGATTAGAAATATTACTCGCGTTGGATAAAGTGGAGGAAGAACATCAGAAACCGTGGCACACGATGTCTTTTACGGAACTGTATGGCGCAGTAGACGTGGATAGTTCGTCCCAATTTTCGTATCATTTGGATCAACTCGTCGGACAATTCGTCAGTGAAACACCCGATGGATACCGGCTTACGTATAGTGGAAACAAAATCGTTCGGACGGTCGTCTCCGATGTGTACGAAAGTACTTCAGCATTCGAAGACAGCGAAGTCGCCGGTACCTGTTTGTTCTGTGAAGAGGCGTCACTTCTAGCAACGCTTGACGCCGAACAATTCCGTATTCGCTGCACCTCGTGTGACGCGATCCTCGTAACCGATTTCTTTCCTAAAAGTCAAACGCGTGGCCGGACGACTGCAGAGATCATCGAAAGTTTTGGCTACCGCATCTGGAGTATGTACATCCAGTTACGAGGGGATGTTTGCCCGGAGTGTTTTGGCCGCGTCGATACGACTGTTGACGTGTACGAGTACGATGGAAAAACGATTTACCTCCATGTTAGCTCGTGTCGTGAGTGTCAACATGTAATCACCATACCAATTGAAGTGACTGTTGCGTTTCACCCAGCAGTTCTCTACCTATTCTGGGAACACGGCATTTCGCTACTTGACGTGCCGCTGTGGGAATTTTTCGAGTTTATGACGTCCGATGTGATTGTAACGGATACCGTCTCCGATGATCCGTTTACAGCTACTTTCGAAATCACGCTGGATGATGAGGTGATTCGTCTCAAAATGGACGACACAGAAACAGTGTCAATTGGACTGTGAGAAGGCAGTTTATATGCTACCTGGTACTCTCAGCATCACTCCGGAAGCGATACCGGTTCGAACTCTTGTAACCCGAAGTACGTCAGTACGACAGCACTCAGTCCTGTCAGGAGAAGCCCGCCCCCGGATCAGGTCCCCGAGAATCGGAATCACTCCGAGTACCTGTAACAATACCATGATACCAACGACTCCGAGACCGGTCGCCAGTCCGACTCGTGAGGTGTTCAGTTGTTGCGGAGCTAACCACTACTGTCTCCAAGACTGTACTAATAGCTATGGCCACAGAACAGCGATCGACTTGTTCCGCACGTACCTCCCGGCCGCTTGCAGTCTAGCTCTATGTGCTCTGTGCGGTCTCGTTGGGTATCAGCGCAGTCTACGGCGGAGTGATCCTGATCCTCGAACGGGCGAACGATCCGCTGGGGCTGCCGCTCCATTGGGGGTATGTCAGATCATCAATTGCGTCGGCGGGTGATCGTCATCTCGAGCTCTACGCCCCTCACTGTATTAACTACGTTCAGCCCGTACATGGAGTATGGAACAGGCGACATATCGACCGATCTGGAATACGTCCGTCTCAGCCGGCAATCCATGGCTGTTCTTTGCCGTCACATTCGCCATCACGTGGGGGTTCTGGTTGACAGCGATCATTCTCGGGGTGAGCTTCGACAGCGCTGCAGGACTCGTGTTGCTCCTGATTGGGCTTGTTGGTCCTGGAGTTGCCGGTATCGGGTTCGTGTATCTTGTGTACGATGACCGAGGACGGGCAGATTTCTGGGATCGCCTGAAACAAGTTCATCGAATCGGCGTTCGATGGTTCCTCGTGATTCTTCTCCTTCCAGTAGTAGTGACTGTCACAGCTGCGATAGTGAGTTTGCTATTGGGCGGGTCAGGTGCGTCATGGGGCGAAGGAGTACAGGAATTTGGCGTGAATCCACTTGCGATCCTGCCGGCGCTATTTTTCGCTACACTCCCGCCGATCCTCGAGGAATTAGGATGGCGAGGTTATGCGTTAGACCGACTGCAGATGAACTGGTCCGCGCTGAGCGCCAGCGTGCTGTTAGGCGTGGTCTGGGCTGTCTGGCATCTCCCGTTATTCTTTATTGAGGGGTCGTTCCAACGCGAGGAAGTTGGATTCGCCACACCCGGGTTCTGGCTGTTTATGATCGGAATTGTCGCACTGTCAGTCATATTCACGTGGGTCTATAATCACACCTCACGAAGCATCCTCGGCATTATTCTTCTTCATGGATGGATTAATTTCGTCTCGGAAACTATCGAAGTCGGAGACGTATTCTATTACGTTCACTGGATGTTACTCGCAGTGATACTTACAGCAATCTGGGGGGCGGCGACGCTCACAAATACCGAAGCGGTGCCTCACCCACCTCTTGGGAGCGATCACGACCGCAGATACAGCTGACACAGATCGTTCTGTGCGATAGCTTCCCGCGCTCGATCGACCACGTGCGGAGAGCATACGAGACACGCGTTTTGAAGGCAGCACAACCGGTGAACTACCTACCTACTCGCTGCCCTTCGGCGGCTCCTTGAGGAAGGGGGCTTCACGCCTATGAGTAGCTAACAGCACACAATTTTTCATGGAGTGATCTTCTCGAGCATCACTCCAACGTTTCACAGAAGACAAGCCGTCAGCAGTTATTACTGGTATCTCCGTCCCCGCTCGGAAGCTTGTGAGGTCGTCAATACGGTCTTCGAGTGCTTCGATTTCCTGTTGCAGTTCCTCGGCTTCGGTCTCCTCGCTAGCAGCAAGTCGATGCTGCAATCCCTGAGGGCAGACTCCTTGACGTCGTCGTCGACCTTCTGTTGGTCAACACCCATACCCGCTCACGGTCGATCCTTTCTGTCTCGAGCATCGAGCGGACGTCCTCGTCGTCTTTGAGCGAACGGTTGCGGCGACTCGTGCGCTGGACTGAGCCGTACGGACCGGCAGTAGGACGGTCGTGATGCAGCGCACCTCTCTGCGGTATAGCGAACGAAGCGCTCGCTTCGCTCGCGCTGAGCGAGTTATCTCCACTGAGACTGAGAGCGTTTTTGGCCGTCACCGAAGTGTACTAGTTTTCAGATGAGTTTCGTGTGTCGGTGCAGAACCATCGGATTGAAGCAGCTAGTCGTGAAAAGCTGTCACATACCCATTGAATCAATGAGCGAATCAGACCAACCGTCAACGTCCGACCGCCTGACCGACCTCCTCGATGAGGGGGACAACGAAAAGATGGTAGCATATCTCGACCGGCTCGGAACGGTTGATGCTGATACCCGCAAGCGTGCGCTACGGGCAGTTCGGAATGGAGCCGAAGACCGTCCGACCGCCTTCGAGGGACTGGCGACGCCACTGGCGGCGTTCCTGACCGACGACAACCGGGCGGTCAGGCTGACAACTGCGAAACTGTTCGTCACGCTGGGCCAGTCCAAGCCGGAGACTGTCCTGCCAGTCGTCGACACACTCGCGGACCGGCTCGCCGATGAAAAGGAGTTCTACTACGTGCGGGCGCGGTGTGCCGAGGCGCTCGGGTACGTCGCGCTCGACCATCCCGAGGCGGTGAGCGACCCAGAAATCATGGCGGATTTCCGTATTGGCCTCTCGTTCGATGAGCCGGAGGTCAAAGAGAAGCTCGCAAAGGCACTGGAGTTCGTCGCACTGGGTGATCCGTGGCGACTCCGCCATCAGGTTGACTCGCTGGCAGAACATCTCGACGACGAAAACGAACTCGTTCGATACCATTTGACGACGACGCTGGTGGCCCTCGGCTGTGAGCACCCAGAAAAGCTCACGGACGCTGGCGACGCGCTAACGGCCCGATTGGACGACGAGGAAGATAACCTGTACACGCGCGGCCGTGCTGCGGAGGCGCTTGGTCTGCTCGCACGCGCCGAGTCGGACGCGAGCTCCGTGGACGGTGTGCCGGAAGAAGATGACGAGGAAGAGTCGTTCCTGGCCGAACGGGTGCGCTTTGCGCGACAGGCGCTTGCAGGGAGAGAGCCAGACGAGACGATACCCGATGAGGTTGGCACTGTCGAAGCGGTTCGTGAGACCACCAAAGAGGCCGTCGCGGAGATCACCGCACCAGACGGCGAAGGCGAGTGTCCACACTGCGGGCTCGTGTTACCGGAAAACGGCCCGCCAATGTGTCCCCGATGTGGGGCACCGTACTGAGTAAGACAGATTTTAGGCCAGCCTAAGATTCGAAAGTGCTTTAGCGTTTTAGGTCAGCCTAATTCGTATGTCGAAAGACGGCACACGGAACGAGGCACCGACGCGGCGTGACTACATGAAGTACGGCGGGGCGGTCGTCGGCGGTGGGTTGCTCGCCGGCTGCACTGATGACAGCGGCCAGTCAGCGTCGGATACGACTGGGTACGAGGTCACCATCGAACCCGCCGGAACCGTTCGGTTCGATGACGTTCCCCAGACATGGGTCGCGGAGGGTGGTGCGTGGGTCGATATGGGTGTCGCCCTCGGCGTCGAAAACGGACTCCTCTCCACGGGATCGTATCCCGCGCCGCAGTTCTTTTACGATGAACTCGGCGTTTCGTTCAACCGAGACGCGTCTGTCGAGTTCTGGCGCGATGGCGGGTATGACAAGGAGATATTCTATGAGACAGACGCGAACGTCCATTTTCTTGATCCGAACGCGATCAAATACTGGGATGACAACTGGGACGACGACGATATCAATGAAATATCTCAGGCGGTTGGGCCGATCTGTGGCAACAACTGTCGGCGTCGCCGCGACTTTCGAAACGAACTCGACTATCCGCTATATTCCCTATACGAGGCCTTCGAAAAAGTCGCACAGGTGTTTCAAAAGGAGGATCGGTACGAGGCGCTCGCGGATGTCCACGACGAGGTTCTCGACAAAGTGCAGTCGCGGCTCCCTCCTGTTGACGAACGTCCCAGAATAGGACTTATAAATGGTGGATCTCGACCTTTAGAAAACCTGTTTTATCCCATGGATCTGCTCGCTGACGGCTACGAATTAAAGACGTACCGTGATCTCGGTGCAGTCAGCGCGTTCGAGGATACAGACGGCGGCGGGAGTGAAGCAGATTACGAATATATGCTTGAGGTCGACCCGGACGTGCTGATGATACATTGGGGCATCGGCAATGGGAGTACCGTGGACAAGGCGCCCGAAAACGGACGCCGATTCGACCATGAATTGTTTAATGAAACGTGGCTCGAGGTGATGCAAGACCACCCGCTCGGTCGACAACTGGCAGCAGTCCAAGATGAGAATATCCTCCCGGGCGCGTGGGGTGAACAGGGTCCGATCGTCAACCTATTCCAAACAGAACTGACAGCGAGACAGCTGTACCCTGAGGAGTTCGGCGAGTTCGATCCTGAACGGTATCCGAACGTCCCGGAAGAGGAACAGCTGTTCGACCGCCAGCGAGTCGCCGATATCATCAACGGAGACATCTGAGTATGAGTACTACGGATACACCCCAAACAAGTCCTCACCACGATGTCGTCATCGTCGGCGGCGGCCCGACAGGCTGTGCGGTCGGCGTCTTCACTGCCCGGTATGGTCTGGACACGATCATCTTCAACCGCGGACGGTCATCGATCCAGCGGTGTGCATACCTCGAGAACTACCTCGGGTTTCCCGCGGGTGTCGATATCGAGACACTGTACGGGTTGATGCACGATCACGCCGAGGAAGCAGGCTGTGAGATTATCCCCGACCTCATCGAGTCGGTCGAACGACCAGACGACGGCCGAGGATTCCTTGTTACACCTCAGGAGGGCGATCCCATTACCGCCCGTCGGGTCGTCGCGGCGACGCGCTACGACGGCGAGTACATGCGTGGTCTCGACGACGACGCGGCGATGTTCGAGACGTACGAACACGACGGTGAAACGCACGAGCATTTCGACGGAGAGTATGCGGCCCACGACGGCTCGACGCCGGTCGAAGGGCTGTACGTCGCGTCTCCCTCTACCGAAGACAAGCAGGCGCTGATGGCCGCCGGGCGCGGGGCACGCGTCGGTCTTCGAGTCGTCGAAGACACTCGTCAAACGCGTGGTTATCCAGAGGCGGTCGCTGATCACTACGACTGGATGCGTCAAGCGTCCGAACTGGACGATGAGTGGGGTGACCGTGATCGCTGGCGCGAGTGGTTCGACGACCGACTTCCCAGCGACCACGATCTCGACGAAGAGCGTCGTGTCGAGTTGCGCGAGCGGGACATCGACCGATCGCTCGAGACGTACCTATCCGACGAAGAAATCAAGCGGCGTAGAGTACACGGGCAGCAGCGGCTACTCGAACACATCGATGACGAACTCATCCTCGAAGCGGCGCGCGATATCGAATCTGAGCGGCAATCGACCGAGGTGAGCAACTAACGATGGCTGGTGAACCCGTCACAGAGACCACGACCACCACGCGCCGGGAACGCTGGCTTGACTGGTTCGACGGCTCACTGATTACGCTCTGTCTGGGGAGCATCGCCGTAATCGTCGCTGGTGGACTCATTCAGGTGAGTTTTGGTGCGTTTTCGATGAGCATCGTCCAGGCGTGGCAGGCCGTATTTAACCCAGAGGTGATTTTCAATGTTCGGGCGTGGGAAGCGTTCCTACTCGGGGCGGACGTCCCGGAGATGAACACACAGAGCCTCATCGTCTGGAATATCCGCCTGCCGCGGGTGTTCGTCGGCATCCTCGTCGGAATGAACCTTGCCGTTTCAGGCGCGATCTTCCAGGCAGTCACTCGGAACGAGCTCGCCAGTCCGTTCATCCTTGGGGTCTCCTCCGGAGCGGGACTGATGATCCTGCTGACGCTCGTCGTTTTCGGCGGGTTAGCGGCGTTCCTCCCACTCATCGCGTCCGTTGGCGGCGCGCTCGCGTTCCTCATTGTCTACGCTATCGCGTGGAAGAACGGCACTTCACCGGTTCGACTCGTGTTGGCAGGTGTCATTGTCGGGACGGTGTTCGGGTCGCTCCAGACAGCGCTGTTCTTCTTTGCGGACGACATCGGCGTGGTCCAGTCCGCCATCGCGTGGACCACGGGTTCGTTGACTGGAACTGATTGGGACCAGGTTCGAATGGCGTTGCCGTGGACAGCCGTGGCGATGCTGCTGGCGCTGATTAGCTCCCGACAAATGAACGTGTTGCTTCTCGGAGAGAATACGGCAAAATCGCTTGGCATGTCGGTCGAGAAGGTTCGGTTCGCGCTGTCGGGTGTGGCTGTCCTGGCGGCTGCTGCGAGTATTGCCGTCGCCGGTATCGTCGGGTTTGTCGGGTTGATCGTCCCGCACATGGTCCGCAACATCGTCGGGAGCAACTACAAGAAACTCGTCATCGGCTGTATCTTCGCCGGACCAGCGCTGATGGTCGCTGCGGACGTCGGCGCGCGCCTTGGGATGGCGGTGATCGCCGGCTCGGATACGCAAATCCCTGTCGGCATCGTCACCGGTCTCATCGGCGGACCGTACTTCCTCTACCTGATGCGCAGGCAAGACAAGATGGGTGAGATCTGATGCGCGACGAGCAGACACTCGAGACTGACAGCGGACTCGAGACGGTTCTCGAACGTGAATCGACGCTGACAAACGGCCAGCACGACCCTGATGCGGAATCGAACTGCAGCGCCAGCGAATTTGCTGGTCAAGATCTCGTCATCGGGTATCCGTCGTCCGACGAGCCGGTCATCAATAGAGAATCAATTCACGTCATGCCTGGCGAAGTGACTGCGCTCGTCGGGCCGAACGGTAGCGGTAAGAGTACTCTTCTGAAGGGGCTCGCGGACCAGCTCGCACTCGAGGATGGGACCATCATGCTCGATGGGAAGGATATCCACTCGCTCAAAACAAAGGAGCTCGCTCGGGAACTTGGCCTGCTCTCTCAGGAGAACGTCTCGCCCAATAGCATCTCCGTCGAAGAGCTCGTCGGGCACGGTCGCTATCCACATCGCGGCTTCTTTGACTCGCTCACCGATGAGGATCGACGGGCAATCGATCGTGCAATCTCGCTGGCTGGTGTGGATCACCTCCGCGAGCGCGAAGTCGGAAGCCTCAGTGGTGGGCAGAAACAACTCGTCTGGATCGCTATGGTGCTTGCTCAGGAGACGAACGTCCTCTTGCTCGACGAGCCGACGACGTTCCTCGACCTGCACCACCAGCTCGAAGTGATGGAAATCGTCGAGACGCTCCGCGACCAGAGCGATATTACGGTCGTCGTTGTGTTGCACGATATCGACCAGGCGGCCCGATACGCCGACCATATGGTCGCTCTCAAAGACGGCTCGATATACGCCAACGGGTCACCAGAAGAGGTGGTGACCGAAGGGTTACTCGCGGACGTCTTCGAGATCGACGCCGACGTTCAGCCGACCGAACGGGGGCCCCAGATTACGCCGATCCGTCCCCGTCACGACGATGATGATGACCAGGACAGCACGGAGACGGGAACCGACACGGAATCGTCACCAGACAACGCTACGAAGACGGACCGATGACCGAGAGTGAGGAGGCGTTCGAGACGGAACTCGACGCCTACCGTGATCGCGTGTCGAAACCGTTGCTCCGGTTGTTCAGCGCGTACGGTCTCGACGAGTGGCGATGGCTCGTACTCGGGCTCGTCGTCAGCGTACTCACGTACGGCGCGGTGCTCGTGACGCCACTCGTGCTCGGGACGACCATCGACGCTGTGTTCACCGGCGAAGCAGCGTACGCGCTCCCGTTTGTCCCGAGCGCGTGGCTGCCGACTGAACCCGCGACTCAGTTCTGGTTGTCGGCAACGATCGTCGGTGTCGCACTCGGCGGTGGAGCGGTACTCCAGTGGGTTCGTGGGGTGGCTATCAACTTCTTTGCACACGGCGTGATGTACGCGATTCGCGTGGATGCCTACGAGAAGATGCAGCGTCTCGACATGACGTTCTTCGACAACAAGGAGACCGGCGAGATCATGTCGATACTCAATAACGATACCGGTAACTTGGAGGTGTTCTTCGATAACGCGCTCGGCGACAGCGTCCGGATCGGCGTGATCGTCATCGGCATCACTGCCGCCCTCTTCTATACGAATTGGCAACTCGCGCTCATCACGCTCGGGGCGGTTCCATTACTCGTCGGGTTCACGTGGTGGTTCGTTCGAGTGATCGAACCCCGGTACGCGACGGTTCGTTCGACCATCGGTGACCTGAACACGCGCATCGAGAACGGGCTCAGTGGAATCGAACTCGTCAAGACCACCAGTACTGAGGACTACGAGAACGACCGGGTCCGCGATGTCTCTCGTAACGTGTTCGACGCCGAAATGGACGTACTGAAACTGAGTTACTTCTACCGGCCGGGGATGGAACTGATCACCGGTACAGCACTCCTCGCTACGTTCGTCATCGGCGGACTGTGGGTGTTCTCCGGGCCGCCGGTGTTCTTTTCTGGTGAGCTTACGACCGGGGATTTCGTCGTGTTCATGCTCCTGACCCAGCGACTCACGGGGCCAATGGCGCAGTTATCGAATATTGTGGATTGGTACGAGAACGCACGCGCCTCCGGCAAGCGGATCTGTGGATTGATGGACGTGCCCGTCCGCATCGAGAACGCGCCCGATCCGATCCCACTAGCCGACGTGGATGGGCAGATCGAGTACGACAATGTGACCTTCGACTACGAATCCGGTGATCCGGTACTAGACGGCATTGATATCGCAGCAAAAGCGGGTGAGACGGTGGCCATCGTCGGGCCGACCGGTGCTGGAAAGTCGACCGTCGCCAAACTACTCTTGCGGCTGTACGATGTCACCAACGGAGCAGTTCGAGTTGACGGCCACGACGTACGCGACGTGCGACTGTCGGATCTGCGCTCGTCCATCGGCTACGTGAGCCAGGACACGTTCCTCTTCGACGGGACGGTCGCGGAGAACATCCGCTACGGCCGGTTCGACGCCGACCGCGAGGACGTGATCGCAGCGGCGAAGGCCGCCGAGGCGCACAGCTTCATCGAGGGGCTCTCGGAGGGGTACGACACGCGCGTCGGAGAGCGCGGGGTGAAGCTCTCAGGTGGCCAGCGCCAACGCATCGCCATCGCCCGGACGGTGTTGCAGGACCCGTCCATCCTGTTGCTCGACGAAGCGACCAGTGCGGTCGATACGGAGACGGAGTACCTGATTCAGCGATCACTCGAGAGGCTTGCAGCTGATCGAACGACGCTGGTGATTGCCCACCGTCTCTCGACTATCAAAGATGCCGACACGATCGTCGTGCTGGACGAAGGTCGGGTCGCCGAGCGTGGCACCCACGAGGAACTGTTGGCGGTCGACGGGTTGTACGCGAATCTCTGGGGTGTGCAGGCCGGCGAAATCGAGTCGCTGCCAGAGAACTTTCTGGAGCGGACAAGGTGCCCGTCCACCGAGCACTGATTTTGGCCGGCCTAAAAATCGGAAGCACTATATTGTTTTAGGTGAGCCTAAATCGTATGGCAGATGAAGCGACAGAACATGATGCACCGACGCGCAGGGAATACATGAAGTACGGCGGCGCAGTTGTCGGCGGGGGACTGCTCGCCGGCTGTACTGGGGATGATGGGGGGGCACAATCCAGCGAGAACGGGTCGGCCGGCGACTCCTATACTGTTCCGATGTTTCCGGTAGGTGAAGTGGAGTTCGAGTCGGTTCCAGAATCCGTCACACCGTATAACATGGGCTGGGCAGACATGCTCGTCTCGCTCGGACAGGCAGACAAGCTCAAGACGAACCGGCTGACTGCGCCGACACTGTTCTACGACCGCTTCGATATCGACTGGGACGCCGACTACCCCGCGCTGTGGCAGGACGGCGGCTGGTCGAAGGAAGTGATGTACGAACTCGATCCGGATGTCTTCCTCATCGACCCGAACCTGATGAGTCAATGGGGCGATAACTGGTCCGAGGAGGACACCGCGGAACTTGGGGAGAATGTCGCCCCGTTCTTCGGCTGTCATAACCGCCGAATCCGCGGTGACTGGCAGAAGGAGCTGGGCTACCCGGAGCAGGCACCCTCGCTGATGGAGGCGTTCGACGCGGTCGGGACCGTCATGGACGAGCGAGAACGCACGGAAGCGTGGCTTGACCTGCACGACGAACTGCTGTCCGAGGTCAAGTCCCGGATACCCAACGACGAGCCGCCCTCTATCGGGTTAATAAATAGCGGCTCGGCCCCGGAGAAAGGCGAGTTCTACGTGTTGTATCTAGAGGACAACGGCTACGAGATGAAGCCGTACCGTGACCTCGAACTGGTCGAGGCCGACGCGTTCGCGGGCGTCGAGACCGGCCAGTACGGCCTCACCGATTACGAAACGATGATGGAAGTCGATCCAGATCTGATCCTGGTTCACTGGGGAATTACGACTGGGTCGGTAACATTCGGCGGCGACGGCGCATTCGACGGCGAGCAGTTCCGCGAGCAGTTCATCGAGCCGATGGAGAACCACGAGGTCGGTAGTCAACTGACTGCAGTTCAGGAAGATCGCGTGCTCCCCGGACCAACAGCCGAACAGGGGCCGCTCGTCAACACCTTCCAGACAGAATTGACAGCACGACTGTTCTATCCGGAGGAATTCGGTGAACTCGATTTGGACGCACCACTGGACGTGCCTGATGCGGAACAGCTGTTCGACCGCGAGCGAGTTGCGGACATCATCAACGGAGACATTTGAATATGAGCGATGACATCACTACGACGGACGCACTGACGCGACGGGATACGATTAAATACGGCGGTGCAGTCGCTACTGGTAGTCTGCTAGCGGGTTGTGTAGGCGATGGCGACAGTGAAGACACGGACACCGAGACCACCAGCTACTCAGTAACGATGTCGCCCGTGGGCGAAGTCACGTTCGAGGAGGTGCCGACGAACGTGATGGCGTACAGCCCACAGTACGTCGACATGCTGGTCGCGTTCGACCGCACCGAGTCACTCACGTCCGTCGGGTTCACCGACGATCTCGTCGATCTGCAGTACTTTTACGACGCACTCGACGGCGTCTCCCTGTCGGCGGACGGCCTCACACAAATGTTCGACGAAGGGATGGATAAGGAACTCTTCTACGAACTCAACAACGACGTGCATCTGATGGATCCGGCCTGGGTCACGACGTTCGACGGCTGGGGCCAAGACGATGTCGAGGAAATCGAAGCAAACGTCGGACCGTGGTTCGCAAATCGCTACAGCCGGCAACATGCCCAGCCCCCGGAGGCGTACCGCGACGACTACCAATACTATACGTTGTGGGAACTCTCGGGAAAAGTCGCCGACGTATTCCAAGAGCGAGACCGGTTCGAAGCGCTCGAAGCTGAGTACCAGAAGCTCTACGGACACATCCGTGCGAACCTGCCACCGAGAGACGAACGTCCCTCTGTCGGGTTGCTCTCGTATTGGGACGGGAGTTTCTACCCGTACAAAATCAGCGGCCCCGGGTTCGGGAAAGCCCACACGCGACCGATGGGTGCACAGGACGCCTTCGCGGACAGCAACAAGACCTACGCCGAGAACTATGACGCCGCGTACGACTTCGAGGGACTGCTCGAAATCGATCCTGACGTCATCCTCCACATCTTCGCGATCGGCCCGTGGTACGACTGGGATGAAATTCGAGAAACCGTATCGGACGATCCGGTCGGACGGGAACTCACCGCAATACAGGACGACCGCTTCTATGCCTCTGGCGGATCGTTCCAGGGCCCCATCAAGAACCTCTTCCAGTTGGAGATGACGGCCAAGCAGCTGTATCCCGAGCAGTTCGGCGAGTGGCCGCGTTACGAGGAAGGCGACAGCTATCCCGACTTCGACGAGGACGAACAGTTGTTCGACCACCAACGGGTTGCAGCCATCATTAACGGAGAACGCTAAACAATGAGCGACAACGATGCCAGCACGACAGGGGCACCGACGCGACGCGAGTACGTAAAGTACGGGAGCGCGATAGTCGGCGGGGGGTTGATCGCCGGCTGTACCGGAGGTTCGGGTACGACGCCCGAACAGGCGGACACGTCGACGCCAGAAGATCAGCGCTACTCGGTGACGATGTCGCCGGTCGGCACCGTCGAGTTTGACGAAGTGCCCGAGCGCATCTTCACTCGCCTTTCACACCATGCTGGGATGGCGTTCGCACTCGGCCGTGGCGACGACGTCAACGCGGTCAACGGTCCGGCGTACTACGACGCGACGTGGAAGCAGTTCACCGAGAGGCTCCCCGGCGTCTCGGTCGACTGGTCGGATGCCTACGCCTCGTGGGAACCGAGCAAAGAGCAGCTCTACGAACTCGAAAGTGATGTCCACCTGGCCGATCCCGCGTGGGTCGTCCAACTCGACCAGTGGAATACGGACGACATCATGGAGGTCGACGAGAACATCTCCCCGTGGTTCGGGAATTCACTGAGCGACCGCCGCCAGGAGCCGACCAGCGAATGGGACAGCGACTACGAGTACTACAGTCTGTGGGAGCAGTTCGAGAAAGTCGCGCAGGTATTCAAAGAGGAAGCGCGGTACGACGCACTCGCCAGCATCCACGCGGATATCATCGAGACGATCGAAGCGGGGTTGCCATCAGAGAGCGAGCGGCCGTCGGTGGCGATGATTACCGCAGCAGATGTCGAAAAGCAAATATGGGCATACACGGTCGACAATCCGGGATTTCTGACGGCACACACGCGTCCCCTTCGACCTCGGAACCCGTTCGGGAACTCGTTCGAATCCGGCTCCACCATTGACTTCGAAGCCTTACTGGAGGCCGACCCGGACGTGATTCTCTTCCTGAGCGGGATGCAGCCGAACGTGAGTATGAACAACCTCCGGTCGACGCTGATCTCACACACCGTTGCCTCGGAGATCACTGCAGTGAATGAGGGGCGTGTCTTCCCGCAGGGCGCTCGCTACCAGGGACCGGTGCTAAACCTGTTCCAATTAGAAATGAGCGCAAAGCAGTTCTACCCAGAAGAGTTCGGCGAGTGGCCCACATCCGACGGCGGTCCGTATCCCGAGATTCCTGTCGATGAACAACTGTTCGACCGCAAGGAGGTAGCAGACATTATCAATGGGGAGTTCTGACCATGAGCGATAACGACAGTAGTACGGTTCGACACGAAGCTCCGACACGAAGAGAGTACGTGAAGTACGGCGGCGTAGTCGTCACTGGCGGGCTGCTTGCCGGGTGTACTGGCGGGAATAACTCGCCAACCCCCGACCCAGAGTCCGAAACCGAAACTACCGAACAGAAGGGATACGACGCCGCAATTGAACCATACGGGCGTGCAACGTTCGACCGTCCGCCGGAGACGTACGCGACCATCGGCGGTGCCTGGACCGACTTCGGGTTTGCGTTCGCATCAGAACCCACTGCCATATCTAACTTAGCGGAATATCCGACCCGGTACTACGAACAGCTCCCCGGCGTCTCGTTCGATACGGACGGCATTATTAATCTCGGCCCACGTCAGGAGTACGGCAAAGAGCAGTTCTACGAACTTGACGTGGACATGTTCCTGATGGATCGAATCCTCGTTGCGAACTACGCCGGCTGGGACGAAGGTGACTTCGAGGAGATTACCGAGAACGTCGCGCCGTTTACCGGCTCGTACATCCGGAACGAGTGGAACGGCGAGGAGATCGGTCTCGAGTTTGAGTTCCCGTATTACACCTTCCTCGAAGCCATCTCTCTGGCGGGCGAACTGTTTAATGATCCTGAACGAGCAACGGCCTTCAGAGAGCTCCACGAAGACTTCGTCTCGTTGCTTAAATCGGCCGCTCCGGAGTCGAACCCGTCGGCCGGGCTACTCTACAGCGCGTCTACGCCAGCCGACGGCCAGTTCATGATCGCCGACCCGACTGTAGACGGGGTTGCGACTCGCCAGTATCGGCTCTTCGGGGTGGAGAACGCGTTCGCCGGTATCGACCTCACCGACGGCTGGAAGACAGACTACGAGGGGATGCTCGAAGCCGACCCGGAGTACATTTTCGTCGATTCGACACTTTCGATCGATCGTGAGACGTTCGAGGAACAGTTCGTCACCCCACTGGAAGAGAGCGCCGTCGGAAGCGAATTGACCGCCGTTACGGAAGGGAATATCTTCCGCGGTGGCGGACGGTACCAGGGGCCGGTTATTAGCCTGTTCGTGAGCGAGATTCTCGCCAAACAGCTATATCCGGACCTGTTTGGCGAGTTCCCTACACTCATCGATATCCCTCAGGACGAACAGCTATTCGATCGCCAGCGCGTCGCAGACATCATCAACGGAGACATCTGACCGTGAGCACCACCGTTCCATCAGACGTGGTCGTCGTAGGTGGCGGCGTCGCCGGCCTCTCAGCAGCGATATTCACCGCCCGCCACGGCCTCGATACTCTGGTCGTTGATGCCGGCCAGTCGATTCTCCGCCGAAACGCTCACCTGGAGAACTTTCCCGGCTTCCCCGCCGGCGTCAACGCCCGCCAACTGCTCGACCTGCTCAGTGAACAGGCCGAGGCGGCCGGCTGTGAGCGCATCGAGGACACGGTCGTTCGCGTCGAGGAGTCCGACGACAGATCCGGATTCGCAGGGGAGACCGAGGGCGGAGAGCGCTACCGCACCGAATACGTCGTCGCGGCGACGAAGAACGAAGTCGGCCACCTCGATGGCATCGAAGGCGTCGGCATCATTGACCGCGGGAAGGCTTTCGTCGACACCAACGAGCGCGGCCGGACCGGCGTCGACGGACTATACGCGGCAGATCGACTCGCCGAGAAGCCCCACCAGGCGATCGTCTGTGCCGGCCACAGTGCCGAGGTCGGCGTGACCATCCTCGAGGACGACGATCACCCGTTCTATCACGACTGGGTCGCCCACAAGGACTACTTCACGGACCGCGAGCGCGATCTCCCGCCCGGTTGTGAGGAAATTGACGAGGACGAACGAGAATCGAACGCGCTAGCCGTTATGCAGGATCGCTTTGTCGATCGTCACCCAGACGATCAGGAGACACACCCGTCCCTCGAACAGTAGCGACGCCTCATGAACGAACAGACACCGTTCTCGACGCCAGCCGAACGACGAGGGGAAAGCGGCCCACCCGTCGGTATCGGCAGTTCAGTCACGGCGGTAGGGGATGGTACTCGAAGCCGCCTGACCGGTTTCCATCCGTCCGAGTCAGCAGTACGGCGGAGTCTTCCATGATCGGCACAACACTCACCGAGATCCACGAGCGTATCGAGTCGCTGGCTAGCGACGACGGCGAGTATTATCTCGTCTGTGCGCGATTCGGCGACCGCCCTGTTCCCGCCTCAGACCTCCGGTTCGACACGCGGGCCACGGCGAGAGCGGCCGCACAGGCCACCACACAGTACCGGCAGGCGCTCCGTCGGTACGACCCGCAGGTTCCGTACTACGATATCATCGTGTGTCAGGCCGTCAGCGTCCAAACTCGACCCGCGCGTATCGAGACGTGCTGTGGCTCGCCGCCCACGTATCCAGCGTCGCTCCCTGAACCGGTCGTGAATCGCCCGCCGACAGTCGCCCGCGAATTTGTGGAGTTCTGTCACCGTGTCGCCGCAGTGGTCTTCGAGACACTCTCAGAGCACGGCTACGACGTCGTCGAATCCAAAATAATGGACGCGTACTTCGCACACGCTGAAGAGCTCTCGGACCCGAACGGGTTGTGTATCCGCCTCTTGGAGAGCATGGCGGTCGAACTCACCGACCATCTAAATTCATCCGAACAGGTTACCTTCCTCTCGGCAGCAGCGGACCGGTTGGAGTACGTCTCCGGAGACGTGATGGACATCGAAACGCGATCCTCAAAAAAAGGGTCCGTCGACGAATCGCTTTCCGTGCTCGAAGAAATTGGGCTCTTTCGTCGGGGTGCTCGGATAACCGATACCGAGGCAATGGGCGGGCAGTCCAGAAAACTCGTCATCGAGGTCTCCGGATACACGCTTCAACCGCGCGACGGTCGACTGCCGCTGCTTCCGATCGCTCTCATTATCCACCGATGTGACAACGCGTGGGTTCCAACCTGGATGGATTCGTCCAACGACGGCTGGCAGGTCGTATTTCGTCCCGTCGGCGACCCGGAGACGCTCAGTCAAACCGGCCACGTTTTCGCTCCGGAGGTGCACTGAAATGCCGGTCGAGACACACATTGACAGTGCACTGTCGCGCGTCGAGCGGGAACGAACCCACGTCGATGAGGAGCGTCAGGCCTACGAACGATTTCACTCGGGAGTCGCGTCGCTGTCGCCGAAGCCAGCGACGGCAGCCTCAGTGAATCCGTCTACCGCAGGGGGATGTTTCTCCGTCTCGGGCGGATCACAGAGCGAATCGACAACGACCGACTCCCGTCGCATCCGCGAGCTATTCGCCGAGACCGTCCATAAATACAGTGTTGCCGATCTCGATGCCAAGGAATCGCTGCTCGAGACGATCCAAGAGGAACTCGGTGACCCTATTGCGTTCGTTCTCGCACCCGGAACGGACGCCGAGGTCACCACACAGATTCAGAGTGCGATCTGTGCGACAACCCAACAGCGACGGCGGGAACTCGATGCAATGGGCAGCGCACTCGATCGGGAGCGCGAGTCGCTACAGGCGGCCGCCAACGACTGCCAAACCATCACCGAGTGGGTGGTGGATCACAATCAGACCTCGCTTCTCGAGTTAGGGTTCCCCGAACTTCGGCGATGTCATGAACAGCTATCGACTCACCGGGATCGATGTGAGAAGCGACTCCTCGCTCGGCAGGAGACCATTCAGGCAACGACGAGTCGGGATGCACAGCTCAGTCTCAAACACCGCTTGCTCGTAAGATACCTCTATCAGGAGTTCCCGGTTTCGTATCCCATCCTGTCGACGTTGACGCGCCTCGAGTCAGTGCTAGCGGACTGCCAGCGAACCGTTCGCGACCATCTGACTCGGAGAGTGTGACGTATGCGAAGGACACCCCGCTCCCAACGTGCTCGGCTCTGGGCTTGGCTGTACGTCCAGCTGTTCGGAGCTCCTGATGACTCCGAAGGCGATGATTCCGAGACGTCTCGTGACGCGACTCGAGGCAAAAGACCTCGTCAGCCACGAACCGTACGAGGGAGCGACGTTGACATCATTGGGTCGTGAGCGGGCAGAGGGGTTGCACAAAACCGACGTGACGCTCTCGTGGTTTTTCCGGGCAGTGCTGGCTCTCGACGCGCATGAACGCAAGGCGATGCGAATGACGGAACTAGTCAGCCCTTCGGTTGCCGGTCGACCATCCGTCTTTAGTTAGGCGCAAAACCGAACGATAGCGGCGGCTTATCGGGGATTCTTTTCGGAAGGAATGAGGAGGTGTTAGCTGTGCACACCA
>NZ_FTNR01000029.1 GCF_900156475.1 Natronorubrum thiooxidans
GTCTTCGTGTATTTCACTGTCTGCTTGCTGCTGGTGTTTGGACACATCTTCAGCAAGCAGACGTTCTAACTAACCGGCTTTGTGAAGTACTGAGATTGCGTATTCGAGTCTCAAGCGCACGGTCATTATGGATTGGAACAGTATCTCGTAGAAATATGGTGGCAGTATATCCAGAGAGCAGCGTTACGATCGCCACTTGAGCACCACCAATCCAGAATCTGGTCGGGAGGCAGAACCTCCCACAATACCAAGAAAAGGCGGGAGATGCTGTTTCTAGATAGAGATCAACGATATAGAGTAAAATAATCCCAATACTACCCGCTCCAAATATCCATTTCATAAAACGGGGGATAGCAAATTGGGTTCGTAGCTGGCGGTGGTCGGGTAGGACAGAATAGAACGTGACAACCGCGGCCAGAATAGTAAATACGAACAATTCAGCCATATCAGAAAGCCCTGAGGGAACACCCGTATTTGTTCCGATAGCTCAATCAACACAAATGGGGTGCCGGTAAGTTAGGATGATCTCCACTCGCAGAGTCGGAACCTCCCAAACAAATCTACGAATCCCTTCTTTGTCGAGGTTTTTTGCCGGTGGTTCTAGCCAGTGAGCGACGGTAGTCGGCGGTGATAGCGCGCGCATCACTGTCCAGTGCCGCGTGACTGTGACTCGAGAATGTGGTCTGTGTCTGTGACCTCTCACTGTGACCCAGCCAGTAATGAAGCGAGGTGTGCCTGTGGCACCGCCCGTTGATCACCTCAGGCTAGCCGGCTTGGGCGGGGCGAGAGCGATAGTATTGATGCGAATGCTTGTAGTCCAGGAACTCACAGCAGAGAACAGGATGAAGGTGCTTGCGGTGTCGGATTGGCGTGTTCAGGATATCAACCTCCTGTACGAGGTACTCGATAGTCGTGATGATATCGACGCAATAGTGTATGCCGGCGATGACCTAGACCGATTCCACGATGGAGATACAAATCATCTCGCTGAACTGGGAGCAGCCACTACCACTGGGAACGTCTTCGCTGTCCGCGGTAACGATGACTTCCCGAGTACAGCTGCGCCTTTATTCGAGGCATCCAACGTCCACGACGTTCACGACGAACCGTACGTCATTGACGACACGGCGTTCATCGGCCAAGAAGGCAGCTTAGAGAATACTCCCGGACATATTCTCTATTCGGAAGACGAGATCGAGACATACCTCGCTCAGCAGTTCGAGGCCGTCGCGGATGCGACGCAAGTGTGTCTGATTACTCACACACCACCGTTCGGCACGCTCGATTACGCCAAGCGCTTTGGCCAGCGTCCAATCGGTTCACACGCCGTCGCAGACACCATCACCACTTATTCACCGACCGTAATAGTATGTGGCCACTGCCATCTCATGGGCGGGCGGACAGCCGTCCACAGCGGCGTTCCTGTCCTAAATATCGCCTGCCACGATGATCTTGGCGCCGATGCACGCTACGCTACCATCGACCTCTCAACATCCGACCCAGACATAACCACTGGGACACTTCCAGACATCCCCAAATCGGAACTGCTACGGCTCATTCAAGTCGGCCCCAGCCGCCTCAAACATATGGAGGAGCAGGCCATCGACACCCTCGACGACATCACACCAGCGAGCAGACGGACGCTGATTGACCTCCCTGGATCGAGTGCTTGGCACGCTGACCGTTGGCTTGCCCAAGCTGACGCTATCCGAACCGACAAACCCATCATCTACACCCCCGAGAACCTCTCACCGGTTTTCGACGATCCGGTACTGCTGTTTGACCTGGAAACCGACCTCGACCAACGGCAAATATTCCTAGCCGGCTTCTACGACACCACTACTGACACCATCACACAGTTTTTCAAACCTGACGACGAGGAAGAACTGCTCGCAGACCTGCGCGCGTTCGTCGCTAATTACGACGACCCGACGCTCATCTACTACGGCGGGAACAACTTCGACGAAACTCGACTTGAGCAATCACTCAGTACCCACGGCTTCGAATCACTCAGGTCTCAAGTCACATACTGGGATCTCGGGATTTACATCCAACAGGAACTCTTCGGGGACTTTCCAGACTACCGCCTTGGAAGCGTCGCGACGAACGTCAGCGACTGGACGCCAACCAGCGATCTTGACGGCTTCCTCGTTGGTTTACTCTATACGCAATACAAAAATGACGGCTCGGAACCTGAGTGGGACAAACTAAAACAGTATAACCGAGAAGACCTCCGAGCCCTCAATTCCATCATCGAATTCATCACCAACACAATATGAGAGAATCGTCTCTGTGTTGTCAAACCTGTGATGGTGGAGCATTGACCACTCACAATGAGGGGGCCCGGTTTCATTTCGACAATGAAGATCACACCCCAGAAACGCTTTTGCGCTAGCCGGTTCGGCTAGCGTCAGCCATACTCCAGTATTAAGTGAACTTATTGATAACCAGCAGAGTATGTCTTCAGAACAAGGTTCACCATTCAAATTCCTTTGGCAATTCCGATACCCGTTCGCATACTGGGACAATCGACTTGAGAAAATCAATCCCTACAACGAACAAGACCGGCTGGAGGCGCTGTACTCGCTCGTTCAGCTTACAGATATCTATGCACACATATTCGCAGCCTATGTTCGAAACCCTGAGCAGCCCTGGTTCTTCGTCAAAGAGAACACCTTCCGAGGGGATATCGACGGCGTCTTGGACAAGTTGCGGACAGAAGGAATGGCAACAGTAGGAACACTTTCGGAGAATCCAGAAGGGTTGGCCACGTTTGAAGCGAACGAAGAGTACGATCTACATGAGCTAGATGCGATTGCAGGTGCGTTACTTGGTTGTCCTTTCACAGTCGATGAGGAGACAGGATCAGTCGAATTTGACGAATCTCCAGATCTTCACAGAGGGGTTTGTAATGCCATACTGGATTTTGCTGAGAATCATACGGCTCTTCTCAACGATTTCAAACATGGATTCCGTATTCTCCCGGTTACCCCCGACGGCATTGAACACATAGTCGGCTCATCGATGTTGCTGGATGAGGGCGATGAAGATGCATTTGAGGAGACGCTCGATCTGCTCAGAGAGGAGCTCGAAGAAGCTGAGTGGGGGTTCTGCTTTGCCCGAATGCATACCGAGACTGCGGACTATGGATACGATATTCAGTTGGATGTCTACCAGGTCGATGCATGGGCTTGTTACAAATTCGCGGAATTGACCTTGGACGCCTTGCACAACCTGATCTCACCGAATGGCGGTAACTACCTTGAGGAGAGTCTCGCAGAAGTTCCTGATTTGGTGCTTGAAAACGAGGCGACCATCATGGAACATGTACTGGGGGTTTCTACACCTCTCAGAGATGACCCAGGCACTGTTGTTTCCAAGGATGAATTCCGTTCTGATTAGAGATTGATGACAGTGCAGGCTCAGATATGTAATCTTCCGATGTCGTAGAAGGCAGGGACGCTATTACAGAACCGAACTCTGTAGGCTCGATGGTGAATATTCTCCCCCGAGAATCATCCCTTACGATCCTGCATGTCGGATTCTGATTAAATAGAGGCTTATTCGCCACTCATCGAACGGAGGACGTGATCCATAACCTGTGATCCCCCGGCGTGATCGGCAAATGTGAGTACTTCGTTGGCAGTAGTGACTCCCACATACTCGTCAGGAAACATGAACAACATCATGATCGCATTCGCTGTTGGGTAAAAGAAGATGTTCTCACCACTCTCGGGGTCTATCGCGTCATCAAATGAAACTGGATCAAGAACTCTCTGATAGAAATCGCCGAGGGCTGCTGGGTTTTCGTTCAGCTCACTCACAAGGTTTTCTCGCTCCTCGTCGTCAATTCGTAGGCCAGCATCCGTATCGTGGGCCACGTCTTTGTCTCTTAGATAGTTCTCCATTTCATCCATATCTGCTCGCCCAACGATATCGAGGCTCAGATGTCCTTCTGGGACTGGTGTTGCAACGGATCTAATGTATCCGTAGATCTCAGCTACGAATTCTTCAGGTGGAACGGCTTTCTTCCCACTAGTTCGGTCATCGTCATCTTCGCGTGTGACATGGTAGAGGATGGAGTTTTCGTCGAATGCGAGGGTGAAGTGGCGACTGTTCCAGTCGTTTGTGGCTGAGAACCCGTTTGTAGTCGGGGTGACCCCGAACGTGTCACCGTCGAAGCGGATGGTGACATTGTCATTGGTCGTATCGACGTAAATGTCAGAGCTTGGATCGAAGTTGAACACGGTCACTGGCCATGCTTGCCAACTAAACGTTGTTTGAGAGCGCACTTATTCCTATTTGTTCAGTTTCGTGTTTGTGTACAAACGCACAACTGAATCGGTGTGAAGAGATTGAACTGGGTGTTTATGATGGTTTGAGATGAAACACCTATCTGGTGATGAGTGTTATATTTCACGAAAGTCTAGACAAGCATGTAATATGAAGACAGAATGTGATAAGACAGAACATGGAACGTCTGGATGTCCCAAGAGGAATATCGAGAACTTTCACGAGAAGTATAATCCTTGGAACAAGAAATCGTTCTGCAATTGATGGGCGACTGCGGTCTCCGAATTGATGAAATCCTCAATGTTACCCCCCAACAATATTGACCGGATGAGTGACGGTACCCACCACAGCCTCGAAGTAGTCGCTGGAAAAGACACGACCTGCTCGTTTCTCAAGCTGGCTCAACTAGACAGTGCTATCAGTAGCTATTTATCCGCTCAATAGTAATTCAGTAAAAATGAACGGTAATTCTTATCGTCGGGTATTCCTCGGAACTAGTGTAACAGGACTTATCGGAGGACTCGCCGGTTGCTCTGGCAGATCAGAGTCCCCTCAGACGGACGAGACACCTGATTCCTTAAAAGACGCAGAAGAAGCGGATGAGTCAAATTCAACGAATACTGCTGAAGAAATCAAAATCACCGGTGAATACCGCACCTACGGATACTCATCCATCCGAGACCATCACGGTAGTGATGAGTCACCATTGAATTCTAAGCGATCGCTTCGATCAGTCTGGGGCCATGACGTCAAAGCCAACCAACAACCCATAATTTCCGAGGGTACAGTGTATCTCCCTGGATCTGATGGGAAACTCTATGCACTTGATGCAACCACAGGAGAGGAATTATGGACAAAAAGTACGGATTTCTATCTCGGCGCAACGCCGACTGTGGACAGAGAAAACATATATCTCCCAACTGGTTCGAACAAGATTCGATGCTTTCGTCGATCAGATGGACAACCAATTTGGGATGCAAACTACGGCTCTAGCGTAGACGTCCCTGTTTCTGTCGTAGATGACGTCGTCGTTGCGAGGGCAGACCAGCTCATCGGGTTGAGTGTTGATCGGGGCAAAGAGGTGTGGTCACTCGAAGATCGCGGCGATAGATGGGATGATCCAGAAACGTACCGATTCACCCCCGCAGTTTCTGACAATACAGTCTACATTCCTGGGAGAGAGGGAATCAATATGATAGACGCGCCAACCGGCGATCGGAAAAATCTCATTCATATGCCAGAAGAGCACAGCGGCACTTCCGGTTCCATTATAAAAGAAGGAGAAATAATCCAGCCGATGGGTATCGAATCATATCCAGGAAAAGTCAATAGTCAAATCGTGAATTATGGTGTTGGTGTATATTCGCCTACGGAAGGCCGAAAGTGGGTCAAGCCGGATATCTCAGAGGACGGAGCATCAGTGGCTGTAGTTGACTCAGTACACATCTATACATACGTTCCAAATCGTGGTCTGCTAGCGCTCTCTCGTAAGGACGGGAGTGTCATTTGGGAAGTTGAAGAATGGGGGATGCCAGTAATGGTTGGTGAGGGTGATTCCCGACAATTGATTTTTGCATCACGTGAAACGGACTATCTCACCGAAATATCGAGCTATACCCCAGATGGAGAGAAACTGTGGTCTGAAGAACTTGAATTTGGAGTCTCCATGAGGCCTGTTGTTGTGGATCAGAGCGTTCTGGTTAGCGGCGATGGGGGTACTTTTATTTTCACTCTCCAAGAGGGACAACTTCCGTCATGAGGGTGTCATAGAACAGTTCGCATACCAAGGAGCAGGGTGAACGCTGAGGTGGATGAGTTCAGCGACCCTGCAAAATGACCCTAAGTCGAATTATCAGTTAGCAAGTGGCAGAAGGTGCTGTACACGTTCCAGTCCTTCTGACCGTCTCCATCGGCATGATAGCTTAGAGTGAATATTGAAACACTAAGAAATGTAATCACAACTGGATACGACAACAGTCGCCGCAAAAAGATTGAAGATACTAGAAGGGTGTCCAAATACGTCGATTAGTGTCGAGAAGCCATTCCGACCCAACAATAGTGGCCCAGCACACAGCGGCAGTCGCAGCGGTGATCACAATATTATTGAAGCTCATACCTCCCTCTAGCCAAGCACCTATCATGAACATGGAGAAAAAAGCTGGAATAGAAACACACGCACCGTAGGCCACTACACGCTCAATAAACTCCGCATCCGCAGTATTGGTTGGAGGGGCAGTATTGGCGGTTGGCCCTGCCCCAGGTTTCCAGACGTGTTCAGCAGCATCGTGACCGCGTGTGTTCGCTTGCCAATTTACACCAGAGTCTGTCCCGGGGTTGGAGCCAGCGGTTTGTCTCCGTTGTTTCTGCTTTGTTCGGTCGCGCTGGTAGGCGTCTTGTGTCTCATCGCTCGATCCGTGCTGCCGGTCATCAATGTACTGTCCATGACCCAATCGATCGTAGCGTTCTCGTTTCTCAGGATCAGAGAGGACATCATAGGCTTCCTTGATCTGGATAAATTGCTGTTGCGCATTCGGATCGTCGTTGTGGTCAGGATGCTTTTCTTTGACAATCTCTTGCCAGGCTTGCTGTATGTCGGACTGGTCTGCGTCTGGCGAGATTCTAAGTCGGTCGTAGTAAGTGTCAGTCATCGGTTAATCGAACTTTCTCCCATGGCGCGCTTCGTGGCAATTGCGGCACAGTGTGCGGAGATTCTGCGGGTGGTCTTCTCCTCCTCGACTTCGAGGGTTCTGATGATCTACATGAAGTTCCGCGTTGCCCTGTCGGGGGCCACCGAGTGCGTCACAGTTTCGACACTGGTGACCGTCGCGTTGACGGACAAGTGTCGCGAGCGTCGCCCAATCATCCGGATACGGCGGGGTCTCTCGATTCAACTTTGCTTTCTTCGGCGTCGTACCAGCGAACCACGGAACTAGGCGCGTCGGTGTAGCTATTGGTGACCGCCGGATGTAGAGTCGTCCCCGGGAGGTCGGATACAGCAGGGATAAGTGCTTCAAATATCTGATTGTAGTCCGGAGGGTGATCGCGATGAAATCAGCGATCGATGTCCGACGGTTGATTCTCCCCGGGCCGGGCCGGGTAAATGGGCGAACCACCAAGAAGAACAGTGATGCTACCGCTAACGGCACCCACAGCAAGGCAGTAATTCCGACGCGAGCGGGTTTGCTCAATGAAGCGCGTTTCCCGCTTGGAACGAGGTCGTCCTCCAGTGGCCGGCTCGCCATATCACCGCCTTCGAGCGCTTGGAGAGCACCGTTGAGAATGTCCGATTCCAAGTAGTAATCTTCGTCCGTATCAAGATTGTCGCGTTCGCGAGCCTCACGAAGAGCCGTGAGGACTTCCGTCCGCGGCGTGACGAGGTCTGGACGGTAGTATCCGATTTTTGTGAGCGCGGTTGCTGCCGCGATACGCTCCTTTTTTGACTCCGATCGAAGTGACGCGACCATCAAGTCTGTCCCGTCTCCGAAGTCCTGTGGGTACCACGTCGCCAGGTTCGAGACAATATAGAGAATGTTCGCTCGGATGAGTGGCTCCGAATCGTCGAGACGGGCGAGAATCGCCTCGCTCGTTGACCGGAGTTCTAGCGGCGCTGCAACGCTTAGATGGAGGAGCGCTGCTGACGCCGATTTCCGTGTCACTATATCATTTGACACTAGTAGTGGCGGCAAGTCGGATAAGTGTCCTATTGCTGCCTGTGGATCATTTTCAGCCAGAGAGGCAATTCGGTTTGCCTGCTCTCGTTGATCAGTTTGTCTCCTATTTACCATCTATATTGAAATTCATATTGGACTGTTATATCATTTTTGTAATCTGACCTCTGGTGGCTGGTGATTGGATGAGGGGACTCGTCGAAGACGTATTGGATACACATGAAATGGATGATGTGGTCGTTTCTGATTCGAAGATTGGTGGTGACCCGTTTGCCTCCGACGAGAAGTAAAGTCAGTTTGGGAGTCTGTTATCAGATTCCCAAGCAGAGGCAGATTCTCGGCCTGTACCCAAGTGATCTAATCCCTATCTCCTCCTGTACTGTAGATCCCCAAACTGACTCCAGAATTAACAGCCCCTGAATCAATAACCACCATTTCAGCATTCCCAACGTTTTATCCCCACATGTTGCCACTCTTCCAACATGGATAACTCGCAAGAAGAGAGGCTGAAAACGCTCGGTATTCTCCCCTCACAAACAAACAACGAGACTGACGAGGAAGACGATACGCCTCCGAACTACATTATGGTGTGTCACGAATGCGGACACCGGATCACACGAGAACGAGCCTGTAAAACCACCCGAAAAGCCAAGTCCGGTAAGATGTGGTGGAAAGGCTGCGAACATCCAATCTACTTCGCTCGTAATGCTATCGATGGTTTGCGCGACAAAGATGTCCTCGAAGCACTCATTCATCTCGATACAACCACCATCACTATCGAAGCTGAAGAGTTCGAGCGCCTGGACGTGCACGTAGATCTCCTCGACGAACCCGACGCACACCTTATGGACATCACTTATCTCGGATTCAGCGATGAGGCTGAACTCGAGGAAGAAGAAGACGGACACTTCCCGTTCAATCGAGGTATACTCAGGACTGGATACCACAAAAATGACGATACTGACGATTTGGAGCTTATCCAACCAAAAATGGAAGCGATGATAAAAAGCGTGAACGATAATCTGGGAAGCGACGATACAACAGTACAGCTGCTTGAACTCTCTACACCGAATGTGTAAGCCCTACTGTACTTTTTAATGCTCATCACACCAGCAAGTGCGAGTTAGGCCAGACCGTAGAGTTCGGGACGGTCGTTGATGGACGCACGGATGGTGGTGCGGGTGGTATCAAGCTGGTCAGCTGCTTTCCGTTTCGACAGGTTCTCACTGACCACGTCATTCAACACAGCCACGACTTCGTCGTAGTGGGGGCCCTCGACTAGATGCCCCTCATCTTTCTCATACCCCAACGGGGCTGGGCCGTGGCTATACTTTTCTTCTTTCTGTCTCACTGCAATTCCCTCCTTGGCCCTCTGCTGTGCCATTTCCGCTTCGAGTTGGGCAAACACACCGAGCAACCGAAGCATCGCAGACTGGAAGGGATCAGAGTCGTCTGGTAGTATCTCGAAGCCTTCGTTGATAATGTGCAGTTCTACGTTGGATTCATCGACAACACGTTCGACTGTGCGGTCGAGATCGCGGATGGAGCGAGCGATGCGGGAAACTGATTTCACGACAACGACGTCAACACTTCCGTTCTCGACATCGGCCATGAGGTCGATGTAGCCTTGCCGGTCGGTGTTCCTTCCAGTTGATTTGTCCTCGTAGAACTCGATAGAATCGAGAGGAGCATCAAGACGATCTTGGACGTAAGTGCTAGTGGCGTCGCGTTGCCGTTCCAGTGATTGGTCGTCTGTGCTGACGCGGTGATATGTTGCAATTCTAGTCATTCTATACTCCCATGTTCCGGTCTTATAAAAGATAAGACTTACTACCAGACTGGTAGAATACATTGGAGCACTCCGCAGAGAATCAGCCGTGACGTTCTTCGAAAAACTCCGTTGCGTGCTTCTCGCAGAATAGTTCCTCACTGACTGGGTCTTGCCATGTCGCGTCACGATCACACCGACTGCATTCCCCGTCCACTGACTCGACTGGCCCCCGGTCGCCCAGATCAAGCGACTCTTCGACGATTTTCCGCGCTTCTGCATCCACATCCCAGTCGTCTCTGTCGGGAGGATCGTCCATGCCTATCAATTCGCTGCGACTGCGATAAAAATCAGGGCTGGTGCGCGTACCATAGGTCGCTCTTGACCCAGCCGACACGCCAGGACTTGGTAGGCTCGAGACGCTGATTATCGTATTTATTCACAACACGCTGGAGTGCTCGCCGTTCACGCTACCCGACGAAATCGACCCGGATCACGACCAGTGGCATAGTCGATAGGGGTCGATTGTTGGTGTGCGCGAGGACGATGCTGGCCGAGAAACGGGCGACAACATAGAGTCTCTCGTCGAGTTCCAATTTGGGGGAGTCATGTGGTTCCGCTGGCGCGATCGCCACCAGCAATCGGCGACTGCGAGCGTTAGACGAGTTCGTCCTCGAACGCCACGGCTGCTTGATGCAACACCATCAGTTCCGGGCGCACAGTCACGACTTTCGATTGGCGGTCGTAGTCTACTGCTCCAATACCATCGTCAGTACTCAGAACACAGATATGACTCTGAGTGAGAGCAACGTAACACGCAGTCCTGTTAGTGCCGTCCGACAACCGGTCTGCTAGCGTACCGACCGGCACGTCGTCCCCAACTTCAGACTCGGCGAGAAACCCGACGACACGCCGTCTACGCTCGTTAGATAGGACTCGATAGCCATCCTCTGGATTGATCGATGTAGTAGCTGGGTTGTCGGTCTCTTGTGATACGGTGTCTCTGATTCTGTCAAGCAGACTCATCAATTTTCCCTCAATCGAGTCTGCGAGAGGACTAGGTATAAAAGCGAAGACCAGGTGTCTTACCAACCCGATTCGACCAATTCGTCTTCCGCGCAGACATCACAAACCGGAGCATCGATCGACTCAACCTCTTCGTCGTGCCGGGGCGTTTCGCCACCCAAATGACTCCACCCTTTGTTGGTTAGGTGGACGTATTCGTGACCGACGCCCCCGCGCTCAACCATATCTAAATTTGCGAGATTATCGAGAGCAGTTCGGTGACGAGCAGTGCTGTATTCGCCATTCAGGCGCTCGCCGACTAATCGTTGCAGACGGTGATAATCGATCGGGTCATAATACGCTACAGTCTCGATCATCACATGTTCTATCGACTTTTGCATCATATCGTTCGACCAACTGCGTATTGTCTGAATCGAACTCACACACCTTGTATTTGATTTGACTAAACACCTTTTGGGGAACCCCAAATATGTCAAATGTATGTTTGAAAGAGGTCTAACTATGAGGAATCGACTCTCAGAGGGGATTCGATGCAAGATTGGGTAGAGATTGACCCATCGATACGTCTGGATCAGAGAACTGAACGGAAAAATGAGTCGCACCAACATTGGGCAATCAAAGCTGCACTGATTGACCGCTTACGTTCCAACTCAGCGTATGTAGGGGAGATCGATGACGAGAGGAAGACTGAAGACTTGATTGGAGATATCAGGTGTAAACTCTCCAAATCACCTTCTGATGTCCCAAAACGATTTGTGATTGAAGTCCAGACTAATCGTTCCGATAAAGACGTCGTTGATGCTACGAGACGACATCTCCGGTTCGGCTTCGCAGTTTACTGGGTTTATCAGGTAGATGCAGCTAACAAACGCAGGGAAGCCGAGGCCGCATTAACGAAATACATGTCAGCACCACCATCCCTAGGTGTTGCATCTCTTCCCGAAGGCGAACTCAGATTGGGTTCACCAATCACGTGGGACGAGTTTGATATGCAATCCCCCAAGATGAGTTGTAATGAACTCTACATCCCCACTTACGCTCGGTCAGCCCAGTGTTTCAACCATGGAGTCTTCAAAATCGACGATCAGCGATTCACTATTTATCGGTTCTTGAATCGAGAGGCACTTTACGTGAGCTGGCATGGAAGCGATGGTCAACAGACCTTGCCTCAAACTTCACCTTGGTCATGGCCAGAGTTGAGTCAACGTCTCAAGGAGGGCGAACTCAGTCGCATTTCTCCGGTCGCTGGACGACCCTGACCTTGGTTCAGAAACCTGTTTTGTTCTTTGATTCTCTGCATAGTAGGGGTATTTTTGTAGGACTGAAATGTTCTGGAATAGCATTCTGATGGGACTGAGACACGAGTGAAACGGCAAATAAGGATTGAAATTTCAGCCCTTGGTTGAGAAGGACTCGAACACCTTCTGACCAACCATTGTTGGTAGGGAAGGGTTTTACTCAACCATGTATTAGGGAAAATCAATCAATAATGTCAAACCGCTATTCAAATCAAGGATCGAGTAAGCCCGAAGATGCAAATCATCTCCATCATGAGACAAAAGATGAGGAGCGTTGCGAGGCCGTTTGGGATGATCTAGCTGGATTTGTCCAATACTGTGACGAACACAATATGGACGACGCACAGACGGCTTGTGCTGTCCTTTTTGCCGAGTCAATTGCGGAGCAGATGGCACACGACAAAACCACCATTGGGGATGTAACCTTTGACCTCATCGCCGGACATCATCACCTAAATCAGTTCGTTTCACGGCGACTACTTGAACAAATGGAGGCGCTTGAGGTTATCAAGCCACCTACGATTATGGATCGATGGACTCGAAAAAGGAAACAGCAGATCGCCAGACGAACGCTCTGGGATCTTGGTAGTACATCCAAAAAGTTCCTGGATCTCACGTATATCCGTGGCTACGAGCGAGTCAAAAGGAACGCAGGGCCACATGCGCAAACGAGTGACTCCCGTGACCAACACGGCGACCCAAACGAGTCGATCGTCCATCGATATTTCGTACGCGCTGGAGAGCTTTTCTACCGTCACGTCAAAGGGTACGAGGATGTCCGAACCTATGTTCGGCTTGGTGACTTGACTGACGTCGATAGCAGTGTGGCCAATCGACGTCTGGATATCGTTGCCTATGACGCCAACGGAAATATCATAGCTACCGCCGAAGCCGAACGGCATCCGGTCGAGTCAGCGGGTGTCGTCCGAGACGCAGAAGCGATGGCACTGGTTCCCGGGGACACAGACTGGATTGTCTACGCAAAACCCCAACTCAACGACCTCCTGAACACGCTTGACCAGCACCTTATCACACGACCAGACGGAATTCCGGGATGGGCGAAGCGGAGAACTGGCAAACCCGATGCCATGGATCGGCTCCGCCGTGTCTGGAACCATCCGGATGGGAGTATACCGCGTTTGGAATCAGAGATCGTCACGGAGGTCTTCTCAATCGACAATCTCAGGGCACTCTTGAAAGAGAACGCCCCCTATATTTTCGAGCCAGTCGATCCGAGCGGCATCACATGGGTTGGAGACGATAACTGATGGTCGAGAATCCAACGACGAGTGATGCAGACGAAACACCGGGGAAATACAGCAGCGATGACCCCATCACGTTCAACAATCTGCTGAATAACCAGACCGACGCAGATCGAGATCCGCTAAAATTCCAGAAGAACAGAAGCCCCAAGCATCCAGATATTGCTGAAGCGAACGAAAAACAGCAACGAGAAGACTCGGCTAGCCCATCGCCTTCTTCTCAGGCGAACAAAGAGAAAGAATTCGACCAACAGCAGAAGCAGTTGGCAGAACAGATTCTCCGCCAGGATCTTCGAGGACGCGGGCCATCTATAGAGTACGGAAGTACCACTACATCACATTCAAACCCGAGATGGTACTCGCTGCGACGGACGTCCTACAATGGCTGTGAGTACTACTACCTGATCTGTGAACGATATGCATCGACGTTTGAAGCCGAGGCCGTCATTATTGACTTCGGCACAGAAGTCACGTTCGCTCCTCTCACACCCACTCGTCAAATCCTGCATGACGCAATAGAACAACAACGGCGTGATGACTTTCGAGATGGCCGTAAACCCGTTCAGCGCCTTCGGTCAGAGCAGTTGGATGCACTCAAAACAAGTTATTGTGATATCGTCGAGCTTCGCTTGTTCGAAACTAGAGAAGGTGCTGAAGGGAGACATCGAGAGCCTGTTCCAATTGATGTGTACAATGAGTTTGTGGCGACAGAAGATAGATTTCAGCGAGTTTGGGACGAAGTTCTTGTCCCGACGCTACTTCCTCGACAAAGAAACGTCGTTGCTCAATCGTTCATCAATGCACTTGCTTCTGAATCTGATGTACCGTCATGGGTCTGGCAACAGGCTTTGACGACAGCACTACCAATTGTTGCGACGGTCGATTTCGAATAATCTCGCTCTCTATTTACCGTATGATAGTCTTCAGGCGCGGCCAAGGATCTGGAAAATGCTGCTTCACGACATGTGCGCATAGCCACCATCTTATAGAGGTAAGGTGAACGAGACTGTTAGTGAGCAAGCTGTTCCCCTTGTCTTGCAAAGGGTAGAAGCACACAGGTGTTACCCGTGTTTTGTACGCCCTGAGCCGGTTCTAAGAGGAGGTTCCATATTTTCGTTACCGTGAGGTACACTACATAGTCTAAGTAAAGACTATATGGGGTTAGTGATATTTCTCATAGAACTGACGATGGCCAGCAAACAAATCGGTCGAAACACAGGCCGGTCGGGACGAATCAACGTCTCCGGTGCCGAATTGGATAAGCTTGATTTGGCCATCGGTGACGACATTGAGGTTGATGTAGTTGATGCGAAAGAAGTTGCCCACGCACTCATCGACAGCAAGGACACTGAACAATTCCTTATCGTGACCCCCGCCTAATACATGCAAACGTCACTCACCTACCGTACGAACCGCGATCTGTTCTCGAACTACTACCTTGATGAGCACCTCCCAGAGACGGAGGAGTGGGATGAAGTTACTGACGACGAACTTCGTGAAGCTCGTGAAGAAATCCTTGAGCTCTGGAACCGAGAAAAATCGACAGCTCCGAAACGCAACGAATCGCAACTCGAAGAGAAGTTCATCCGTCCGATGTTCCGGAAACTCGGGATTCCCTTCGAGGTCGAGGAGAGTACTAGCCGAACGCAGCGACGTCCGGATTACGGCTTCTTCGAGTCGGAAGATGCAGCCCGAGGTGCGTTCGAACGGCGGGAGGAGGGTGGCGATTTCTACAAAAATACGGTTGCTGTCGCTGACGCGAAGCGGTGGGGTCGCCCTCTCGACACCCGGGGTAGCGGCGAGCACGAGCGCGACTTCGAGAACCCGAGCTATCAGATTCACGTCTATCTTCAAGAGACACCAGCACGGTGGGCCGTTCTTACAGACGGGAAGAAATGGCGACTCTACTACGGCCCGACAAGCCACCGACTCGACTCATACTACGAAATCGACCTACCAACGGTACTTGAAAAGGGGGATCTTGAGGACTTCAAGTACTTCTACCTCTTCTTCCGTCACGGGGCGTTCCTCGAAGACACCGGTGGAGATTGTTTCCTTGACGATGTATATGGCGAGAGTAACGTCTTTGCTCAAGAGTTGGGAGAAGATCTTCAGGACAACATCTACGAAGCAATCAAAGTCCTTGCTGAAGGATTCATACAGCATCCCGACAATGACCTCGGAGAAGACGATCTCGAACGAATACACGATAGCTCGCTCATCTACCTGTACCGACTCATCTTCGTCCTCTACGCCGAGAGCGAGGGCCGAGACCTACTCAACACGAACAACGACATCTACGAGGAGTCGTACAGTCTGAACTCGCTCAAACAGGAAATTGCAGAGGAACTCGACAGTGCAGACCCCAAATACCGGGGCTGGCAGGATAACCTCTGGTCGCGCCTCGAAGAATTGTTCAAGCTCATCGACCAGGGAAGCAAATCACGCGGTATTCCCGAAGAAGATCTTAACATTCCTGCCTACAACGGCGGCCTATTCCGTACTAATCCCGACGAGGACGACAGCACCGAAGCTCGGTTCCTCGCCACACACGAGGTTGGTGACTCGTATCTTGCGAAGGTCATCGAACTGTTGACTCGAAGTGCCAATGGCAATGGTGGGAAGATCTTCGTTGACTACTCCTCGCTTGACGTCCGTCACCTCGGGAGCATCTACGAAGGACTGCTCGAGTATAAACTCAACATCGCTGACGAGCCATTAGCACTTGATGATGGAGAGTACGTGACCGCCGCTGATGGGGATGAGGTAATTGTTGAGGAAGGCGAGGTGCACCTTACTACTGGCTCTGGGGAGCGAAAGACGACGGGCTCATACTCAGTACTTCACAAAGCCGGTTAGTTAGAACGTCTGCTTGCTGAAGATGTGTCCAAACACCAGCAGCAAGCAGACAGTGAAATACACGAAGACC
>NZ_FTNR01000057.1 GCF_900156475.1 Natronorubrum thiooxidans
TAGCGAGCCTCTCTTGGAGTATCGGTCGTTGTTGGTGTATCTTCTGAGCGTCGTCGATCAACCGTTCCAGCAACGGTGGCGGAGAGTAACCGAGGTGTTCACCGAGTTCGTGAAGGATGAGCTGGGCGTGCGACCGGAAGGTCGCCGCCCAGCGTTCTGGTGGAAACACGAGCTCATCATCTGCCTGCTCGGTGACCAGATCCAACAGATCACGGCTGACCAGCAGTGACAGCAACGCCGCGTACAGCAGTATCTCAACGACGTGCTTCTTGCTCGTGGAAAACTCGTCCAACGAGTACTGCGTCTTGAGTTCGCGGAACAACAACTCAACTTCCCATCTGCAGCGGTAGATTGTCGCTAGGTCTGCCGGTAAGAACTCTTCTCGCGGGAGATTCGTGATATACAGATGGTAGTCGTCGGCGTCCTTGTTGCGGACGCCGACGACGCGGAACGTCTTCGTGTCCCACGACTGCGTCCCTGCATACTCTCTGCGCTGGAATTCTGCTTCGACCTCAACATCGATATACTGCCGATAGAGGTCATCAACCACGTCGTGGACTTTCTCACCCTCCAAGGGAATGGCGTCGCCACGCCATTCCCGTAATTCTCCGGTTATCACCGGGTTCACGTTTGATTTGAGCCGACTCACGAAGTAGCCGTCATTCTCGTCGATCAGTGCGAAACGGCGGTACTTGAAGTACGCTTGATCGAACAGTACCAACCGGTCTTTGAGCCACGGACCCGTGTCAAACTCCGTGCTGTCGTGTGCTTTTTCGTCAGTGACGCTGAACCGGTCGATCGTCTGATCAGTGACGTTGTGGAGCAGGTGGAGCCGCGCTCCACCCTGCTCCCCTTTCCGTGGTTCGTACGCATCAGCGAGAAACCGATGTAACCGCAGGATTGTCCCGTCAGCGACTATCACATCACGGAATCGGTCAAAATCTGCATCGACTGTATCCGGGACAGCGACCTCGTCGAGCGCGACCTCGACGAGGTCGCAGAGATACTCCGCGAGAGAGGGCGTTAACCGGTTATAGAAACCGCCTGGAGAGATCGGCTCGTCAGCGGTGGCGTTATAGCTTCGTCTGAAGCCAGCGAGTGTTCGGCTTTCGCCTGCGGCGAAGCCGAACACGAATGCCCAGACGAAGGCAGGGATCTGGAGCTTGCGGTCACGTTCGACCACGCCGAGTTCCTCGGCGTGCTCTTCGAGGAACTCAGAGGAAAACAATGTAGTGAGCCGACGCATAATCCGAGATGAGGAGGCGTCTTGGTGCACACTTGCCGCCTCCTCGTTCCTTCCGCAAACATACCTCGATAAGCCGCCGCTGTCACGCGATTCGTCTCCTAACTAAAGACG
>NZ_FTNR01000005.1 GCF_900156475.1 Natronorubrum thiooxidans
TAGGAGTACCGGGGGTTTGGCGCTCCCAGTTGACCCCACCCGCAAGACCGCGGGCACCATTCAGATTCTCACTGGATTGGTGTCTGGTAGGGTTGCAAACCTGAAATTCCCAACGCAGCGGTGCAGTACCGCGGGATTCCTGCGACTTTAGGCGCAGGAGGACGTCAAGTACGAGAAACCAATTAGTCGTCCCAAGCGGGATCCGTTTGACACACTGGTCGACGTTCTCGCCGCGACAACCCGGTACGATCTCCTCCTCGCGATCGTCCCGGTTGCGTTTGCGGTTGCACTGGTTGCGGCGAGCGTACTGAGCATATCGATCGTGCAGGCAATGGCCATTGCAGCACCCATCGGTGTGTTCGCCATCGTCGATGCCTGCTATCTCAATCCGCCGGTCGATCACCGGCCACGGTAGCAGTATCGGCCATTACCCGTCCAACCAGTCATATGACGTGCTCTCATGTAGTACCGTGCTGTGTGTCCGTAGCTAACTGCATCAAGGGCACAGAGAACGTCTCATCGTTTCGTTCTGCGAACCGACGTAACCATTCGCGGTAACGGGACAGCGCCAGCCCCGGAACCCTTTTACAACTCTCAGTGCTATTCTGGAATACCAATGGGACTGGGCTCGGATATGTACAGACAGCAGATCCTCGACCACTACAAGAACCCGCGGAACTACGGGCAACTCGAGGATCCCACCTTCACCCACATCGGCGAAAACCCGATGTGTGGCGACGAGATTCGCATGGACGTCAAACTCGCCGACGACGAGGAGACGATCGAGCAGGTTGCGTTTTCGGGCGACGGCTGTGCGATCAGCCAGGCGTCCGCGAGTCTGCTCTCGAACGAACTCCGTGGCAAAACGGTCGAGGAGTTACGTGAGATGGATCGTGACGACGTGATCGACATGCTCGGTGTCGATATCTCGCCGATGCGAGTCAAGTGTGCCGTCCTGGCCGAGAAAGTCGCCCAAGACGGTGCGGAGATCTATCAGGGCGAACTCGACGTCGAGAAGACGACGACCGAGGACTGACCGACGACCAGGCGTTCGGAGACAGGTTTTTGCTATCTGGCGACGTACGCCGTTCGATGAACAGCACCGGTTCGTCGGGGCGGGACGAGCACTGCGACTCGGTCACCGAGACAATCGTCGCGATGGTCGCCGATGCAGAAGACATCGATGTTCTCGAGGTTCCGCCGCTATGGGACGTTATCAATCCCGACGCGCTCGAGGCGGTGTTCGCACCGTCGAAACGTGATTCAGCTCGGAGTCGAGTCGGCCACGTCACGTTCAGCTACTGTGGCTACGAGGTTCTCGTCGAGTACGGCGATTCGATCACTGTCTCGCTCGAGTAGCGAACGAAAACCAAAAACGGGCGGTCGTTACTCCGGCTTCAGGCCGCCGTCTTCGACGCGCATGACGGCCTCGCCGTCGGCGAGGTTAGGTGCGTCGACCAGGCGGACGATCCGTTTGTTGCCTTTGGACTTGCGCAGATAGATCCGGAACGTCGACTTGTGACCGAGGATGTTCCCACCGATCGGCTGGGTTGGGTCGCCGAAGTAGGAGTCGGGGTTGGAAGCGACCTGATTCGTGACGATGACGGCGCAGTTGTAGAGGTTGCCGACCTTGTCGATATCGTGGAGGTGTTTGTTGAGTTTCTGCTGTCGGTCCGCGAGTTCGCCACGACCGACGTACTCCGCACGGAAGTGAGCGGTCAGCGAGTCGACCGCCAACAGGCGGACGGGATACTCCGAGTCTTCGTGTTCGCCAGCCAGTTCCTTCGCTTTCTCAGCCAGCAGCATCTGGTGGTTGGAGTTGAACGCCTTTGCGACGTGGATTTTGTCGAGGATGTCCTCGATGAGTTCGTCTACGGCGTCCTCGTCGGCCGCCGAGCCTTCGATCTCACGGTCCTCGAGCGTCGCGTTGATGGCCTCATCGTCGAGGCCACGGACCATGTCGTCGATCCGTTCCGGCCGGAAGGTGTCCTCACTGTCGACGAAAATCGCACAGCCGTGCAGGCCACCGACTTCCTTGGGAAGCTGGACGTTGACGGCCATCTGGTGGGTGACCTGCGATTTGCCGGAGCCGAACTCACCGTAGACTTCAGTGATCGACTGGGTCTCGATCCCTCCGCCGAGCAGGTCGTCGACTTCGTCGATATGCCAGCTCAGCTTCCCGATCTCGTTTCGTCGCTCGAGGACGGTCGAGCCAGTCTCGAAGCCACCGATGTCGGCGGCGTCACGGGCGGCCCGAACGATGTCCGCGGCCGTCGACTCGCCGACGTCGGCCGTGTTCGAGAGCTCTGAGGGTGACGCAACGGCGAGACTCTGGAACGAGTCGAAGCCTGCGTCGTGAAGCTTGTCTGCGGTTGCGGGTCCAACACCGGGGAGGGTCTCGAGGTCTGCGTCTGCCATATTCACTCGTTGTTCCGGACCCCGTATAAACCCTCGTTAACAGGAGAGTGAAAGTGAAACTGGAGGACTGCGTCGGGCTGTCCGAGAGACGAGTCCATGAATTTATTCGGGATGGCGAAAGTGGGGACCGAATCGAATCAGGGGTTACCGTCGCCCGGCTCCCACTCGAGGCAGACGAGTTGCTCGCCGGTGCCGACGTACAGTCGTCCGTCGCCGATCGCCGGCGTGTCCGTCACCGCGCCCTCGAGACCGTAGTGCCAGGACAGGTCACAGTCATCAGTGACGTCGATCCCGTACAGCGAGCCAGTCGAATCGCCGACACAGAGGATATCGCCGACGAGCACGGGACTCGAGGTGACCGGGCCGTCGAGGGCGACGCCCTTCTTCGAGAATAGCCAGCCCCGCAGTTTCCGCCGGCCGAAGGTCGTATCGGTGACGTGGAGATAGCCATCTGAGGCTCCGACGAACGTCGAATCGGTCGCCTCGAGGACGGTCGGGGACGACGTAAACGACGTCTGGATCTCGTAGGTAAACCACGACTGCCCGCTGCTGGTGTGGAAGGCAATCAGCGTCCCCTCGTCGTCGGCGACGTACACCCGGTCGTCGACGATCGTCGGCCCGTCGACGATCGCTCCGCTGGTCGGCGCGTCCCAGCACTGCTCGCCGGTCGTCGCCTCGAGAGCCAAAATCGTCCCGTCGGTAGTGCCGACGTAGACCTGGTTTCCGTCGTGTGCTCGCTCGCCGTCCTCTTCCATTCGGGCATCATCGAGCGACAGCAGGTCGATCTCCTGATCGGGGTCCGGGCGCTCGCCCCAGCCCCGTCGCCGGTTTCGCTCGCCATCGACGGCCGGCGCGCCGACGACGGGTGTGTCGGTCTCGTGTGTCCAGATGATCTCGCCGCTGTCTGCCTCGAGCGCCGAGAGCCCGGCCGTGTGGCTGGCGTAGAGCAGTCCATCCGACAGCGCAAGCGCGGACTCGAGCGTGCCTGGGAGTTCGGTCCGCCAGCGTTTCTCGCCGGTCGCGGGCTCGAGGGCGTAGACGACGCCCTTGCCCGTGGCGAGAAACAGGTGATCGTGGGTAACGACCGGTGCGGTGTCGGTCGCAGCCGTCGTCTCGAACACCCAGCGTCGGCGGCCGGTGTCGCACTCGAGTGCGTAGCAGTTCCCGTGGCTCGTCCCGACGAAGACGGTATCCCGATCGAGCACCGGTGGGCCGGCCGATCCGACGAGGTCGGCTGTCCAGCACTCTGCGATCCGCTGGGGTCCCTCGAGATCACGCCGGAGCCCCGAATGCTGGGGATCGCCTCTGAACTGGTTCCAGTCTGTCACTGGCTAGGGGTACCGAACGGAGCGGTATAATGGATACGGCACCGAGCGTAAACGGGAGACTCGTTTGGCGGCTACGGTCGCCGGTGTGATCGGCCGCCGAGCGTTCCGCATTCCGTCGGAGGTGCCAAAAACGCGTCACTGGACGGGTCCGGCTGTACGCACAGCACAGTGGCTGGTTGAAACCGAACGGGACGGCAGGAAAAGGGGGCAACAACTGGTGTATGGCGCAGTTGGTGATGATGTGGCGTTGGGGAGATTCCTGCCGTACATCCGTCTATGGGTGTGTGAGTGATACCAGTGATGCCAACAGGATTTGGTATCGGCCGTCGCCACGGACCGAGCACCTGTGCTGCCGGGTCACTCCCAGGGATGAGTGCCGCCCGAACTGGGCCACAGCGGGTACCAGTACTCCTTGTCGCGTTCGATCTCGAGTTCGCCATCGAGCGTCGACTCGAGTGTGAACTCCGCACTCGAGTCACGTTCGCGGCCGGGGCGGGGCGCGAAGGGGTAGTATGCCCCGCGACGGAAGGAGTAGATCCAGTAGGCCGGCCCGTCGCGGTCTTCGTAGGCGAAGACGGCCGCAAGCAGCCGCGAGCCGTAGCCGTGCTCGATGAACGTATCCGCGGCGAAGTGCATGCTCGTAATGAGATCCTCGGGGTTGTCGTCCTCGAGGATGACCCAGTGATAGCCGTGGTCGTCGCTGGTCACGGAGAACTCGGTGCCAGTTTCCTCGCGGCCCGCCTCGAGGATGGCTTCGACCTCGTCGACGGCATCTTGAAAACTCCTCGAGTCGACGCCGGAGAAACAGAGCGCGCCCACGTCCGCCGAGTCGTAGCCAAGATCGGCCTCCATCGTGAGGTAGGCGGTACTCATCCCGAAGAGGTCGTCTGGATCGGCATCGCGTCTGGCGTCCGTTTCGGCGCGCAAGCCGAGGACGGAACGGAGTCCGTCGAGCAGTCCCATACGCTGAGTGAGGGCGGCGATCCCTTAGAATGATTGCATCTCGCGCTCGAGGCCCCGAAGCTGTTCGATGCGCTTCTCCGTCGGGGGATGCGTACTGAACAGTCGGCCGACGATGCCGGACTTGATCGGGATGATGAAGAAGGCGTTCATCTCGGCCTCCTCGCGCATGTCCTCCTTGGGGACCTTGTCCATCTGGCCGGAAATCTTCATGAGTGCCGACGCCAGCGCGGAGGGGTTGCCCGTGATCGCCGCCGCCCCGCGGTCGGCCGAATACTCGCGATAGCGCGAGAGCGCCCGAATCAGGAGATAGCTGATGATCCAGACGATCAGGGAGACGAGGATGGCGACCATGATGCCGCCGCCCCCTTTGCCCCCGCGACTCTGACCGCCGCCGAAGAACGCGCCCCAGCGGACGATCATGAACGCGATGGTCGCGAGCAGCGAGGCGAACGTCATCACCATCATATCCCTGTTCTTGACGTGGGCGAGTTCGTGGGCGATGACGCCGTCGAGTTCGTCCTGATCGAGCGTTCGCATGAGCCCAGTCGTCACCGCGACGGCCGCGTTCTTCTGGTTGCGTCCGGTCGCGAAGGCGTTGGGCACGTTCGAGTCCATCACCGCGACTTTCGGTTTCGGGAGGTCGGCCTGCTGAGAGAGCCGTTCAACGGAGCCGTGGAGTTGCGGGTACTCGTCGGCCGAGACTGTCTTTGCGCCCATGCTCCGGAGGGTAAGCGTGTCACTGAAGTAGTACTGGACCAGCGACATCCCGCCGAACAGCATCGCGAAGACGAGCAGGTTCGCACCGCCCGCAATGTATGCAGTCATCACACCCGCGAAGACGATGTACAGCGCAAACAACAGAAACATCGTCAGGAACATCCGAAACCGAAGCCCCCAGTCTGCCTGCCAGTTCATATCTCAACTGAGGGGCTCTGGAGGAATAAGTATCACCGACACAACGTCCGCAAAACATGATCGCATTTCTTCATTTCTGGGAGCCTGTGTTCAACCCCTTCGTTTCGCATGGAGACCACGAGACATGGCTCCGTCTGACACGACCGTTCTGGAGGAAATAACGACGTATTGACTACTCGAGCGACGTGCAGGCGTGGTCTGGATGGGGGGGTAGTGGTCACACTCGGATGGGCTCCGACGAGTGGAACACGCCGTTTAACTCGTTGAGCCACTAACTGGTGACAATGAGTGAATCGCGTGCGTTCTGTCCTCGGTGTGGGGACACAGTACCCGAGCGGTCAGCGAGCGACGCGACCGACGAGTCTGCGGCGGATCCCCTTCGGCCCGGTGCAGAGGTCGACCTCTGTGATGCGTGTTACTTCGAGGATTTCGACTTCGTGGATGCCCCGGATCGGATCGACGTTCGCGTCTGTGCAACGTGTGGGGCCGTCTATCGCGGCAACCGATGGGTCGACGTCGGTGCGGAAGATTACACCGATATCGCCATCGAGGAGGTCAGCGAAGCCCTGAGCGTCCATGTCGACGTCGAAGACGTCGCCTGGCAGGTCGAACCCGAACAGATCGATCCGAACACGATCCGGATGCACTGTTACTTTACGGGTGTCGTCCGGGGAACGCCGGTCGAAGAGCAGGTGATGGTGCCGGTCAAGATGGCTCGCCAGACCTGTACCCGCTGTGGGCGGATCTCCGGCGACTACTACGCGAGTATCGTCCAGATCCGCGCCGAGGACCGCACCCCGACGAGCGAGGAGACCGAACGAGCGAAGGAGATCGCCAATCAGATCGTCGCGGACATGGAGGCGACGGGCGACCGCAACGCCTTCGTCACCGAGGTCGGTGAGGTCGACGACGGCCTGAACATCAAGGTCTCGACCAACAAGATCGGCAAGAAGATCTCGAACAAGATGGTCGAGGAGTTCGGCGGCACCGTCACCGACGCCGAAACGCTCGTCACCGAAGACTCCGACGGTAACGAGGTCTACCGGGTGACGTTTGCCGTTCGCCTGCCGCCGTACCCGCCGGGTGACGTCATCGACCTCGCGGACGACGACGAGGGACCGGTACTCGTTCGCAGCGCTCGAGGCAACCTCAAAGGTGTTCGGCTGACGACCGGCGAGCGCTACGAGGCGAGCTACGAGGAGGGCGACTCGCCCGACGCGCGAAAACTCGGCGAGGCCGACGACGCTGTCGAGGCCACGGTCGTCACCGTCGAGGACGACAACGCGGTGCAGGTGCTCGATCCTGAAAGCTATCGGGCAAAAACCATCGCGCGACCGGACTACTTCGATCCCGAGGCCGAAACGGTACCCGTTTTGAAGAGCCGTGCCGGCCTGCACGTGCTGCCGGACGAGACCGATGAGTGACGACGAACACGACCTGGAATCGTCGATTGACGATCCGGTCGCCGTCGACGACGCCCTCGAGCAAGCGGGTGCGGAGACCGACGCACCGCTCGCAGCGATCGTCGCAAAGCCCCGCGCCGAAACAGCCATCGAGTCGCTTCGCGCCGAGGGTGTCTACGATGACGCGAGGCGAGTCAGCGAGGACGGTCCGGAGCGGGTCGCGCTTCCCGTCACGGAGTCCCCGACCGACACGCGCGTCCTCGAGGTGGTTCGCCAACTTGAGCCCGAGCCCCGGAACCCGGACCTCGAGGCCCTGCTGGCCGACCGGGGGTGGAACGATGACGCGCTCGAGTCGGTTCCGGGTTCGTGGGCCGTTATCGGCTCGGTGATCCTCGTGACGGTGCCCGAGGACTGTCACGACGAGACGGCACTGGCCGAGGCACTGCTCGAACTCCACGGCGAAGCCGACAGTGTGCTGGCAGACGAAGGGATCGCAAACGACGGCGACGCTGGCACCTATCGTGAGCCACGCACGCGTCTGCTTGCTGGCGTGCGAGATACCGAGACGATCCACACGGAACACGGGACGCGATACGGACTCGACCCATCGAAAGTCATGTTCTCGCCGGGTAATCAGGCCGAACGCGCCCGGATGGGCGAACACGTTGCGCCAGACGAGCACGTCTTCGACATGTTCGCCGGCATCGGCTATTTCACCCTCCCGATGGCACGGGCTGGCGCGCAAGTAACGGCGACCGAACTCAACCCGACTGCCTTTCGGTACCTGCTCGAGAACGCCGTTCTCAACGACGTTGCAGACCGAGTCGATGCCTATCTGGCTGACTGCCGGGATCTCGCGGGCGAGATTGAGGCTGATCGAATCGTGATGGGCTACTACGGCAGCGCGGACGAGTCGGACGAAGCTGGCGACGCGAACGGATCGGCTCACGGAACCCGAACTGACGAGGCCCACGAGTTCCTCCCGAGTGCTCTCGAGGCGCTCGTCCCCGGCGGTATCGTCCACTACCACGAGGCAACGCCGGAGCCGCGGCTCTGGGAGCGCCCGATCGCGCGCCTCGAAGCGGCGGCTGAGGCGGCCGACAGGGACCTCGAGATACTCGAGAAACGCCAGGTCAAGAGTCACAGCGCCGGCGTCGCACACGTCGTCGTCGACGTTCGATTCGAGTAGCGTCGGCGCTTCGGGTCGTTGCTCGGCGGCCGAGCGTCGTGACTTTCATGCTGGAGGAGTGAGTTATATCACGTATGGACAAAAACCAGTTTATCGCCCTGACGTTCGCGTTCCTGATGATCTCCTCGATGGTCGCCTGGGGCGCACTCGCGGCGTTCTAAGCCGGTTGTTGCCCGTCGAAACCCCCATCGCACATCGGGAGTGACGTCTCATCGCCGCGTCTAGACTCGTTTTCCCTCGAGAATCGCACTGGCACGGTTAGCCGTCCGTATCCCAGACATCGGCCAGCGGACTCGAGGACGAAGACGACCGTCCCGACCGACGAGAGCGTGTTCGTCTCGAGCGGTCGGGACGCTCACCACCGCTGCTCCCTCGAGTCCCACCACTGTCGCCCGTAAGCGCCGCGGACGGGTCGAACGCCGGCAGATCCGGCTGACTCATCCGATCGACCTGCACCGCAAACCAGTCGGGCATGTCCGTTCGCGCGCGTTCGAAGCAATCCAGCAGACTCAAGTCGGCGAGATACGTCGCCCCGTAATCGTCGGGCGCGCGGACGACGCGGCCGCAGGCTTGAATGATCGTGCGCAACGTCGTCCGGTAGTACCACGCCCACTGGCCGTCCTCGAGTCTGTGGGCGACTCGAGAATCGCCCGTGTTGAGAAACGGGGCCTTACAGAGCACCTGCCAGCGACAGAGGTCGCCTTTGAGATCGAGGGCTTCCTCCATCTTCACCGAGAGAAAGACGTCGGGCTCGTCGCTGGCTTTCCACTCCTCGAGGGCGGCGTCGCGGCCGTCGCGGTCGTGTGTCCGAACGCGGTCGCCGACGCCGAAGTCGGCGAGTAACTCGGCGAGTCGTTCCTGAATGCTGTAGGAGTGGGCGTGGATCAGCCCCTTTTCGTCGGGGTGGTGTTGCATGAGCCGGACGATCGTGCGGGCGATCTTCGGCGTCGTCTCGGATCGCTGGTCGTAGGTCATCTTCCCCTGCGTGACGTCGTACAGCGGCCGGTTCTCGACGGGGAAGGTGTGTTCGACGTCGACCAGCGCGACGGTGGCAGGATCGAGCCCGACCTGCCGGCAGAACGCCGCCTTGTTGAGGATCGTCGCCGACAGCAACGCGAACTTGTTGCCACGGTCCCAGACCGTGTGCTGCAGATATTTCTCGGGGCTCATCGGCTTGATCGTCAGCGGCCCGCCCGCGGGGTCGTCGTCCTCGTCGCGGCGCTGTGCACGCGCGCTCGAGGGCTCGGACTGGTCGACCAGCCACGTCGTTGGACTCTGTGGGTCGCGATAATCCGAGACGAACCACTCGAGTTCGCCGATGAGTTCCTGGAGTCGATCGCGTGTGCGGACCTCGGTCGCCGAGAGGGCGTCCTGAGCGAGGAGGTCGTCTTTCCGGCGCGTACAGATCTGGGCGACGTTTTCGGCGTACTGGACGGCGCGCTCGAGGCCGTCGACCTCGGGAACGCGGAGGTCGTCCCAGAACGGCACCGTGCGCGGCCCGAGCTGGATCGTCGCGTACATTTCGGCCCACTCGGCGAGGCCGTGGGCCTCGTCGACGACGACGACGTCGCGCTTGCGAAACACCTCGCTGCCCGCGGTCTGCATGAAGTAGGCGAGCGTCATCGCTGCGATCTCTCTGTTCGAGGCGATCGCTCGATCGGAAAAGTATGGACAACGGTGCTTGACCGAACAGTCGTAGCCGCGCTCGCGAACGCAGGGAGCCTGATTGACCGGCGTCTCGCGTTCGTCGGGCAGGATGCAGGTGTAGTTCGACTTCCCGCGGATAACGTTCAGATCCGCGAGGAGATCGTCGGCCGCGACGTCGTCGAGCTGTGAGACCTGCGGGGTCGTGTAGTAGGCCCCGGTCGCGTCGCTGGGGTCGGCCTCGTCGACACGACGGGCACAGCCGGCGACGGCGCGGGCGAGCAGTGACTTGCCGCTGCCCGTCGGCGCGCGCACGAGCACGACGTCGTTGCCGGCCGCGAAGGCGTCACGAATGTCACGGAGGGCTTGTTCCTGGGTCCCGCGATAGCTCGGCGCGGGAAACTCATCGAAGATCCGCTCGGGATTCACCGTTCGATCCACGGCGTGGCCGCATCCTAAAGGCTACGGACCGTTGCTCGGAGTGAACTGTCACGCCGGCTGGCCGACGACCGAAACCGGCCATAGGCACCGGCTACCCGCGGGTAGTCGGACGATTACAAACACGGAATCCGCCCTCGAGTGAGATACGGAAGGGTCGCTCAGCGGTAGAGCACCGCGGTGTCACCTGACCCGCGGCGGCATCATGCCTCGTGGCGTTCAAATCCCACCCCTTCCGCTTTTTCGGCGCGTCATCAGCATCAACGAGTCGTTGAGATTGCTGTGTTCGCTCATACGGTCTGCTGTAACGATTTACCGGCGCGACCGCGAGCCGTCCTGCGGTCGGGCCGGAAATGACGTACAGCAGATCGTATCACAGGACGTCGAGTCGCGACGTCTCCTCGTCGACCTGCTCGAGACGCTCGATATCTGTAGCGGTCGGCTCCCCCTCGTCGGGCAACGCCTCGATACAGGGATAACACAGCAGATGACTCGTCCCGTCGGCAAGTTCCAGCGTCATCGCGGATCCCTCACTCTCCTCCCCGAACGTCCAGAGGTTGGCGATGCCACCGGTGACCGTGACGGGCCGGCCACAGCCGTCACAGGAGCCGTTTGCCATACTTACCACTAGGTGCCGAGCGCTGAAAGTCGTTCCCCAGCACCGACAGTATATATACAGTGTCGTGGTAGCGCTGCACATGGAGGTGAACTGCGAGGGCTGTGCGGGCTGTTGTCTCGATTGGCGGTCGGTGCTCGAGGCCGAGAGCGAACGCAGAACACACACGCGCCGGGAGACGTCGAAAAACGCCGCGAACGCGACTCGAGCGCCGCTTGACGACGACACCAACTTCGTCCCGTTGACCCGCGACGAGGTTCGATCGTTTCTCGAGGCTGGGATGGCGGCTGCGCTGACACTGCGGTTCTGGCACGCTCGAGCGGCGTCTGAAGGCGTCGAGATCGATGGTCACTCGGTCGCCGCCATCGCGGGTCGCCCGGTCTTTTTTATTGGCCTGCGGAAACCGCCGAAGCCGGTCGCGCCCTTCGGTCGCGAGGAGCCGACGTGGATTCCAGCCTGCGTCTTTCTCGATCCCACGACGCTGCAGTGTCGCATCCACGGCGGCGAGCACTTCCCCGAGGAGTGTGGCGCGTATCCGAGACACACTCTCGCGCTCGAGCAGGAGACGGAGTGCGAACGCGTCGAGGCGGCTGGCGGCGGCGACCGCCTCCTCGCTGACGACGTCGACGGCGATCTCGACGGCCTCCTGCTGGGTTCGCAGGCCCTCGGTGCGAAACTGTTCGCCCATCCCCGACCGGACGCACTCGAGGGAATCGTCGACCGCGCTGCGACCGAGGACCTGACAGCCGACGACCGTGCGGAGTGTCTCGCCGTCGCCGCGGCCTCGAGTCCCGGCACGCTCGTCACGTCCGATCACCACTACGAACAGGCGCTTGACCGCGCGCTCGAGCAAGCGCAAGAACCCGACACGTCGTGGGTCGAGCCGGCGATCCGCGAGTGGCAGCGTCGACGGGACACAGGCGAGGAGGTGCCGTCGCCAGCCATCGCCAAACGCGTCGAAGACGACCGCGGTGCACCCGAAACGCCGGGCTGGGACGCCCTCGAGTGAGCGATCGGTTCCGTCATCTTGAGCGACTGTTAAGACCGTCCCGGCCGAATGAAGGCTATGAACGTACTCGTGACGGGGGCGACCGGCTTCGTCGGTCGACGGCTCGTCACCGCGTTACTCGCGGAGACGGCCCACGACGTGACCGTCCTCGTCAGAGACGCCGACGCCTACGACCCACCTGGCGACGTCACGGTCGTCGAAGGCGACGTCCTCGAGCCGGGCGGGTTCGAAGCGAGCCTCGAGAGTGTCGACGTTGCCTACTACCTGATTCATGCGATGGACGCGAGCGGAGATTTCGCCGCGCGGGATCGACGGGCTGCACGAAACTTCTCGCTGGCAGCTAACGCCGCCGGAGTCGAACGAATCGTCTATCTCAGCGGGCTCGGCAGCGACGCCGACGAGCTCTCGAGTCATCTCGCCTCCCGCCGGGAAGTCGAGTCGATACTCACAGCGGGAGCCGCCGACGTAACCGTGCTCAGAGCGGCGATCATCGTCGGCGACGGCAGCGCGAGCTTTCGAATGATTCGCCAGCTCGCGACGCGGCTGCCGGTGATGATAACCCCGCAGTGGATCAAGACGCCTTGTCAGCCCATCGCGATCGACGACATCGTCGCCTACTGTCTGGCCGTCCTCGAGCGCCCGGAAACGGCCGGCGAAACCTACGAGATCGGCGGCGCGGACGTGCTCACCTACCGAGAGATGCTGACCGAGACGGCCGAAATCGCGACTGGCCGACGACCGCTGATCGTTCCCGTGCCGATCCTGAGCCCGCGACTCTCGGCGTACTGGGTCGGGCTCGTCACCGACGTGCCCAAAGAACTCGCCTATCCGTTGATCGGCGGCGTTCGCAACCCTGTCGTCGTTACCGATGATCGACTGGCGCGGCTCGTCGACGTCGAGCCGACGCCGTTCGACGTCGCCGTTCGACGGGCACTCGGCATCGACCCCGAGAGCGGCGCGCATCTCGAGACACCGACACAGCCGGGGCAAGACGCCGAATGACGTCGCCGGAGTACGGCGAGACGTGGGTGTACGAAAGCCTCGTCGGGACAGTGCCCGGTGTCGACGTCTCGGCTCGGACGGCAGTCGCGCTCCAGTTTCTCGGGTTCGAAGCCGCGATCCTCGTCGTTGCAGCCGTCTACGACCTGCAAGCTGCCGTGATCCCCGGAACGGCCGCCGTCGTCGTCGCGGCGATCGGCAGCTGGCTGATGATCCGATTCAGCAAAAGCGTTCGAGAGCTCCCGACGCCAGCGGCGTACCGACGGCTGCTCTTTGGCTCGAGTATCGACGTCGTCCTCGGCGTGCTCGCGTTCGTCACGCTCGTCACCTACCTGTTCGTGGTCGATCCGGGCACGAGCGAGCCGTCGCTCGTGACTTCGCTGTTCGGGGCCGATCCGCCGGCAGTTGCGATCTGGTTGGCGCTGCTCGTTCTCTGGGACGTCGTCTATCGGATCGGAACCTGCTGGTGGGCGAGTCTCGTCGGGCTCTGGCGGGCGCTCGTCTACGAGTTCGAGCCGGCGGTAACACGACGGTACCGTCGGGCTGACACGATTAATCTCGTGTTCGCCGTAGTACAGCTCCTGTTGATTCCGTTCGTCATTGGCTACCCGCTCTTGCTCGTCGTCCTTGGTGGTCACGTCGTTGCCGTCCTCACAGTCACGACGCTCTCGAGGCGGCTCCAGTAGAAAACAAAGCTGCGGTCAATCGACGCTACGTCGACTTGATCTGCTCGAACTGGTCTAGCAACTCTTCGGCCGAGTCGCCGGAGTCATACTCGACTTCCCCGTGATAGATCGTCCGCTCGTCGTCGAAATCGGCGTCGACCCTCGAGGCTTGCCGCTCGCGGCGCTCGTGTTCGTCTTCGTCATAGGCACCCATTGACATAGCGAGTATATTCATGTTACACGGTGACGTATATCAATGTAACGGTCCCTCATACCGCGATATGGACGTAACACGTATGGCTCCCCACAGCGTAGTCCCGCTGTGGCACGGCCGCTTCGCTTTCGTTATTCGCCCACGTCTTGGAGCGAACAGCGAGTTCGACAGGAAATTCTCCAGCCGCTCCGTTCGAACATCGGCGCCCGCGCAGTGACGCCGCGGTTCGATATCGGCGCGAACTGGGAGACACACCGCTTCGAGATGCAAAACGGCGACATCGCTCTCTTTGCGCGAACTGACGAGGAAGCCTACTGGATGGGCAACACCGAAACCCCCTCGTCGTTATGGCGAACTGATAAGTTTGGATGGCAGTCGGTTCCTCATCACGTCGCCCGCTGGAGCAAGCGCGAACTGCTTGCAACGCTCCACGACGAAGACCCGTGGCTCGCGGACTACCCACACATTTCGTGGTATTTTCTCCCCGTCTTCATGTCCAAAGACGGCCGCGAGTCGACACGGGCGTTCTTTCGCGAACACGCCGCCGGCTTCCCTGACGCCGGCCGACGCGAGACGACCCGCTTTTTCGAGGAGTTCTTCAAAACCGGCGTTTTAGACGAGTACCGACACGTCATGTCCGGCAAACTGGGGACCAGCGACCACGTCGACCGCGTCCGCATGAGCGCCGCGATGGGCGAATTCATCGCCGCCAAGATCCTCACCGACGCCGGCTACGACGTGGTTCCGGAGATCGAGGTCACAACCGGCCATTCGCTGGATTTCCGCGCCAAAGACGACGACACCAACGTCTTAGTCGAGGTCACTCGGCCACAGCCGCCGGCCAACCGTGTAGCGGCTGGCCCCGTTGCCGCCGTCCGCGACACCGCAGAGACGAAGGTCAACGGCCAACTCGCCGAACACGGCGGCGGTGCCGTCCTCTTCGTCGACTGCTCGAGTTTCCGTGACGACACCTGGAACGCCGTGCGTGGGGAACAACCCGATGTGCGCCACCGACCTGCCGTCGTCTACCGCGCCCGCCCGGACGGCCGGGTCGAAGGCTATCGGAAAGGATCGGTGCCGCTCGAGCTTGCGGACGCGATCGAACTGTTGGATTGAGCCGGCGGCGTTTCGGGTACCCGACTGATACGTAACGCTCCCCACGAGAGTTCCGCTTCGCATATCTATATGTTATATGGTGACAATACTCCTGGTATGCGTGCAGCAGTCCTCGAGGAACATGGCGAACCGCTATCGATCAAAGACGTCGACGCACCCGATCCAGCACCCGATGGTGCGGTCGTCGAGGTCGAAGCCTGTGGTGTCTGCCGGAGCGACTGGCACGGCTGGCAGGGCGACTGGGAGTGGCTCGATCTCGAGACCCAACCGGGCCAGATCCTGGGTCACGAGCCCGCTGGACACGTCGTCGCCGTCGGTGACGAGGTCGAAGGCGTCGACGAAGGCGACCACGTTGCGATCCCGTTCAATCTCGGCGACGGTGCCTGCCCGCGGTGTCAGCGAGGGCACTCGAATATCTGTGAGAACGTGATGCCGCTTGGCTTCATCGAGCAGGCCCAGGGCGCGTTCGCCGAGCAGGTACACGTCCCCGTCGCCGACCACAACCTCGTCCACCTCCCCGACGGCGTTTCATCGGTCGATATGGCCGGCCTGGGCTGTCGGTTCATGACGTCGTTTCACGCGCTGGCCCACCGCGCCGACGTCAGCGCTGGTGACTGGCTCTCGGTTCACGGCTGTGGCGGGGTTGGCCTCTCGGCGGTCCACATCGCCGACGCACTCGGCGCGAACGTCGTCGCAGTCGACCTCACGGACGACAAACTCGAGTTGGCGAAAGACCTCGGCGCTGTCGAGACCGTCAACGCCGCGGACGTCGACGACGTGCCCGGCGAGATCAAGTCGATCACGAACGGCGGCGCAAACGTCTCCATGGACGCGTTAGGTATCGCGACCACGTGCCAGAACTCCGTCTTCAGCCTCGATGCACACGGCCAGCACATCCAGGTCGGGCTGACGACACAGGACGAACAGGGAATGGTCACCCTGCCGACCGACGCAATGGTGATGCAAGAAATCGAGTTCATCGGCTCGCTCGGCATGCCACCGACACGCTACGACGAGATCTTCCGGATGGTCTCGACGGGGAAACTCGAGCCCGAAAAAGTCGTCTCCGAGACGATCGGCCTCGAGGATGTCAGTGACAAACTCGAATCAATGACCGACTACGAGACGGTTGGCATTCCAGTCATCGACGAGTTCTGAGCGAACACCGCGATCTCGCTTCCCCGTGGTCTTATTAACGAGTGGACTAACGATACCGCTATGGTAGCAATTGATGCGAGCGATCTATTACCGGCCGAACGACTCCGAACGGCTGTCCTCGAGGGCGAGGTGACCCAGATTCACCGTGGCGACAAGCACGCGACGACGGGTGACACCTTCGACATCGAGGGGACGACGTTCGAACTCGTCGCCGTGACCGAACAGCGCCTCGGCGACCTCACCGACGAGGACGCGCGTGCCGAAGGCTCTCCTGATCTCGAGGCGTATAAACAACGAATCGAACGCACCCACGATACCGAGTGGGACGACGAGACGACCGCGTTCTTGCACCGGTTCGAGCCCGCAACCGAGCGACCCGACTGACTCGAGAGACACGTCGAGACGGGGCCGTCGGTCGGTCGGGACTCGAGTGGCGATAGCGGCGATTATCATCACTCCTCGATCAGCGAGCGCACCGAAAACCGATCCGCGGCTATCGGCCCGTAGATCGGCGTAAAATGGCTGGTAGACTGAACGAGACCGCCGGCAAAACAGGTCGGCTTTAGAACGACACGGGGTCGGGTGCGTACGGACTCCCCAGCGGTGTCGGATCGCGGTCGCTGTAGCCGACGCGGCCGATCGCCTTGTTGCTGACGGCACAGGAGAGCGCAAGCCGGACGTCTTCCGGTGTTTCGAAGGTTTCGGACTCGAGGCGAGCGAGTACGTCGCCGACCGTCTCGGAGCCGTTCTGGAGTTCGAGGGTTCGATCGCCGTACTCTTCGATCAGTTCCTCGGTCGTGACGGGGTAGTTGCGGTCGGCGGCGAATTCGCCGGAGCCGTTGGGAAGCATTACACCTGTTCTTCGGTGAACAATGATTATAAACATTGTCCATATAGAACCTCTATGAGTGCTCTATACCTAATATTCCTAGAATTACCCTAGAGACTCCGGAACGGAGAGGACTGCGCGGAGAAACGACTTTACAGGCGCCACCCATCGACTCGAGTGAGATGCCCTATGCCGACTTACACGTCCACACGACGCGGTCGGACGGGAGCCTCGAACTCGAGGCCGTCCCGGACGCTGCTCGCCGTGCTGGCGTGGACGTCGTCGCAGTGACGGACCACGACCGGATACAGCCGTTCGACGCGCCGGTGATCGAACGCGACGGCGTGACGCTTATCAATGGGATCGAACTCCGGGTATCGACGCCGGCCGGACAGCGGGTCGACCTGCTGGGTTACGGCGTCAACGCGACGCCGGCACTCGAGGGAATTGTCGAGGAGATTCAGCTCAATCGGGTCGAACGGGGGCAGGCGATCGTCGACTGCGTCGAAGGTCAGCTCGGAATCGACCTCGGTGTCACCGTCGAGGACGGATTCGGTCGGCCACACGTCGCCAGAGCGATCGACGCCCATCCCGAGACGGCATACGACTACGGGGATGCGTTCGACCAGCTCATCGGCAACGGCGACCCCTGTTACGTGCCACGGGAGGTGCCGTCGTTCGAGTACGGGCTGGGAGCGCTCACTGCGTCCTGTCGGCTCGTCTCGCTTGCCCATCCACTGCGATATCCAGACCCAAACGAGGCGCTTGCACTGACGGCCGAGCCGTCCCTCGCAGCCGTCGAACGTCACTACGCCTACGGTCGAGACGGGGGCGATCACAGCGTCGTCGACCGAGCGATCGACCGCTACGACCTGCTCGTGACTGGTGGGTCCGACGCCCACGACGACGAACTCGGAATCACTGGGCTGTCACGGGACGAGTACGAACAGTTACGAATCGAAGAACGATCGGAACGATAATGTGAATCTTGGCCGATAGCGGAGGGTTCAATGCAACGTGGTCCCAACGACCGTTTATGAATTGCCACTACTGTGACCGGGAGGCCGCCTTCGCCGCGGAATCGGAAGGTCTCAAAGTCGGTCTCTGTGAGGAACACTTCCGCGAGCGGTTACAGGAACTCGCCGAAGCCGACGGGCTCGAGACGTTGAAAGAGCAAGTCGACGTCGATCGCGCAGAATAACCCGGCACGCGGCGTCCGTGCGTGTCATGCCGGCTCCGATATCCACCTGAGCGTCTCAATCCGTGCGGCTGGCGTCGACGTCGATCGCATCGACCGGACAGACGTCGACACAGAGCATACAATCGATACACTGGGCTTCGTGGGTCGGCTCGGCTTTCTTTTCGCTTTCGGGATGGTCCGGCGTGTCGACCCATTCGAAGACGTCGACGGGGCAGTCCTCGAGACAGGCACCGTCGGCGATACAGAGGTCGTAATCGACCGCGACGTGTGTGCCACGAATCCCGAGTTGCTCGGGTTCGTCGACCGGCCCCCAGACGGAAAGGCCGTTTTCTTCGCCTACTTTCTCCCGGTTCTCGTTAAACTGTGGATCTATGGCCATTGCTAACAGTCATACGCAGGTGACGCGCACGTAAAAGTGTGTACGCATCGATTCTCGAGAGATCGCCGTACAATGGTGGGAAACACGTGGCTGGTGGGACGAGCGTCGCTGTCCCGGCCGTGATCAGTAGCCAAGCGAGAGCGCCCAGTTGATGAGAAGGGCAACGAAGACGACCGCGAGCAACGCGGCGAGGACGCCGAAGGCGACACCCCAGCCGAAGAGATCGGCAAGCAGACCGGTGATGACGGAGCCGAGCGCACCGATGAAGCCGTAGACGCTCCTGATGAGGCCGAAGCCGGCCCCGCGTTCGGCCTCGGAGAGGACGTCCATGAACCGGGGCAACAACGCTGCCCCCCAGCCGAGACCGGTTCCAACGAGCACAACCGCCGCCAGGATCGAGCGGGTCCCGGGGACGGCGATCAGGAGGACAAACCCGGCCGCGGCGAGGACCATACAGCCCGCCGTCGCGAAATCACGGCCGTACCGGTCCGAGACGGCACCCACGCCGACCTGCGTGGTGGCCTGGATCACGAAATACCCCGCAAAGACCGTCCCAGCGAGTTCAGTCGACTGCCCGCGGTGTTCGACGAGGAACGTTGGCAGGAACGACGCCGTCGCCTGCCAGACGAACGCCCCCGCGATCGCGAGACAGATCGGGAACGCGATCTGTGGCCGCGAGAGCAGTTCGACCAGCGGCCCACGTTCGAACCGCTCTGACATCGGCTGTTCGGGCCGGCGTGGCTCTGTCGGCCGGACGCGCCAGGCAAAGAGGACGAACACTGGGATCGCTACCGCGGTCCCGAGGGCGACGGCGGGCCGCCAGCCGTACCGAACCCCGATCCACGCGGCGGCCGGCGGGACGAGCAGGCCCGCAGCGGGGCCGCCGCTGTTGTGGACACCGATTGCCGTCCCGATCTCGTCGTAGGTCCGGGTCAGCAGCGTCGTCGCGACGCTGTAGTGCAGGCCAGCGACACCCCCGAGCAGGATCGTACCGATCACGAACAGCCCAAACAGTGGCGCAAGCGCGAGAAACGCACTCGCAACCGCAGTGCCGCCGACGGAAATGAGAATAACTGACCGCTCGCCGAACCGATCTGCCAGAACGCCACTCGGAAACTGCGCGGCGAAGTAGGCCATCCACATCCCCGTCAGTGCGATCCCGATCACCGAGTTCGAGACGGTAAACTCCTCGAGGATCAGCGGCACGACGGGGCTAATCGCCAGCCGGCCGGCCATCGTCGCGAAGAACGCAAGCGTAGACAGTACGAGAACGGTGTCGCGATATCGCCAGTTCATCGCTCGAGTCGAACCATCGCCGACGTCATCTGCCAGTTAGTTCGGGCCACCAGTTCGGTCGTCAGTTGCTGGGCGTCAATGAGCGTATTGATTTGATGTCGCTCGAGCGGGCGTATAGACGGCGTGCTGGGGAGAACGTGTGTTGGATCGCTGTACTATTCAGTATACTTATATAAACGTGGTTTCTGCTAGTCACATAGAATGAGCAAACAGACGACACGTGATCGGTCGACGGATGATAGAGAGAGTTCGAGTGATGAAACGGAGTTACACCCGCAGGACCGACGCCAACCACCGTCATCGCAGGAGACGGCATCGATCCCGCTGCTCGAGGGTGAGGAGATACTCATCGACGAACGGCCGGCGTGGTCTGCGTGGAGCTACCACCTGATGGTTGCCGGACTCGTCTTGCTCGGATCGATCGCGTTCGAAGAATTACTCGTCGGCGTAATCGGGGCCGGCCTTATCGCTGCTTACGTCTGGTACCAGCGAAGCAAAGTCACCTACGTGGTCACGGATCGCAGAATCGTGGTCGTGACGGGCCACTCGTCGAAATCGACGAACGAAACGTGGATGGAAGACGTCCGTGGAATGCAGACCGGTGCCTCCGCCGTCGAGCGACTGCTGGGACACGGCCACATCACGGTCTCACACGCCGTGCTTCCGACCGGCTTTGGCCGGTTCAAAGGGCTCAGACTGGGCGGGGTTCCGAACTACGAAGAGATCGCCGCCGTGATCCGAAAGCGCCAGTCCAATCGAAAGGACGGGCGGTACTGATACTGTCGGACAGCAGTCAGTGACACGTCGGTCGCGAATTCGCGGCCGTCACCTTGAGGACGGCCCCAGCAGCGCGATCGAGCGTTGAATAGTTCTATCCGGCAGTATGACGCGAGCCCACATCGATACCCCAGCAACCGGCCGCAAAAGCCAGAACACGTTTTCACCGAGCATCGTTGTCAGAGCGGATAGACACTTGTCCCGTCGCGTTCACGGCTACCGTATGCAGCCCGAGATCCGGATCGTCAGCACTGGTGGAACGATCGCAAGCACCTCGAGCGAGGCCGACGGCGACACGGGGAAGACACCCGCAGTCACCGGCGACGACCTCGTCGAAGCGGTGCCGGAGCTCACCGACTACGCCTCGATCGACGTCGACGACGTCTGTCAGGTCTCCGGCTTTCAGGTGGATTTCGAAACCGCCGGGCAGATCGTCGATGCGGCCGAACGCGCCGCACGCGAGGGCGCAGCCGGCGTCGTCGTCACGCACGGCACCGACACCATGGCTGAGTCAGCGTACTACGTCGACCTCGCTCTCGAGACCGAGCTTCCGGTCGTCTTCACCGGTGCCCAGCGGCCGTTCGACAAGTTGGGAACCGACGGCCCGACGAACCTGTTGCTGGCCGTCCGCACTGCAGCCGACGAGCGATTCCGAACAGCGGGCGGCAGCTATCTGGCGTTCAACGACAGCGTCCACAGCGCGCGCTGGGTCGTCAAATCCCACACGAGCAAACTCGAGACGTTCGTCTCACCCGGCAGCGGGCCGATCGCCGAACACACGCCAAACGGGCTGCGAACGCTCCGTGAGCCGGGACGGTACTCGAGGCCGATTCCGGGTGCACGGATCGACCCCGAGGTACGGGTCGACCTCGTCACGAACGCGATGGGCGTCGACGGCTGGCAGATCGACCGCGCACTCGAGGACGGCGTCGATGCCATCGTCGTCGCCGGAACGGGGCTCGGGAACACGACCGGCGCGCTCGGTGAAACGCTCGAGGACGCCATCGACGCGGGCGTGCCGGTCGTGCTCACCTCGCGCTGTCACGCCGGGACGACGGCCGGGCTGTACGGCGGCCCCGGTGGCGGGCAGACGTTACTCGAGGCCGGGGCGATTTCGGGTGGCGACCTCCCGGCATGGAAAGCACGGCTCCGGGCCGCGCTTGCTCTCTCGACGACCGATGGCGCGAACGCCCACGACCGGATACAGGCGGCGTTCGCGGGGATCGATTCGGTCGTCTGAGGCGGTCGCTGGCGGCCGATTTCTCACCGAGGGGAAGACACATCAGCGAATACACACATGTATTCAACAGGACACTCATCATGGCTCCCCAAACAGACATACAGACACGAGCCCTGCTCGAGGAGACACGGCTCTCGCTGACCAGACTCGAGACGCTGTCGGCACGGGTCGAAGCCGAGAGTACCGGGACGATCACCGTTCGCGCCCCGGCGACGGACGCGGCGATCGGCTCGATTCCGGCCTGTACCGACACCGACGTCGAACGTGCCGTCTCGCGTGCACGCGACGCCCAGCTTTCGTGGGCCGAAACCCCGGTCGAGGAGCGCGGCGACGTCCTCGAGCGCTTCGGTGACCTCGTCCTCGAGCACCGTGGCGAACTGCTCGATCTGCTCCAACTCGAGACGGGCAAATCCCGCCAAGACGCCGTCGAGGAGGTGCTCGACGTCCCGCTGACCTGCTCGTACTACGCCGACACGGGGCCGAGCGTGCTCGCTGAGAAACGCCGACGAGGTGCGCTGGCACCTGCGACGACCGCCCGTGTCACTCGCGATCCAGTCGGCGTCGTCGGCGTCGTCTCGCCGTGGAACTATCCGCTGACGCTCTCGCTGACTGACGCGATTCCAGCCCTCGTCGCTGGCAACAGCGTCGTGCTCAAACCCGACGAGAAGACGCCGTTTACCGCCCTCGCGCTCGCAGAGCTGCTCGAGCGTGCCGGGCTCCCCGACGGCGTCTTCGAAATCGTCACCGGTCAGGGGCCAGTCGTCGGCCCGGCGCTAATCGATCGCGTCGACTACGTGGCCTTTACCGGAAGCACCGAAACGGGCCGCACCGTCGCCGAACAGGCCGGTCGGAACCTGATCGACTGCTCGCTCGAACTCGGTGGGAAGAACCCGCTCGTCGTCCTCGAGGATGCCGACGTCGAACAGGCCGCCCGCGGCGCAGTTCAGGCCTGCTTTACGAACGCCGGCCAGCTCTGTCTCGCCGCCGAACAGCTCTACGTCGACGAGTCGGTTTTCGACGCCTTTCTCGACGCATTCGTCGGCGAGACGCGCCGGCTCACGCTCGGCACTGGCTTCGATTTCGACGCCGACGTCGGCTCGTTGATCGACGGCGACCAACTCGAGCGTGTCGAGACCCATGTCGACGACGCCCTCGAGTCGGGCGCGTCGGTGCTGACGGGTGGGAGACACCGCCCCGACGTCGGCCCGTTCTGTTACGAGCCGACGATCCTGACAGACGTCGAGTCCGGCGCCGCAGTCGCCTGCGAGGAGACGTTCGGTCCCGTCGTTTCCGTCGAGTCGGTTCCCGACACCGAGACCGCCGTCGAGCGAGCCAACGACTCCGACTATGGGCTCAACGCGAGCGTCTGGACCGGCGACCGCGACCGCGGCGTCGACGTCGCTCGCCGAATCGACTGTGGCACCGTCTGTGTCAACGACGGCTACGTCTCCGGCTGGGCAGCCGTCGACGCGCCGATGGGCGGAATCGGTGACTCCGGGCTCGGTCGCCGTCACGGCCGCGCCGGGATCGAACGCTACCTCGAGTCGAAAACGATCGCCACCTCCCGGATTGGACCGCTCGACGCACCGCCCGGTATTCCGGCATCGTGGTACGCTCGTGGCATGGTCGGCCTGACGCGACTGCAGCGCCGGCTGCCGTCCGTCTCGAGTCTCGTGGGGCGGCTCCGATGAGCGAACACACCGCCAGCGGCGGTGCTCGGGAGCCATCGCAGGTCCTGCTCACCGGCTTTCCCGGCTTTCTGGGGTCGGCGCTGGTCGAGCGCTTGCTCGAGCGCGGCGACGGCCCGATCGCCTGTCTGGTCCAGCCGAAATACCGCGCGCTCGCCGAGCGGCGGGCGAGCGAACTCGCCGGCTCCGATAGCGATCGACTCCGGCTCTACGAGGGGGATATTACCGAACCCGGAATCGGACTCGCCGATAGTGCGCTCGAAGCACTCGAGTCCGTCACGGAGCTCTATCATCTCGCAGCGATCTACGACCTCGCCGTCGACTCTGAACCCGCCGAGACGGTCAACGTTCGCGGGACCAAACACGTCCTCGATATCGCCGAGACCCTCGAGGTCGACCGGTTCCAGTACGTCAGCACGTGTTACGTCAGCGGACGCTACGACGGCGTCTTCACCGAGGACCACCTCGAGGAGGGCCAGACGTTCAACAACCACTACGAGCGGACAAAATACGAGGCCGAGGTCGCCGTCCAGGAACGGATGGCCGATGGGCTGCCGGCGACGATCTACCGTCCCGCGATCGTCGTCGGCGACAGCGAGACCGGTGAGGCCGACAAGTACGATGGCCCGTACTACCTGCTCCGGCTGCTGCTCGCCCAGCCAGCGGCCTGTTCGATCATAACGACGCTGCCCGGCGGTGCCGACAGCGAACTCAACGTCGTCCCACAGGACTTCGTCATCGACGCCATCGCACATCTGAGCGGCCGCGAGGACACTGTCGGCGAGGTGTATCAGCTCTGTGACCCGGCCCCGCTGTCGGTCCCGAACGTCATCGAGGAGATGGGCGCTGCGATGGGCCATCGCGTCGTCTCGATTCCCGGATCGAAACCGCTCACGAAACGACTGCTGAGCACACTCGAGGCGCGTGGCTGGCCCGCCGAGCCGGCGACGCTCGACTACCTCGACCATCCGACGCGGTACGCCTGTCCGAACACCCAGCGAGCGCTCGCCGGGACGGAACTTGAGTGTCCGCCGTTCGAGTCCTACGTCGACGCTCTCGTCGCGTTCGTCCGCGACAACCCGGACAGAAGCGACGAAGCGATGGCCTGATCCCCGAGCCGCGACGCGCGAACGCACCGCTTTTGCCCGCGCCGTTAGTAACGCCAGTATGAACCTCACACACCGTCCCCGGCGGCTTCGACAGGACGGGGTTCGCGGGCTCGTCAGCGAGACGAGCCTCGATCCCGCGGATCTCATCGCCCCGGTGTTTATCGACGCGACGACCGACGAGCGAATTCCGATCGCGTCGATGCCCGGCCACGAACGGGTGCCGATCGACGAAAGCGTCGCCCGCGTGGAGGAGGTCCTCGAGACGGGGGTCGAAGCCGTGATGGTGTTTGGCATTCCTATCGCGAAAGACGCACAGGGCACGCGTGCATGGGCCGAAGACGGTGTCGTTCAGGAGGCAACCCGGCGGATCACGGCCGAAACCGATGCGTACGTCATCACCGACGCCTGTCTCTGTGAGTACACCGACCACGGCCACTGTGGGACGCTCGAGGACGAACTCCGTGGCGAAGCGGGCCACGACCACAGCGAGGGCTGTGTCCACGACCCGACGATGACGGTCGACAACGACGCGACGCTCGAGAGCCTCGAGCGGATCGCCGTCTCCCACGCGGAGGCTGGCGCGGACATGATCGCGCCGAGTGGAATGATGGACGGAATGGTCGCGGCTATTCGCGAGGGACTCGATCGCGAGGGGTACGAACACGTCCCGATCATGAGCTACGCCGCGAAGTACGAGAGCGCCTTCTACGGGCCGTTCCGGGACGCCGCCGACGGTGCGCCATCGTTCGGGGACCGGCGACATTACCAGATGGATCCCGCCAACGCACGCGAAGCGATGCGTGAGGTTCGACTCGACGCCGAGCAGGGCGCAGACGTCCTGATGGTCAAACCCGCCCTGCCGTATCTGGATATCGTGAGCGAGCTGCGCCGGGAGTTCGATCACCCGATCGCCGCCTACAACGTCTCCGGCGAGTACGCCATGCTCCACGCCGCCGCTGAGAAGGGATGGTTGGATCTCGAGGCCGTCGCACACGAGTCGCTGCTGTCGATCAAACGCGCCGGTGCGGATCTGATTCTGACGTATTTCGCGGAAGCCGTCGCAGAAGACCTGGCTGCAGGTCGATAGCACGCGAGGGCACGCAACTGGCCGACTCGTTTCCATCGATTGTCTCAGTCGATAACGTAGCATTCGGACGAACGTCCACTCGATGACCTCGCTCGTGGAATTAGTGACAATATCTGCCGCGCGCGAGTGAAAGGCGCGACTGAGCGGCGGAACAGGTCTCTATCGACCACGATTCCGTGAAAATTCTCGCATCACCGGGTTTACAAAGTGAAAATATATAACCATCGATCGAAAAATGCGCAAGATCAGATACCCTTATACAAATTAAATCACCTCTAGATTTGTCCGCTTGTTCCTATTACGGCAGGATTATTAGACGATTATCAACGCTAATCCTTATATGTGGCTGCTCCATCCACATCAAACGTGATTCAGAAGACAACCATGAACTCGAACGATTCAGACATGGACATACGTCTACAACGCATCGATACCGAAACGCGAACGGCAGAGGTGACCGCGTAATGGATCCGACGCTCTTGCAGGCCGACACGGAGATGTTGATCGACTCGATCAACTACACGTGGGTCCTGATGGTCACGTTCCTCATCTTCTTCATGCACGCCGGCTTCGCCATGCTCGAGGCGGGGCAGGTCCGCTCGAAGAACGTCGCGAACCAGCTGACGAAGAACTTGCTGACCTGGAGCGTCGGCGTAACGGTGTTCTTCCTCATCGGTGTCGGCATCGAAAGCGCTGTCGCCGGTGCCGGCTTCGAACCCGCGTTCGCGGGAGACGCAACCAGCTGGATCGACTGGCTGTACGGTGCCGTGTTCGCCATGACGGCGGCGACCATCGTTTCGGGCGCCGTCGCTGGTCGTGCGAAACTCCGCGCATACGTCACGTACACGTTCCTGCTGGCAGCGGTCATCTACCCCGTGGTCACCGGCCTCACGTGGGCCGGCGAGTACCTCTCGTTCGGTGGCGTGCTGTTCGAGGACTTCGCGGGCGGGATGATCGTTCACGGCATGGGTGGCATCGCCGGCCTCACCGCTGCATGGGTGCTCGGTCCGCGCATGGATCGGTACAACGAGGACGGCAGCGTCAACGTCATCCCCGGTCACTCGCTGACTTTCGCGGTCCTGGGGACGCTGATCCTCGCTTTCGGCTGGTACGGTTTCAACGTCGGCACCTCAGCGATCTTCGGTGACGGTGCGTTCCTCGGCGACCAACTCGGGCGCGTCGCCGCGACCACGACCATCTCGATGGCCTGTGGCGCGATGGCCGCCGGGCTCGTCGCCTGGCTCAAGACCGGCAAAGTCGACACGCTGTACGTCGCAAACGGGCTGCTCGCTGGACTCGTCGGTATCACCGCGATCCCCCACACCACCGCGTGGTGGGGCGCTTTCGTCGTCGGCGGCCTCGCCGGTGCACAGCTCCCGATCGTCTTCGAGTTCGTCGAACAGCGACTGAAGATCGACGACGTCTGTGCGGTCTTCCCCGTCCACGGCTCCGCCGGGATCCTCGGCACGTTGCTGTTCCCGTTCGTCGCTGCACCGGGCGTCGTCGATAGCGTCGTCAACGCCTTCGTCGCACAGGTTATCGGTGTCGTCGTTATCGCCGGCTGGACGATCGGCGCGACCGCCGTCATCTGGTACGCGCTCAAAGCCGCCGGCCAGGCTCGAGTCACGCCCGAACACGAACGCGACGGACTCGACGTCTCCGAACACGGCGTCGACACCTACCCCGAGTTCGGTCAGCCCGACATCGCAACCGACGGCGGACACGCTGACGACGACACCGTCCTCCGAGCCGACGGTGGCGAGCCGAACGACGGTGAGATCAAAATGATCACCGCGATCGTCCGCCCCGACCGTCTCGGTGCGATCAAGCAATCACTCGCCGAGATCGGCGCGCCGTCGCTGACCGTCACCAACGTCTCCGGCCGTGGCTCCCAGCCCGCAAAGAAGGGCCAGTGGCGCGGCGAGGAGTACACGGTCGACCTTCACCAGAAGGTCAAAATCGAGTGTGTTGTCGCCGATATCCCCGCTGATGAAGTCGTCGAAGCGATCGGAACGGCCGCAAACACCGGCGAGCCGGGTGATGGGAAGATCTTCGTGCTCCCCGTCGAGGACGCCTACCAGGTCCGAACCGGCAACGCCGGACCGGACGCCGTCTGAAATCAGGCCGTCGCCCGTCTTCCCCGACTGACGTCTCTCACCCTCTTTTCGCGGTTCGATCGCTGTGATCGTCTTGACTCGAGGCGCGGTGAGTCGACCCCGGTACTACTTTCCCGTCCCGTTGCCAATCGACCGGGTATGAACGACGACAACTCACGCGAGCTGTACGACCGGGCGCTCTCGGTGATGCCCGGCGGCGTCAACTCGGCGGTTCGGGCGGCGATCGAACCCTATCCGTTCTTCGTCCAGAAAGGCGACGCAGGCCACGTTATCGACGCCGATGGTAACCGGTATATCGACTGGGTGATGGGCCTTGGCCCGCTGCTTCTGGGCCACAGCCTCCCGGAACAGGTTCAGGCGGCCATCCAGCAGAAGGCGAGCGAAGGGCCGATGTACGGCACGCCGACGGCAGTCGAGGTCGACCTCGCAGAGTTCGTCGTCCGGCACGTCCCAAGCGTCGAGAAGATTCGCTTCGTGAACTCCGGTACCGAAGCGACAGTTTCGGCGGTCCGACTCGCTCGCGGGTACACCGGCCGGAACAAGATCGTCGTCATGCAGGGTGGCTATCACGGCGCACAGGAATCGACACTGGTCGAGGGCACCCACGAGAATCCTGCACCGTCCTCCGCCGGAATTCCGCAGTCGTTCGCCGAACACACCCTTCCGGTCCCCTTCAATGACGAGGACGCCATGCGCGAGGTCTTCGAGGAACACGGCGACGACATCGCTGCGGTCCTCACCGAGCCGATTCTGGCAAACTACGGCATCGTCTACCCCGAAGACGGCTACCACGAGTTCCTGAGAGAGATTACGAACGAACACGGCTCGCTGCTGATTTTCGACGAGGTGATCACCGGCTTCCGCGTCGGCGGGCTTGGCTGTGCCCAGAGCGAGTTCGGCGTGACGCCTGACCTAACGACGTTCGGGAAGATCATCGGCGGCGGCTTCCCCGTCGGCGCGATCGGCGGCCGCGCCGAGATCATCGACGGCTTCGCCCCCGCCGGCGACGTCTTCCAGGCCGGCACCTTCTCCGGCCATCCCGTCACGATGGCCGCCGGCCTCGAGACCCTGCAGTTCGCCGCCGAAAACGACGTGTACAACCACGTCAACGGGCTCGGCGAGCAGCTTCGCAGCGGGCTCACCGAAATCGTCGCCGACCAGGCCCCCAGCTACACGGTTACGGGCACCGAGAGCATGTTCAAAGTGATCTTCACTCGCGAGGGGCCGGGCAAAGAGTCGCTCGAGGAGCAGTGTTCGGCGGGCTGTCGCCAGCGCCCGACCTGTCCACGCTACGACACCTGTCCGAAAAACGCCGCCGACGTAAAAAACGCCGAAACTGACCGCTGGCGGCGGGTCTTCTGGGGCCAGATGAAAGCCCAGGACGTCTTCCTCTCACAGAACCAGTTCGAGTGTCAGTTCGTCAGCTACGGCCACACGGAAGCCGACGTCGAAGCAACGCTCGAGGCGTACAAGAACGCGCTGTGAGCAGTCGAGAGCTGTGACTGGACGCGACCGCACCGCGGTAATGGGAGTGGACGAACCAAACGAGACACACATCACCGGTCGACCTTCCGTCGGGGACGGCCAGGTCTCGAGATGATCCCACGTGTCGATGACATCGACTGGGCACGGCTCATCGAGCGGTTGCTGTATCTGTTTCCGCCAGTGATCGGCGTCGGCCTCATCGGCATTCTGCGTGATGCCGACCCCGGTGTCCCCGGCCTCGAGCGTGGCCTTCTGCTCGTCGGGAGCTTCGGGTATACGCTCCTGACCATCGGGATCACAGCCGCTCTCGTTGTCGACGCTCGCCGGGTTCGAGCGCAGGGTGGGGCGAGCAGCCACTGGAAACCGAGCCCGTGGCTCAACGCCGTGTTCGCGCTCGTCTGGGCACCGGCCGCAGGCGTGTTCTATCTCTTTCGTCGACACAGACGGTTCGGAACGAAACCGGGATGGTCGGGCTGGTGGGTCGTTATCGCGATCTCACTCGTGACGACGCTTCTCGGGGCCGTCGCGGCGGGTGTCGCCGTGCTCCTCGTGCTCCCGGGGCTGTTTATGACCGCGGTCGGGCTAGCCGGTGCGATCGCCTTCGGAACGTTCCCGATCGCGATCCATCAAGACGCCGCCTACGTCTGCACCTACGGTAACGGCTGGCGACCGAATCCGGGATTCTACCTCGGGGTCGCGTTCGTGAGTCTGTTCGTACCGCCGTTACAGCCGATCGTTGCTGGCTACTACCTCACCAGACGCCGAAAGGCACTCTGAACGCGGTGTGTCGACGGCGACTCGAGGGCGGCCGCCGAAGGACACTGGATCGCGTCGTTTCCGGCTGTCGGCTCGGCTGTGAAGCGGCGAGGCAGGCGGCTGCAGGCACCGCCATTTCAACGAAACGCCGCTAACTAGCGATCTATCCACTACCATAGGCTGGTGTCAACAACGACGATCGGCCCACAACCAACTGCGGATGCGGTCCGTTGTACCGATCTCCCGGTGTACCTGCAGGATGGGTCGCGGGTACACCGGAACTGACGGACAGCAATCCGTATGAGACACTGCGACAACTGAGCACTTTCCCTCGAGTATGAATACGAGCATTGAAGTCGAGTACTGGGTGATCGATACCGACGGCGAACTCACCTCGCCGGGCGAACTCGCAGATATCTCCGAACGGACCGAACGGGAGTTCGTCGAACCGCTGTTCGAGCTGAAAACGCCTCCCTGTGAGACGATCAACGAACTGCAATCGTCGTTCGTCGAGCAACTCGACGAGGTGTTGTCGAGAGCCGCAACGGTGGATAAACGACTCGTCCCGCTGGGAACGCCGATCAACTGCGGGTCGATCGACCGCCGACCGGACGAACGCGGCCGCATCCAGAAGGCGGTCGTCGGCGAGAACTTCGACTACGCGAAGTACTGCGCCGGCACGCACATTCACGTCGAGAAATGAAACGTCACTGATCAGCTCAACACGCTCATCGCGCTGGACGCGGCGCTTGCACTGGTTAACTCCTCACCGTACTTTCACGGCGAACGCATCGCCAACAGCGCTCGAGCCTACTGTTACCGAAAGAAAAGCTACGCGGAGTTTCCCAAACACGGCCAGCTCTGGCACTACGTCGACACCGTCGGCGAGTGGCACCGCCGCCTCGAGCGCCGCTACGATGAGTTCAAACAGGCAGCACTCGAGGAAGGCATCGACGAGCGCGCAGTCGAGGCCCAGTTCTCGACCGATGACGTGGTCTGGACGCCGATTCGGTTGCGCGACGAGATGCCAACCGTCGAGTGGCGCTCACCTGATGCGGCGCTACCGAGCCAGGTGCTCCGCCTGGCCGACGAACTCGAGACGGTGATGGAACAGCTCCACCACACGACCGTCGAAATCGAACGCGATAGCGACCCCAGAAACACCGGTCACGTCACGGGCGACGGGATCTCCATCCCCGAGTTCGACACCGCCTGTGATCTCGCCGAAGCGGCGATGCACGACGGACTCGAGTCAACCGCCGTCGCGAGCTATCTCGAGCGGATGGGGTTTTCCGTCGACGACTACCATCCCATCGCCACGCGGATCGACGGCCGTCAGTACGTGCCCACCAGCGACGCTCGAGATTTGCGCTTAGAGTATGCGAGTCGACTTGAAGAGGACGTTGAGATCCTCCGCCAGTCAGCCGAACACTGAGCGAGAGCAGACCGTGTTACCAGGAGACATGCATCAGATGAGCCCGAAGATAAACGCCAGCCCCATTCCGACCAGGACGACCGCCGTGATCGTCGGTAGATGGGGCGTCACTCGCTCGATCCGTGCCTGATGGCGTTCGTAGCCCGCGATCAACAGCAGCGTCGGGGCGATGATCGCGATGATCACCGCAAGCGAATAGATGAGCATTAACTCGAGACAGAGTCCCGTTCCGGCACCGCTACAGATCGCCAGAATCTGAATTGGTTCCTCGTGGGCGAATCCGAGCAAGAGCGCCGTCGTTCCGAGAGCGACGAGCCCGCGTTCGGCGTGTTCTGCGGTCAGGTGCTGGTGGCCGTCGCCACCCGGCAAGGCGTTGCGGAGTCGCTCGAGCAAGCCTCGATCGTCGTGGTGGTCGTGTGCATGACTGTGGGCGTGGTGGTCGTGCGTATGCTGTCCGTGCTCGTGTGTGTGGTGGTCGCCGTGGAGTGTCTGACTCCCGCCGTCAGTGTGATGAGCGTGATCGTCGTGCTCGTGGTCGTGACCATGGTCGGTGCGCTCGTGCTCGTGGCCATGGTTACCGTCCTCGTGACCCTCGAGTCCGTGTCCGTGGCCACCGTTACGGTACTCGTGAATGCCAAGCAAAATTAACAGGGCTCCGGCGACGGTGCCGAGCCACGGGCCGTCGGCGAAGTCGGCGAACGCACTGAACCAGAAGTACGCCAGCACGAGCACGACGCTGCTGATCAGGTGACCGATCCCGAGGACCGATGCCGCGAGAAACCCATAGAGCCAGCGGTGCTGCCGATTGAGTGCGTACGTCGCCGCGATCGGCCAGCCATGATCCGGCAAGACACCGTGGACGAAACCGATCGCAACGACACCGAGGACGACGCCGAGTTCCATACCCAAACGGCATCGGTGCCGAGGTTTACGGGTTGTTATGATTTGACTCGAGCGGGCGTAATACGCCTATCAGGGATTGATAATCGCACCGATGAAGATACTAGTACTAGTGTGAGAGATGCAGTTCAGTTGTGAACTCAGTTCCCGTCGTTGTACTCGTACTCAGCCTCGGGGTCCTCGACACCCTCGGTACGAGAGCCGACCCACGCACCGAGCGAGAGACCGTAGACGAGATGCCCGGCGTGAAACAGCGCCAGTTCGTCGGTGTCGAGTCGGATACCCAGCAGTTCCTTCAGCATGAACTGTGAGCCAAACGCCGACAGCGCCATCCCGTAGACCGACCCCCAGACGAGGCCGCGTTGTTCGGGTTCGATCGACCGTTCGGCATCCTGCAGTGCAAACAGCGCCCCAAAGAGCGCCCCTGCCTGAATCCCGTAGGCAAGATGCAAGGCGAGACCCGCAACCGGATGGTCCGACGGCTTACCCCCCGTCACGTACTGCGCCCAGAAGTTCGCCGACGGCGGCAGCGACCGCAGGATCGGGAGCCGGAACGCCGTCATAATGAGCGTCGCGACGAACCCTGCCTGGAGCCCGCGGGCAGCGGCGTACGTGGCGTGTTCGACACGAGACTGGTTCTCGACCGCGTCGGGTCCTTCCCGTGGCTCGCTCGTCGATTGCAACCGTCGTAAATGATCGGACACGGACATACTGATCTCGGGACCACTCTCCCACGAGCAGTAACTTAACACTCTGGCGCGCGGCTGACGGCCCTGCCCGACAGGTATCGAGCACAACAACGTCCTCTCGAGTCACTCGTCGGGAAGAGCTTCGGCACCGACACACCGCCTGGCGATTTCGACATCGTCCGGATTTGGCTGTCAGAAGACGACATTTTACCAAAATACAATCGAGTTCGGTATGCCTAACCCACCATTGGTGTAGTTTCTGGACTAACGTCCGGGAATATTGCGCATTCCGATACGGACGTGGGGGTTGGGTTGGTACAGTTCAGTAATGGACGCCGACGCACCGCCCGCGTGGAACAGAGAAGCGTGTCGAACATACACGCCGGCCAATAGCGAACGGGAACTGCAGTATCGGACGTATTGTCACGAATCAGGTGACTTACGACTAAAGGTCGCACCGGCGTCGCTCGACGGCGAAGACCACCCCGGATACGCGCTGACCGCAACGACATACCCCGGTCTCGACCTCTCTGAGACGCTTCGCATCAGGATCGTTCTCACGTTCGATCGCTGTGATCGAATCGCCACCCAGTTTATGGACCTCTTTTCAGCCAGCTACGACGGCCCCGGCTCACTCGAGGACGCCCTCGAGTACGCTTCTCACCGAACGCGAGAACATCGATGATGCGCAGTCGTCCCAGCAAAAACTGATTGCAACGGATTCGACACCGTGTGCAGTTGGTAAGACTGGGATGGACCTTTGATTGTGGGGTGTTCACGCCAGTCGAGAGATAGCGACCCAGCACAGGCCGTACCGTGAGGACCTTTCTCGATAACAATTATTGGTTTATAATTCCAAAATTATATCTGGGAAAATATAAACGCACTAGGCTCGAAGCCATTCGTATGGCAACAACAGAATCAACCGATCCGACGGATACCGACGCGACCGACCAGACCGACGTACCGGTCTATCTCCCTGGAACGCCGACGATCGGGTTTACGAGTCGTCTCAAGCAACTGTTCGAGACGCTGGGTCGCTGATTCGGCGAACGACCTGCCGGATACAGGTCAGCAACCAGAATCGGACGTTCGGTACCCAGACTGTTCGCTTGTCTGTACGCTGTTGGCACAGTCAGTCGACACCACACATCGCACGACAGCTGTACTGGATGTGTAACTCATTTTAGCCAGTACGGCAGCAGTGCCAGCGTGGACCGCCACAGATCAGACAGCGTGACCGGTCACTCCCGTCCGACCCACTTCAGGACGATCAACGTCCCCTCGAACAGCAGAATCATGGTGAGCGCGACGAGGATGGGTGCCATCATCGTCGGATCCATCGTGAACATGAACGACAGTCCCGCGAAGGCCGCCCAGAAGTAGAGTCGCTTCTGGGCCAGCCAGCGGCGGGTCGTCACGCCCATCATGATCGCGAGCATGATGAACAGCGGGATCTGGAAGACGATTGCGAGGAAACCGATCAGCGTGATGATCAGGTTGAACGTGTCGCCGAGTGCGTAGGCAATGTTCGCACTGCCCTCGGCGTAGAACGTGAAGTACTGGAACAACACCGGCAGGACGAGGATGTACGAAAACAGCATGCCGATCCCCGCGAGCACGACGCTTGTCGGGACGGCCGCGAGGTAGTACTTGCGCTCGTGGGGATACAGCCCCGGTCGCATAAACAGATAACACTGGTAGACGAACATCGGCAGCGCTACCATGATCCCCAGCAGCGCCGAGACTTTGATCCGGGTCAGCCACAGCTCGAGTGGGTGATAGACGTGCGGTGGCGGAACCTCCGCGACGGTGTAGGGAAAGACGTTGAGCCAGATGTACTCGAGCGCATCGGAGGCCCACAGCAGGCCGATCGCGGTCCCAGCCGAGCCGACCAGCAAGACGACCGCGAGCCGAAGGACCATCTCCTCGATGTGGTCGGCCAGGGGCATCTCCTCGTCATCCGGTGGCGTCGAAATGCCGCCGACATCGTCGTCTGGGTCGGGGTAGGCAGGATCGCCGCCGTGTTCGTGGTGGTCGCCGACGACGCCTTCGCCGTCGGTTTCGACCGGGAGATCGGATTCGGTCTCGTGCTCGTTGTCGGTCGGCAGCGGCTCGTCGGATGACTCTGGGGGCGTTTCAGGCTCATCGACGGGGTTTGCGGCGTCTCCACCGTCGGCCGGCTCGTCCGACATCTATCGAGATATAGATAGGCCAGCGGTTATAGGCCTTTTTCTTACGAGCACTGGCCAAGCGTCTTGGAATCTCGAAATCGGCCGTTATTACACTGTCACTCGAAAGGTTGATAACTGGATGTCAGTTACCAACACCAGTAAATGAGTTCTGCCGTCGGCGAAGATACGGCCAAAGCCATCGCCACCGGCCGGGAGACGATCGGCACACTGCTCTCGAGTGCACAGACGCATCTCCAGAAGGTGTTTATCGTCTTCGTCATCGGCTTCATCGGCTCGTTCTATGCCCTGCGCATCTGGATCTGGGACTTCCTCGAGGCGACGGCGAAAGCTGAAATGGCACAGTACGTCGCCGACCAGACGGATATCATCACTCGAACACCGTTCGAGGTGATCCTCTTACAGGCCAAAATCGGGATGTTCGCCGGGGTTCTCGTGGCCATTCCCGCCCTCCTCTATCTCTCGCGTGATGCGCTTCAGCGTCGCGGGTATAACAGCGCCGTCCCGATCTCGAAGACGTACATCGGCGGACTCGTACTGAGCGCGTTCGTCCTGTTCTGGGCTGGCGTTGTCTATGCGTACACGATCTTTTTTCCCTACGCCTTCGATTTCCTCGCACAAAACGCAGTCAGCGTCGGCGTCAAGCCCAGTTTCGGTATCACCGAGTTCACCGAGTTTATCGCCCTCCTGACTCTCTCGTTCGGGCTTGCGGCCCAACTGCCGCTGCTTATGGGCGTGCTGGCATACACCGAGATCGTCCCCTACGAGACCTTCCGGGACAAGTGGCGCCACGCCATCGTCGGCGTCACCATCTTCGGCGCACTGTTCTCCCCACCGGATCCCTTTACCCTGGTGATGTGGGCGCTGCCGATGGTCGCGCTGTACATCTTCAGTCTCGGACTGGCGAAAGTCGTCACTAACATCCGCCGTCGCGGGGCCGCCGAAACCGACCTCAGCGGTACCACACACGTCAAACGGACTGTCCTCCAGTTTACCGGCGTCCTGACACTTGTCGCCGTCCTGACGGGCGCGTTCGTCAATCAGGGCGGCTTCGACACCCTCGAGGAATCGGTCTATCCGCTCTTCCCGTCGTGGCTGCGACCCGGCTCCGGCGGTCCCGGCGGCCTCGAGGCCATGGCGGCCGAATACGGCCTGCTCGGTGACGCCGCAGTCGGGCTTCTCGTCGCCGCCGGCGTCGGCTTCATTATTCTGGTCGGGTACACGATCAAAGTGTTACAGGCCCCGGTCTACCCCCGCGAGGACGATATCCGGACCGCGGATGACCCCGATGATGTCGACTTCGACACCCTCACCGCCGCGGATATAGAGGACGTCCCAATCCAGGTCTTCCGGACGATGGACGAAGAGGAGGCCCTCGACTACTCCCGACAGGCGATGTACGACGACGACCGGGAGAAAGCACAGGCGATCCTCGATCGGTTCGATTCGCTCGAAGCGGAACGTGACGGCGATACGGACGGCTCGAGTGCCGGGTCGACCGGGAAAAGCGCTGGCGGTCAGAAGGCCGCCGACAGTGGTGAGGAGGGGGGCGGGCTCTTCTCGAGTACTGCCGCTGGAATGCTCGATCCCTTCACCGAGGAGGAGACCACCGAAGACGATATCGGTGGCTACGCCTACGATTTCGCGTTTATCCTCAACAGCCTCACCTCGAAGATGTTCCGCATCGTCGGCGTGTTCATGCTCGTCATGGGCGGGACGTTCTTCTGGCTCTACAGCGGCGGCTTGCGGACGGTGTACGCACAGTTCCTCTCGGGTGTTCCGGACGACGTATTAGTCGAGGTCGCCGAACAAAACGATGTGACCGGCGAGCCTGCACTGATGACGACTGGCGAACTCCTCGACCAGATGGATCTGGTGATCGCGCTCCATCCGGTCGAGGTGCTGATCTTCGAAGTGAAAGTGAGTGTGCTGGCAGCGATCATCGCCGTCTTGCCCATGGTGTTGTACTACGCCTGGCCCGCGATGAAAGAGCGCGGGCTGGTCTACGGTGACCGACGCACGTTCATCGTCTGGGGAGGCTCGCTGTTCGGCGGGTTCGCACTCGGCACCTACCTCGGCTTTTACTGGGTCGCACCGGCGATCATTTCGTATCTCGTCACCGACGCGATCACCAACGGAATGGTCGTCTCCTACCGGATCAGCAGCTTCTTCTGGCTGGTGATCTTCACGACTGTCGGTATCGGCTTCCTGATGAACATCGTCGTCACAATGGCGCTGTTTCACGTCGGCGGAATCCTCACCTACCGGACGATGCTCCGGCGCTGGCGACCCGTCGTCGTCGGTATCTTCGCCATCGCCGCGATCGCCAGTCCGAAAGGCATCCTGACGATGCTCCTGTTTGCCATCCCGATCGCACTGACCTACCTGCTGGGGCTTGCCGTGCTCTATGCCCTTACCGGCGGCGGGCGGCTATTCGGCGGTGGCGGCGGCAAGACCGCACCCGAATCAGACGCCGACTCCGGTACCGTTACTAAATAAGTCTCGTGCTCGAGACACAGGCGGTGTCCTCGTTTGCGGCGAAACTGAACGACGAACCGATGGCAGCCGATCGAGTTGTATACGGACTGTTAAGAGACTCCCCATCGAACGATCACGCAGACTGATGCCCAAAATCAGCGTCGAAATCCCACAGGAACTCCTCGAAGATCTAGACGACCACGTCGGCGACGACGGCAAATTCGTCAACCGCAGTGACGCGATCCGTGCCTCGATTCGGAAAACGCTCGACATCTTAGACGAGATCGACGACCGCCACGATCGTCTCGAGGACGAACACTAACATATCGTTACCGTTGATAATTATGAAAGGTGTTATATGCTACGAGTAGCGTCTCATACAGCATGACATCACCGGCTGCGGAGCGATTGGACAACAGCGAGACTCGGACTCTCGAACTTCCCACGACGGCAGCCACACAGCGCGCGCTTCACGAAGCGACCGGCCACCTCTACGACGAACTGGCAATCGCCCGCGAGCGATCCGAAGCGGGTGCCGACCTCTCTGACGACCTGTTCGACGAACTCGAGACGCTCTACGTCGCGACTGCAGAGGAGTCGGCCACGGATATCGAACTCACGTATCGTCTCGAGGACGACGACGAAACGCAGTAGTCGGTCGCGACATCGTTTCTCATACTGCCGGACAAAACTATTCACGCACCGATCGTACGCGAACGATCGTCGCCTTCGGCGACGAGCCGTGAGACGCGATCGGGCGTTTACTGCTTTTGTCTGGCAGTACCAATGGGAGGACCAGTCATCCGGTCTGCTGGACCGATGTCCCGGTGCGACCGCAGGACAGCTCGCGGTCGCGACAGAAATGACGTCCAGCAGACTGTATCAGCCAGTCACTCGTCGGCGACTGGCTCGGCGAAGCCGAAGTTCGGCTTGACGTCTTCGATTCGAACCGTCAGTTCGTCACCAGTTTCGGTTCCGGGGACGAACAGCCGGTAGCCGTCGACGGACGCGATCCCGTCGCCCTCGGAACCGACATCGATGATCTTGACCTCGAGTTCGTCACCCGGTCGCAACGGCGCGGTGAGCCGGCCCTTGGCGATGAAATAAATCTCGGAGGACTCCTCACGGCTGGCCTTCGGGGAGGTAACTCGAACGTACTGGAACTCGTCTTCGACGTCGGCCCGGAACTCGTCGACGTCCGGTCCCTCGAAGATCTTGACGACGAAGTTGCCGCCGGTGTCGAGGATCTCGAGTGCAGTCTCGAACGCCTGTCGTGCGAGATAGAGCGAGCGAGCCTGATCCAGCGAGTACTCGCCGGACATGTTGGGTGCCATGTCCGAGACGACCGCGTCGACGGGGCCGTCTGCGGCGTCGATAACGCGCTCGCGGGTTTTGTCTTCGGTCATGTCCCCACGGAGCGTTTCGACCCGGTCGTCGAGAGTCGCGTCATCGAGGTCTTTGATTCGCTGGAGGTCGACACCGATGACCGTACCCGGTGGACCAACCCTCTCGGCGGCGACCTGCAGCCAGCCGCCGGGTGCGGCCCCGAGGTCGACAACCGTGTCGCCCCCTGAAATGACGTTCTCGAGGTCGTCGAGCTGCTTGAGCTTGTAGGCAGCGCGACTCCGATAGCCTTCCTGCTTCGATTTGTTGTAGTACTGATCGCGTCGTGTCATGGATGTATACGGTAACAGTTTCGCGCCGGGATCGGCCGGAACATGGCCGACGGGTTCGGTGCAGTCGACGTTACCAGTCGGGTCGAGTGTGCACTCGACCGGATTCGTACCCGGGGTATGCGCCAGAAGCGGAAAGACCTGCTGAAAACGAGCCGAGTGAGACGGCTCGATAGCTGTCGAACGCGAGCCTGTCGGTCGTAAAGGGTGCCTTTTTATGGCAACCGTTCGTACCCTGATTCATATGTTCAAGGCCATCGTGAGCGCGGAAACGCTCACCAGCGCGCTCGATTCGGTCAGCGTGCTGGTCGACGAGTGCAAAATCCACCTCGAGGAAGACGGCCTCGAAATTCGGGCCGTCGATCCGGCCAACGTCGGGATGGTCGACCTCTCGCTCGATGCGGCTGCGTTCGAATCCTACGAAGCCGACGGCGGGCTGATCGGCGTCGACCTCTCCCGACTCGAGGATATCGCTGGCATGGCCGAATCAGGCCAGCTTATCCAGCTCGAACTCGACGAAGAGACGCGCAAACTCCAGATCCAGATCGACGGGCTCGAGTACACACTCGCGCTCATCGACCCCGACTCCATCCGACAGGAACCCGACATTCCGGACCTCGACCTCCCCGCTGAGGTCGTCCTCGAGGGCAAAGACGTCAACCGCTCGGTCAAAGCCGCCGATATGGTCTCCGACCACATCGCACTCGGCGTCGACGAGACCGAGGAGTACTTCTACGTCAACGCGGAGGGCGACACCGACGACGTCCACCTCGAGTTGACCCAAGAGGACCTGATTGACCTGCAGGTCGGCCCGGCACACTCGCTGTTCTCGCTCGATTATCTCAAAGACATGAACAAGGCGATCCCCTCGACGACCGAGGTCACGCTCGCACTCGGCGAGGAGTTCCCGGTCAAGATCTACTTCGGCTTCGGCGAAGGGCAGGGACAGGTCACCTACATGCTCGCACCGCGCATCCAGAGCGAGTAGGCCGTTTACGACGAAAACACCGTTTACTTCCGGAGACGACACAACTCGAGTGGAGACACCGTCTCCCGGGCTGTTCCCGGCAGCCGGCGCTCGCCGATGCCTGGACGGCTACCATACAACAGCCGACTGTTACTTAAAAAGAGGACATAGAAAGGAGATAGTCTACCAGGCTCTCGACAGTACCACCGCGTATGCCTTCCAGAGACGACGCTACAGACACAACAGCAGCCGGTGAGCTCCGATCCGTCACGACGTTCGATCCGGACGCTGGTGAGCGAGCGAGCAACGCCGTCATCACGGCCGTCGCAACGCTGCTCGACGCCAGCCCGGTCGAACTCGATCCGCTCTACGAGGCCATCGAGCCTGACGCCCTCGATTCGCTTGTCGACCACGCTCGACGGATCAACGACGCCGGTACCCACCAGCTACAGTTCGTGTACGAAGGATTTGACGTCGGCGTGCAAACCGACGGCCGGATCCGGATTCACGACGCGCCCGTCACAGCGAGTTCGAACGGTGCGTAGCGGCCGTCAACTACTGCAGTCGGTCACTCGTGGTCCTCGAGAAACGCCAGTAGCTCGTCATTGACTCGGTCGGCGTCCTCGACGAAAAACAGGTGCGAACCGCCCTCGATACACTCGAGTCGTGCGTTCGGAATCGCTTCTTTCAGGAGCCGCCCGTTCGCGGCCGGCACGACCTGATCGTCGGTCCCGTGAAGGATCAGCGTCGGCACCCGGAGTCGGCTGAGCCGGTCGCTGACGTCGAAGTTCAAGACGGCCGCGGCCTGAGCCTCCCGTGCCGGCTCGGTGGCGTCTTGCTCGAGTCGCCACTCGATGATCCGATCCATCAGATGCGGGTTCCGGTTCGTAAAGCGGTCGTTGAACGCGGGTCGCATTCGGTGGCGGAGCGTCTCCCGTTCGCTCGCCCCTTTCGGAACGTCGAAAATGAACTCTTGGGTCTCCTCGGGGACCGGGACGGCGTCAGGTCCGCCGTGGCTCGTACAACAGAGCGTGAGCGTCTTCGTCCGGGTGTACTCGAGGGCGTAGCGCTGGGCGATCATCCCGCCCATGCTCGCGCCGACGATGTGTGCCTCGCGGATGCCGGCGTCTTGCAGGACGGCCTCGAGGTCCGCCGCGAGGCCGCCGATCGAGTAGCCCGTCAGCTTGAACATGAGCAGTGCGCGAAGTTTGCGCGGCAATCGAGGGACGAGCGGCGGGAGGCCGGCATCTGACTGGCCCGTCCCACGGTTGTCCGGGGCGACCACATCGAAGGCGTCGGCAACGGCCTCACGCTGCCAGCGCCACATCCAGCGGCCATAGCCCAGTCCCTGCACGAAGACGACCGGCGTGCCGCCGTCTTCGCTCTCGTCGTACTCGTAGTAAATCGACACGCCGTCTCGTATCGCCCGTGACATACTCGGAGTGACGTATCGGATCCCCTTGAAGTCGACCCTCGAGAATCGGCGCGCAATCAGCGGCTTTAACCCGGCGCAGTAACATCGAATTACCGATGCAGCGACTGCACGCCCGGTACCCGTTTCTCGAGGCAGCCCGCGACGCTGTGGCGACGGAGGCCGTCAACCTGGCCACCGTTGTCGAACAGGATCGGGCGGTCGTCGACCGCGCCCGCGAGCGCGTCGTGGCGGCACTCGAGGACGGTGAGACCGGTGATCCGCACCGAGATCCCCGTATCGAACTGCTCTCTTATCCCGTCGCGCGCGTTCTCGTGTCGATGGTCGACGAGCGAATCCTCGTTCGCAAGTACGCCCGCGCCGAGGCCGCGACCGCGTACGACCGGTTTACTGCCGATTTCGAGGACACGACCGAACTCAAAAGCGTCGAGTCGACGGGAATTGATCTCGAGACGGTGCTCTCGGAGTTCGATCTGCAGGCTGTCGTCCAAGAAACGACCGACGGCTATCGGATCGACGTCGGCACCTATCTGCCCCTGGCGGAGGATCTCTGGGAAGACGAGTGGCATCTGGTCAATCGCGCGCTGGCCGACGGCGAGGTGCCGATCACGGAGGCAGAACTCCTGACACTCCTCCAAGAAGCCGTACGGAGCCGTATCGAGGACGGCCTCCCGTTCGATGTTCCCGACGTGATCGGGGATGCACTCGAGGACGACGTCGCCGAGATCCGGGAGGTACTGGCCGACCTCGAGTTGACTCGCGAGATCGATACTGTCGTCCCGGAGCTGTTCCCGCCGTGTATGAAGGCGCTGTTGGATGGGATCCAGAAGGGTGAACATCTGCCACACCATTCACGATTTGCGATCACCGCCTTCCTGGCGAGTATCGGGATGGAAACTGACGAAATCGTCGACCTCTACCGGGTCAACTCGTCGTTCGGCGAGGAGATGACGCGCTACCAGACCGACCACATTCGGGGCGACTCCTCACCGACGGAGTACTCGGCTCCCTCGTGTGCGACGATGCAATCCTACGGCGACTGCGTGAACAAGGACGACCTCTGTGAGCGCATTCCCCATCCGATGGCCTACTACGAGGAGCGGATCGACGACGCCGACGCCGACGAGGTCGACGACTGGCGCGACGAAGAAGGCGATAGCGAGCAAGCGAGCGGCGATTAGCTGGAACCGGCAAGGCCAGTCCTCGCGGTCGAACCGGTATCGAGAACGAAGTTGGGGGCAGTACTCGTGGAATCGAAACAGTGGACAGACGCCGCGCCGTGTTCTTACACCGCACTCTGGGTGTCCGGATCATCGTCCGTCTCGAGTCCGTCGTCGGGCTCGTTCGTCATGTACGCCAAGACGAAGCCGACGGCGGTCAACAGCAGAATAAAGCCGACGATAGCTCCGACGAGTAACTGCCCCCCTTCTGGCGACAGCCCGCCGTTGGTGGCCCCATACACGGATCCGATGCCGATCATGGCGCCGAGCATCAGAAAGACGGCGGAGACGGCGACGACGATTTCGATGAGTTGCTCGCGCTCGACCATTATCGGAACGATTCCGTCGGCCCGATCAAAAACGCTTCGAAGGCCGTGCCAACGAATCACTGCTGATACTGTCGGACAGCAGTCAGTAAGCCGTCGCCGAATAATACGGGCAGCTTGCACCTGCAGGCCGCTTCATTATTACTCTCGAGTGGCTACGGTGTTCGAATAGCCAGCCGACCAGCCACGAGCCGACACGAGCCGATCGCACGGTTTGCTGTACGAATGTACCGATGCAACCGCGAACTGCGGCGGTTGCGCCGAAAACGGCGACCAGTACACCGTCGCAGTCGTGCTCGGCACGCCCGACGCATCCATGAACACAACAGCGTCACCGAAAACACCACTGCCAGTACCGTCAGACGACCGTCTCGAGGCGCGCTCGCGCCGCGCCCGCACTGAACCGATGTCGGTGTGCCCGCTCGGCGACGGCCTCTATGAAGTTGAGTCGGCCAGCGACCACACCTACCTCGTCGATCTCGAGAGTGGTCGCTGTACCTGCCCGGATCACGTCTTCCGCGGGGTTCGATGCAAACACGTCCGCCGCGTCGCGATCGAAATTACCGACGGGCGGACGCCACCGCCGGGGCAGATCGCCGTTGCGTGTCACGACTGCGACGCCACGGTGTTCGTCGACGAGACCGACCCGGAGCCGTACTACTGCGACGCCCACACGATCCGACCGGGCGAGACGGTCGTCGACCGCGAGACCGGCGATCGACTCACCGTCGTCGGCGTCTCGACCCTGCGAGCCGATGCCGTCGAGATCGGCGAGGCCGACTGCACCGTCGCCGAGTACGCGACGAACGAGACGTATGACCCGGACGTCCCCGTCGTCGGCGTAGTGTATCCCCACGCGACCATCGCGACGAACGGCGTTATCCCCGCATCGCTGAAGGTGTACGTCTTCCCGCGGACGCGACTCGAGAAGCGATCGGTTCGCGTCGAACGCGCGTAGCGCCGTCCGAACAGTGCCCAACGACAACGGCCACCAACGCAGGAATCGTTGACTCACGCCCGTTTTATTGTCGATCATCAACAATAACCATGCTATGGACTCGAGCATCGACTACGGCCAGTTCGAGGAGGGACGGGCAGTCAACTACTGGAACCTCGATCGGACCCTCCGGCGCGAACTCCAGCGCATTTACACTGACGACGAGTTCGAGTGGGCACACTCACGACTTGAGGAGTTCGGCTCGATCGTCGGTCAGACGATCGCGGACAACGCCGACTACATCGACGACCACGGGCCGGAACTCGAGCCCTACAATAAACACGGTGACGTGTGGAACCGGGTTCGCTACCCGGCCGAGCAACTCGAGAACGAGCGGCTGGCATACGAGATGGGAATCGTCGCGGACGCGTTCGAAGCTCCGCCGGGTCGCGACGAGCCGATGCCGCTGTCGCACAACCTCGCGATGCAGTACCTGTTGTGTTATGCGGATCCGGGTTTCGACTGCCCGGTCGCGATGACCGCAGGTGCAGCGCTCGTCCTCGAGAAATTTGATGACGGCTCGCTGTCGGCGTACTCCGACGCACTGACGAGCCGAGAGTACGCCGATCTCATCGAGGGGGCGATGTTTCTCACCGAGAAACAGGGCGGCAGCGACGTCGGCGCGAACGAAACGCGGGCCGAGTGGGACGAAGATGCCGAGTGCTGGCGACTCACGGGCGAGAAGTGGTTCTGTTCGAATATCGACGCCGAAGGGACGCTCGCCCTCGCCCGGACCCCCGATGCCCCCGACGGGACTGACGGGCTCTCGATGTTTCTCGTCCCCCACGCCGACCCGGCCGGAGTGGACGGCCCCCTCACCAAGGGCGACCGCCTCGAGGACGGCCCGCTTTCGCCCGGCGCGGTCAACGACCAGCTGTATCGCCGGCTCAAGGACAAACTCGGCACGATCGCCGTTCCCACGGGCGAGGTCGAGTTCGACGGCGCGAAAGCCCACCTCGTCGGCGAACAGGAACGCGGGTTCAAGCAGATGACCGAGATGCTCAACCTCGAGCGACTGTCGAACGCCGCCGCCTCCTGTGGCATCATCGGGCGCGTGTTGCTCGAGAGCAAGATCTACGCCGCAAATCGCGAAGCCTTCGGTGAAACGATCGACCAGTACCCGCTGATGCGTGCTGATCTGGTCGATATGGCCGTCGACCACGAGGCTGCGGTGGCGTACGTCTTCGAGGCGGCGCGGCTGTTTTCGGAACGCGAGCGGGCCGAGCGCACTGGGCAAGACGCTGACGACGCCTACCGACTGATGCGACTACTGATTCCGATCGCAAAGCTGCGAACTGCCCGACTGGCCGTCGAGACGGCTTCCTACGGCATGGAGATCCACGGCGGCAACGGCTACGTCGACGACTTCGTCACGAATCGCTTGCTCCGGGACGCACAGGTGTTGCCGATCTGGGAGGGCACCGAAAACATCCTCTCGCTGGACGTGCTCCGCGCACTCGAGCGAGAAGACGCCCACGAACCGCTGTTCGAGACGATCGAGGACCGCCTCGCGAGCGTTTCGCATCCGGCTCTGGCCGCGGCTGTCGAGACGGTCGAAACCGAGTATCACGATCTTGCGGGCGCGCTTGCGACACTGGCCGGCGAGGACGCCGAGTACGCACAGCTGTCGGCCAAGCGGCTGGCCCACTACGTCTTCGACGTCTTTACCGCCGCGCTGTTGCTCGAGCAGGCCCAGACCCACCTCGAGGCCGGCAACGGGCGGCTGGCGCTGGTCGCCCGGCGGTTTGTCGCGAACGAACTCGAGGCACAGACAGCCCGCGGGATCGCAAGCGGAGATCGGCTGGCGCTCGAGGCGTTCGAGTCGATCGTGCAGTATGCGCCGGTCGATCCCGAGACGCTTGAGACGTGATCACTCGGCGTCGGTCGCTTCTCGTCACGTCCTATGGCGCTCGTCTATCCTCGTTGTCCTCGAGGCGACTGTACCCCCCAGGAATTGGTTTCGGTGTCGCCGCTGGCACGCCCGTTTGTGTCCGCGCTCGGGCCAGCTCGACCGTCGGCGTCTCGATCCCGACCGCGGGTTCCGAGCCCGCCCTGTGCTTTCGCCTCGCGTTCAGCGGTTTCGCGGTCGACGAGGGTCGGGTTCGCGATTTCGTTACTGATCAGGAGATAGAGGACGAGTGGGACCAGCACCGACAGGAGGAGCACGAATACGAGTAACGCGGCGACCATGATTCCACGTTCGACGTTATCCGACAATAACATATTCAACGAGCGATCACGAACGGCGAGTATGGTCTCCGATAGCGATCAGGGCTGTCCGAAGTGCGGCCACACCGAGACGGAAGTCGACGACATCGCCACCTCCGGCACCGGGCTCTCGAAACTCTTCGACGTTCAGAACCGGCGATTCCGAGTCGTCTCGTGTGCCAACTGCGGCTACTCGGAACTGTACCGTGGTGACTCGAGCAACAACATGATCGACCTCTTTCTCGGCTGAGTCCGCGCGGACTCAGTCGACATCACGAAATCCGACTCGCTCACTCGAGCAGCGTCGCGGCTTCCTCGAGTTCCATGACACCCTGCTCGACGGCCGTGAGCACGCGAAGGATGTCTTCGTCCGGACCATCGTCGCCGTCATTGCTGACCTCCTCGAGGGTGACTTTCTGCGAGCGGCCGACGAACTCGGCGAAGTCAGTTCCGTCGGCGAGCGCGGTTTCCTTTTTTACTCGGTAGTTGCCGCCGTCGGTGACGTAGAGGTCGGCAGGATGGAAAAAATACCAGTCTTCGCGGTCGAAGCGGACGCCGATCCGGGGTTTCGCGCCGAAGTTCTGCGCGAAGTAGATCAGCGCCTCGACCTCTTCGCCGGTGAGGTAGATCGGATCGCCGGCGCTGGATTTGGCCTCGATTGCATAGAACCGTTCACCGTCGCCGGCGAGCACGTCGGGGAGTTCACGTTCCGTCGCGGAGCCGCTTGCGGGGGCACGCATCACTGCAAAGCCGGCCGCATCGAGTTCGTTGACGAGTTCCCGTTCGCGGCGGTCACCCTTCGCCTGAGACATACCAGACTTTCGCCGGCGGCTGGTAATAAAGGGACGGACGACGGCGTAGTAAGCGGCTGGATGATCGCGTGGGCTGGGAAGGGACGATACCGTGGGATGAGATCGCAGAGGTGACTCGACGGCGAACACGCCTCGAGTGAGGCTACAGCGGAACGGCCCCGAAGGCGTCGAGCAGCACCGATGGGGCCGGTTCGGCCGTCTCGATGTCGTACTCGACGGCGAGATAGAGGACACCGAACTGGAAGGCGTTGAGCGCGGCGTGGGCCGCCGTCGGCACGAGGAGGTTGTCGGTTTTCGCGTAGAGATAGCCGAAAATGAGCGCACCGCCGAACATAATCGCGAGCGAGGACGCGGTCGCGAGCATCGACTCGGCGAGTGTCACGTACATCGGGAAATGCACGAGCGCGAAGATGGTGCTTGCGAGCACCACCGACTGCATCCGCGTAAAGGCGTCGTAGAGGCGTTTCTGGACGACGTTCCGAAAGAGGAACTCCTCGGCCGGCGCGTTGAAAAAGAAGACGATGACGATCATGATCAGGATCATGGTCTGGTCCTGGCCGACGACTTCGACGACGTTGCTCTCCGCGGCTGGTATCGAAAAGAGTTGCAACAGGATATTGACGGCAAACAGGAACGCGATACTGGCGAGGATCCCGCCGAAGACGTACCACCAGCCCGTTTTCGTCGGCATACGAACGTCAACGTACGACCAGCCGCGGCCGGTGGCGGCGAGATAGAGCCCCCCAGCCAGCGCCATCCCGACGAAGTTCAGGATCATATACAGCGTACGGCTTTCGATCGAGGCATCGGCCATTCCCTCGAGCAGCGCTGGATCGGCAAGAATAGCTGGAACCGTCGCGATACTGGCCCCGACCAGCCCGAAAATTGTCAGTCCGACAGCGACGAGCGTCGATCGAAGCGGCGCACCGTCACGATGTTGGGAGGGCGTTTCCATACGGGGAGTTACGGGTGCGTCCTTCTTGGGTGTTCCTTTCGCCGAAGGGAGTCAACACTGCCAAGCGACGGCGAGTCACGTCGGGTACGGCAAAGAGGCTGTCACAGTCCCTCGGCGAGTAAGAGGGATTCGGCCTCGAATAACTGCTCGAGCAGCCGCTGTTGGCCGATTCGGAGATGCCGGTTGATCGTCGGCTGTGTAACCTCGAGCATGTCGGCGATCTCCTCGCCGGTGCTCTCGCGTGGCCACTCGAAGAAGCCAGCCAGGTACGCCGTTCGAAGCACCTCGAGTTGTCGATCGGTCAGTTCGTCGAACAGCGACGTTACCAGTTCCTGTCTGGTGTGGGTCGTCCGCTGGACGTGGCGACGTGACTGTAACTCGACGGCTTCGTAGTGATCCTCGAGCATGTCGATAAACTCGCGGACGTCGGTCGTCGTGGGGACGTCGACGGTGACGTCGATCGCCGTGCCGGTGGCGTGGATCGATCGCGGACTGCCGCCGTGGCGGACCAGCCGCGAAGCGACGACGTCGCCCGACACGGTCGCCTCGAAAAGACAGGTGCCATCCGACTCGGAGATGAGTCGATACTCCGTGACGGAGACGAGATCGTCGAGAACGGCTTGGACGTCGGCCGGCGACACACCACTGGTCTCGAAAAAGAGGGCCGTTTCCGATCCGGAGTGGGTTCCAAGCCCCTCGTAGCCGACGTGAGCGCCGGTCGTCGCCGCGATCCGAGACAGAATATCGTCGTCCGCCACGAGGTCGAGCGAGAGTTCGACGAGCGTCTCGGCGTGTAACGCCGCCTGGGTTTTCGCCGCGGTGATCGCATTGGCGATCCCCTCGCTGAGTTCCGCAAACACCGTTCGCTCGAGGTCACCGAACGCGTCCGGTTCGTCCGCATAGACCGTCAGGACGCCGTAGCCGTACTCTTCGAAGGCAATCGGCACGGAGACGACCGACTGGAATCCCGAATCGAGTGCGCTCCGTCGCCACGGCTCACGTTTGATCCCTTCAACGACGTTTTCGACGACCGTCGGCGTCTCCGACCGAATCGTCCGGAGTGCGGGTTCGTCGGACTCGGCTTCGATCTCGAGCGACAGGGCATCCAAATACTCCGGATCGGTGCCGGCCCAGGTGCGTGGCTCGAGTGACGTCCCGCTTGCGTCGAGTGCCCCGATCCAGGCGAACGAGACGTGATCTGCCTCGAGTAACTGTTCGAGAACGGTCCGTTCGATCTCGCTGCGGCTGTCGGCACCGATGAGCGATCGGTCGATCCCTCTGATAATCTCGGTGATCTGGACCTGGCGTCGAAGGCGACTGTTCTGGGCTTCCAGTTCCGCATCGCGGTCCCGAAGCGTTGCCTCGCTCTCGAGGCGGTCGAACGCGGTCTCAGTCGTCGCGACGAGCGTCTCGACGAACTGCCGCGTCTCGTCGTCGATGGTCGACGGCGGCGCAATCAGGACGAACACGCCGTGGTTGCCGATCGGAACCACCAGCCCACCCGGAACGTCGTCGCCGAACAGCGGCGAGCGGGCACCGATATCGGCGTCGTCGACGACCGTCTGTGTCCCCGTGACATAGGTGTTCCAGAGGACGGAATCACCATCACCGGCCCTGATCGACGGCGCGCCACCGGCTTGGTCGACGAAGTCAGCCGTCGACGCGGCCGGCTCGAACTGGTTCGTCTCGGCATCGAGGACGTAGACGCTTGCACTTCCAGACTCGAGTAACTCCGCGGCTGTCTCGACGGCGAGCTCGGCAACTGCTGGCGTCGTCTCTGCATTGAGCAGCTCACGGGCGGTGTCGTGGAGTGACTCGAGCACTAGTTCCCGCCGTTTCTGGTCAGAGATATCCTGCACTGTGCCTCGATACGTGCGGAGGGTTCCCTCGCGGTCGTGAATGGGTTCGCCCATCGCTCGCACCCACGTGGTGTCGTCCGAATCGGTCTCGAGTCGGGCTTCGAGCTCGTAGCCTGACTCGGTCGCGATTGCGGTCTCGAGCCGGTCGCGGACGAACGGCCGGTCGTCCGGATGGTAGCACTCGATCGTCGTCTCGAGGGTTGGGGTAACGTCATGGGGGAGCTCGTACAGGCGATACAGCTCCTCGGTCCAGGTCGCTTCCGGCGGATCGGTGTGGACGTCGAGTTCCCAGCCGCCGACTTTCGCCATGCGCTGGACGCGCTCTAAGAGGTCCGTCGAGCGCTCGAGGTCGCGTTCGCGTTCCTTTCGCTCGGTAATATCGCGGATGACGCCCGCGGTCCCGGTGAACTCGCTATTGTCCATCGGTAACAGTGCAACATGTGTCTCCGTCTCGATCGTCTCTCCGTTTGCGGTGATGAGATCGCCTTCATAGGCCTCGTACGGCGTTCCTTCACGGAGGAGGTCACGGACCAGTTCCCTGGCCGTTTCGAGCTCGTCCGGTGGCAGGAGATCGGAGACATCGGCTCCGATCAGGTCCGACGGCTCGTAGCCCGCGAGCGTTTCGATCGCGTCGTTGACGAACTGGAACTCGCCTTCGGCATCGAGTGTGTAGACGGGGTCACCGAGTGCCTGAATGATCGTCTCGTAGCGCTCGAGTTCGCGCTCGCGTGCCTTGCGGTCGGTGATGTCGCGGAAGTACACCGACAATCCGCTCTCGGAGGGGTAGGCACTCACCTCGAGCCAGGCGTCGACGACCGGCGAGTACTCCTCGAACGTGACTGCTTCCTGTGTCTGCATCGCGCGGCGATACTCCGCCTCGAACCGCGAGTCGACGGCACTGGGGAACTCCTCCCAGAGGGTGTTGCCGATCAGTTCCCGATCGTCGGCCTCGAGCAACTCCTTGGCCTGTGCGTTGACGTACGTAATATTCCACTCCGTATCCACCGCGTGGAACGCGTCGTTGATCCGGTCGAGCGTGCGCTCGAGTTCGTTCTCGAGGCGCTTGCGTTCGGTAATGTCGTTGTTGATCCCGACCATCCGCCGTGTGCCGTCCTCGTCGACCACCAGTCGGCCACGGCCGCCGACCCAGATCCAGTCGCCGTTCTCGTGTCGGAGCCGGAACCCGTCCCGATACAGTTCGTCGTTCTCGATCGCCTGCTCAAGTGCGGCCTCGATTCGAGAAATATCTTCGGGATGCACGCGTTCGATGAAGGCCTCGTACGTCCCCTCGAACTCGCCGGGCTCGAGACCGACAATCTGCTGTAACGTGTCGTTCCAGTCGAGGTCGTTCGTTTCGATATTTAGCTCCCAGATCCCCGTGTTCGTCCCCTCGAGTGCGAGTTCGAGTCGCCGTTTCGTCTCGCGCAAGTCCCGTTCACGCCGCTTCCGATCGGTAATATCCTGTATCGAACCCTGTAGTTTGACGACCTCGCCGTCCGCCCGGACTGGCTCGCCGATGGACCGAACCCAGCGCTCGTCGTCGCTGTCGGCCGGCAGCAGCCGGAGTTCGAGATCGTACGGTTCTCCCCGTTCGATTGCGCGGTCGACCGCCGATCGGAGCGCGTCCCGATCGTCCGGGTGATAGAACTCGAGTGACTCCGCCAGTCCGATGTTGGGGTCCGGCTCGAGGCCATAGATCCGGGCGACTTCGTCGGACCACTGGAGCTCGTAGGGCTCGTTGCGAACGTCGAGTTCCCAGGCCCCGATGTTCGCCACCCGTTGGGACTGCTCGAGCAGCCGGGTGGTGCGCTCGAGGTCGCGCTCGTTTTCGACCCGGTCGGTGACGTCGGTGAGGACGCCTTCGACCGCCTCGAGCGAGCCCTCGTCGTCGAAGACGCCGCGGCCGCGTTCGGTGACCCAGCGGCGCTCGCCGTCGGCCGTCTCGATCGGGAACGTCGCGTAGAATAGGTCCCGCTCGGCGACGGCGTCCTGAATCGTCTCCCAGCGTTCGTCGTGATCCTCGAGGACGACGTCGGAAAACCAGTCGACGTCGCCGTCGACGAGGTCGTCGGGGTCGTAGCCGGTGAGCTCGAGACAGCCGTCACTGACGAATTCGAACGAACAGTCGCGCTCGTTTCGACAGCGATAGACCATGCCGGGAACGTTGCTCATCAGCGTCGTTAGCTGGCGTTCACGCTCTCGAAGCGTCTGCTCGCGCTCCTTGCGGTCGGTGATGTCTCGACTGATCACGAGAAAGCGATCCTCGTTGGCGAGGGCGATCCGAATGAGGTGGATCTCGACCGGGAACGTCGAGCCGTCGCACCGTCGATACTGTCCTTCGAACTTCCGTCGGCTGTCGACTGAGACGCCCTCGAGCAGCGTCTGGACGTCGGCTGCGTCGAACGATTCGTCGTACTCCCAGATCTTCGTTCCGAGCAGGTCGTCCTCGGTATACCCCAGTTCGTCACAGAACCGCCTGTTCACGTCGACAATCGTCCCGTCAGGATCGAGGACGTCGATCATATCGGGCGAATACTCGAACAGCGCCTCGAGCCGTGCACTCGTCGTTTCCAGTCGTCGCTCGCGTGCCTTTCGGTCGGTGATGTCCGTGAGTACAGTGACGGCCCCGACGACGTCACCACGCTCCCGGATCGGTGCTTTCGAGAGGGTCACGTCGATGAGTGAGCCATCCGCGGTCAGTCGCTCAGTCTCGACGCCGGTGATCGATTTGCCGGCCTCGAGTCGATCACGGAATCGCTCGCTCTCGTCGGCTCGCTCCGCGGGGATGATCGGCAGGGGTTCGCCACGGACCTCCGCAGCGCTCCACCCGAAGAGACGCTCGGCTGCCGGGTTCCACTGTTCGACGGTCCCGTCGCGATCGACGGCGACGAGCGCTGCCGGAGACGATTCGATAACCGAACGACACTGTTCGGCCGTTGCCTGTAACTCCTGTTCACGGTCGGCGAACCGTCGTTCCCGCTTCTCGACTGCCGTCACCACCGTGTCGACGGCTTCGGCTAGCGGTCCGAGTTCGTCGTCTCGCTCGAGGTCGATTGAGACCCCGTCGGTTCGAAGCCGGGCCGCTCGATCGACCTCGGCGTCCGTCGGCGATTGATCGTCGTCGATCGAGGCCGCCAACGCTTCGACGTCGGCTGTCAGTCGTTCGATCGCCGTCTCTCGGCTGCCACCACCGTGCACAGCGAGCCCGACAAGCAGTGGCGAACCGATCGGCAGTTCCGGCCACGGTCCCACAATCGCCAGCAGCGAAACGACACCGATTCCGAACACGAACAGCAGGGGCTGCCGCTCAGTAACGGAGTCGAGTGAAATCCCACAAAACGACGGGAAAGCCATGGGTTGAGTACGAAGCCATCACAGATGACATGAGTGGTTTATACACTACTTAGAGTGATGATTTATCTCTAAATTGGTTGTATTTATTATAATCCAATCAGAGAGACCGATCAACTGTCGAGATATCCGTCGACACGTCCAACAGCAATCGAACCTGAAACGGAGTCCACACTGACACCGAACAGTGGGTCATGGAGTGTGCACTGCCGATCAGTGTCGACCATCATTCAACTCGCTAGCGTTCATTCGAACCGTGTACTATGCATCCTGTGTGTCTCGGATTTGTGTGCGAGTTCAGCCCCATTCAATACATATAGTGTCCGAGCTGGGGCGAGATTACATATATAATGGATAGGCAGATGCCCATCGTTCGCATCTGAACGAACGAAATGCCCGGAACAACGCTCGATTATCACAACGATTCGATCAGTCTCTCCGTTATCGAAGCGCTCGCTGCGGAAACAGGGACCGACCCGACCGAGCTCGAGCCGCTGTATCATGCTATCGATCCTGAAGCACTCGATCAGCTTTTTCAAGCGGAGACAACTGCAAACGCGAACGTCACGTTCGCATACGGCAGTCACACGGTCGAAGTTCGTGGTGACGGGACCATCATCGTCGACGAGACGGTCCATGAACGGTCATAAGCGCCGAGAACGCACCACAGTTCGGGCACCGGTTTTCGATCGACCCGACCAACATCCTGGCGTAACACACCTGACGAACGCGGAGGTGTTCCAATGACTGGCCCATCGATGACGCCGCTTCGCGCTGCGCCAGCATCGGCCGCCAATCAACTCACAGTACTGGCCATCGTCAGCGACCGCCAGTGGAGAGACCAACTCGAAGCGGGTCTCGATGACGACGACTTCGACGTCCGTACGACGGCGTCGAGTACGCCCCGCTCGACGTGTCTCGATGGGGTCGACTGTCTCGTCAGCGAGTACCCAATGGCAACCGACGACCTCCTCGAGCGAGTCAAAGAACGGATCCCCGACCTTCCGGTCGTCTTCCTCGTCGACGAGTCCATCGCGTCGACAACAGTCATCGAAACAGTCCGGGCCCACCAGTGGATCGACTACGTGAGACAGCAGGAATCGGACCCACCGGTCGAACACCTCAGCCACCGTATCCACACCCTCATCAAGCGTCGACGACTCGAGGCGCTGTCCCGGCGTTCGCTGGCTAGCGTCGAACTCGCCAGCGACGCGATCGCAATCGCTGCACCCAACGACGACCTCGAGTTTACGAACCGCTCGTTTGCGGTGCAGTTTGGCACCGATCGGGACGACCTTCCCGGAACGCCGTGGCAGGCGCTGTTTACCGACGAAAGTGTCGAGCGCCTCGAGACGGCGGCGATTCCAACCGTCGCGGACGGCTGGCGCTGGACTGGAAGCTGTATCGGCTGTCGAACATCGGGCGAGACCTTTCCCGTCAAAGTTCGACTTGGCGGCCTCGAGGACGGGAGTCTAGTGTTCGCGGTCGACACGCCCTAACGGCGAGACAAAAAATCGAACCGTGACATCAAATCGCGTTGACGCTTATGTGCCGTGGTCCCAGGACCCCATGTACTCGCGCTGGGTCTCCGTGAGCGAGTCGAACGCGACGCCTTCTGCTGCGAGTTTGATCTCCGCGATCTCCTTGTCCAGTTCGTCGGGGACGTCGTGGACGCCTGCGTCGTACTCGTCACCGTTGTCAACTAGTTCACGCACACAGGCCGCCTGCACGCCGAAGCTCTGGTCCATTACCTCGACGGGGTGGCCAAGCGAGACCGGCGCGGCGAGGTTGACGAGTCGACCCTCTGCGATGACGTTGAGTCGGCGGCCGTCCTCGAGTTCGTAGGCTTCGACGCCGTCACGGGCTTCGTAGCGGTCGACTGTGAGGTCGTCGAGTGCCTCGAGGTCGATCTCGATATCGAAGTGGCCGGCGTTCGCGAGCAACACACCGTCTTGCATCTTCTCGAAGTGCTCTTCGACGATGACGTCGCGGTTGCCCGTCGTCGTCAGGAAGACGTCGCCGACTTCGGCCGCTTCCGACATGGGCATCACGTCGTAGCCTTCCATGTGGGCCTCAAGGGCGCGTCGTGGCTCGACTTCGGTGACGATGACGTTCGCGTTCTGGCCGGATGCTTTCTTCGCGACGCCTTTACCACAGTAGCCGTAGCCCGAGACGACGACGTTCTTGCTGGCCCACGAGAGGTTCGTGGTCATGGCGATCGAGGCCAGCGAGGACTCGCCGGTCCCGTGGACGTTGTCGAACAGCCGCTTCATCGGCGTGTCGTTGACCGCGAAGACGGGATAGTCAAGCGCCCCGTCGTCGTCCATCGCGCGCAGTCGGTGGACACCCGTCGTCGTCTCCTCGGCCCCGCCGATGATGCCCTCGATCAGTTCGGGGTAGTCCTCGTGGATCGCCGCGACGAGGTCCATCCCATCGTCGACAGTGATCGTCGGCTCGTGGGCGATGACAGCCTCGATCGCCTCGTAGTACTCCTCGTCGTCGACGCCGCGTTTGGCGTAGCTGGTAATGTTCTCGTGGGTGTCGAGCGCCGCGCTGACGTCGTCGTGGGTCGACAGCGGGTTACAGCCGGTAACGGCAACCTCCGCGCCACCCTCCGCGAGCGTCTCGACGAGAATTGCCGTCTTCGCCTCGACGTGCATCGCCATCGCGATGCGTTCGCCCGCGAAGGGCTGGTCGGCGACGAACTCCTCGCGGACGTGTTCGAGGATGGGCATATGCTGGGCGGCCCAGTCCATCTTCCGACGACCCTCCTCCTGTGCGGATTCGAGCTCCGCCAACTGATCGCTGATCGGCGGATACGCAGATTCGGTCATACATCGACTGAGGGATAGCGGAGGCAAAACGCTACCGAACCAGCGACGACGCGACTCGAGGGCGGACTCGACGATGCAAGCGATACCGCGGCTCGCATCCATCAGCCCGTGTTCAAGCCCTCGAGCGGCGAAAAACAGTGGTTTCGAATCGCTTCAGTTCGACCGTCTCGACCGATCGCGTCCGCGTCAGTGCGACGGTCGACCGTCGGACAGCGGCGATGGGATCGTGCCTCTGACGTTCCGGAGACGAACCATCGACCGCTGTTCGCGAGTCCAGTCGTTAGTTCGGACCAGCGTGTTCCGGCGGTCCACCGCCGTTACCCGATCTGGTGTCATCGTCGCTATCTTCGTCGTCTGCGTCTTCAGCGTCGTCGGCGTCTTCAGCGTCGTCTGCATCTTCAGCATCGTCGGCATCTTCAGCGTCGTCTGCGCCGTCGTCCTCACCTGGTGGGCCACCAGCGTGCGCCGGCGGGCCCTGGTTGTCTTTCTTTTCGTCACCGTCGCTCGGTGGGCCGGCGTGGCTCGGCGGCCCCGCGTGGTCGGGTGCGTTACCCGGGTTGTGCTCGAGGACGAAGTTCGCCACCGAGAGCCCGAACGGGCCGTCAGTGTCGTCCTTGTTCTCCTCGACGAACTGGCTGACGAGCGCGCCGAACGTCTCCGGTTCGGCGTCCTCATCGCCGGCTGGGTCGAGCGTCGTCGTCTCCGTGGCGGTCTCGCCGTCGACGGTCGTCTCGAGCGAGACGTCGACGCTTTCGTTGCCCGTCGGGGCCTCGAGTGAGACGGTCCCGTTGTCGTCCGTCGTGTACGTTCCGTTGCCCGCGTAGGAGACGTTTTCGTCGACGGTCGAGACGGACACGCTCGTGTTCTCGACGCCGTCGCCGTCCATCGTGACCGTGGCGAGGTACTCGTCACCGTCGGCCGTGACGGTGATCGAGAGGCCCGTGTCCTCTTCAGTGGAGTTCTCCTCCGTGGAATTTTCTTCCGTGGAATCTTCCTCAGTCGAGTCCTCCTCCGTGGAATCTTCCTCAGTCGAATCTTCATCGAGATCCTCGTCCGTGATCGAGGTGGTCGGTTCCTCTGCAGTCGCGCTTGCCGCGGCCATACCCGGCAGCGCGAACACCGACAGCAACATGACGGCGGCCAGTGCCACCGCGAACAGTGTTCGTCTATGCATTTCACTCGAGACATTCAGGAGATTGTGAATAAACCCACCCGGCAGTTCGCTAGGGTTTCGACTCACTGAAACGTATCACAAACCGTTTTAAGTGTTTATAACCGCCTCTGAGCGTTCGGTTTTCGTTTACACGCTCGAACGGAAGGTGACTCATAGGGATTCTCGTAGCTATTCAGAGATTTGCGGCACGGAGACCGAGCCACGGAAACTGCACAGCTGGATAGAGACAACCGGCTGGCTGCGAGAATCCCTATCAGTCGTCGGCGCGAGCGATCAGTGCCTCGGCTTCCTCAGTGGCACGCGCTCGCACAGCATCCTCGTCGAGGGTCAGGACCTCCCGGTCGCGCATGAGCACCTGTCCGTCACAGACGGTGTGGCGGACGTCCGACGCCGCGGCGGCGTAGGCGAGGTGGCTGACAAGGTCGTGCTGTGGGGTCAGATGGGGTTGCTCGAGGTCGATCACGGCGAAATCAGCAGGGGCACCCACCTCGAGGCGGCCGGTGTCGAGGCCGATGGCGTCGGCGCTGCCCTGTGTTACCATCTTCACGACGGCCTCGGCGGGCACCGCGCTCGCGTCGTCGGCAGCGAGTTTGCCGAGCATGGCCGCGTCGCGGGCCTCGTCCAGCATCGAGAGATCGTTGTTCGAGGCCGCACCGTCGGTACCCAACCCGACCGTGACGCCCGCCTCGAGCATCCGCTGGACGGGGGCCATCCCACTGGCCAGTTTCATGTTTGAGGCCGGACAGTGGATCACGCTCGTGCCGGCCTCCGCGAGCAGGCCGATCTCGCTTTCGTCTACGTGGACACCGTGGGCGAAGAAGTCCTCGGACTCGAGCATCCCCTTCTCGGCCGCGTAGGCGAGCGGGCGCACGCCGTGGTTCTCGACGATCGGCGTCACCTCGTCCTCGGTCTCGTTTGCGTGGTAGTGGACCGGGACGTCGAGGTCGCGGGCCTTCGGGACGTACTCCGAGAGGTACTGGCCATCGACGGTCGTCAACGAGTGGGGCATGAACGCGGACGTGATCCGGCCGTCGGCCATGCCGTCGACCTCTGCGGCGACCTCGAGGCCTTCCTGGGCGTCCTCGTGGACCGCTTCTTCGTCTTTCCCGACGGAGATCACGCCGTGGCCGAGTCGGGCACGCAGCCCCGCCTCCGCGACCACATCAGCGATCGTCGGCACGAAGAAGTACATGTCCGCGAACGACGTCGTCCCGGATTTAATCATCTCGAGGACACCGAGTTCGGTACCAGCACGGATGGAGTCGGCCGTCAGTTCGGCCTCGACGGGCCAGATATCCTCCTGCAGCCACGCGTCGAGGGGCTTGTCGTCGGCATGACCACGGAGCAACGTCATAGCGACGTGACAGTGGCCGTTGACAAAGCCGGGCGTGACGAGTGAGCCCTCAGCGTCGAGGGTGTCGTCAGCCTCTCCAGCGAGCTCGTCGCCGAACTCGAGGATCTCGCCGCCGTCCTGATCGACCAGTACGTCCGCACGCGTCACCGTCAGATCGGGCAACAGCACTTGCCCGCCGGTGATCGCCAGTGTCGTCATTGGCCGATGGTTCTCGTTGGACGGCGTTTATACTGTCGATCCCGGCGCTCACCGGAGCTGAACGGCATCGACCGTCGCCATCCCTTTTCGCTCGAGCGCCAGAAAAATCAGCGATAGTGGAGGTCCTCGTCGACAGAGCCGCGCCGAATACAGGGCGTGTCTCTCGTCGACGCTTCTAATTCACCAGCGCAGGAGTGTTAGAATAATCGCCTATGGAACGTTTTTCATCGTCTGAATGGTACGCACAGTCATGGCTTCAGAAACAGCGGGTTCCACAGCAGAGAAAACAGCCTCTGTAAAAGGCCTTACACTGTCGGGAGCGGGAGCGCTTGTGCTTTCATTGGCCGTCAACTGGGTTATCGTGTTCGGGGCGAACACTGGTGGTATCGCCCCAGAATTAGACGCGCTAACGTACGGTCCGGTAACGCTGTTTACGGCTCTCGGGGTCGTCGGTGCAACGGTAACTTACGGTGTTCTGACGCGAATCGCCACCAACCCTGATCGGCTGTTCGTCATCGTCGCAGCGATCGTTCTCCTCCTCTCGCTGATTCCCGATTTCACAGTGATCCCCGATCAACCCGGTGGGAGCCTCGTAGCCGGCACCATCCTCGGCGTGATGCACGTCACGACGGCGGTCATCTGTGTTGGCGTGCTCACACGCTGAAACTGCCGCTGATTGCGGAACGTGGAGCGACGGCCGCGTCACGACCGACCCGCATACCTATTTTACCGGCGGCCGCTACCATCTATCAGCGCGCATCGAAATCAAACTGATCATCCGTAGTGGGTCTAAGGGGTTACATAATACGATGAACGAACGCGGAGCCGACCGAGAGGGGCGGCGCGAGACGGGCACCGAGCACCACACCGAAGACGACCGCGGCGAGTCACAATCGGAGTATCCGACGGTCGATCCCGGCACCGACACCGAGGAAACGCCCTCGAGTCCGGGGCCGGGTCCGGACACCGGAGGCGACGCGGAACCGCCGGAACCGCCCGATTCGGCGACGATCCGCCGCTGGACCGGCCTGACGGCCGCGCTCGCAGTGATCGCGTTCGTCACCGCGGCTACGATCCTCGCCGCCCACGCTGCAACGCGGGCGGCTGCCGGGGCGGCCGTCCTCGGACTCGGTCTGGGGGCGATCGCAGTCGTTGGTCGAACGACGCCCACCGTATTCGGGATGCTCGACGACGCGTGGGCCGAACACCGACCGTACGTCTGGTTCTCGGCCGGGGTGTTCGCCGTCGGCGGCGTTATCGGGGTACTGCTCTATGCGGCCGGAATCGATCTGACCGACCTGTTCCTCGAGATGATCATGGAGGAGTTCGGGGAGGACGACCTGCCCGGCGAGGGCGGCCTCGAGCTCTCGGCGTCGTTTTTCATCATGAACAACACGCCACCGTTTCTGGCGGCGATCGCCGGCGCGATCACCCTCGGTGCCGTGACGCTCTTGATCATGGTGTTCAACGGCGTTCTCGTCGGCAATATCGTCGCCGCAATGGGTGCCCAAACCGGCCTCGGCGTGATTTTCGCCTTGCTCGTCCCCCACGGGATCTTCGAACTCCCGGCGCTGTTCGTCGCCGCCGGCGTGGGATTCCGGTTTGTCCACCGGATCGGCCAGCGGATCGCCGGCTCGAGGGCATCGCTGGTTACGAAACGGTATCTCGCGCAAACGGCCGCGCTGGTCGGCTTCGCGTGGTTGCTGCTCGTTCTCGCCGCGTTCGTCGAGGCCTACGTGACCGGCCTCCTCGCGGACGCGCTGGTTGCGGTCTGATCGCCCGAACGCGGCGAGCGACCTTCTGTCGCGTTATCGGCGGAGCCACTCGAGCGGTTTCAGGACCGCCAGTCGGTAGTCTTCGTGGGGGTCGTACGTCGCAAAGGAGAGGCTGTTTGTCATCACGCTCACGCTCGAGAAGGCCATCGCTAGCCCGGCGAGGGCGGGATTCAGGAGGCCGAGCGACGCGATCGGGATGAGTGTGGCGTTGTAGACGAGTGCCCAGAAGAGGTTCTGGCGCACTTTCGCGATCGTCGCCTCGGAGATGCGAACGGCCTTGAGCACGTCCGCGGGGTCGTCACGCATCAGCGTCACGTCGGCGCTCTCGATGGCGACGTCAGTGCCCGATCCGATGGCGACGCCGACCTGTGCGGTCGTCAGCGCAGGGGCGTCGTTGACGCCGTCGCCGACCATCATCACACGAGAGCCGTCCGCCTGGAGGTCCTCGATGTGGTCGGCTTTGTCCTCCGGGAGCACTTCCGCGCGCACGTTGTCGGGGTCGATCCCCACCTGTTTGGCGACCGCATGGGCCGTCCGCTCGTTGTCGCCGGTGAGCATCACGACCGTCGTTCCCCGCTCGCGCAGCGCGGCGACGGTTTCCGTAGCGCTCTCGCGGACCTCGTCGGCGACCGCGAGCACGCCCAGCAGGTCTCCGTCCACTGCAACGGGCATCGCCGTCTTCCCCTCGCGCTCGAGGCGCATCAGCGTCTCCTCGGCGGGGTCGGTGTCGATCCCCTCGTCCTCGAGGAGCTTTCGGCGGCCGATCAGGACGGTGCCGCGGTCGGTCTCGGCGCGAATGCCGTGGCCGGGGACGTTCTCGAACTCGCTGACCTCGCCGACCGTGACGCCGCGCTCGTTGGCACCGTCGACGATCGCCCGTGCGATCGGGTGTTCGGAGCCGGATTCGGCCGACGCGGCCGCGCCTAAGACGTACGACTCGAGGGGTTCCTCGCGTTCGGTGAGCACACCGCCATCCGGCGCGGGATCGGGTCCGCCACCGTCAGTTGCCGTCCGTTCGCCAACAAGTTCGACGTCGGTCAGCGTCATCTCGCCGTGAGTCAGCGTCCCCGTCTTGTCGAAGACGATCGTGTCAATCCCGCGAACCTGCTCGAGCACGTCACCGCCTTTGAACAGGACGCCGTTAGTCGCGCTCAGTGTCGAGCCGACCATCGTCGCGGCCGGCGTCGCGAGCCCCAGCGCACAGGGACAGGCGATCAACAGCGCGGAGGCGAGCACGATCACCGAGAACTCGAGAACGGGAACGCCCGCACCGCCGACGGCGGCGACTTCGGGCCCGCCGCTGACGGGGCCCCACAGCGGCAGCCAGTCGACGAACGCGGCCAGTTGTTCGGGAAAGAGCGACCAGAGCATCGCCCAGACGACGGCGTTGACGATGACTGCGGGGACGAAGTAGGCGCTGACCGTATCCACCAGCCGCTGGATCTCGGGCTGGCGGGACTGGGCCTCCTTGACCCGGTTGACGATCTGCTGGATCGCCGTCTCGGAGCCGACTTTCGTCGCTTCGATGAGGAGGACGCCGTTCTCGTTGATCGTCGAGCCGACGACCTCGTCGCCTTCGCCTTTTTCGACCGGCACCGACTCGCCGGTCAGCATCGACTCGTCGACCGCGCTCTGGCCGTCGACGACCACGCCGTCCGTCGGAATCTTCTCGCCCGGCCGGACCTTCAGTACGTCGCCGACCGTGACGTCCTCGAGCGGCACCTGCCGCTCTTCTCCATCTTCAACGACGGTCGCCTCGTCGGCCTCCATCTCGAGCAGTTCCCGCAGGGCGCTGCCCGCACGGGCTTTCGAGCGGACCTCGAGCCAGTTGCCCAGCGTAATGAACCAGAGGATGAAGGCGACAGCCTCGAAGTAGAGGCCAGCACCGGCGATGGTTCCAAGCAGGACGGCCGTACTGTAGACGTAGCCCGTCGAGGTCCCCATCGCGACCAGCGTGTCCATGTTGGCCCGACGGTTGTTGGCAAACGCCCGGTACGCACCAACGAGGAACTCCCGGCCAAGCGTGGCCATCAGGATCGTCGCGAGGACGAACTCGAGGGATTCGATCAGCCACATCTCAACGCCGAGGACCTCGTGAAGCGGCGGCGTGAACCCGAGCATCGCGAGCATGATCGGGACGAACGGCAGCGTAAGCACGCCGCCGCCGATTACCAGCCAGCGCTGGCGGCGCAGTTCCGTCTCGACGGCGCGTTCGCGCTGGCTCTCCCCTTGCGTGTCGTCGGCGTCGTCGCGAACCGGTTCGTAGCCGGCGTCCTCGATGGCGTCGTGGATCGCCGCCAGCGAGACGTCAGCCGGATTGTACTCGACGGTCGCTTCGTCGGTGGCGAAGTTCACGTCCGCTCGGACGACTCCCGGCAGGTCGGTGGCCGCGTCGGCGACCGCCTGCGAACAGGTCGAACACGACATCCCCATGACGGAGATCGTCCTCGTTTCCGAGGCGGCCTCGTAGCCCGCGTCCTCGATCGCGTCATAGATCGCCGACAGCGAGACGACGTCGGGGTCGTACGCGACCGTTCCCTCGTCGGTCGCGTAGTTCGCACTAACCGATTCGACACCCTCGAGTTCACTGACTGCATCCTCGACGGACCCCGAACACGTCGAGCAGGACATGCCAGTGATCTCGAAATGCGCTCGTCTCGTACTCATAGGAGGAGATAGGAACTACACGTTCAAGCCGATTTGGGATTGTAAACAGTTATTATTTCAAAATTAGAGTTTTGAATAGAAAGTGAGTGGGCGAAATTAGTTTTGTTGAAACGTCAGCTCACGTCACCGGCTGATCAACGTCACTCCTCGTCGTCCGAGCGGAGCCACCAGAGAACAGCAGCCAACACGAGGACGACACCTGCCACTTTGAGGAGTGTGACGAGCGTCCGCGAGTCGTCTGACGCCGTTTCCGTGTCGGGTTCGGCTTCGCTCACGGCCGTCTCGTCCTCGCGTTCGGTGGTTTCCGCGTCAGTCTCGTCTTCGGCCGTCGCCGCGTCTGTCGACTGTATGCTTGCCATGTACGTTCGTTACACTCGTCAGGAATATAAGGAATGTGGATGGTTCATGCTCGCTGTAACTCGAACTGATTCGAGACAGCGCCGAGTGCACAGCGATGGGGAGTTACGACCCCACAGCGTCGGGACACCCGAGTATTATGAGTGTCGTGAACAGGTAGCACAATACGTGTCGACGGAGTGCTGAATGAAAAGACAGTTGCCCTCTCGTCACTAACGACCTGACAATGCGAATCGCCGTTCCCAACAAGGGCCGCCTGCACGAGCCGACGATCGACCTCTTAGAGCGGGCGGGGCTCCATCTCGAGAACGGTGCCGACCGGAAACTCTACGCCGACACCGTCGACCCCGACGTCTCCGTGCTCTTTGCCCGCGCAGCGGACATCCCGGAGTACGTCGCCGACGGCGCGGCCGATCTCGGGATCACCGGCTACGATCAGGTCTGTGAGGCCCGCGTCGACAACGTCGAAGAGTTGCTCGACCTCGAGTTCGGGCGCTGTCGACTCGTTCTTGCCGCGCCGGAAGACGGCGAGTTGGAGACTGTCGCGGACATGGCCGGCAAAACCGTCGCCACGGAGTTCCCGAACATCACCTCGAACTTCTTCGCCGACGCCGGTATCGACCCCGACATCGTCGAGGTTACTGGGGCGACGGAGCTAACGCCCCACGTCGAGATGGCCGATGCCATCGTCGATATCACGAGCACAGGGACGACACTCAAAATGAACCGACTGGCCGTCGTCGACGAGGTCCTCTCGAGTTCCGTGCGCCTGTTCGGGCGCGACGACGTCCTCGAGAACCCGAAAGTCGAGGAGGTCCGGACTGCGCTGGCGTCGGTCAAGCAGGCGGAGGGGAAACGCTACCTGATGATGAACGTGCCGACGGCGAAACTCGACGCCGTTCGCGACGTTATCCCCGGCCTTGGCGGGCCGACGGTGATGAACATCGCCGGCGAGGATGGCGAGGTGGGCGACGAGAAGGTGGCCGTCCACGCCGTTGTCAACGAAGGTGACGTCTTCGAGACGATCACCGAGGTCAAAAAGGCCGGCGCGAGCGACATTCTGGTGACCGAAATCGAGCGACTAGTCGAGTAACCTCGACCGACGATTACTCGAGCAGCGATTCAAACGCCGAAAGCGTCGCCCCGGGGGTCACGAGCCCGTAGGCCTGATCGTACGACAGGATACGGTAGTTTTCGAGCAGCGGAAGGTGTGTCTGACACAGCGAGACATGGATCCGCTGGCGGAGATCGAGCAACGGCGTCACAGCCGCCGCGTCGTGTTCGACGTCGGCGATCCGTGCAACCAGCGTCCGGACCTCGAGTGGCTCATCCGCGGTGAGCAGATAGCGAAGCACCTCGCGGCGACGATCGTTGTCGAGCACCCGACGGGCCGCCACGCGTGGGATGGAGTCCTCGAACTGGAGCGCCGTCTCGAGCGCCTCGCCGCTGTCAGGCCCACGGCGATCCAGGGCGGTCGTCAGTCGGTCTGTGTGGATCGTCATCGATAGCTGAAACTCAGCAACAAGGGCAGATAAACGAGCGCAGTCGTTCGGCTCGCTCAGCCCCAATTCAGCCCAGTATGAACCGTTCGAACGGGCGTAAACGATTGCAAACCCGACCAAAGAAACGAGCATCTGGATAAACCGTCCTGTCCGTTACGACTGGCGATGGCGAGAAACGACCGCTCGAAAAGGGGCGATTACTCGAGTAAGCCGAGGTCTTCGAGTCGGGAGACGATCTTGTCGACGGCGTGTTCGGCGTCCTTTGGTTTTTTGCCGCCGGTAATAACGAGTTTCCCGGACCCAAACAGCAGGGCGACGACTTCGGGATCGTCGAGTCGGTAGACCAACCCGGGGAACTGTTCGGGTTCGTACTCGATGTTCTCGAGACCGAGCCCGATCGCGATCGCGTTCAGGTTGAGGTTCCGGCCGAGGTCGGCGCTGGTGACGATGTTCTGGACGACGATCTCGGGATCCTCGTTGACCTGGATCTGGAGTTCACGAAGCTTGTCGAAGACGATTCGCAGACTCTCGTGGACGTCGTCGGTGCTTTTCGCGCCGGTACAGACGATCTTTCCCGATCGGAAGATCAGGGCGGCGGATTTGGGGTTCTGGGTACGGTAGACGAGACCGGGGAACTGCTCGGGGTCGTAGTCGGCCCCTTCGAGGTCCATGGCGACACTCTGGAGGTCGAGTTCCTGTCCGATGCCGGTCGACGCCACCACGTTTTCGATGTTGATGGTGTCCTTCGGGTCGGTCATAATCGCTTAAAAAGATGTATTTAAGGTTTATAAAGGTTAGTGCCGCCACCTGATATATCCGGTATATATGTCGGCAGGGGGTATCAGTTACAGTCCGATTCCGGGATGTACAGCGGTTGACAGACCGGTTCACGAGTCGTTCGAGAGAAACGGTAGGCTCATGGCCAGTCCGCGGTGACACGTAGCCGTGTACGTACTTGAGCTTGGCGGCGAGGACGATGCGTTTGCGGCCCGCGAAGCAGCCAGCGGGGCGGCTGACGTCCGTCGAATTGCCCCCGGGCTCGCCGTTGCGACCGCCATCGACCCCGATCGAATCCGTGGACTGGCCTACACGCATCGCGCAAGTACCCTGCTCGGCCGCACCGACGCCGATCTCGCGAGTGCTCGAGCGCTCCTCGAGACGGCCCCGATCGACCGCGAGGGAACCGTTGCAGTCCGTGCAACCGACGTCCACGGCTCGAGCGGCGTCAGCACCGAACAGGCGGAGCGTGAACTCGGCCAGATCCTGGTGAATCGAGGGTTCGCGGTCGACCTCGATGAGCCGGATCATCTGCTTCGGGCGACGTTCTCCGAGGGCGTCATCGAGACGGACGGGAGCCTCGAGGCGGATGCAGCGACGGGCGACCTGTTCGAGGCCGCGGCGACCGACGGTGAACAGTCACCCAGTGAGTCGGTGTCGGTCTGTACGCTCGGCTGGCTCGCAGCTGAGAGCGTCCGAGACTTCGGAACGCGCGCACCGACGGATAAACCGTTCTTCCAACCCGGGAGCATGGACCCGCTGCTCGCCCGCGCCGTCGTAAACATCGCCGGTGCTCGTCCCGGGGCGACGATCCTCGATCCCATGTGTGGCACCGGCGGCGTGCTCGTCGAGGCCGGCCTCGTCGGTGCGGACGTGATCGGTACCGACGCGCAGGCCAAAATGACCGCAGGCGCGTGCCAAAATCTCAGACACTTTCTCGAGTCCGACGAGTCCGCCCCGACCGGCGTCGCTCGCGGCTCGTGGCACGTCGGCCGCGGCGACGGCACCCGACTCCCACTGGTCGACGACGCCGTCGACGGGGTCGTCTTCGACGCACCCTACGGCCGCCAGTCGAAGATCGAAACCCACCGCCTCGAGGACCTCGTCTCGGGTGCCCTCGCCGAAGCACACCGAGTCGCCCCGCGGGCAGTCGTCGTCGCCGACCGCTCGTGGGCGAGCGAGGCCCGAAAGGCCGGCTGGGAACTCGAGGCCGCGTTCGAACGCCGGGTTCACCGATCGCTGACGCGATACGTGCTCGTGCTCGAGCGACGGTCCGTCTGAGACGCGCTATTTTTCGAGGTAGACCATTGGCGTCTCCGCAACGAGAAACGACTCGTCGTCGGTCGCGTCGACGGCCTGCCAGTAATCCCGTGGTTCGGACCCACAGCACTCACGAATGTCCGCTGTCGAGAGAACGTTCTCGCCGGCGAGGACGAGGTCGAACGCCTCGCGCCGTCGGCCCTCGAGCCACTGATCGAACCGGGCCGGACACTCGGGATCGGGGTAGTTTATGACGAGGTAGCCGCCGTCTGCGACGTGGTCGTAGAGGTCGGCGACAGCTTCGGCGGTGTCGGGGACAAAAAACAGCGTCGCTGCGGAGTAGACCAGGTCGAAGCGCTCGTCGGTCCCGAGATCCGGCAGCGCGTCGACGGCGAACGTGAGGTTCTCGAGGCCGCGTTCGGCCGCGCGTTCGCGGTTGTCGGCGACGACCTGCTCGGAGAGATCGATCCCGTGGAATTCGGTGTCGGGATAGCGACTCGCGAGGGCAAAGAGGACGCCGCCGGGCCCACAGCCGACCGACGCGATACGGTCGAACGGCCCGAAGCGCTCGAGAAAGCGCTCGAGGTAGTCGACCATCGCCTCGCCCCGGAGGTAGATACAGCGGTCGTAGTCGGCGTTGCGGTAGAACTCGTCCCAGTCCATGTCGTCTTGACACACAGGACACGAACTTAACAGGTTCGAGTGGCGTGTCCACACGGACCGCAACGTTTTTGCACCGACCGCCAGTTCCACGAACCATGGCACCCGAATCCCACGTCAGTGCCGGTATCGACGACCAGTCAGACCGTCCACAGTCGGGATTCGGTTTCTTTTTCGCCCGGTGATCCGGGCCGGTGGAGCCGCGCTCGCCCACGCCGGGCGGGCGCGTCGAAACCGACCGCGCCGTCGACAGCGCTCGAGGCCAGACTCGAGCCGAGTCGGAACCGCTAACTGACCCCCACGCAGCCATACGAACAAGCGAATGCAACTTCCAGCACAACAGGTCGCGGTCTTGGAGGCCGCAAGCGCGGACGATGCAACGTCCGTCGACGCCCTCGCCGCGGCGACCGACCTGCCACCGGAGACCGTCACCGGGGCAGTGTTCGAACTCGAGGCCGAGGAACTGGTCGCCGTCACCGAACGCGTCGACGAAACCGTCTCACTCACCGACGAAGGTCAGGAATACGTCACCGATGGACTCCCCGAAGTCCGGCTCTACGAGGCCGCACTCGAGGCCGGCGCCGGCGACGAGCCGGTCCAGATGGGCCGAGTAATCGGGGCCTCGGGACTCGAGGGCCCACAGGTCGACATCGCACTCTCGAACTACGCCCGCAAGGGGTACGGCAGCATCGACAGCGGCGAGATCACGGCCGATCCCGACGCCGAACCGGATGCGGATGCGGAGGCAAACGCGCTCGCCGAACTCGCCGACGCGGACGACACACCGGTCGAAGACGCCGATGTCGACGCGGAGACGCTCGAGGAACTCGAGCGACGGGGCTTACTCGATCGCTCGGAGTCGACCGTCCGCGAGGTGACGCTGACGGATGCCGCCGTCACGGAGCTCATGGCAGGGCTCGAAACCGCCGAGACGGTCGGCCAGGTCACGCCCGAACTCCTCACGAGCGGGGAGTGGGAGGACGTCGAATTCGCCGAATATAACGTCGAAGCCGACGCCGAAACCGTCGAAGGCGGAAAAGTTCATATCCTGCGCCAGATGTCCGAACGCGTCAAAGACGTCCTCGTCGGGATGGGCTTTCAGGAGATGGACGGTCCCCACGCCGACGCGGACTTCTGGATCAACGACTGTCTGTTCATGCCGCAGGACCATCCCGCGCGAACGCACTGGGATCGGTTCGCCCTAGAGCAGCCGAGTCACATCGACGAGTTGCCCGAGGACCTCGTCGAGCGCGTCGAACGCGCCCACCGCGAGGGCGTCGGCGAGGACAGCGAAGGCTACCACTCGCCGTGGGACGAGGACTTCGCCCGCGCGCTCGCGCTTCGGGGCCACACGACCTCGCTGTCGACCCGCTACCTTTCTGGAACCGAAATCGGCGAGATCGAACCGCCAGCGCGCTTTTTCAGCGTCGAGAAGGCCTACCGGAACGACACGCTCGACGCGACGCACCTGCTCGAGTTCTATCAGATCGAGGGCTGGGTGATGGCCGAAGACCTCTCGGTGCGCGATCTGATGGGCACGTTCGAGGAGTTCTACGCCCAGTTCGGCATCACCGACATCCAGTTCAAACCCCACTACAACCCCTACACGGAGCCGTCGTTCGAACTGTTCGGCACCCACCCCACCACGGGCGAACTGATCGAGATCGGTAACTCGGGCATCTTCCGCCAGGAGATGCTCGAGCCACTCGGCGTCGACTGTGATGTGATGGCCTGGGGGCTCGCCCTCGAGCGACTCGCCATGCTGACCACCGGCGCGGAGGATATCCGCGACCTCCACGGCACGCTCGCCGACCTCGAGTTCCTGCGGAACGCGGAGGTGACTTACTGATGCCCACTGTCGATATCGACCCCGACGAACTGCGCGAGTTGACCGGCCACGAGGAGACGAGCGACGACGACCTCAAAGCGGACCTGTTCGGACTCGGCCTCGAGTTCGAGGGCCGAACCGAAGACGGCGAGTTCGAACTCGAGTTCGCCCCTGACCGCCTCGACCGGCTCTCGGTCGAAGGCGTCGCGCGCTCGATGCGCTACCAGTACGGCGACGCCCGCGGCGTCCACGTCCCGTCGCCGAATTCGGCGGAGTGGACGATCGAGGTCGACGAATCGGTTCCCGACGAGCGGCCGTACGTCACGGGCGCGGTGATCCGCGACGTGAATCTCGACGAGGACGCCCTCGATTCGCTCATCCAACTGCAGGAGAAACTCCACGCGACGATGGGGCGCAAGCGCGCGAAGGGCGCGATCGGGATTCACGACCTGACGATGCTGAAAGGGCGGTCCGCAACAGATGACGGCGCACCCTCGATCGAGTACGTCGGCGTCGACCCCGACGGCGACCACTTCGTCCCGCTCGATTCCGACGAAGAGATGACGCCCGCAGAAGTGCTCGAGAACCACCAGACGGGCCAGACCTACGCCGACCTCGTCAGCGGCTACGATCGCTACCCTGCGATCTACGACGACCTCGGCCTCTTTTCGTTCCCGCCGGTGATCAACGGCCGCCGGACCGAGGTGTCGACGGACTCGAGGGACCTGTTCGTCGAGATGACCGGCACCGACCAGTGGACGATCGACAAGATGCTGAACATCGTCTGCTATGCGCTGTCGGCACGTGGGGCGACAATCGAGGACGTGACGATTGAGTACCAAGATCACGAGATTGTCCGTCCGGATCTCTCGACAAAGACCAAGACCGTTTCCCACGCCCGCATCGAGACCATTCTCGGCATCGACCTCGATCCCGACGAAGTGCTCGATCTGGCCGAACGATCGGGGCTCGAGGCGGAAAAAACCGAGAGCGAGGACGGGGACCTCGTCTACGAGGTGACAATCCCTCCGTATCGCGTCGACGTCCTCCATCCGCTCGACATCATCGACGATCTCGGGCGCGCCTACGGGTTCAACGAACTCGAGCCGACCTACCCCGACGTTGGGACCGTCGGCGGCCGTCACGAACGCTCGCGACTCGAGCGAGCCGTCCGCACCCAACTCGTTGGCCTCGGTTTCGAGGATCTGCTGAACTTCCACATGATCAACGAGGCAGAGAACTACGATCGTCTCGACGTTGCGCCCGGCACGGACGCCTATGGGGCCGGCGAGCCCGTGACGATCAAAGAGCCCTACAGCGAGGATTACACCATGCTCCGGACCTGGGTCATGCCCTCGCTCATGACGGTCCTCGAGCGAAACACCCACCGCTCGTATCCACAGCATCTCTCCGAGATCGGGTTCCGCGCGGCGCTCGACGACAGCGAAAACACCGGCGTCGGCGAGAGTCGTCACGTCGGGGCCGTCCTCGCGAGCCACGACGCGGGCTACGAAGACGCCAAAGCGCGCCTGCAGGCGCTCGCGCGCAACTTCGACGTCGACCTCGAGACGCCTCCGACCGACCACCCGGCCTTCATTTCGGGTCGAACCGCCGCGGTCGTCCTCGACGGCGAAGACGTCGGTGTGATCGGCGAGGTCCATCCGACGGTGCTCATCGAGTACGACCTCGAGGTGCCCGTCGCAGCGTTCGAGTTCGATCTGGCGGCGCTGCAGTAATCGGCTGTCGGGTTTTCCGCTCTCGAGTTTGAGAGTCGGTCTGCTGTCGCGGTTCAGTCGATTGTACCGCGAGCGAACGAAAGCGCGGCACATCGCGCCGCGGAATGATGAACGGCCGAAGGCCGTGAGTCAGGGAGCGAGCGGGCCGACGACTGATGTGGGGTGCGTGGCACGTAGCGCCACTGAACAGAAGGAGGAATGTTTTTAATCGAATTTTTGCCGAGGGTGCGCCGCAGACGCACCCGCAGTGTAAAACGTCGTTCTCTAGAACTCGTGTTCGACCTCGTCCTTGTCCGCTTTCTGGATGATGATCTTGCCGTCTCGGACCCGGACGAAAACCTCGTCGCCGATATCCATGCCCGCGACTGCGAGTTCGTCCTCGTGGAGGTTGAGGTGGACGTTGTGATAGTTACCGTCATCGTCTTTCGCACCGCTTGGACTCAGCTTCTTTTTCCGTACCATCGCGGGATTCTATGACGAACTTCGCCGTAGGATATACTTAAGTGTTTTCGACGGCCCAACGCGTGAGTATGTGACACATGGGTCGGCGTCGAGACGACACTGCGACTCGAGTGCTGGATCGATGGTGCGGAAGACTGGCGTAGCCGACGAACTTAAAGATACCGACGCAGTCGGTCGATTTTTGGGGATATCTTTATGTCGGGCCGTGTGCTGAATTGACACGGAGGCCAAAACCATGGTACGCGAAGATGGTAAACGGAACTTTGCACTGCGCGAGTCGGGCGGCGACGAATCGAGCGTCTTCTCGGGGAACACACCCCGCCAGGCTGCCCTGAAAGCAGCCCGGCGACTCGAGCCCGGCTCGAGTGAGGACGACGCAGAGCGTGTCGAGCTCAGACTTCGAGAGAAAGGCACCGATAAAGTACACATCTACGACGGCTGGGCGTGGGAGCAGACTGCACCCGACGACAAGCCCGACTGGATGCCAAACGAAATCACGGAAGCAAACGTCTCGAAGAAAGGAATCGACCACTTAGAGGAGTGACGTGCGGTCGAACATCGCGTTTCGGTCGATGTCACTCGAGTGATCGCTGTCGCACACTGCCGTAGTCGTTCTATTTGAGTCGAGCGATGACGAACACGGATCCGCAGACACCACGTCGGAGTGAAGCCGACTACGCGGGGTTCGACTCCGACCGACCGCCACGGACCAGTTTGAGGACCCCCTGTGCAGCCAGGCCGAGCAGTGCCCACTTCCAGGCGAGGACGGCGAGGACGGCGAGGCCGAGCAACAAGACGCCGCGAGTCCGCTTCCCTCGAGAGAACGCCGTTTTCGCCTCCGAAAGCACCGAGACGACGGTCAGCGACCGTGTCGCTGTCGACCCGAGGAGTTTCTTGAGTACCATACCTGTCGTTGGGGCTCCGACCGGATAACGAACGCCCCGTCCCGCGCAAGTCACAACTCGGCGTGATCGACAGCCTCAGTCGCTTCGGCTCCACTGTCGTTTGTTGCCACAGCGACCCGAAATCGGGCGGGAACTTTTTCTCGCTTCGGTTTGATACGCTGCTCACGAAGCAATGGATCTCGAGTCGATTCCGGGTGTCGGCGAGAAGACCGCGCGAGCGCTGCGAGCGCTCGACGAGCCCGAACGCGCGCTGCGGCGGGGCGACGTCGCAGCGATCGCGACCGCACCGGGAATCAGCCAGGGTCGTGCCGCTCGCATCGCGCGCGGTGCAATCCGGCTGGAACACAACGATCCCGGCGGCTTTCTCGCCACCGACCGCGCTCGAGAGGTGTACCGTGACGTCCTCTCGTTGCTCAAATCGCGGACGGTCACCGACTACGCCGCCCAGCGACTCGAGACGATCTATCCCAGTCCGCGCCGCTCGCGGATCGAAGACGTTCAGGCGTTTGCCCGCGGGGCACTCGAGCGCGAGTCCGACGAGGCCGTACTCACGGCACTCGAGGGTGTCGAACCGCTCGAGCAGCCGGGCGATATCCGAGTCCGTGAGCGCTGTCTGGCGACGACCGACGCCGAACGCTACAGCGAGGCTCGGGACGTGATCCCGGAGCTCTCGGTCGAAATCGTCGAGGACACGCAGGGACTGGCCGAACTCGCGCGCGGCTACTCGACGGTAATCGCGCTCGACGAGTCGTTCGCCGGTGTCACGATCGAGGGTGACGTACAGGTCAGACCCGACGCACTCGAAGCCCCCGCCGAGGTCGTCCCGGAACGACCGCTCGCCTTCTTTGCGCGCAACCGGGACCGACTGCAGGCCGCCATCGAGGTTCACCGAACTGCTGGTCTCGCGGCCGACTGCGATCTCGAGGCGCTCGAGGACGGCCTGTCGCGGCTCGACGAAGATGGAACGGTCGCGGGCGACGACGAACTCGACCGGCTGACCACGGCAGTCGACGATCTCGATGCAGCAGCGAGCACAGCCGAAAGCGTCGCCAACGATCACCTTCGGGAGGCGATCCGCGAGGAGGACGTCACGATCGAAGGCTCGGATCTGCTCTCGCTGGTCGAGCGCGGTGCCGGCGTCGACTCGTTGCTCTCGCGAGAGCTCGCAGACGAGTACGCCGCAGCTGTCGAGACGGCCCGAGAGCACCTGACCGATGCACTCGATCTCGACCAGGGCGAGGCCGAGATCGCCCGGCGGGCGTTCAGCGACGAGCCGACGTTTCCGGTCGAACGCGACGAGGGCGTCGTCTCGCGGCTGCGCGAGGAACTCACAGCGGCCAAAGAACGCCGCGCAGGCCGGCTCAAACGCGAACTCGCCGCCGATCTCGCCGACCAGCGCGAGGGAGCCCGCAAGCTGGTCCGAGCTGCCCTCGAACTCGACGTCGAACTCGCGATCGCCCGATTTGGGCGGGAGTTCGAGTGTACGATGCCCGAATTCACCGCTGAAACGGGCGATGAGCCGATCGGCTTCGCGATCGAGGGCGGCCGCTCACCGCTGTTGGATGAACCCCTCGAGGCCATCGACCCCGTTGATTACGAGGTAACTGGCGTGGCACTCCTCTCGGGCGTCAACAGCGGTGGGAAGACGTCGACGCTCGATCTGGTCGCGAGCGTCGTCGTGCTGGCACACATGGGACTGCCGGTTCCCGCCGAGCGGGTACGACTGCGGCGGTTCGACGACGTCCACTACCATGCCAAAACGCAGGGGACGCTGGATGCAGGCGCGTTCGAGTCCACCGTTCGGGAGTTCGCCGACCTCGCCCGGGGTGGCGAGGGCTCGCTCGTCCTGGTTGACGAACTCGAGAGCATCACCGAACCCGGTGCGTCGGCGAAGATTATCGCCGGCATCCTCGAGGCGCTCTCGGACAACGGCGCGACGGGCGTGTTCGTCTCCCACCTGGCAGGCGAGATCCGCGAGATGGCCGACTACGACGTCACCGTCGACGGTATCGAGGCGGTCGGACTCGTCGACGGGGCACTCGAGGTGAACCGCTCGCCGGTCAAAGACCACCTGGCGCGGTCGACACCGGAGCTGATCGTCGAGAAACTAGCCGACGAGGCACGAGAGCCGGCGACGAACGGCGGGGACGTCCCTGATCGCGAGGCAGGACCGGACTTCTATGATCGGCTCCTCGAGAAGTTCGACTAAGCGTGGCATATCGTACCAGGGTGTGCAAGTACAACAGCTACACCCATACTCGACCACGGTCATGGTATGCCCTACCAGTTTTCGTGTTCGGGTGGGAACTGTCAATTCATGATTCGCTCGAGTAGTTCCGACGAAGTGAAACGATTAGTGCGAGCACATGTGCGGATGACCCACGGCGGTCGGATCGATCAGTCAGACCTCGAACGTGGCATGGAACGGATCGAACTGGCCTGACCGCGTTCGGTCATCTGAGACGGGTTGCTGTCCCTGTCTCCCGAAGCGATCGTACGTGGATTCGAATTGCGCCGGCACTGACGGACAGCAGTCCGTCTGAGTCGGTTTCGCCCCTGTCGACGGCATTAATTGCCGTGCCATTTCAGAATGTTATCATGGCCCCACCGCTCCTGGGTGTCCTGCGTGCTGGTGACCGCCGTGAGCGACTCGGCGTCTCGTGTCTCGAGAAAGGCCGCGAGCGAGTCGGCGTACTCCGCGACGGCCTCGAGCGTGTCGTCGTCCTGGAGTGCAAATGACTCGACGATCGTCTCCGGAGCCTTATCGGGTGCGATGTACGTGTCCCCGCGGGCGTAGTCGGCAATTCCGCGTAACGTCTCCGGTGAAAGGTCGGTGAACTGTTCGAGGAGGAAGTCGGGAATCGCGTTCGGTGGCTCCGGCGCGGTCATCTCTATAACACGATTATATATTAACAAGTATTAATAATTATGGTAATAGTGACCATACGGCAATATGTCCAGACTGCGGAAGGGCCGGGAGTCGGCCACCGAACCATTAAGACGCTGCGGAAGCAGGGTGAAAGTGATGCCAGACGACCCCGATGAGGGGATGTTGTCGTGGGACGAATCCGTGTTCAAAAACGAGCACGTCTTCGAGATCGACTACGTTCCCGAGACGTTCAAGCACCGCGAAGGGCAGACCCAAAGCCTGACGTACGCGCTGCGTCCGGCGGTGCGTGGATCGCGACCGCTGAACGTCGTCGTCCGTGGCCCACCCGGAACCGGCAAGACGACGGCGATTCAGAAACTGTTCGACGAGGTCGGTGCCCAGACCAGTGCCGTCCGGACGATCCGGGTCAACTGTCAGGTCAACGCCACCCGGTACTCGGTGTTCTCGCGGCTGTTCGAGGGCACCTTCGACTACGAACCGCCGTCCTCGGGGATCTCCTTCAAGAAACTGTTCGGCCAGATCGCCGAGAAACTCGTCGAGGAAGACCGCGTCCTCGTCGTTGCACTCGACGACATCAACTACCTCTTCTATGAGAACGAGGCAAGCGATACCCTCTACTCGCTGTTGCGTGCCCACGAGGAGTATCCGGGTGCTAAAATCGGCGTCATCGTCGTCTCCTCGGATCCGGCACTGGACGTCATCGACGAACTCGACTCCCGGGTCCAGAGCGTCTTCCGGCCCGAAGACGTCTACTTCCCGATCTACGACCAGCCCGAGATCGTCGACATCCTCACAGAGCGCGTAAAGCGGGGATTCCACGACGGCGTCATCTCCCGGGCGATTCTCGAGGACGTCGCCGAACGCACCGCCGAGAGCGGCGATCTCCGAGTCGGGATCGACCTGCTTCGCCGGGCCGGGCTCAACGCCGAGATGCGAGCCAGCCGCACGATCGAACTCGAGGACGTCGAGGACGCCTACGAGACGTCGAAGTACATCAACCTCACTCACAGCCTCTCGGGGCTGACCGATACCGAGGAGGCACTCCTCGAGGTGATCGCCCACCACGACGGCGAGCAGGCTGGCGACGTCTACGAGGCCTTTCACGACCAGACAGAGCTTGGCTACACCCGCTACTCCGAAATCGTCAACAAACTCGACCAGCTCGGGCTGATCGATGCCGACTACACCGAGGTCGATGGCCGCGGTCGCTCGCGGTCGCTCTCGCTATCCTACGAGAAGGACGCAGTGTTAGAACGCCTCGAGTAAGTCGGAAGTCCCGACTTACTCGTCTGCAGTACAGTGGTCGAAGTCGGCTTCGCTAGCAAAGACCGCATACCAGTCGCCATCGATTTCGATACCCATCACGTACCCCGAGTCAGTGGTCTCCTCGCCGTCTTCCGTGGTCGTGATTTCGTATCGAAGTTCTTTAATATCGTCGACTTCGCCGTCGAAGTCCTCGTCTTCGTTTGCCTCGTCGATCTCCTCGTCGTCGACGGACTCCGAACATTCACAGGAGATGTCCTCGAGTTCGCCGAACTCCCCCATCGAAAACAGCGCTTCATACTGGGACGCGATCTCATCCTTGTCGACTTCGTCCGTGTACTCGTGTGGATAGTAGGACGCAGCCGCTTCGAAGTCCTCGTCGTATAGTGCGACGACGAAGTCCTCGCCGGTGTCACAGGCTGAGTCGCCAAGGAGACTCCCCGTACAGCCTGCCGTGCTGACTGCAATGCCGGAGACCGCAGTCGCTTTGAGAATCCGTCGTCGTGAAAGATTTCCTGACATACACCAACTCGATTATAATAGCGATGATATATAGGTTGTCATATACCAGATGAATACCGTCAGTCGACAGCCAGAGAACCGACAGCCGAAAACCGTTATATCATCTCCATAGGACAGCGCACAAGAGGATTCGCCACTCGGATCGCGTTCATCTCATGGTCTCGTTCGTGAACGGTGAAACTACTAGTAAAAGAACAATTGAAGCGGTTCACGTACCGATCGTGGGACTGTCGACGTCACGGCGCACGTTCCACACAATCGGAGACCAAACGAGACCATTATGCCTGCTCGAGGTCCGTGCGGTATGCCTCGGCGGCTTCGAGTGCGCGCTCGAGTCGCCGTTTCGTGTCGCCGCTTGCCTGCTTGCGGGCCAGACGGAGCGTGTTGAGATGGTCGTCGAGGATCGCGTGGTCGGGTTCGTGATCGCTGCCAGTATAGTCACGGAACGCGTCGGCCGTCTCGCGAATCTCGTCGCGGATGTCGTCGTCGGCCGTCTTCGTCGCTTGCTCGAGGTCGGTACGGGCCTGCTCGAGTTTCTGAGCCATACCCGGACCCACAACGACGGGACGAATAACGGTTGGGCGGGCAGGAGCCACCCGCCGACAACGCCTGAGAATGGAGACTGAACAGACGACTAGGCTGTCGCTACCCATTCGCAGTCGATAACAGGGACGACACCGCCGTCTCTGAGCGCTCGAACGGAGTCCGTATCACGGTGTAGCACCGTCCTTCGGTCGCCACTGACGGCTTACACGATCTCCGGTCGCAGGAAACGACAGTACAACTCTCGAGACTAACTGCGGCGTTTTTGTCGGTTGCGCCCTCCGTCTCGGTCGCACTATGCCAGTATCACGACGCACAGCCCTGAAATCGATGGGCGCTGCCGGTGGACTCGCTGCCGCAAGCGGAACCGTCTTCGCGGCCGGAGAGTATGCCGACGACGAGCGACCAAAAAAGAAAGCGGACAAGGAGTACCCTGCCGACGAACCGACCGTGCCGAACGCGGCGGTTCGCGTCGCGCACTTCTCGCCAGATGCACCGAACGTGGACGTCTACGTCGACGGGGCACAGGTACTGACCAACGTTAGCTACGGCGACGTCTCACCGTATCTCGAGATCGAGCCGGGAACGTACAGAGTCACGATTACCGCGGCTGGCGATCCGAAGACGGTCGCGTTCGACGATGACGTGACGGTCGGCTCCGCGTTCTACACCGTCGCCGCGATCGGCGAACTCGGAGCCGGCACGTTCCGTCCCGAAGTGCTCGTCGACGCCGGCTCGGCGCTCGTCCGACTCTTCCACGCGTCACCCGACGCCCCCGCCGTCGACGTCTACGCCGACGATGCGCCCCTGTTCGAAGACGTCGAATTCGGCGAGTCGACCGACTACGTCGCGGTTCCGGCCGGCAGCTACACCCTGTCGGTTCGGCCGGCGGGCGATCCGGAGACAACCGTCGCCGCGTTCGACGTCGACCTCGAGTTGGACACGGCCTACACCGCGAACGCGATTGGCTACCTCGAGCCGCCGGCGGAAACGGAGGGTCGCGAGTTCACCGCTCAGATCACGGTCGACGGCGTGCTCGGCGACGACGACACGTAATCGACGCCGGCCGATCCAGCCGACCGCCGTCCGCTCGCGCTCGCACCGTCGCTCGTTGTGACCGTCTCGCGTGCCGCATGCGAGCGGGTGAAGTGGCTCGACCACCTGAACCCGATAATGAGCGACACGCGAGGCCCCCTCCAGCCGGACCGTCCCGACGTCGATCATCCCTTCGAGGTCGACGCGCCCTTCGATCCCGCCGGTGACCAGCCGGAGGCGATCGAACAGTTGGCCGACGGCTTCCGATCGGGGATGGACAAACAGACCCTGCTCGGCGTGACCGGCTCGGGAAAGACCAACACCGTCTCGTGGACGATCGAGGAGATCCAGAAGCCGACGCTCGTCATCGCCCACAACAAGACGCTGGCGGCCCAGCTGTACGAGGAGTTCCGGAATCTCTTTGCCGACAATGCCGTCGAGTACTTCGTTTCCTACTACGATTACTACCAGCCCGAGGCCTACGTCGAACAGACCGACACCTACATCGACAAGGACGCCTCGATCAACGACGAGATCGACCGCCTGCGCCACTCCGCGACGCGGTCGCTGCTGACCCGCGAGGACGTCATCGTCGTCGCCTCCGTCTCTGCGATCTACGGCCTCGGTGACCCGCGCAACTACATCGACATGTCGCTACGACTCGAGGTCGGCGAGGAAGTCGGCCGCGACGGCCTCCTTGCCCAACTGGTCGATTTGAACTACGAGCGCAACGACGTCGACTTCACACAGGGGACCTTCCGCGTACGGGGCGACACCATCGAGATCTATCCGATGTACGGCCGGTATGCCATCCGCGTCGAACTCTGGGGTGACGAGATCGATCGCATGGTGAAAGTCGACCCGCTCGAGGGCAAAACCCAGGGCGACCAGCAAGCCGTCCTGATCCACCCCGCAGAGCACTACTCGATCCCCGAAACGAAACTCGAGCGCGCGATGGACGAGATTCGCGACGACCTCGAGTCGCGAATCAGCTACTTTGAACGCCAGGGAGACATGATCGCCGCCCAGCGCATTGACGAGCGGACGACGTTCGACCTCGAAATGATGGCCGAGACGGGCTACTGTTCGGGCATCGAGAACTACTCGCTGTATCTCTCGGATCGAGAGTCGGGTGAGGCTCCCTACACGCTGCTGGATTACTTCCCGGACGATTTCCTCACCGTCGTCGACGAATCCCACGTGACCCTGCCCCAGATCCGGGGCCAGTACGCTGGCGACAAGTCCCGCAAGGACTCGCTGGTCGAGAACGGCTTTCGACTCCCCACCGCCTACGACAACCGCCCGCTCACGTTCGATGAGTTCCAGGAGAAGACCGACCAGACGCTGTACGTCAGCGCGACGCCGAGCGACTACGAGCGCGAAGAAAGTGAGCAGATCGTCGAACAGATCGTTCGCCCGACCCACCTCGTCGACCCACAGATCGAGGTCGCAGACGCCACCGGGCAGGTCGATGACCTCATGGATCGCATCGACAAGCGCATCGACCGCGACGAACGGACGCTCGTGACGACACTGACGAAACGGATGGCCGAAGACCTGACCGAGTATCTCGAGGAAGCCGGCATCGACGTCGCGTACATGCACGACGAGACGGATACCTTAGAGCGCCACGAGATCATCCGCTCGCTTCGCTTGGGCGAGATCGATGTCCTCGTCGGCATCAACCTGCTTCGGGAGGGGCTGGACATTCCCGAAGTCTCGCTCGTGGCGATTCTCGACGCCGACCAGGAAGGGTTCCTGCGCAGCGAAACCACGCTCGTCCAGACGATGGGGCGGGCGGCCCGAAACGTCAACGGCGAGGTCGTCCTCTACGCCGACGAGCCCTCGAACGCCATGGAGTCCGCGATCGAAGAAACCCAGCGCCGTCGCGAGATCCAACAGGCATACAACGAGGACCACGGCCTCGAGCCGACGACGATCGAGAAGGCAGTGGGCGAAACCAACCTCCCAGGGAGCAAGACCGACACCTCGAGTGTCTCCGGCAAGAACGTCGCCGACGACGACGAGGCCGCCCGCTACATTGCCGACCTCGAGACGCAGATGCAGGAGGCGGCGAGCAACCTCGAGTTCGAGTTGGCGGCAGATATTCGGGATCGGATTCGAGAGGTGCGCGAGGAGTTCGACCTCGAGGGCGACGACGAGGGGATCGCGCCGCCGACCGAGGAGTTCTGAGACGCGACAGTCGTTTCTTGTGACCGAAAACGAATTCGTCGAATCCGAACACGGTATTTTGCGACTCGAGCCGGTACTCCTTGTTGTGTGATGTCAATGGACACACAAGAGAGCGCAGACGAGGAAAGCGAGACGACACCGGCGCGACGCACGCTACTCGGCGCGGTCGGGGCGGCGACGGGACTGACGGCGCTTTCGGGGACGAGCACGGCACAGGGCGATGGTGCGATCCAAACGCGGGGCTGTAGCGACGCCGAACTGACCGCTGACGACTGGTCGACCGGCGCGATCACCGTCCACGACTGTTCGGGCACCGGCGGGCAGGTCGATGTCAGCGTCACCGGCAGCGTCTCCGAACAGCGATACGTCTCGTCGACGGCCACCCTGCCCTCGAGTGGGACGTTGACCGTGCCAGCGGGCGGTCGAGAAACGCTTTGGTTCACCGGGCGGCTCTCGCGGCTGTCGTGTTCGAACGACGCGCTCAACGTCGGCGTCGTCAACCGCGGCTGAGCACCGCCATCGATTCATCGCGATTCGGTTTGCAGCACTCGAGCGTGTCGACAACCGCTCGGCGTCCCTCATCGCCGTCCCACTCGTTGATCGGCTTCGGCACTCGGAACAAACCGTCTTCAACATACTTATTATCTGCCTACTTACTGTTGGTTTCATGAAATACTCGAGGAGACAACTACTCTCGGCGAGTACAGCAGCGGCAGCGACGGCCGGTGCGGGCTGTGTGAGTCTGTTAGACGGTAACGAGACGAACGACGGCGGGGAGGGTGAGAACGAAACTGATGGAAACACCGACGTGAGCAGTTCGTCCGGCGTGGAGATTCCGGCCGACGACTGGCCATCGTTCCAGCGATCGCCGCGAAACGACGGCTACACCACGTCGATGGCACCGACGGCGGAGCCGTCCACGCGGTGGGAAACGACGCTGTCAGGTGCGATCGACGACCAGGTCGCGGTCGTCGACGACACCGTCTACGTTGCGACCGACGCCGGGACGGTCCACGCACTCGACGCAGCATCGGGCGACGAGCGCTGGTCCGAGTCGCTCGAGGGCGGCCGGTCACAGTGTCCGTGTATCGTCGATGGACTGGTCGTTCTCGGCACGAACACGGGCGAGCTCGTCGCGTTGGATGCAGACGACGGCGAACGGGCGTGGACGACCGAACTGGCCGGCCCGGTACGGGGACCGACCGCAGCCGACGGGACGGTCTACGTGGGTACGCGTGACGACCCGGTCGCCTACGCCATCGATGGGGCCAGCGGCGACGAGGTGTGGTCGACTGCGTTGGCCGTCGATGCCATCGACTACCCCGCCGTCACCGAGGATGCCGTCTACATGGGTGCACAGTACGCGTGGGACGGGCGAGTGTCTGCACTCGATCTGACCAATGGAACCCAACAGTGGGAGTTCGAGGGGGCGCGGATGCAGTCCCCAACCGTGGCTGAAAGCGGTGTGCTGGCACCTGCAACGACGATTTCAGTACTCACGGCTGCGGGTGACAACGACGAGAGCACCCATCGACAGATCGGACTCACAGGCAAGGTTCTTGCATCACCGGCTGTGACGCCGGAGCTGGTCGTCTACTCCACGAGTCAGGGCTTCGTCGGGGCTGTCGAACACAGTCGCGACGAGTCCGACCTGGGCTGGGGCACGTCAGTCGGTCGGTTTGGGGTGTATGCACCAGCAGTGACCGATAAGGCAGTCTACGTGACGAGGATCGGGTCGGAGTTGCTCGCGCTGGATATTGAAACTGGTGACGAACTGTGGACTCGCTCGCTCGAGGACGGGGGCGTAACCGCTCCGACGGTCGCTGACGGCGCGGTCTTCGTCGGCACCGACGAGGGTCGACTCGTCGCGTTCGACTAAGTGCCTCCCGCGCGACCGTCAGAGCTCGAGCGTGTAGACCGCCTCTCGGCGCTCCTCGTCGCCGATTTCGACTGTGCCCTCGCCAGTCTGTTCGAACCCCTGTTCTTCGTAGAATCGCTGGCCACCGTCGTTCGACGCGAGGTCGATCGCACGCATCCGTGCCATATTGAAATCCTGTAGGTCCTCACGAAGTCGCTCATGCAGCGCCGTGCCGATCCCCTCACCCTGATGGTCGGGATGGACCGACATGCGAAGCACGTCGCCTTCCTCCCCAGTGACGACACCGTGGGTGAAGCCGACGACGTCACCCGCTTTTTCCGCGATCAGGAACGCAGTTCCCGGTTCTGAAAGCGCCATCTCGAGAGCCTCGTCGCCGTACCACTCGTCGATTGTCGCATCGATCGTCTCGGCCTCGAGTTCGTCGTACGTGTCGTGCCAGGTCTCGCGGGCGACAGACCGGATCGCCTCGCAGTCGTCGAGCGTGGCTGGTCGGATTTCCATACCAAACGGAACGATACCGAGTGACAAAGTGGTACCACCTCCTTCGTTTGGGGACGAACGAACAGCGCGGACTACAACTCGAGCGTGTAGACCGCCTCGTCGTAGTACTCGCCGTCGATTTCGACCTCACCGGTGTCGGTCTGTTTGAAGCCCAGTCCCTCATAGAAGCGTCGGCTGGCGTCGTTGAACGCGAAGTCGAACGAGCGAATGCGGTCGACGTCGTAGGCCTCGAGTTGCTCGATTAGCCGCTCGTGGAGGTCGCTGCCGACTCCCTCGCCCTGATAGGCCGGATCGACGTACATCCGGAGAATGTCGGCTTTGTCCCCCTGCGCGACGGCGTGTGTGAAACCAACGATTTCATCGTCATGTTCGACAACGAGGACGACCGTCCCGGGTGCCTCGAGTGGCATCGAGTCGCCGGTGTACCAGTTGTCGACCGTCCGATCGATCATGTCGGCCTCGAGTTCGTCGTAGGTGTCGTGCCACGTCGTGCGGGCGACGGCTTTGATCGCCTCGAAATCCTCGGCGTTCGCCGGTCGAATGTCCATATTTATCATTTAGATTGGGACCATAAAGTGACTTCGGCTACGTCATCGGCTGCCAGCACCGTTCAGTGGGCGTTTGTCTCACTCCTGGACGTCGAATCCGTGGTCGCGAAGCAACTCGGGGACGCGGTCACGGTGGTCGCCCTGTAGTTCGATCCGATCGTCGTCGACTGTCCCACCCGTTCCCAGCGATCCTTTGAGCTCCGAGGCAGTTGCTTTGATTTCGTCCGTGTTGAGATCAAACCCTTCGATGATCGTTACCGGCTTCCCGTATCGACGACTCTCCATCCGAATCGACAGTACCTGTTGGGATGTTTCGAGATCACCCTGACTGTCGAGTTCGTCGAGTAAGTCATCGAGTTCGTCGTCGTTTGCCATGGTAGACGGTACACTGCCAACGAGGATAGTCCTGTCCCTGCCATCCCAACGGGTTACAGTCTGGATTTGATCGTCGTCGCCGTCTTCTCGCCAATGCCGGGGACGCTCTCTATGTCCTCGAGGCTCGCTTCGCGGATGTTCTCGACGCTGCCGAATCGTCCCAACAACCGCGTTCTGGTCTCGGGGCCAACGCCAGGGACGTCATCCAGTACGGTTGTGATCTCGTCGCGGATCGTCTGATGGTACTGGACTGCAAAGCGGTGGGACTCATCGCGCACCCGCTGGAGCAGATGCAGGTGGGGTGCGTCGCTGGGCCACGAAAACTGGCGGTCGGGCGTGATAACGCGCTCTTCGGCTTTCGCCAGCGCGATTGCGGGAACGTCCCAGTCCACCTCGGCCAGCGCCTCGCGAGCGGCCTCGAGTTGGCCCTCGCCGCCGTCGATCAGCAACAGGTCGGGATCGGGCCGGTCGTCTCGCCCCTCGACGGCACGGCGAGCGCGCCACTCGAGCAACGCGCGCATGTTCGCGTAGTCGTCGTTTTCGTCGGTCAACTTCTTCCGGCGGTAGTCGCTTTTTTCGGCGCTGCCCTCGACGAACGTGACGTTGCTGCCGACCGCCGCGTTCCCCTGTGCGTGGCTTACGTCGAACCCCTCGATCCGGCGGGCCGACTCGAGGTCGAGGGCGTCGGCCAACATGGCACACTCGTCGCGACCGCCAACGTTCCGACGGGCGTTTTTCAGTGCGAGATCGACGAGTGTTGCCTCCCGTCCCGCACCGGGAACGCGGACCGAGATGCCTTCGGTCTCGAGCCATGCTTCGACCTCGTCATCCCCGTGGCGTTCGGGCAACAGGAGAGCGTCGGGCAGGTCGCGCTCGGCGTAGTACTGGACGATGAAGGCGGCGAGGACGGCTGAAACGCCGCCATCTGAATCAGATCCTGCTCGAGCCGGGCCAGCCCCCGGTGCCTCGAGCGTGTGCCGATCCCGGTCGACCAGTTTGCCCCGTTCGGCGCGCAGTCGCGCAACGGTGGCGTCGTCGCCCTCGATGGCGACCCCGAGGACGTCGACGGTGCGTTCGTCGCTGACCGACTGGACCGCTTCGCCACCCGCGCCGTGGAACGCCTCGATGGTCTCGAGTCGATCCCGGAGATTCGCCGCGCGTTCGAACTGCTGCTTTTGCGCAGCAGCTTCCATCTCTCGGCGCAGCGGATCGGCGAGGATTCCCGTCTCGCCCTCGAAGAACCGTTCGACTGCGGTGACGTCCTCGCGGTAGCTCTCGAGGTCGATCTCGCGCGTACAGGGGGCGGTACAGAGCCCCATCTCGTAGTCCAGACACGGCCGATCGCGGCCCGCGTACTTGTGGTCCGAACAGCCGCGGATGCCGTAGGTTTCCCGCAGCGCTTTCACGACGGTCTCGACGTGCCCTTTGTTCGTATAGGGGCCGAAGACGGTCGGCCCGCTTCCGCTCGAGGCGCTTTGGGCTCCGGTATCCGGATCGCGAGTGATCTCGATCCGCGGGGCTTCGTGGCTCGTCACCTGCACCATCGGGTACGACTTGTCGTCTTTGAGCCGGACGTTGTACCGGGGCTGGTGGCGCTTGATCAGGTTGGCCTCGAGCAACAGCGCCTGCGTCTCGGTGTCGGTGACGGCGATCTCGATCTCGTCGGCGCGGTCGACCATGCGCCCGATCCGTGCGCTCCGCGGGTCGGCATACGAACGCACCCGACTGCGCAACTCGACGGCTTTCCCGACGTAAAGGGTCGTCCCGTCGGCCCGAAACTGATAGACCCCCGGCTCACGCGGCAACGACCCGGCTCGCTCGCGAACCCCGTCGGCGTTCATCGGCGGCCCTAGGACCGCGAGGACTTTCAGCCTGACTCCTCGGCTGCGGTCGCAGTACCAGCCGTGTCAGACGTGGATTCGGGCCCGATCGCGGCCTCGAGCGTTTCCGGCCGCCCGGCCTCGAGATCGGCGTCGGTGACCGGGACCGCGATATCGTCGTCGCCGCTGATTCGGAACACGAGCTGGCGCGAGCGCGACCGGGCGTACCGGGCGGAGAACACGGCGGCGACGAGCAACAGGCTGACGCCAACCACGATGAGGGTGATGTCGAACACGACCAGCAGCGTTTCGACGACTCCGAGGAGGGTTGCAGCGACCCCCGAGAGCCCGCCGCCACCGAGCTCGACGCCGCCGACGGCGGCCGCGAAGTCAGTCGTCGTCGCGACCAGCAGCAGGCCGGTTCCGAGAAAGAGCGCGACAGTCATCCAGAACAGGCGTCTCGGCTCGCTCTCGACGTCGACGGAGACACGAGTGACGTTCGGCCGGTCGGCGTGACGGTAGCTCGGCCCGTCGCCACCGGCCCAAAAGACGAGCACCCGGTGGTTCGTGACGACGACCGTCGCGGCCTCGAGGGCGATACGCTGGCGCTCGCGCTCGCCGTCGAACAGCAACTCGTCGACGTGCTCGCTCCAGGACCCGCTCATCGAAAGCGGGATTCGTCGTCGCGCCGCAAGTACCTCGCGGCGACCCTCACGGACTGCGAACGCGACACGGACACGGTACATTCTCAACTGTCGGTCCACAACGGCCGGGTATGAGTGACTCGACGGTAGAGTGCTGGCTCGTCGAACGCGAGTTCGGCGACCGGGACTTCGTGACGATCGTTTACGCGACGCCCGACGGCTCGCGCTACCAGCAACGACAGCGCTCGTCGACGGCGCTCCGAACCGGTCCAGCGGTCACCGCAGCCACGGAGATCCCCGAGGCCGACCTCGAGCCAGTACCCGACGCGGAGACCAGAGAACGCTACGCGAACGAGGTCGAACGGACCGCCGAGCGGTACGATCCGGACGACCCAATATAGCCGTTTGTTCCTCATTTTTTAGCGGAATATTATCATTTCGAAGTAACAACTCTTATCGGTGAACGCCGTGACCACACAGCCATGCCAGCTATCAGCGTCGATACGCTGACCAAGTCCTATGGCCAGACGCTCGCCCTCTCGGACCTCTCCTTCGAGGTCGAAGAAGGCGAAGTGTTCGGCTTCCTTGGTCCCAACGGCGCCGGCAAGTCGACGACGATCAACGTGATCCTCGACTTTATTCGGCCGACCGCCGGACAGGTAACAGTGCTTGGGCTCGACGCCCAGGCCCACAGCCGCGAGATCCGCTCGCGGACCGGTGTCCTCCCCGAAGGTGTCGAAACGTACGACCGGCTGACGGCCCGCCAACACCTCGAGTTCGCCATCGACTCGAAAGGGGCCGACGACGACCCCGAAGCCCTCCTCGAGCGCGTCGGCCTCCGCGACGCCATCGACAAAAAGGCCGGCGGCTACTCGAAAGGGATGTCCCAGCGGCTCATGCTCGCGATGGCGCTCGTTGGCGAGCCTGAACTGCTGATCCTGGACGAACCCTCCACCGGCCTCGACCCCAACGGCGCACGCGAGATGCGCGAGATCGTCCGCGAGGAGAGCGCCCGCGGCGCGACGGTGTTCTTCTCGAGTCACATTATGGAGCAGGTCGAGGCGGTCTGTGATCGAGTCGGCATCTTACGCGACGGCGAGATGGTCGCCGTCGACACCGTTTCCGGACTTCGTGACTCCGTCGGCGGCGGGACGAGCCTGCGGGTCACGGTCGACCGGATCAACGACGACGCGCTCCAGGCAGTGCGCTCGCTTCCCGACGTCGGCGGCGCCACCGTCGAAGGACAGAACCCGCCGACGCTCGTCGTGCAGGTCGACGGCTCGAAAACGACCGTCCTCTCGACGCTCGAGGATCGAGGCATCGACGTGCAGGACTTCTCGACGACCGAAGCGTCACTCGAGGACGTCTTCCAGTCGTACACTACCGATACGAGCACGGAGGTGGAAGCCCGATGAGCACCGACACCGCCACTGGGAGCGGGAAGACGACCTCACCCTCGAGTTCGATCAATCTCGAGAGCGTCCGTGCGGTCGCAAAAAAGGACTTCCAAGACGCGGTCCGCTCGTGGATGTTCTGGGGACTGAGCATCTTCTTTTTTGTCCTGTTGGTCGCGGTCACGGGGACGATCTCGTACTTCGGCGAGGAAATCGCCCAGCAAGGCGTGACGACGGAGGCACTCGTCCTCTTCGTCAGCCAGATCACGCGACTCGTGATTCCGCTAATCGCGCTGATACTGGGCTGGAAAGCGATCGCCGGCGAGCGCGAGACGGGCAGCATCAAGATCCTGCTCTCGTTGCCCCATTCCCGAAAAGACGTCCTGCTTGGGAAACTCATCGGCCGCTCGGCCGTGCTCTCGGTGTCGCTGATCGTCGGGTTCGCGCTCGCAGCGATCGTCGTCGCGGCGCTGCTCGGAAGCTTCGACCCCGTCGACTACGTGAGCCTGCTTGTGATGGCGATCATCTACGGCCTCGCCTACACGAGCATTGCCGTCTCGCTGTCGTCGGTCACGCGGTCGACGACGATTGCCGGTGCGGCGATGTTCGGCGTCTTCATCCTGTTCTATATCGTCTGGAACGCGATCCAGACCGTCTTCCAGATCCTGATGAACCGCGGCACGATCGAGGGGGTCAGTTACACGCAGGAGGTCACGGGACCGGATGGAACGACACAGCAAATACCGATGGACCGACTGCCCGACTGGGCGCTGTTCATCGATACGATCGATCCGGGCAACGCCTTCCAGAACGCGATTACGGTCCTCAGTTCGACCGGCAGCAGCGAACTCGGCACGTCCTATCCGGAGGTGTGGTTCTCGAGTGACGTGCCGTTCTACCTGCAAAACTGGTTCTCCTTTATTATCCTCCTGCTCTGGATCGTCGTGCCGATCGCCATCGCGCTCTATCGGTTCGACCGCGTCGACCTCTAACCATTAACCGTTCTCCTCGCAGTTTCGGTCGGTCTCGAGCCACGCCACCGCTACCGGTCGACAGCGACAACATTCCCTGCGAACAGGCCGTTCGTTTAGGTGTTGGCGGGTCGTACTCGAGGCAATGACCGACTGCATCTTTTACGGCGGCAAGGGCGGCGTCGGAAAAACGACCTGTGCAGCGGCCACCGGTGTTCGCCTCGCCAACTCGGGCCGGAAGACGCTCGTCGTCTCGACCGACCCCGCCCACTCGCTGTCGGACTCGCTCGAGGTCGCCCTCGGAAGCGACCCACAGCGACTCGAGGTTGGCGACGAACCCGGCCTCGAGGCGGGCGAGACTGGCGACCTCGAACTCGACGAGGCCGGCAGTCTGTGGGCCGTCGAGATCGATCCCGAGACGCAACAGGAACGCTACGAAAAGCTGGCACGGGCGTTAGCCAGAGACCTCCGCAGCGCTGGCATCAGACTCGGAGACGAGGAAGTCGAGCGAATCTTCGCCTCGGGCGCGCCCGCGGGCAGCGACGAACTCGCGGCGCTGGATCTGCTCGTCGAGTACGTCGACTCGGGCGAGTGGGATACCGTCGTCTTCGACACCGCACCGACGGGCCACACCCTCCGACTGTTCGATATGCCCGACGCGATCGGCCCGGCACTCGAGACGCTCCAGTCGCTGCGCGGGCAGGCCCAGCGGATCGGCACCGCGGCCAAGTCGGCGGTGTTCGGCCCCATGTCGATGATGACTGGCCGCAGCGACGACGAAGAGGAGAGTCTCGAGGCGTTTCAGGCTCGTCTCGAGCGCGCTCGCGAGTTGCTCGTCGACCCCGAGCGCACCGAGTTCCGCGTGGTGCTCATTCCCGAGAAAATGGCCATCGCCGAGTCCGAACGCCTCGTCGAGACGCTCCACGAGGCCGGCGTGCGGGTCGACCGCCTCGTCGTCAATCAGGTGCTCGAAGCGCCTGACGACGACTGTTCGCGCTGTCAGTCCCGTCACGAGCGCCACGAGAAACGCCTCGCGGAGATCCGGGAGACGTTCCCCGGCCTCGAGGTCGTCACGCTTCCCGAACGGGAAGGCGAGGTACAGGGCCTCGAGGCAGTGGGAGCGATCGCCGCCGAACTCCCCCCGTAGGGATCGACGGTCGCTCGCAGCGTCGGTCACGTGTGTTCGTCTCACGCATTTTCCTCGAATCGCGAAGGTTACCTATCCGCATCCGCTTCCACAGGAAAGTGGGGACGTCGGTGATGCGCTGGCAATATCGAGAAACAGTCCTCGTGCTGTGTCCGCTCGCCTTTTTGATCACGATGGTAGGCCGGTTAGCGATCAGTCCGGTGTTCGATCTCGGCTACTGAACGTCCCGTTCGAGCCAGCTACTCCGTTCGAACCGGTTACTCGAGGTCGATCCCGCGATCCGCGAGCAACTCGCGAAACTCGTCCTCGTCGACGATCGGCACGTCGTTCGCCTCGGCGTCGTCGCGTTTCGTCTGGCCGGGGTTCTCGCCGACGACGAGGTAGTCCGTGTTCCCCGAGACGCTACTCGTCGCGTTCGCGCCGTGGGCTTCCACGACGTCCTGGGCCTCGCTTCTGGTGACGCCCTCGAGCGAGCCTGTGAAGACGAAGGTGAGTCCCTCAAGGTCGTCGCCGCCGCGCTCGAGGTCGGATTCCTGTGGCGAGACGTGCTCGAGCAGGTCGTCGACGGCCGCGGCGTTTGCTTCGCTGGCGAAGAAGTCGTGGATCTGCCCCGCGACGGTCTCGCCGACGTCGTCGACACCCTCGAGTCGTTCGGGATCGGCGTCGGCAGCCTCGCGGACGGCCTCAAACCTGGCGAACTCACGGGCGAGTTCGCGGGCCGTCGTCGGGCCGACGTGGGGGATCCCCAGTGCAGAAAGGAAGTCAGCGAGGGTGGGCTCGCGGCTGGCCTCGATCTCCAACAGGAGGTTCTCGGCGCTGGTGTCGCCCCAGCCCTCGAGTTCGGTCAGGTCTTCGGCGTCGAGTTCGTAGAGGTCCGCGACGGACTCGAGCAAGCCCGCAGCCACGAGTTGGCGGACGCTCTTCTCGCCGAGGCCCTCGAGATCGAGGCCGTCGTTGCTCGCGTAGTACTCGATCGAGCGCCGAAGTTGGGCGTCACACGCCAGCCCGCCGGTACAGAACGCCATCGGCCCGTCGCGTTCGATAGCGCTGTCACAGACGGGACAGTGCTCGGGGAGTTCGTAATGACCCTCACTCGACTTCTCGACGACTTCCTCGACGTAGGGGATGACGTCACCGGCCCGCTGGACACGGACGGTGTCGCCGACGTTGACGTTCTTTTCGGCGATCTCCTCGGGGTTGTGGAGGCTGGCCCGCGAGACCGTGACGCCGCCGACGTCGACCGGCTCGAGGAGGGCCACGGGCGTCACTCGCCCCGTCCGGCCGATCTGGACCGCCACGTCGGCGATCGGCGTGATCTCCGCGCGGGCGGGGAACTTGTAGGCGTACGCGTAGCGGTCGTGGCGAGCGGTCCGGCCCAGTTCCTCGCGGGCCTCGCGGTCGTCGACCTTGATGACGGTGCCGTCGATCTCGTAGTTCAGGTCGTCACGGATCTCGAGCATGCGGTCGCGGTAGTCGATGGCGTCGTCGATCGAGTCGACGACCTCGACGCGGTCGTTGACTCGCAGCCCGAACTCGGGAAAACGCTCGAGTTCCTCACGATGGCTGTCTTCGAGCTCGCTCGCCTCGAGGACGTCGAAGAAGAAGACCTCGAGCGGGCGATCGGCGACGATACTCGGATCGAGCTGCCGAATCGTCCCGGCAGTCGCGTTTCGGGGGTTCGCAAAGGGCTCCTCGCCGCGTTCGATGCGCTCGCGGTTGTGGGCCTGAAAGGCGTCTTTCGGCATGTAGACCTCGCCCCGGACCGCGAGGAAATCGGGATGGTCGCCGTGGAGTCGCCCCGGGACCGAGCCGATGGTGCGGGCGTTTCGGGTGACGTCGTCGCCCTCGCGGCCGTCGCCGCGAGTGACGGCGCGCTCGAGGCGACCGTCCTCGTAGACGAACGCCATCGAGACGCCGTCGAACTTGGGCTCGCAGACGTAGTCGACCGGCCCGATCTCGCGGCGAACGCGGTCGTCGAACTCCCGGACGTCGTCGGGCTCGCCACTGGCATCGATCGACAGCATCGGCGCGACGTGTTCAACCGTCTCGAACGACTCGAGCGGTTCGCCGCCGACGCTTCTGGTGGGGCTGTCGGGATGAGCGAGGTCGAAGGCGTCCTCGAGATCCTGCAGCCGCGTAAAGAGCGCGTCGTAGGTTCGGTCGGCGATGATTGGCTCGTTCTCGACGTAGTATCGACGGTCGTGTTCGCGGATAGCCTCACGGAGGCGTTCGACCTGCTCTCGGGCTTCGTCCTCGGAGAGGTCCTCGAGCGGCTCGAACTCGGTCGGCGGAGTCCGGAGATACGGATTGTCTTCGTCCACAGTCGCGTCGCCAGCGGGCATTCGTGCTCGAGGGTTACGTTGCCGGCCCGTTAACAGTATTGCAGTCGGCCGACCCGGGGGACACGCTCACCCCCACGGACTGTCGCCGAGTTCGGCACGAACCATCGGCCCGACCGCAACGCGACAGTCAGCCTGCGCCATGGCGATACACAGCAGGACGTAGCCGTCCGCTCGCTCGCGTTCCGTCAGGGCCTCGGGCTGGCGTCGGTAGTCGAACGCCGCGGCGGCGTCGATCGACGCGCTCTCCGCCGACGTTTCGGCGTCGGAATCGTCCTCGTCGACCGAGCGGAGTCTGCCGACACAGGCCGTGCAGGTCCCCTTTCGGCAGTCATAGGGCAACCGAACTCCCCCTCGCAGGGCCGCCTCGAGCACCGTCTCTCGAGGCTCGACCGTCACGGTATCGCGTCGGCCATCTGGCCACTCGAGGGTCACGTCGTGGCCTGTCATCGCCCGATCCTCGTTCGCAGTTGTTCGTCCAGGAGCGTCACACCTGATTCTAGGACGGACAGCGAGAAAAGGCTGTGCGCGCCGCTCACTTCCAGGGGTTGTCGACCAGTTCGGACTGCACCTGCGAGCCGACAGCGACCCGACGGGCCGTCTCGGGCGTCGCGATACACAGAAGCACGTACCCGTCGTCGCGGTGTCGGGGTTTCAACGCCCGCGGCTCGCGTTGGTAGGCGAACGCGTCCGCGACGTCAATCGGGTCCTCGGTTGCGTCCACGTCGACACTCGCCGTCCTGTCGACCGCGAGCAGCCGCCCGACGCAGGTTCCACACGCGCCGGTTCGACAGCCGTACGGCAACGGCGCGTCCGCTTGTCGTGCCGCCTCGAGCACCGTCTCGCGCTCACTGATGTCGACCGTCCGCGTCGGACCGCCGACCCACTCGAGGGTGATGTCGTAGCTCGCCATTCGGAGCTACTGCCAGACGTCGCTCGTGCAGTCGCCGTCGGGCCACCTGATCTCGTGGGCGCGGGCCGGTCCCGCCGGGCACTCGCCCCAGTCGACGAGGAAGTCCTCGTCTAACTCGAGCGTGCCGTTTCGCGGATCGACGTCGGCTTTCAGCATCACGGAGCCGCGCTCGCCTTCCTCGGATAGGCGAGTTCGAATCCGGCGTTTCGACCGCCAGCGCTGATTTCGTCCTGACGGCACGCGAACGCCCGACAGTCGATCCGGGCTGAACGATACCCAGTACTTTACCCGCCCGAGTCCGTACGTCGTGGTAGATGGGACAGGGAACGGAATTCGGGCTGGTCGACCTCGAGGAGGTCGAGACGCCGGGCGACGAGTGGGAGGAAATCAACGTTTCAGAGACCGAGGCCGACCGAATCGCCCGCAAGCGCGATCGGAAGTTCGAGCAGTTCGAAGAGCGGATCAAAGACGCCGACCAGTTCAAAGTCGAACAGTCGGTGTTCGACGATGCGACATTGGCGGCGCTGTACAAGCTCGTCCAGGACGGCTACGTCGAGGCCTTCGGCGGCCCGCTCTCGACGGGCAAAGAGGCCAACGTCTATCTCGCACAGGGCGACGGCCGCGAGGTCGCCGTCAAGATCTACCGGATCAACGCGTCGAACTTCCGGCAGATGCGTGACTACTTGGAGGGGGACCCCCGATTCGAGGGGCTTGGCGGCAAGAAAAAAGACGTCGTCCTCGCTTGGACCAAAAAGGAACTGGCGAACCTAGAGCGGGCGAAAGCGGCCGGCGTCCGCGTTCCAGAGCCGCTTGCGACCGAGCGCAACGTCCTTGTCATGGAGTACATCGGCAACGCCGAGGGTCGCGCGAAACGCCTCGGTGAGGTCCACATCGAGAACCCCCAGACTGCCTATGAGGTCATGCGCGAGTACATGCGTCGGCTCTACTCGGCCGGGCTGATCCACGGCGACTTGAGCGAGTACAACGTCATTTTCGACGAGGGCCAGCTCGTGATCATCGACCTCGGCCAGGCGGTGACGGTTCACCACCCCAACAGCCGGGAGTTCTTAGAGCGTGACTGCCGGAACGTGGCGAATTTCTTCTCGAGACAGGGACTCGAGGTGACCGAAGACGAGTTGCTCGAGTTCGTTACGGACCCGGAGCCAGACCCCTCGGGGGAGTAAGATCGCCCGGGCCGCGACGGATACCGCGCTCGACTCGACGACTCCCGAACGGCTTAGTGGCTTGCCACCGCGAACCACGATATGCACATTGGAATCATCGCGGACACCCACGACAACGTCGCGGCGATCGAACGCGCAACCGAGATTTTCGAGGCGGAAGGCGTCGAGATCGTTATCCACTGTGGCGACTTCATCGCGCCGTTGATGATCGACTACTTCAGGCAGTTCGAACTCCATGGCGTGCTCGGGAACAACGACGGCGACGTCGCCAATCTGCAGTCGGCGTTCGACACGCTGGACGGCGAGAGCGAACTCCACGGCCGATTCGCGAGCCTCGAGTTCGATGGGCTCTCGTTTGCCGTCCTCCACGGCGAGTCTAAAGCGGAGGTCGAGGCGATTACAGCCGGCGAGACGTTTGATTTCGTCTGCTACGGCCACCACCACGAGCGAGAGCTGTCGGCGGAGGGACGGACGACGGTTCTCAACCCCGGCGCACACGTCCTTCCGGGCTCCGAGGCCGACCGAACGGTCGCGATCGTGGATACGCGCTCGGAGTCGGTCCGGTTCCGATCCGTTGACGCGTAGCTGGTGGAGTTCATCGACACGATCCCTGGGGACACCCCGCGTGGCCCACAGCGGCGTCGGTCCAAGCGCTTAACCTCGCCCAGCAAGTATCGTGCTGTATGCAACACGTGAAGATTCCGCAGGACCGCATCGGCGTTCTTATCGGCGAAGGAGGCGAGACGATGCGCGAAATCGAATCGAAAGCCGAGGTTCGACTCGACATCGATTCGGAGAACGGCTCCGTTGCCGTCGACACCGTCGGCGATCCCGTACTCGGACTCAAGGCCCCCGACATCGTCCGTGCGATCGGTCGCGGCTTCGCACCCGACGCGGCACTGCGACTGCTCGAGGACGAGATGATGATGTTCGATCTCGTCGATATCGATGCCGCTGCACGAAATAAAAACGACATGAAACGCAAGAAAGGCCGCCTCATCGGCGAGGGCGGTCGCACGCGTGAACTCATGGAGGACCTGACGGGTGCCGACGTCGTCATCTACGGCTCGACGCTCGGGACGATTGGCACGCCACAACAGGTCGACGTCGTCCGCACCGCAGCCGAGATGCTGCTGGATGGCGCTCCACACGGCACCGTCTACTCGTTCCTCGAAGACAAGCACAACGAGATGAAACACAAGGGCATGGAGTACCACCGGTTCCCCGGCGGCCAGTCCTGATCGAGCACTCGCTGCCTTCGACTTGAGACCGGACGCCTCACTCGAACCGTCACTCTCTCTTCTCGGCCGATGGCGTAGCTGTCAACGAACACACTGCTTAGTGGCTAGCAGTACGAATCCCTCGAGTCTCGGCAACTGTCCGGTCGAACACCGGCTATATCTCTCAGTATCCACTAGTGAGGGAACTGGTAATTCACCCCATTTCCTAAAGGTGTATAATCAATATTTATATACTAGTACTGTGATCGGCAGATATGACATCAAGTGCCACGGATGAATCAGCACTCGAGCGGATGGGTGACGTCATGGCTACCTGGGTCGAGCGGTGGATGCCCAGCCCGTTCCTGTTTGCTATTATCCTCACGTACATCGTCTACATCGCCGCCGTCGTCGGGACGGATGCGGGCGTATTCGAGGCAGTCGAGTTCTGGTACGACGGGTTCTGGGCGTTTCTGACGTTCGCGATGCAGATGGTGCTCATCCTGATGACGGGGTTCGTTGTCGCCTACCACCCACGGGTCAACGCCGGCCTTCAGCGATTGAGCCAGTTGCCCTCGAGCGGGAAGCAGGCGGTCGTCCTCGTCGGCGTCGTGTCGATGGCACTCGCCTGGGTACACTGGGGGCTCGGGCTGATCATCGGCGCGATCTTCGCCCGCGAGATGGGGAAGACAGCCCATCAAAACGGGATCGCCGTCCACTACCCGTTGTTGTGTGTGGCGGGCTACATGGGGCTTGGACTGACCTGGCACTGGGGGCTCTCCGGGTCCGCGCCACTGTTGCTCGCCACGGAGGGCAACGAGTTCATCGAGATGGGACTGCTCGAGGGGACCATCCCCACCTCCGAGACGATCTTGCATCCGTACGCGCTGACGCTCACGGCCCTCTCGATCGCCTTCGCTGCGGTCGTCCTCTACCTGCTGAGTCCGGCGCCGGAACGGTCGCGGGGAATCACGGAATACATCCCCGAGTCCGAACTGCTCGAGACGAGTACCGATGGCGGTGACCTGAAAGCCGACGCCGAGGAGTCGACCGAAACCGAGCCCGAACCACAGGTGCCTGCAGAGCGGATCAACAACAGCCGGCTCATGGGCGGGCTGATCGCGCTGGCCGGGCTCGTGATGGTCGGCTACACGTTCGCGACGCTCGGCCTCGACGCGCTCAATCTCAACGTCGTCAACTTCGCGTTCCTGATGGCCGGTATCGCGATCTACACGCGTCCACAGCTCTACCGGGAGCGCTTCGGCGACGCCTCGAACGCCGCCGCCGGCGTGATCTTGCTCTTCCCGTTTTTCGCCGGGATTCAGGGCATTATGGCGTCTTCCGGCCTCGCAGAGATGATCGCAGAAGGGCTGCTCACGATCTCCTCGCCAGCCACGTTCCCGATCTTCGCCTGGCTCGCCGCTGCAGTGACCAACATGTTCGTTCCCTCCGGCGGCGGCGAGTGGATCGTCCTTGGGCCATCGGTGCTCGAGGCGGCCCAATCGTACGACATCCCGGCCGCCCACGCGACAATGGCCTACGCCGTCGGTGACGCCCACACCAACCTGTTGAACCCGTTCTGGGCGCTCCCGCTGCTCGCGATCACCAAGATCAAAGCCCGCGAGATGTTCGGCTACGCCATCGCCATGCTGGTGTTGCTGATTCCGTTCCTCGCGGTCATGCTCTACGTCGTGCCGTACTAGGGCGACACAACTGACCACCCGCATCGATTTGGACGCGTTCGCCGGTTCCACTCGATTCACGTCACTCGACCCACGATATCGATCGATCTCTCGCCATGAATCGTCCCTACTACGGCTGGATTGTCGTCTGCGCGTGTTTTCTCGGGACGTTCGTCGTCTTCGGCCTCTCCTACTCCTTTGGCGTCTTTCTCGAGCGGATGGCGACGGACTTCGCCCGCTCGCGCGCCGTAACGACGATCGCCTTCGGCGTCCAGACACTGTTGCTTTACATGGGCGCGGTTCTCGTCGGCGTCTTCGTCGATCGACTCGGCACGCGGCGAATGCTCGCGCTCGGGACGGTCGTGCTCTGTCTCGGCTTGCTCTGGACCAGTGTCGCGACGACGTGGCTCACGGTCGTCCTCGCCTACGGCGTCGTCACGGGAATCGGCATGAGCATCGTCTACGTCGTGGCGTACGCGACGGTGCCGCGCTGGTTCGACCGGCGAGCAGGGTTTGCCGGCGGCGTCGCCTCCGCCGGCCTCGGTGCTGGCATGCTCGTCGTCGCGCCGGCGGCGACCGCGCTTATCGACCGCGTTGGCTGGCGCTCGTCGTTTCTCGTCCTTGCCGGCGTCGTCACCGTCCTGTTGCTCGTCGCGACCCTGCTGATCAGGGACGAGCCCACGACGGAGCCGGTTCCAGCCGGAGAGTTTGCCGAGCCTCGAGCGCTCGAGACAAGTACGAACGGCGGCCGAGAGGACGGCAGTGAGCAGCCATCGCTGGGAGCGCAGTTCGCCGACATCCACGCCATCGCGTGGACGCCGTCGTTCGGGCTGGTCTTCGTCGGCTGGGTGTTGATCTACACGACGATGTACATCGTCTTCGTCCATCTCGTCGTCTACGCCTCCGATATCGGGTTATCTCGAGCCGCCGGGGCAACCGCGCTCGCGGTCATCGGCGGCGCGAACGCAGTCGGTCGGGTGGGAATCGGCTACGTGTCGGATTACGTCGGTCGCGTTCGCGTCTTCGCCGGCTGTTCGACGGTGATGGGGGTTTCGACGCTCGCCCTGCCAGCGCTCGAGACGACGACCGCGCTCCTCGCCTTCGCGGTCGTCTTTGGACTCGCCTACGGCGGGAACGGGGCACTGCTCGCGCCGCTTACCGGTGATCTGTTCGGTCGGGAGAACCTGAACGCAGTGTTCGGACTGATCTCGGGAGCGTTTGCCCTCTCCGGACTCACCGCCCCGTTTCTCGCCGGTGTTGGATACGACGTGCTCGGAACGTACACCCCCGCCTTCGCCAGTGCCGGACTGGCTGCCGTCGTCGGCGCAGCGGCAATCGTCGCCGCCAAGCGACTCGAGGGCGCGTGAGGCGACTATCTCCGGTAGCGGCGGAACGCCGCCTCGAGCGAGTTGCTCGCCGCCGATTTGCACCGTTGGAGGGACCAAGAATGATATAAATAATAGACGAACCGCCCGGGTGGAACAACCGGAGTGGGCCCTCGTACAGTGATTTGACCCGACAATTCTCGAAAGGTTTATATAGAATCACAAACAATCCTTCGCTTGACTATGGCACAACAGCAGATGGGCAACCAGCCCCTTATCGTTCTCTCGGAGGACAGTCAGCGGACATCCGGCAAAGACGCACAATCGATGAACGTACAGGCCGGCAAGGCCGTTGCCGAATCCGTACGGACCACGCTCGGTCCGAAGGGGATGGACAAGATGCTCGTCGACTCGACGGGCAACGTCATCGTCACGAACGACGGCGTCACCCTGCTCTCGGAGATGGAGATCGATCACCCGGCAGCCGACATGATCGTCGAAGTCGCCGAGACCCAGGAGGACGAAGTCGGCGACGGCACCACCAGCGCCGTCGTCATCTCCGGTGAACTCCTCAGCCAGGCCGAGGACCTCCTCGAGCAGGATATTCACGCGACCACGCTCGCACAGGGGTATCGACAGGCCGCCGAAGAGGCCACCGAGGCCTTAGAGGAGATCGCCATCGACGTCGAAGCCGACGACGACGAGGTTCTCCAGCAGATCGCCGCCACCGCGATGACCGGCAAAGGCGCAGAGAGCGCCCGCGACCTGCTGGCCCAGCTGGTCGTCGACGCAGTTCAGTCCGTCGCTGACGACGAGGGTGTCGACACGGACAACATCAAAGTCGAGAAGGTCGTCGGCGGCTCGATCGAGAACTCCGAGCTCGTCGAAGGCGTCATCGTCGACAAGGAGCGCGTCTCCGACAGCATGCCGTACTTCGCCGAGGACGCCTCGGTCGCGATCATCGACGGCGACCTCGAGATCAAAGAGACCGAGATCGACGCCGAGGTCAACGTCACCGACCCCGACCAGCTCGAGCAGTTCTTAGAGCAGGAAGAAGCCCAGCTGCGCGAGATGGCCGAACAGGTCGCCGACGTCGGCGCTGACGTCGTCTTCGTCGACGGCGGCATCGACGACATGGCTCAGCACTACCTCGCACAGGAAGGCATCATCGCCGTCCGCCGCGTCAAAGCAAGCGACCAGGGCCAGCTCGCCCGCGCAACCGGCGCGACGCCCGCTTCCTCGGTCGACGACCTCTCCGAGGACGACCTCGGCTTCGCCGGCAGCGTCGCCCAGAAAGAGATCGCTGGCGACCAGCGCATCTTCGTCGAGGACGTCGAAGACGCAAAGGCCGTCACCCTCATCCTCCGCGGTGGCACCGAGCACGTCATCGACGAAGTCGACCGTGCCATCGAGGACTCCCTCGGCGTTGTTCGTACGACCCTCGAGGACGGCAAGGTCGTCGCCGGCGGCGGCGCACCCGAAATCGAACTCTCGCTTGCCCTGCGTGACTACGCCGACTCCGTCGGTGGCCGCGAGCAACTCGCCGTCGAGGCCTTCGCGGACGCCCTCGAGGTCATCCCACGCACCCTCGCAGAGAACGCCGGACTCGACCCCATCGACTCGCTGGTCGAACTGCGATCCGACCACGACGCCGGCGAGACCGCATCCGGTCTCGACGCCTACACCGGCGACACGATCGATATGGACGCCGAAGGCGTCTACGAGCCCCTGCGCGTGAAGACCCAGGCGATCGAATCCGCAACCGAGGCGGCCGTGATGCTGCTTCGCATCGACGACGTCATCGCCGCTGGCGACCTCGCGGTCTCCCACGATGACGACGACGAAGAGATGCCACCGGGCGGCGGTGGCATGGGCGGCGGCATGGGCGGTATGGGCGGCGGCATGGGCGGCATGATGTGAGAGCGGTCGGAACGAACGAAGTGAGTGAGAACCGCTGAAAGCGAGCGGGGAACGAAGTGACCCGCGACCGGAATTCATTTTTGCGCTGTCGTTCGAGATTCGGGACGTCCTCGAGAACAGTCGTAGTCGTTCTACATACGTGTGGGCTTCGCTGTCGAAAGTGATCATATTCGATCCATCTAAGTAGTCGCTTGCAATATTCGCCAGTATGAACACGCTTCTATTGGATAGCGAGGATGTCGACGAGTACGCCGCCTTCGCGGATGTCATCGACGCCGTCGAACAGGCCTTCGGGGCCTTCGAACGCGGCGAGACGCAGATGCCCGCAAAATCCTACATCGATCTCCCCCAGTACAACGGCGACTTCCGCTCGATGCCGGCCTATCTGGACACCGGCGACTGGGACGCTGCCGGGCTGAAATGGGTCAACGTTCATCCCGACAACCCCGCCGAGTACGACCTGCCGACCGTGCTGGGAACGATGATCTACTCCGACCCCGAGACCGCGTTCCCACGCGCGATCATGGACGGGACGATGCTCACGATGAAACGCACCGGCGCGGCGGCGGCCGTCGCCACCGACTATCTGGCCGTCGAGGACGCCACGACACTCGGCATCGTCGGTGCTGGCGTCCAGTCGTACACGCAACTCGAGGCGATCAGCGAGGTCCGACCGATCGAGGAAGTCGTCGTCTCCGATCTGGACGAAGACCGCGTCGAGCGATTCATCGAGGCGTTTGGCGACGAATTCGACGTCCGCGCCGGCTCGATTTCGGAGGCTGGCCACTGTGACGTGCTCTCGACGGTGACACCGGTCGAGGATCCGATCGTCGGCCTCGAGGACGTCGGCGAGCACACCCACGTCAACGCGATCGGTGCCGACGCGGAAGGAAAACACGAACTGAGCGACGAGTTACTGCAAGCGGCGCGGATCGTCATCGACGACCACGAGCAGTGTACCCACTCCGGCGAGATCAACGTCCCCTACCACGAGGGCGTGTTGACCGATGACGACATCCACGCTGAGATCGGCGAAATCGTCGTCGGCTCGAAAGAAAGCCGGACGAGCGACACGGGCGTCACTGTCTTCGACTCGACCGGACTGGCGATCCAGGACGTCGCCGCGGCACACGTCGTCTACGAACGGGCGCGTGAGGCCGGCGAGGGGCATCCGTTCGATCTCGTTGGCGTCGGCGACTCGAACTAAGCGGGCGGTCGCCGAACTGGCTGGAGCGCATGGCCAGTTAGCGGTCGCGTACTCGACGCAGGATCGATCCCGTCATTGGGAGTTCGTCACAGTAGTGAACCACGGGATCGGCTGTCGGTTCCGGGAGGTCGTTCGCCTCGAACATGGTGTTTTCGTGGATCGTGACGTCGGCGGGCTGCAAGGGCCACGGGTCGTGGGCGATTTCGCCGGTCAGAATGCCGCTCGCTTCGGCAGCGTAGAACCGACGCCGTTCGACAAGCCAGTGGGCAAGCGTGTCCGGTTCCGGGACAAAGCCGTCGCCGTCGGGGCGATACGTCGCCGAAAAGCGTGCGGGGTTCCGGTCGACGTGAAAACGTGGGCGAACGCCAGTGGCAGTCTGGCCCCGCGTACTCGAGAACGAGACCCCCTCGCCGTCGGCACTGACCCGCATGTGGGCGTGATAGACCGGCAACCGCGTCGTTCGACCGACCACGGCGGCGATCAGTGGGCTCCCGACGTCGATACTGAAGAAAAATAGGCCGGGATCGCCCCGATAGCGGACGTACGTCCGAACGTTGAGTTCGGCGACCGCCGTTCGGGCAGCCGGCGGCGTCCCGCGAATGCCGACGTTCGTCAGCACGAACGGGAGTATGCTTAGCCACGCATCGCCATCCCGCGTCTCGAGTGTCAACTGATCAGGAACGTGCGGTCGAATCGCGTCGGGGTCGACGGGCCAGTGGACGAACAGCCCATCTCGCCACGTCATCGACACGACGTGGGGTGCCCTCGGTGACGACCCGTCGGCGAACGTCCATCGGAATGGGTCCGTTCGTGTTTGTGTCTGTCTCCGTGTCTGTCGGGTGTGCTGATCAGTCATCCTCGAAAGTCAGCCACGAGGCCGTATCAGACGACACGATAGACAGCAGCATAAATCAGACAGTCGCCTGTCAGAACCGATGGTAGTTGTATCTTAGTCGGCGATCTCGATCGCCGGGCGGCCGGGTTCGGCGTTTTTGAGGACGCTGTCGTCGACGGCGTCGGCGCGAACGACCGACACCGGCGCGTCGAACTCGCGTTCGATCAGCCACGCGGCTGACTCGAGGGCGGCGTGTTCCTCGTCGGGCTCGAGCGTCATCGACAGCGCTTCGCGTTCGGCCTGGAGGTCCTGGCCGTAGCTGGCGGCGGCGTCGCCCTGCTCGCGGATGTGGGATTCGCCCATGAGTTCGCCGATCAGGTTGGGTGCGTCGCTCTCAATGGCGATCTCGAGTGCGTCGTACTTCCAGTCGGGGGCGATAACGACGTCGATCGCCTGCGGGTCGTCGATGCCGGCGATGTCGATGATCTGGCGGACGTCTTCGCGCGTGTTCTCGACCAAGCGACGGCGTTTCGCGACGTAATCGTAATCGACGTTAGCAGTCGGCCACTCGGCGTCGACGACGAAACCATCGTTGCCGAGTGCGTCGTGAAGCTCCTCAGCCAGGTGCGGGGCAACGGGGGCGAGCAGGCGAACGACGGCCGACAGCCCGCGCTCGTAGGTGTCGGCGTGGGGCTCGGTGGAGTCCACATACTGGCGCAGCGTCCGCACCAGATCCTGCGTTTCCCGCAGCGCCTTGTTGAACGTCAAGTCGTCGTACTCGTCGGTCGCGATGGCGATCGTCGCGTCGATCTCCGCGTCGACGTAGCTGGCGATCGCATCGTCGTCGCCGTCGGGTTCGTTCGCAGTATAATCCTCGACCATCCCCTGCAGCCGCGTGAGGAAGGCGTACGTCGAACGCACACCCTCCTCACTCCAGTCGAAATCGCGCTCGGGCTGGGCGGCCTGCATCATGAACAGCCGTGCGGTGTCCGCGCCGTACTCCTCGACGATCCGCTGGGGCGAGACGACGTTCCCCTTCGATTTGGACATCTTCTCGCCCTCGAGTTGGACCATCCCCTGTGCGAGCAGGTTCGTGAACGGCTCGCGGTGCTCGAGCCCTTCGTGGTCGGCGATGACCTTGGTGAAAAAGCGCGAGTACAGCAGGTGCATGACGGCGTGTTCGATGCCACCGACGTACTGGTCGACGGGCATCCAGTCGTTGGCCTGCTCTAAGTCGAACGGGACGTCCTCGCTGTCGGGAGAGACGTAGCGCAGGAAGTACCACGAGGAGTCGACGAAGGTGTCCATCGTGTCGGTCTCGCGGGTCGCCTCGCCGCCACAGTCCGGACAGGTCGTCTGTTTCCACTCCTCAGCGGCGTCGAGTGGGTTCCCGGTCGTGTTGATGAACTCGGGCAGTTCGACCGGCAGGTCCTCGTCGGGAACCATCACGGGGCCGCAGTTGTCGCAGTGGATGACCGGGATCGGCGTCCCCCAGTAGCGCTGGCGGGAGATCCCCCAGTCGCGAAGCTGATACTGGGTTGCCTCCTCGGCACTGTCGATATCCTCCGTCAGGCGCTCACGGGCCGTCTCGCTGTCGAGGCCGCTGTACTCGCCGGAGTTGACCAGCACGCCGTCGTCAGTGAACGCTTCCTCGCTGACGTCCGGCACCTCGTCCTCGCTGGGTGCGATGACGGGGTCGATGTCGACGCCCATCTTCTCGGCGAAGGCGTGGTCGCGGTCGTCGTGGCCGGGAACGGCCATCAGCGCGCCCGTCCCGACGTCCGAGAGGACGAAGTCGGCGACGTAGACCGGGATCTCCTCGCCCGTGACCGGGTTCGTCGCGGTCAGCCCCGTCTCGACGCCGTTCGGTTCGTCGCCCTCGGGATCTGCCTCGTGCTCGATGAATTCGTGAACGGCGTCGTCCTCCGCGGCGAGTTCCTCGCTGATCGGGTGATCCGGCGCGAGTGCGAAGAACGTCGCGCCGTAGATCGTGTCGACGCGCGTGGTGAAGGCCTCGACCGAGCCGTGGCCTTCGATAGCGAACTCGAGTTCGGTCCCGTGCTGGCGACCGATCCAGTTGCGCTGCATCTGGCGCACCGAGTTCGGCCACCCCTCCAAGTCGTCGATGTCCTCGAGCAACTCGTCTGCGTACTCGGTGATCTGCAGGAACCACTGCTCGAGTTCGCGCTGTTCGACGGGGGTGTCACAGCGCCAGCAGAGTTCGGCCTCGCCTTCGACCTGTTCGTCGGCGAGGACGGTCTCACACTCGGGACACCAGTTGACTTCAGCGTCCCGGCGCTCGACGAGATCCTCGTCGTGAAACCGCGAGAAGAGCCACTGGTTCCACTTATAATACTCGGGGGTGCACGTTGCGATTTCGCGATCCCAATCGTAGCCAAAGCCCATCGCCTCCATCTGGTCGCGCATCGTGTCGATGCAGTCGAACGTCCAGTCGCGCGGATTGGTGTCGCGCTCTTTAGCCGCGTTTTCGGCGGGGAGGCCGAACGCGTCCCACCCCATCGGATGGAGGACCTCGTCACCGGTCATCCGTCGGTAGCGGGCGTAGGCGTCCGTGATCGTGTAGTTTCGGACGTGGCCCATGTGAAGTTTACCCGACGGGTACGGGTACATTCCGAGCACGTACGTCGGATCGTCGACGTCGTCCGGCGTCCGATAGGCGCCTTCGTCGTCCCACGCCTCCTGCCAGCGTCGTTCGACCGCTGCATGGTCGTATCCCGCGTCACTCATTGCTGTATAGACGTGCGAACTCGCTCCTTATAATGACTGCGAGGCGGCTATCGCTGCCTCGAGACCGCGAACACGGGCCGGTGGCGAACCACCGCTTTGCATACCTACTGGCGATCCGATACACTCACCGCTCGAGCGTGCTTCGAACAGCACGCAAATCCGGACATATCGGCGTTTCAGGTCCTGTGTAGCCGAAATGCTTGAGCACTGTGGCGACCTATGCGGTGCAATGAGTCAGGAACGATTCACCACCGACATCGCGACCGCACTGGCCGACGAACTCGTCAGTATCGCCCGAACGGGGCTTGGCGATGAACTCCGCAGCGTCATCTACTTTACCCCGACGCAGTTCGATGTCCTCTACGTCAGACAGGACATCTACGAATCGCACGAGGCCGCTCGCCGCGCCAAATCACCGCTTGTGGACCTCGAGTCCGTCGGGTTCGTGGAAGCGCCCGTCCGCAGCGCGCTCTCGGGGTCTGACGGCAGCATTGAATTCGGCCCGTACTCGTTTACCATCCGAGTCCACGACAACGGGTTCGTCGTCAGAAAACTCGTCGGTGACGTCGGCGTACTCCTGACGACCGACAGTATGAATATCGCGGCGTTCAGGGATGCAGCGACCGCGATCGAACGACATCTGAAGCGGTAGGCGGTTTCGACCGGCGATAGTCGTTCACCGCGGACGGTCGCCGCACAGTCGCCGTCGTTCCCTTTTCACTCGATGTCGATCGCTTTCGACTCGGAGTCGCCGCCGACTTTCGGGAGCCGAACCGTCAACACGCCGTTCTCGTGGCCCGCCGTGATCGACTCCTCCTCGACTGGTTCGGGCAGTCGAATCCGGCGGCTCACCGAGAGTCGGGTTCGTTCACGCCGGAGATAGCGGTCACCCTCGTGTGCGTGGTCGTCCTCGCGTTCAGCATCGAGATGCAACGTCCCTTCCGAGAGCGTCAGCTCGATGTCGTCGGTCTCGTAACCGGGCAGATCGGCCGTAACGAGGTACTCCTCGCCGGTGTCGACGACGTTGACCGGGACGGAGCCAGGAACCTGCAGCCCGCCGCTGGTCATCCCCTCTTCGACCTGCTTGCTCACACGGTCGAGCATCTCTTCGATTTCCTCGAACGGATTTCCTCGCATACGCAAATCTACGACCTCGAGTGGGATAAATTCTGCCCGCCCCTCGAGGTCAAAACAGGGCTCGAGAACGTTACTCCGGCAGCGTCACCAGTCCGTCGTCGATCGCATCGAGAAGCACGTCACGCGCGTGGCCGTCTGGGTCGACGCTCTCGTAGACGGTCTGGACCTCGCCGTCGGCGAGGACGAACGTCGTCCGCTTGGTTACACCGCTGTCCCGCAGATCGACGTCGAAGGCGGCGGCGAGCTCGGCGTCGGGGTCGGCCAGCAGGTCGAACTCGAGGCCTTCCGATGCACAGAACGACTGGTGGGAGTCGACGTCGTCGGTCGAGACGCCGTAGACTGCAACGCCGGCATCCTGGTAGGTCTCGTGTTCGCGCTGGAACTGATTGGCTTCGATCGTACAGCCGGGGGTGTCGTCTTTCGGGTAGAAGTAGACGACCGTGGGGTCGTCGAACTCGAGAGTCACTGACTCGCCGTCTTGGGTCGGTGCGGTCACGGTTGGCGCGTCGTCGCCTGCGGTGAGTGGCATGGTCGTACTCCCGCGGGATGGGGAAAAACAGTTTGTGGTCTCCTCGATGGGTCCCCTTCAGTCGCTGGCTCCCCTTCAGTCGCTGGCTCGATCGCTCAACGCTACCCGACGACGTGTTCGGTGTCGTACGAACCCAGCCGACGGACCCACCCCTTCTCTGCCAGCTTCTCGAGATCCTCGATCGCTTCTTTCGTCCGCGCCTCGTAGAGGCCGGCCTCGATGTCGATGTGGAAGACGTAGTCGCCCAGTCGCTGGCCGCTGGGACGGGATTCGACCCGCGTCAGGTTGATGTCGCGGTCGGCAAAGGGCTCGAGCAGTTCGAGCAACAGGCCAGGATAGTTCGCGTTCGGGTAGACGACGAGCGTGGATTTGCCCCCGCCTTTCGAGCGCTCTTCAGCGGGTGCAAGCGCGAAGAATCGCGTCGCGTTCGAGTCCTGGTCCTGAATGTCCTCAGCAAGCACTTCGATGCCGTTGCTGGCGTTGTCGGGGTGGCCGATACCTGCGACGGACGGATCTTCGCGGGCGAACTCGACACCCTGTGCCGTGCTCGCGACAGCCTCGAGCGTGGCGTCGGGATACTCGCGGTCGAGATAGGAGCGACACTGCGCTAGCGCCTGAGAGTGGCTGGCGATCGTGTCGAACTCCGGCCCCTGGGCGAGCAGGGCGTGTCGAATCGGCGTGACGATCTCGCGGACGACGGCGACGTCGTACTCCGCGAGCGCATCGAGGCTCTCCGTGACGCTGCCTTCGATGCTGTTTTCGATCGGAATGACACCGCGGTCGTGTTCGCCACGGGCAACGGCGTCGACGATTGCCGTGACCGACTGGCGGAAGTCGATCTCGTCGCCGTCGGCGATCGCCGTGGCTGCCCGGTGTGAGTACGTTCCTTCAGGACCAAGCGTAACTGCAGTCATTGGGTTGTGATACCGGGGACGGCATCAAAAGACCTCGGGTCCGACTTGCCAGAGCGGGCGGACTCGAGCCGTCGTTTCGCGCCCCACCGGCGGTCGATCAGGCCGTCGCCGTCACGATGGCATCCTCGTACTCACCGACGGCGGCGAGAACCGCGTCCCGATCGTCGGGGTTGACCTCGAACGCCTCGAGGGCCGCCTCGAGATGGCCCACGATCGCGTCGAAGTCGGGTTTCGTGATCTCGAGGTCGTCGTGTGCGGCTGCCATGTCAGCACCCGTGTAGTCGACGGGGCCACCCGCGACCGCGCTGAGAAACTGGGTCTGGTGGGCCCGCTGTCGGTGCATGTCGACGTCGTCGAAGTAGTGAGCGACCTGTTCGTCCGCGACGACGCGGTCGTAGAATCGGTCGACGACCGCCGCAATGGCGTCTTGGCCGCCGAGTCGATCGTAAATCGTTTTCGACATATGAACCAATCAATCAGGGTCACTTACATAAACGTCCCGTCGAACATGTTCTCGAAGCTGAAACTCGTCTCTGCGGACCGGTGACCCGCGTCCGACAAGCGTGCGCTTTTCATACCCCAAGCGCAGACTCATGGCTATGAGAACACGCGGGACGTTGCGATTGGCGACGCGGGGGTCCACACTCGCCCGGCGGCAGGCCTCGCTGGTGCAGGAGGCCCTGGAGGACCGACGGTACGAGGTCGAACTCGTGACCGTCGATACCACGGGCGACCAGATCAAAGACGAACTGATCCACCGACTGGGAAAAACCGGTGCGTTCGTCCGTGAACTCGACGAACGCGTCCTCGAGGGCGACGTCGATGGCGCGATCCACTCGATGAAGGATATGCCGACCGAACAGCCCACAGAGCTGGTGACCGCCGGGGTGCCAGCACGGGGACCACCGGGTGATCTGCTCATCACGCCCGAGGGCGCGACGCTCGAGGAGTTACCCGAGGGCGCAACTGTCGGCACCTCGAGTCTGCGACGGCGGGCTCAACTGCTCTCTGAGCGCCCCGACCTCGAGGTCGAGCCGCTGCGCGGGAACGTGGATACGCGCCTCGAGAAGCTGCTCGCGCCCGCACTGCAGGCCGAACACCAGAAACGGACAGAGGCGGACAAAGAGCGCAAGGGGAACACCGGCAACGAGGCGTTCGAGCCCGACTTCGACCAGACCACTGACGACTGGTTCGACGGGCTTTCCGAACTCGAAAAACAGGCGCTCGGCCGCGAGGTCGAGACCGAGTACGACGCGATCGTGCTCGCACAGGCCGGCCTCGAGCGAAGCGGGCTCGACCACTACGTCGACGCCTACGAGCTGCCGGCGTCGACGTTCGTCCCGGCACCGGGACAGGGCGCGCTCGCGGTGACCGCGACCGACGGCGAGACGGCTCGCGAGATCCAGTCCGTGATCGACCACCCGCGCAGTCGCGTCGAGACGACGGTCGAGCGAACGATCCTCGCAGAGTTGGGAGGGGGCTGTATCGCGCCAGTCGGCATCTACGCGGTCGTCCAGGGCGAACACGTCCACGCGACGGTCACCGTTTTTGACCAGAACGGTGAGCAGTCGGTGACTGGGAGCCGAGATCTGCCGGTCGAACGCCACGCCGAGGCCGCCCGTGAGTTCGCCCGCGATCTGGCAGACCGTGGTGCAGCGGACCTGATCGAGCACGCCCGTACGGAGAGCGACGCTGACGACGAAGAGACACACGAGGGGGCGTAGATGCCAGCGTCGGACGAACCCAGTGTGGAAGACGAGACAGTCCACACCGAACTCGGCACCGTCTATCTCGTCGGGAGCGGCCCTGGCGACCCCGAGTTACTGACCGTCAAAGCCCAGCGCCTGCTCGAGGACGCCGATATCGTGCTCCACGACAAGCTTCCGGGGCCGGAGATCATCGACATGGTTCCCGAAGCGAACCGTCAAGACGTCGGCAAGCGAGCGCACGGCAATCGGACGCCACAGTCCGAGATCAACGAACGACTGGTCGCACTCGCTCGCGACGGACAGAACGTCGTTCGACTCAAGGGCGGCGACTCGTTCGTCTTCGGCCGCGGCGGCGAGGAAGCCGAGTATCTCGCCGCCCACGGAATCCCCTTCGAGGTCGTCCCCGGGATTACGTCGGCGGTCGCCGCGCCCGCAGTCGCCGGTATTCCGGTGACCCATCGCGATCACGCCTCCTCGGTCTCCTTCGTCACCGGCCACGAAGACCCCACCAAACCGGAGTCGGCCGTCGACTGGGAGGCGCTGGCCACCGCCGGCGGCACGATCGTCGTGTTGATGGGCGTCACACGGCTGCCCGAGTACACGGCGGCACTGATCGAGGGCGGTATGGCCCCCGAAACGCCAGTCGCACTCATCGAACGCGGCACGTGGACGACCCAACAGGTCGCGACGGGCACCCTCGAGACCATCGTCGACGCCCGCGACACGAACGACATCTCGCCGCCTGCGGTCACGGTGATCGGCGGCGTCGCCAGCACTCGCAAATCAGTCGTCGAGTTCCTTCGGAACGACTACGACGCCGCAACCGAGGATATGAACCACGAGCCACGATGAGTGACACACCCACCGTCGCTGTCTTCCGCCCGGACGACGACCGACTCGCCGACGCCGTTTCCCTCCTCGAGGAACTCGGCGCGACTCCCGTCGCCGATCCGATGCTGGCAGTCGACGCGACCGACGCGACGCCACGGACCGACGCCGACTACGTGCTCCTCACGAGCAAAACCGGCGCGGAACTCGTCTCCGCGGCTGGCTGGGAGCCCGGCAACGCCACCGTCTGTGCCATCGGCCCCGCGACCGCCGACGCGCTTCGCGAGGAGGGCTACACCGTCGATATCGTTCCCGACGAATACACTTCGAGTGGACTCGTCGCGACCCTCGAGGACGTCGTCGACGGCGCACGCGTCGAGGTCGCCCGCAGCGACCACGGCAGCCCCGTGTTGCTCGAAGGACTCAACGACGCGGGTGCGTACACCCACGAAACGATTCTCTACCGACTGGTCCGCCCCGCAGACAGCGGCGGCTCAGCCGAGTTGGCCGCCGAGGGCAGCCTCGAGGCTGCCTGCTTTACGTCGTCGCTGACAGTCGCCCACTTCCTCGAGGCCGCCGCCGACCGTGGTGTTCGCGAGGAGACGCTCGCCGGACTCGAGGACGTTACGATCGGCGTCATCGGCGAGCCGACGGCCGACACCGCCGACTCGCTGGGGATCGACGTCGACGTGATCCCCGACGAAGCCACGTTCGACGCGCTCGCACGCGAAACACTCGAGGCGACTCGCGAATAGGGCGACGCGACGGCGGTTCGCGCTCGAGTCCGTAGCAGAGCGGTTGTTATTTACACACAAACCAGCACTCGCAAGCTTAGTCCTCACGCTCGCTCGAGCCTGTAGAGCGACTACCGATGGCAGTCGCAACGTCGCTCTCACGGAAACTCGATCCGCCGGCGTCGGTCGGACTCCGACGCGCGTTTTTCGTCCTCTGGGGCATCGACACGGTTGCTGCAACGCTGTTCTTTCTGGTCCCGTACGCAACCGAACTCAATCCGATCACCGTCCTGTTCTACGGGCTGTTTGGCCTCCCGGGCGTCGTGCTGGCGGCCGTCTGCTACGCCGCGATCGTGATCGGAATCGGCCACGTGCTCTCGGACCCGCTCGACGTCCGATTCGTGGTCGGCGTCGTCGCCCTCTACGTCGTGTTCGCGGCGAACAACATCGTCCTGTTGCTCGCTCGCAGATCGCTGGTGGAACTGCTTGTGGTGTGACGGCACCAGACCGCAAGTTTATGAGCGAAGCCGGCCCAACGATAGCTCGATGGCTGGGCCGATTCCAGAACTTGAGGAGTGTGCGACCCGCTGTGCAACGCGGCTCGCTGGAGCCGACCGCGTTCTGCTGGCCTCACACATCGACGCCGACGGACTGACCAGCGCCGCGATCGCCGTCCAGGCACTCGAGCGGGCACGGATTCCGTTCGAGACGGTCTTCGAGAAGCAACTCGACGCGGACGCACTCGCCGATATCGCGGCGACCGAGTACGACACCGTCCTCTTTACCGACTTCGGAAGCGGCCAACTCGATATTATCAGCGAGTACGAAGCCGACGGCGCGTTCACCCCGGTGATCGCGGACCACCACCAGCCGGCGACGGCCGACGAGGACGGCGAGGCGGTCCGCGTCGAAACCGACTACCACCTCAACCCGTTGCTGTTCGGCATCAACGGCGCGTCCGAACTCTCGGGAGCCGGTGCGAGTTACGTCCTCGCGCGCGCACTTGCCGCGGTTTCGGACCAGCAGTCGGACGAGCCGGTCGCAACCGATGGCGGGACGGCAACCGCCGCCCGCTCGGACAACCGGGATCTCGCCGCACTGGCCGTCGTCGGTGCCGTCGGCGACATGCAGGCCTCCGGCGGCGAACTCCACGGCGCGAACGCAAAGATCGTCGCCGAGGGCGTCGACGCCGGCGTCGTCGAGACCGGCAAGGATCTCGCACTCTACGGCAAACAGACCCGTCCCCTGCCGAAACTGCTCGAGTACGCCACCGACGTCCACATTCCCGGCATCTCCAACGACAAAAACGGCGCGTTGCGCTTTCTGGACGAACTCGACCTCGAGTTGAAACGCGACGGTGAGTGGCGTCGGTGGGCAGGGCTCACGAACGACGAAAAACAGACTGTCGCCAGCGCGCTCGTCAGACGGGCCGTCTCGAGTGGCGTCCCGGCGACGAAAATCGACGGACTCGTCAGCACCGCCTACGTCCTGCCCGACGAACCCGTCGGCACCGAGCTCCGGGACACAAGCGAGTTCTCGACGCTGCTCAACGCGACCGCCCGCTACGAACGCGCTGATGTCGGCCTCGGGGTCTGTCTCGGCGATCGAGGGGACGCCCTCGAGCGGGCCCGAAAGCTGCTGCGCGATCACCGGCGTAACCTCTCGGCAGGGATCGATCTGGTCACACAAGAAGGCGTCACCCACGAGGACAATCTCCAGTGGTTCCACGCGGGCGACCGCATTCGCGAGACGATCGTCGGCATCGTCGCGGGGATGGCGATGGGTAATCAGGGAATCAGCCGATCGAAGCCGATCATCGCCTTCGCCGACAAAGACGACGAGCACGTCAAAGTCTCGGCCCGTGGCACCCACAGCCTCGTTCGAAATGGACTCGACCTCTCCGTCGTCGTCGGCGAGGCCGCACGCGCCGTCGGTGGTGACGGCGGCGGTCACGACGTTGCTGCCGGTGCGACGGTGCCGAACGGAGACGAAACGACGTTTATCGAGCGCGCCGACGCGATCGTCGGCGAGCAGCTCTCCTGAGCCGGTTATCTCGAGCGATCCATCGACGCCGGAACCGTCGGCACCAGCGGCGTACGCGAGGTCAACAGATACGTCGACTTGCGAACGGCTCCTTTGGCGTACTGGACCGTACTTTTGTGGATTGGCGTGCGCTTACCCCGAATCTGGGTGCGACCCTCGAGAATGGCATCGACGAGGTCGTCGCCATCGATATCTGCTTTCGTCGGGTTCGCTGTGTCGGGACTGACGAGGATTTCGGTGTATGCCTTGCCGACGTTCGGGAGGTAGTGGGCGTCGCTCGCGCCGATTTCGGGATACGCTCGCCGGCGGGCGAACGTCCGGGCACGGCGATTCCGGTAGCCAGTAAAGACCATGGAGTTGTAGGTCTCGATCGCGTCGGCGTCTTTGATATGGCGTTTGTGGACGCCGTGGCGGCTCCGTTGAAAGGGATGTGGAACGATAGCCACCCCGTCCAGTTCACGGACGGTGCCGACGGTTTTCATGAATGGCTGACCAGGATCCGGTCGTTGTTCGACACCAATTGCCAGCAGATGGCCGTGTCGGGTCGAGACCTCGACACCGGGGATACCCACGAGTCCGTACTCCGGTGCGAGTTCTGCGGCGCGAAGTGACTCGCCGATTTCATCGTGGTCAGTGATAACGACTCCATCGAGGCCGATATCGGCTGCGTGCTCCAGGATGAGTTCGATCGGTTCGTGACCGTCGTATGACTCATCCGAGTGGACGTGGAAGTCGATAGCAAATGGGATCTGAGATGTCATAGGACCATGTCGGGTGGCGTCTGTGAGTACCCATTCTGCTGATAGAAATATAAGCGCACCGCCAGTGGTCGTCCGGGAACAGACGATTCAATATCGCATTATACACTTTATTAGCTGAATATTTCGATACTGGCCTGCAACTGCTGACGGCGGTAATCAGTTGTTTGCTGTGCTAATAGCATGTTGACGGCCACGTGTGCCCGACTCACTCAATCGGTGAGAGGGTGTCAGGAACGACGTCTGAAAGCCGAACCTGCTCGAGCACATCCCGTATCTCCCCGGGACCAGCCGGCTCGTCGACACGCTCGTGGACGTGGTGCATACACTCGAGCATGCCCTTGATTGCGGCCTGACGAGTCGAGACACGACCGATCGCTTCGGCGACCGACTGATCGGCAAGGAAGTAGCGATAGCGGAGTTCCCAACAGCGGCTGAGGCCGAGTCCGGGATGGGATCGGTCAGCAGCGGTCCGATCCGCAACGAGTTCGAGCGGTGGCTGGCTATGACGATACGCGAACTGCCCGTCACAGCAGTCAGCAGGCCCCCATCCGGGAGGGAGTTCTTCACGTGGGATTGGGGGATGGTCAGGGGACATGTAGCGTCCTGAGGAGCGTCGCAAGAGTGTTGGTTCCGCTTGCGTACGCATCGTCCGTATGTAGGTGGCCCATACTGAATCAACGAGCTGGTAGTACCAATAGGGCTGAAAGTACGGACGACCGATCGTCCGACTTTTGTCGTCGCTCGCCCTCGGCTCGAGTATGGCAGAGTTCGATCCCGAAAAATTCGAAGACAAGTACGCCAACTACTTTCCCGAACTCCAGCAGGCGTACAAGAACGCGTTCAACCGCATGAACGACAACTACGACTCCGAGCTCGTCCACGCGATCGACCAGCAGGTGTTAAACGAGAGTGAGCCGTTCTACGAGGGGAACGATTCGAGCGGGCAAAGCCCGCAAGAACACGACGGCGAGTTCCGAATCGAGCTTCCCGACGATCCGTACGGACGGCTTTCAGGCGTGGTCGTCGAGGAAGAGCGATTCGAGCAGATCCTCGAGCGCCACGTCGCGGAGATCGAAACCGAACTCGAGCGGATCTTCGGGTTGAAGTAACGACAGCCGACACAAGCCGCCATGGCTGTCGGCGAGCGATTGCGGATGACGGAAGGTTTAGGGGTGCGCACACCCAAGGGTGGCCTATGAGTACCGAGACCCAGAACGACGGGGACGACCTCGAGGAACGCGTCGCGAACTTCCTGCGGCGAAACTTCCCGCAGATTCAGATGCACGGCGGCAGCGCGGCGATTCAGGATCTCGACCGCGAGACCGGAGAGGTCAGTATCGCACTCGGTGGTGCCTGCAGTGGCTGTGGGATCTCGCCGATGACGATTCAGGCGATCAAGAGCCGCATGGTCAAAGAGATCCCCGAAATCGAGAAAGTCAACGCCCACACCGGCGCTGAAGGCGGCGACGACATGGGCGGTGGAATGAGCCCATCGTTCCCCGGTGAAACCGTCGACGACGACGGCGAAGCGGACGAAGGCCCCGAAGCTCCGTTCTAACGTTCTCGAGCCCGTACTGTTGTTTATCACGTCGACCAGCAGCGCCACTCGATTGCGTCGGCGAGTCCGAAAGCGAGTCAGCGTATGCCGACTCCACGTTCCCACGTCCGGACCAGTGCCGTGAGAATTCGGTTCGTCGGAACCTGGCGTTCGGCGGCCCGATCGACCACATACCCGTTGATGGCGTCGATCTCGGTGCGGCGCTCGGCGTGGATATCCTGACGCATCGAGGAGGTGTTCGCGGCTGTCTCGGTTGCAACGGACTCCAGCGCGACCACTGCCTCTCGGTTCGATAGCGACACGGCACACGAACGAGCGACGCGAGCCGTTTCGCGGGCGGCCGACAGTGCGAGGTCGTTCGCGTCGGCCTCGAGCACCGCGCCGTTTTCGGTTTCGGTGAGCGCCGTGATGGCATTGATCCCCGCGTTGACGGCGAGCTTTTCCCAGAGCCGTCGGGGCATATCCGTGGCGACGGTGGTCTCGAGGCCGGCCGACGCGAACAGGTCGCTGATCCGATCTGCACGGTCCGAGGAGCCACCTGCTCGGGCACCGAGGACGATCTCGCCGATGCCGGTACACTCGACGACGCCTGGTGCCTGCAAAATCGCGCCGTAGGAGGCCGTTCCGGCCAGGACCGGTGCCTCGAGCCGGGCCGCAAGCGTCTCCTCGTTGCCCATCCCGTTTTGCAACGAGAGGATGGTGTCATACGACCCCGTCGCGAGCGTCTCGGCGGCCGCCGCGGTGTCGAACGATTTGACCGCCACAACAGCGAGGTCGGCCTCGAGTCCGTGGCCGTCAGTCGTCGCGTGTGGAGTGACTGTTGTCTCGAGTTCGCCACGGACCTCGAGGCCAGACGCACAGACGGCACTTGCATGAGGGTCACGCGCGACGAGTGTGACTGCGTTTTTGGAGTCGGATGCGAGCGCGCCGCCGATGAGACTGCCAAGGCTGCCGGCACCGAAGATGACGATCTCCATAGCTACGTACTCCTGTATCGAGCGCAGTGAAAGCGGTTTTCGTCCCGGTTCTTGATTCGAACAGCCAGCAATAAATCAACAAATGCTATATAAAATAGCTGTCGACACTCGAGTCGAGTGAATAGTGCAACCAAGATGACAATCGTTCCCATGAGAATAGAAAACAATATACATCCCCCGTTCAGAGGAAGGGTATATGAAAGGAGGTCGCACCACTGGAGTCGCTCCCGGGGTCGCTCCAGTCGAAACGCGTTGTCTCGAGTCAGTCCGAACGGGAAACCGACCGACTATCGACGGTTTCACGGTTGACAGCGGTGTCGGACGATCAGCACGGCTATGTTCTCCCGTGTCCCCCACGGACAGTCGCAGCAGTCAGCATCCAAATCCAAGCAATCACGGCGACGGCGTGTCCCACCAATGACCGGAACGGGTGTCGCCACCGTCGGCAACTGCCGGATCGCATACCGACGCGCGGGCACCAGCGGTCCGCCCGTCGTCCTCTGTCACGGTGCTGGAATCGATGACGCAACCGTTTCGTGGCGACACACCATCGACGCCCTCGCCGACGACTACCAGGTCTACGGAATCGACTGGCCGGAGTACGGCAACAGTACGGGCAGTGTCACCCACACCATCGAGACGTACGTCGACGTCCTCGAGGGCTTCCTCGAGACGCTGCCGTACGACCGCGTCACCCTGGCCGGGATCTCGATGGGTGGCGGTGTAGCACTCGGCTACGCCCTCGAACACCCCGATCGCGTCGAGCAGTTAGCGCTCGTCGATAGCTACGGTCTCGGCGGCCGACTGCCCAGCGCCCTCCCCTGGAAGGTGCTCGGACAGATCCCCGGCATCACGGAGTTCGGAAAGATCGCCTGCAGCGCCACCAGCGAAAGCGTACGGATGGTCCTCGATAGCCTCGTCGCCGACGCCAGCGACCTCCCCGAGCCGTTCGTCGAGGACGTCAGAGGAAAATTGATGGAACCGGGGTCGATCCAGGCGTTCAAGCAGTTCCAGCGGAACGAACTCTCGTTTAACGGCCGCGTCGCGACGAACTTCGTCGACGACCTCGAGTCACTGACTGTTCCAACACTGCTCGTCCACGGCAGAGACGACCCGCTCGTCCCCGTCGAGTGGTCGATTCGTGCCGCTGACCGACTGCCGAACGCGGAACTGGATCTGGTCGGCGACTGCGGCCACTGGACCCCACGAGAGCGACCCGAGCGGTTCAACGAGAGCCTCCGGGAGTGGCTGCCGGATCATCGACACACGCCACAGATACAGTACCCCAAAGGCCAGATTCCGGGTTTCACTCCAGCCAGCGACTGAGACGGACTGCGATCCGTTTCACATGAAATCCTCGATCCCCGATTGCTTGTTCTTGTCATTCTCGAACACGCTCTCGAGCGAGCGTTCTAAGACCTCGAGGCGCTGTTTCGTGTAATCGCGGCAGTCGTACTCCTCGGCGACCTGAATCGCCGTCTGCATGTACTTGTTCACCGAGCCTTCGTGGACGGTGAGGTTAACCCGACCACCGCATTCGCGGCAGTCGCCGGTCAGGGGCATCCGGCGGAACTTCTCGCCGCAGTCGAGACAGCGGGTTTCCTGCCGTGAGAACGCACGGAGGTTGCCGATCAGATCCGGCAGGAAGTGGCCTTCGATCACCCGTTCGGCGACGTCGGTCTCGTCGACTGACTCGAGTTTGCGCGAAAGCTCGAGCTGGGCGTCCATCTTGTCCATCATCGAACCCAGCGTCTTGTACGCCGAGAGGTCGGGCCCCATCGCGATGTCGGTGGTGTCGTGGGTGTGTTCGAAGCCGGTGTACTCGCCGTCGGTGCCGAGGGTGTCTTCGCCGATCTGGATCTCGACAGATTCGGGATCGGCCTGCTCGCGAGTCGCCAGATAGAACTCGCGAGGGTACTGGGAGACGATGTCCATGTTGTGGGCCTCATCGTCGATCTCGGAGGGGTCGATTCGCGAGGACATGACGAGGGGGGCGTCCATCTTGCCGCCGCGCTGGTCAGGGAGGAACGATTTGCTAAAGTTAAGCAACCCGTCAAGAAGCAGCATAACACAGTCCTCGTCACCATCGCAGTTGCGGCGCTTGGCGGCGTGAAAGTACGGATGTGCGTAGCCAACGGCTGCGGTCGTAAACCCAATCACTCGACCGACAGTTGCCGCGCTCGTGTGGGGTGCCATCCCGAAGACGAGTTCGCCCACGAGGTCCTGTCGGTCTTCGAACTCGTAGAACCGCTCGAGGCCGTAGTACTGCTCGAGTAAGTCGTCGATGAAGGCAGCGGTCTGGAGCATGAACTCGGCTGCGCCGTCCGAGAGGACGATATCCTGGACCTTGAGTTCGACCAACTGGTCCTCGTGGGTCAGCGGGTCACCGTGGATGTCTTCCTCGTAGCCCAGTGCCTGGAGTTGGCCGACGTCGATATCGAGTTCGCTGGCGCGGACCGACGTGACGGGCAGGTCGGTCATGTCGTAGCGGATGGTGCCGTCTTTGAACGTGCTGACGTCGTGTTTCGCACGAAGCACTCCCTTTTCGATGGGTTCGGGGACCTTCGTCGCCGAGGAGAGCCCCTTGACGCCTTTGAGGATCTCGAAGGCGTTCTCGCGTTCGCCGACCGACTCCAAGGCGTCACGATACTCCTCGTGGATGTCGATCTCGCGGGATTCGACACAGGTAGCTTCGCGGTCGCAGTGGCCACACTCGACGCGACCGGCCTCGTCGGGTTCGATACGCTGCTCGCAGTCGGGACAGCGGTAGTCGGGGGTCGTCCGGGTGTTACACTCAGGACAGCGGTTCTTGAACGTCTCCGTCTCGCAGTTGGGACAGCGCTGGCGACCGATCTGAACCTCGACGACGCCGGGCGTGTCCGACATCGTTTCGGCGTGTTTGGCCGCGTTGGCGACGTTGCGCTGTGCACCACCGGCTTCGCCGATGGGAAACAGCGTGTGGACCGGCGGACTGAGATCGCGCCGCTCTGACTTTTCCGGACGGCCCATCCGATTGCCGATCCGTGTCGGCGCGCGTTCGCGAACCTGGAAGGGAGCCACCTCGTTGACCGCCTCGATGGCGTTGTCGCCGTCTTCTTCGTGCCCCCACGTGCGGGCCCGTTCGGAGAGGTCGTCGTCGCTCCAGGTGCGCTCGAGTTCGATGGTCGATGCCTGTTCGTGCCCGTCGGGTTCCAGCGTGGCCCCATCAGTGACCGCTTGGCGGGGCTCACACCCCAGCGTGCGGGCGAAGGGTCGCCAGTCGTCGATCTCAATTCGGTTCTCGGCCTCGCGCTGGCGGTGTTCGATAATGAGCGTCTCGAGTGCCACCGCGGTCGACTCGCCGTACTCGAGGACGAGCGTCCCGTCCCCGTCGGCGTCGTCTTCGACTCGGCCATGGGCAACGGCGTCCGCGAGGGCGCAGTACGTCTCGACCGAGATATCGTGCCAGAGATAGGTGTACTGGGGATGGAGCGGGGCGTCGTACGCCGTCGCCCACTCGAGGGCTTGCTCGGCCTCGGGGAACTCGAGGTCGATTCGGGGGTCGTCCTCGAGCGCCTGCGTGTCTGCACCGGCGTCTGCCAGATCCTGAATCCACCACTCGAAGACGTAGGAGGCGGGGGCAAGCGGATGGTTGTTCTCGACAAACTCGCCGTAGTTGACCAGATACTCGCCGGTGTCCAGAATCTTCTCGATGCCGTTTCTGATCTCGAGGGCCTCCTCGGGGTCGTCGATCCGACGGACGTCGCCGTTTGCCAGTTTGACCGTGGGGCCGTCGATGCTGTCGACGGGGATGATCCCGTGGGCTTTGCCGGGGCGTTCGGTCTTGATCTGGGTCCCCGTCGCGAGGAAGTCATCGACCAGATGCATCGTCGCGGGATGAACCCCGCCGGTCGCAAAGCCGTGGTTGCGCGCACGGCCGTACCGGAGCCGAAAGCCGCCTTCGGCGCTTGGATGAGAGAAGACCGGCCGACCGGCAATCAGATCCCGGAGGAACTTCGTGGATGGCTCGGCTCGCGGCGGACCGTCAGACGCGTCGGAATCGTCGGCCGGCTCAGTCGTGTCACCGTCGCTTTCGTCCGACTCTGCGTGTGCGTCGTCTTCGTCGCTGTCCGCACCGTCCTCGCCCTCATCAGCCGTGTAGTTGCCGTCGATCAGATCCTGCAGCCACGGCCAGTCGACCTCGTCGAGATTGCGGGTGTACCGCTGGATTTTGGGGGCCTTGAGCGCGATCCCCTCCCCGAGGACGAGACACATCCCGCCACGGGCGCTGTTGGTGTCGACCCGCTCTAAATCACGAAAGCCCGACACCTCCTCGTCGCCCGTTGCCTCCCCGTCGAGCATGATCGGGAGGTGTTTGGCGATGAACTTGGCCTCTTTCGCTTTCGGCGTGTACTGGAGGCCGGTTTCCTTATCGTAGAGGGCGATTTCTTCGGCGTAGCGTTCGATCTCGTCGTCACGGGCGTTGTACTGTTCGATACCCACGAGCGCACGCGTGTAGTCGGCCACGAGCACAGAGAGTGCCTGTGCTGTCCCCCCCGCCGAACGGATCGGACCGGCGTAGTAGACGTTGACAAACTCGGTCCCGTCGTCGTTTTGTAAGAGTTCGACCCGATCGATTCCTTCGATCGGCGCGGCGACGACGCCCTCGGTCAGAAGCGCGACTGCCGTTCGGACCGCGCCTTCGATCTTCCCCGCTCTCGTCTCGTAATCGCCGACCCTCCCGTCCGCGAAGTCCTTTGCGAGCTCGAGGGCGGCCTCCTCGCGAGACATCTGGTCTTCGAGTTCGCGGACGCGTTCGGCGACGCCGTCGATGCCGAGGATGTTCTCGACGCGGTCGGCCATGTCCTTGGCAACCGGAATCTCGACTTCGGGCTCCGGGTCGCCGCCGCGTTGTTTGGCTCGCTCGGCGACGTCGAACGCCTCGTCTAACTGGTCCTCGAGGCGCTGGAAGTACCGAGCATCTTCCTCGCGCATATCAGAGCCAGAGGTCGAGGTCGGTAGTCTCGTCGTGCTCACGCTCGAGGGGAGCTTCGAAGACGCGCATGTGGACCTCGCCGGCCCAGACCGTCGCTTCGTTCAGGTGGCCCGCGACGGCGGTGCCGTCCGCATCCGAGAGGACGACGTGGGTGTGTGCGAATCGGTCGCCGTCTAACAGGGAGACGTTGCCCACGCAACTGGCGACCTCGAGTGGCTCGTCGAATGCGATCGGATAGTACTCGCAGTCGTCCTGGTCGTAAAACCAGACTTCGGCGTCCTGGACCGCACCGAGAGCGGTAAACCAGGCCGCGTCGGCGTCGACGTCGTTTGCGAGCGACTCGATCTCGGCCCGCCAGTCGGCACCCGTCTCGAGGCGGGCGACGTACTCGTCCGTGGTCTCGACGGCGCGATAGTTCATACGACACAACTGTGTCCGCCGATAGAAAAAGGGCTACGTTCGGTTACGCTCAACAGAGAGTCGATAGCATTTCACACAATACCCCGACGGAGCGGTTGCGGAAGATAACTATTGGCAATCATTGTTCAGTTGAGTACAATAATCTGCATTATTCAGCAGAGGTAGTATGAGATGACGGATATCGGAAGATGTTGGCTAAATACGACCAATATAAACAGTACACGTATCAAAAGTTATATAAGGTATGACAGAACACATGTTACAGTATGCCACAAGACATGGTGAACGTTACCAGGCGACATCTCCTCGCGTCGGGAGCTGCCGTCTCCGCGGCAGCGATTGCAGGGTGCATTGGTGGCGGTGACGGTGATGGTGCCGAGCAGTTCCACTTCACGCAAGAGCAATCGCGTGAAGAACAGTTTGACCCCGTCATCTCGAACGACGCCTACAGCTTTCAGGTGATTCAACTCGTCTTCGACGGGCTCTATGAGTACGACGACGGACTCGAGTTACAGCCCAAACTCGCGGCAGGTGAGCCGACCATCGAGCGCGACGGGACGCGCTATATTTTCGAACTCGTAGACGGCGCCACGTTCCACAACGGTGACGAGGTAACCGCCGCAGACGTCGCCCACTCGTTTACCGCGCCGGTCGAAGAGGAGACGGAAAACGCGGCCGAGTACGACATGATCGAGAGCACCGAGGTCATCGACGACTACCAGCTTCAGGTCGACCTCGGTGACGAGCCATACGGCCCGTTTGAACTCGCGACGATGGGCGTCACAGTGGTCCCCGAATCCGTCCGCACCGACGACCGCGAGGCGTTCAACAGGGATCCGGTCGGTTCCGGTCCGTTCGAGTTCGCCGACTTCCAGGACAACGAGTACGTCGAACTCGAGCGCAACGACGACTACTGGGACGACCTCGAGCCGAACCTCGAGCAGGTTCGCTTCGTCGCCCACGACGACGACGCGGGCCGGATCTCCGACATTCGATCGGGCGACACCGACGCCATCGCCGGGATTCCAAACGACGACTGGGACATTCTCGAGGACGAAGAAGGGGTAGAACTCTACTCGGCCGAGAGTCCGTCGTTCATGTATATGGCGTTTAACTGCAACGAGGGGCCAACGGCGAATCCGGAGGTCCGGCGAGCGATCGCCCACTCGTTCTCGATGCAGGATTTCATCGAGTCCAACGCTGGAAACGTGGCCTCGCCGATGTACAGCCCGGTCCCACCGGTTGTCAACGATGTCTGGGGGTTCCCGGAAGACGAGTACCAGGAGCTGTTGCCCGAGTACGACCCCGACGAGGCCCAGTCGCTGCTCGAGGAACACGCGCCAGACGACTTCGAGCCGACGATCATCACGCCGGCGGGAATTCGCGCGCAGCTGGCCGAACGGATCGCCACCCGATTGGACGAGATTGGCTACGGGGCCGACGTGCAGACGCTCGACTTCGCGACGCTGGTCGATACGTACACGAGCGGGAACGAGGACGACTACCAGATGTACATGCTGGGCTGGACCGGCGGTCCTGACCCCGACTTCTACCTCTACCCGCTCTTTCACGAGAGCCAGGCGGGCGTCAATCAGGGTCACTACTACGAGGGGAGCGACGGCTTCCACGACGACATCGCCGAGGGCCGCAACTCGGCCGACCAGGACGCGCGCTACGATCTGTACGAGCCCGTCATCCGAGAAATCGTCGAGGAACTGCCCGTGTTGCCCGCGTTTACCCAAGACAACACGATGGCTGCCCGCGACTACGTCCAGGGTCTGCAGGCCCATCCGGAAGTGACGAGAAACCCGACTCTCGTCGCGGAGTATACGAACGTCTCCATGGAGTAAACCGTTGACAGTGGCGCCACGCCGGTGGAAACGGCCGACCGTGGTTTCCACCGACTCGCCGGCAATGGAGCCATCTCGAGACGAGCACGACGAAATGCAAACGCGAACTGCGCAATGAAACTACTCAAATACACGATCTACAGGCTCTTGCAGGCGATACCCGTCCTGATCGGGATCTCCGTTATTACGTTCCTGCTCGCGAACCTGGGGCCGGGCGATCCGGTCAGCCTCATGCTCCAGGGGCAGGAACACAGCGAGGAGTTGGTGCGATCGATCGAACAACGATACGGACTCGACAGACCGTTACACGAGCGCTACCTGACCTATATGGCCGGCCTGCTCGAGGGAGACCTCGGTCAGAGCATCCACTACCAGCGGCCGGTCGCCGATCTGATACTGGATCGAATTGGACCGACGCTCCTGTTGGTCCTGTCGGCGTACGCGTTCGCGCTGGCGACGGCGATTCCGCTCGGCATCGTCGCCGCCAACCGTCGGAACGAGCCGACTGACCACGCCTCGCGAATCGCCGCCCTCGTCGGCGTCAGCACCCCGTCGTTCTGGATCGGGATCGTCCTGATCCTGATCTTCGCCGTCAAACTCGGCTGGTTACCCTCGAGCGGGCTCATCTATCCGTGGCGACCGCCCAGTTCCTACCCGGGCATTAGCGGCCACCTCGAGCTATACTACGAATCGATCCGGCACTTGCTTTTGCCGATGATCGCGCTGGGGACGTTGCAGATGGCGACGATCATGCGCGTCGAGCGCACGCAGATGATCGAGTCACTGCAAGGCGAGTACGTCAAGCTCGCACGCGCCTACGGCGTCCCAGAGCGGACGATCCTTCGTAAACACGCGTTTCAGGTCGCACAGCTTCCGATTATCACCATTGTCGGGCTCAACCTGTCGACGGCGCTTGGCGGCGCGGTGCTGGTCGAGACGGTGTTCAACATCAACGGGATGGGACAGCTGTTCGTCGAGGCGATTCAGCAAAACGACTACCAGCTCGTGATGGGCGTCACAATGTTGCTCGGCGTGTTGTTCGTGGTCGGCGTCATCATCACGGACATCTCGTATGCGTACGTCGATCCGCGCGTCACCTACGGTGAGAGGGAGTAATCATGGCAGTTGGTGAATCACAACTCGAGAGCGGCACGGACACGGTGGCCGACGAGGACGATGTCGAAGCCCGCGTCGGCTGGCGATACACCGTCGCGCGGATCAAACAGGATACGACGGCCCGATGGGGGCTGTATATCGTGGCAGCCGTGCTGAGCATCGCGGTGTACGCCGTCGTGGACAGCAACCTGTCGCTGCTCACGTTCGGACTCTTGTCGGATTTCACGTTCGCGCGGCTGTTGCCGATCTTCGATCACCCCACGTACATCCCGCCACCGGGCGAGGGAACACAGCACATGCCGCCGTACTTCCCGCTTGCCGAACAATCGTGGAATCCGTTACCGGCTGGTGGCACGCTCGAGCATCCGCTCGGAACCGACCACACTGGCCGGGACTACTTCACGCGGATCGTCTACGGCACGCAGGTGTCGGTGTTCGTCGGCCTCGTCTCGACGTTCATCGGCCTCGCCGGCGGGACGGTAATCGGTGCCGTCGCCGGTTACTACGGCGGCCGCGTCGACGACGTGCTGATGCGGCTGGTCGAGACGGTCTACGCGATTCCGCCACTGATCCTCATCATCGTTTTCACCGTCTTCATCGGCGGGGCGAACATCTGGTACGCCGTGATCGGCGTGGGGGTCGCGTTCATCCCCGTCTTCGCCCGCATCATCCGGAGCCGGGTACTGAGCGTCCGCGAGATGGACTATATCGAAGCCGCACGGGCGGCCGGTGTCAGGGATCGCAACATCATCATGCGCCATGTCGTTCCCAACAGCTTCGCGCCGGTGTTGGTGTACGCGACGCTGCAGATCGGCGTGACAATCCTCATCGTAGCCGGACTCTCCTTCCTCGGCTACGGCGCACAGCCGCCGACTCCGGACTGGGGCCAGATGCTCAACATCTCCCACGGCTACATGCACTCGAACGTCTGGCTCTCGATCTGGCCGGGATTGGCGATCATGATCACCATTATGGGTTTCAACCTGTTCGGCGACGGCCTGCAGGACGCCCTCGACCCCCGAATTGACGACTAACAATGAGTTCAGAACCACTCCTTCGCGTCGAGAATCTCAAGACACAGTTCTTCACGGAAGCCGGCACCGTCCGCGCCGTCGACGGCATCTCCTTCGAGGTCTACGAGGGCGAGATCGTCGGCCTCGTCGGCGAAAGCGGCGCTGGCAAATCAGTTGCCTCGATGAGCCTACTGCGACTCGTCGAGCGTCCCGGCGAGATCGTCGCCGGCGAGGTTACCTACAAAGGTGAGACGCTCTTCGGTCTCGAGGACGGCCCCAACGGCGACCTGCGAAAACGGGACGAGATGCTCTCCAACGAGGAGATTCGGACCCGAATCCGGGGCAACGAGATTGCCGTCATCTTCCAGGACCCGATGGAGTCACTCAACCCCGTGTTCACCGTCGGCGGCCAACTGCGGGAGTTCATCGAACTCAACCGCGGACTGTCGGAGGACGAGGCTCGCCGGGAGGCGATCGACATGCTTCGAGAGGTGGGTATTCCCGATCCCGAGCAGCGCTACGAGGAGTACCCCCACCAATTCTCGGGCGGGATGCGCCAGCGCGTGCTCATCGCGATGGCGCTGGCCTGTGAACCCAGCCTCATCATCGCCGACGAGCCGACGACGGCGCTCGACGTCACCGTCGAGGGACAGATTCTCGATCTGGTCGACGACCTCCAGAAAAAGTACGGAACGAGTTTTATCTGGGTCACCCACGATCTGGGTGTCGTCGCCGAAATCTGTGACCGCGTGAACGTGATGTATCTCGGTGAGATCGTCGAACAGGCACCGGTCGACGAACTGTTCTACGACACCAAACACCCCTACACGCAGGCCCTACTCGAGTCGATGCCCAGACCCGACCGAACCGTCGCGGACCTCGAGCCGATCGAGGGCGTAATGCCGGAGGCGATCAACCCGCCCTCCGGCTGTCGGTTTCACCCGCGCTGTCCCGACGCGCGGGCAGTGTGCAAACGGGTCCATCCCGAGCCGAAAGTGGTCGCCGACGCCGACGGCGAGCCCCACCGGGCGGCCTGCGTAAAACACGACGTCTTCGACGTGGGCTACGACGAGAGTCCGCCGCTCGAGGGCGCAGTGGACGGCGAGGGAAGCCGACGAACCGACGAACCGCAGTCGGAACTCGCGGCGAATCCCGCGGGCGACGAGCCCGGAGGTGATGGCGGTGAGTAGCGACTTGCGCACGAGCGAGGCGCGCGACGCTGACCGGGACGGGCCGTTGCTCGAACTCGAGGGCGTCTCGAAGTACTTCGGGCAGGGCTCCGGCCTCTTCGGGGGCCTGCAGTTCGATCCGGACACGTTCCCGCCGATCAGCGTCGATCGCGAGCGAGTGAAGGCAGTCGACGACGTCTCCCTCGAGATCCAGCCCGGCGAGACGCTCGGGCTAGTCGGTGAGTCCGGCTGTGGCAAGTCGACGCTCGGCCGAACGATCCTGCGCCTGCTCGAGCCGACAGATGGCGATATCTACTTCCGGGGAGAGAATCTCGCGGATCTCAGCGGCGAGAAACTCCGACAGAAGCGCTCGGAGATCCAGATGATCTTCCAGGACCCACAATCGTCGCTGGACCCCCGCATGAAAGTCGGCCAGATCATCGAGGAGCCGATGCGCGCCCACGGGATGGGAGACGACGAGGGCCGAGAGGCGCGAGCGAAGGAACTCCTCGAGAAGGTCGGGCTCGATCCGCGCCACTACAACCGCTATCCCCACGCCTTCTCCGGCGGGCAGCGCCAGCGGATCAACCTCGCGCGGGCGCTGTCGGTCGACCCCGATTTCGTCGTCTGTGACGAGCCGGTCTCCGCACTCGACGTCTCGATTCAGGCGCAGGTACTGAACACGATGGAGCGGCTCCAAGATGAGTTCGGCCTCACCTATCTCTTCATCGCCCATGATCTCTCCGTGATCCGCCACATCTCCGACCGCGTTGCGGTGATGTATCTCGGCCACATCGTCGAAGTCGCCGAGAAAGAGGAACTGTTCGAAAACCCCCAGCACCCGTATACGAAGGCATTACTCGAGTCCATTCCCGTGCCCGACCCACGGGAGTCTGGCGCTCGTGGCGTCCTCGAGGGCGAGGTTCCAAGCCCGCAGAATCCGCCGTCGGGCTGTCGGTTCCGGACCCGGTGTCCACAGCTGATCGCCCCCGAGGCGTACGAACTCACAGAGGAAGAGTGGGCACACACCCGGGCATTCATGCGTGCGGTCAAACGGCGGACGTTCGAGCCAATAGCAGCCGCCGAGATGCGCCGGGAGTTCTTCGACGACGACCTCCCGCGTGGGGACGCAGGCGAAATCGTCAGGGACGCGATCGACGCGATCGCCACGGACACCGAACGCGGTGGCGAGTCGGCCGACGAGCGCGACGGCTGGGCGGAGGCGACCGACCACCTGCTCGAGCCGTTCGCCGAACAGAGTATCTGTGCGCGTGAACGGCCCGCCTACGACCTCGAGCCGGCGTACGGATCGGGCGAACACTTCGCGGCGTGTCATCGCCACCGGTGATAGCTCGGCACCGACTCGAGAAAGCTATCTGATTTCGTACGTTTGTGAATAGTCCGCTAGTCTCACAAAAATGGTTCCGCTAATCGACTGTATCTCGCGTTGATACCGTCTGAAGCGTTCGTTTACGATGTCGAACCTATTTCGATGCTCGCCGTCTGAACAACACGATCTTTCATTTCGAAAATACTTATGTGCCCCCCTTTCTATTTACTCATGTATGAGTAAGATCCTGGCAGCCGTCACGGCAGGCACGCAGCGAATCGCAAAGGCACGACGAACAGTCGCCCACTCCCCGCAGTTCGGCGATGACCAATCGACGGACGAAGACGGCCGGCCGGTGACCCGCATTTCACCGGGTGGCTTCCTCACCGGGTGAGGAAGCGATTCATGACCACCGCTTGCGCTCGTTTTCTCTGCAGTTGATCGAATCCGACCAGGTCGACCTCACTCGAGGACCGACGACGGGTGTTTGAGGTAGACGTCCTGCTCGGTCACGCGCTGGTAGAGTTCGTACAGCGTCTCGACCGCCGTCTCGTCCGGAGTGAACCGGATGTGGGGCGCGGAGTGATAGCCGCGACAGCTGATCAGGAAGAAGTACAGCGTTCGATGGTGGGCCGGCGTCGCGTCGACGACACCCAGCGGTCGGCCGCCGAGGTCGTCCGAGAAGTCGTTGAGCAGCGCCGCGATATCGTCTTGTAGCTGTTCGTCCGGGCGATACTGTGGAATCCCGAACGTCTGTTGCATGTACGTCGTCGCCGCCTCGAGAAACGGATTCGAGTCCAGGCCAGTCGGATCGACGGTCTGGAACGTCTCGTATAACTCGAGGACTGTCGAGAGTTCGTCGCGCGTGACGGCGATCGGTAATACGGGCTCCCCGCGGGGCAGCGAGTAGTCGGGAAACGCATGCGAGCCCGGATCGGGAAGCTGGGTGAACACTTGCTCGAGCGACATACGTGGTACCACGACACACGTAGTTAAACGGTTACTGGTGGCAGGTAAACGACAGGTCCAGCGTACGGCGTTTCAGACGGGCCGCTGTCCCGACGTCCCGGTGGACCCGCGATCATCGTCAGTTGCACTGGCAGTGACGGGTGACCGTCCATCTCAGTCGGCGTCGCGTTCGATCCGGATCGTCGTCGAATCGCTCGGCCGAGACCGGTCGTCACCGGTCGCGACGAACGCCCGCAGTTCGTACTCGCCAGGATCGGGCAGGATCGATTCGCGTCTCGTCCCCTCGCCTGCACGCTCGAGGCGACCGTTCCAGGTGACCGAGACCTGTTTTCGCTCGCCGCCAGTGAACCGAAACGCCGAGGGACGAGCGCGGGTGAAACGGCGTTCGTCGCTGGCCTCGAGGATGCCGTCGACCGTCCACCCCCAGCGGCGCTGTCTGGGTGTCGGAACCGCGACGGGAACGGGAAGCCGGTTGGCGAACTCGACGGTGAGTTCGACGGGGTCGTCGCGCGCGTAGACGTCTCGATCAGTCTCGAGCGAGACGGTAACGGCACGCCGGGCGAGTGCCGTCGGCACGAGCGCCGACAGAAACGTCGCGACCGTATATCGTGAGTCGTCCGTTCCGACGCCGAACTCGTCGTCCGTGTTGGTCCCGGTGTCGCGTGGTGGCTGTGGGCCGACCATCGAGTGATACGTTACCGCTCACCGACAAAAACAGTGTGACTCCGTGGACCTGAGAGCTGGTAACAAAATGATGTCCAAAAACCGTACAGTCGCTCCAGTGAACAGGCACAGCAGACCGTATCGATCCCGATCTCACCCACACTTATCGCCATGCTGGCAGCGTCGGCGCGTCGTCCGCCTGCATCGAAAGCCAGGCTCCGTCGGCCGAGATGTCGGCGATAACGTATTCCGAACCCGAATCGCTCGAGTCGATCGAACCGACGACGGTGTCGGACGTCATGGTGTGAGATCGTGTCACCATGTATGAGAGTGACACCCACTCGTATATAAATTCGTCGGAGTAGACTGTCCATTGAAACGACTAATTAGCAGGTGGCTTTCGTGGGCGCACGAAACATTGGGTTTATACTCATTTTGGCCGTACCGTGTGGATATGAACGTAGCCGACGCGATGACGCCACGCGAGGACGTGGTCACCGTCGAACTGCCCGGCACTCGATCGGACGTCCTCGAGTACCTCCAAGAGCAGTCGTTTTCTTCGGTCCCAGTCGTCAAACCGACGGATAACGGCCCGGAGTACCGTGGATTGGTTTCACGAGACGCCCTGATCGAACAGCCCGACGAGGACCAGCTCGTCATGTTGATGAACGATGTGCCGACGACGACGGTCGAGACGTCGCTCGAGGACGTCGCGCGGACGATGGTCGAAGAGGGTGCCCGCCGCGTGCCAGTCGTCGACGGCGAGTTCGAGGGGATCATCACGGTGACCGACGTGGTCCACGCCATCGCGACGGGCGATCAGGCAACCGAGGGCGTCGTCGAGGGCTACGCGAGCGAGAACGTGAACACGACCTACGAAGGCGCACCGCTGCCGGTCGCCGAGCGAGAACTCTTCTACGCGAACGTGCCCTACACCGTTGCGCTGTCCGACGACGGGCGGATGAGCGGTGTTCTCACCGAGGTCGACATCATCGACGTCGCCCGTATCGTCGAGGGCGAGGAGTCGACGGGCGACAACTTCCCGGATCAGGATTCGGAGTGGTCCTGGGAGGGCATCAAAGCCGTCGGCAGCCGCTATCTCCCGACGCGGGACATCGAGCTTCCGACCGGTCCCGTCAGCGAGTTCATGACCGACGACGTGGTGACGGTCTCGGCGCAGACGACCGTTCAGGAGGCCGCACAGCGGATGATCAGCAACGACATCGAACAGATTCCGGTGCTCACGGGCGAACAGCTCGTCGGCATCGTCCGCGACATCGATCTACTGGAGGCGTTGTATGAGTAAGAACCAACAGGCGGAGACGGACGCAGACGATCCGACAACCGACCACACGAGCGAAAAACTGGTCGAGCTAGCCAAGCGCCGCGGCTACTTTTTCCAGTCGTCGGGCTCCTACGGCAGTGTCGGCGGCTTCTACACCTTCGGCCCGCAGGGAGCGGCGCTGAAAGGCAACGTCGAGGACGCCTGGCGCGATCGCTTTGCACTCGCCGAAGGCAACATGGAGATCGACGCGCCGACGATCATGCCCGAACCCGTCTTCGAAGCCTCGGGCCATCTCGATGGCTTCGACGACATGCTGATCGAGTGTCCCGAGTGTGGGACGAGCAGCCGTGCAGACCACCTCGTCGAGGACAACACGATGTACGAGGACGCCGAGAGCCTCGAGATCCCTGAAGTCGAGGAGGTCATCGCCGAGTACGAACTCGTCTGTCCTGAGTGCGGTGCTGGCCTCGCTGACGTCGCCGTCGAGGACTTCAACCTCATGTTCGCGACCAATATCGGCCCCGGAGACTCCCAACCGGGCTACTTACGGCCCGAGACGGCACAGGGCATCTTCGTCGAGTTCCCGCGGCTCAAGGAGTACGCCCGCAACCAGCTTCCGTTCGGCGTCACCCAGATCGGCCGGGCCTACCGCAACGAGATCAGCCCGCGACGCTCGATCATCCGTACCCGCGAGTTCACCCAGGCCGAACTCGAGTACTTCATCGACCCAGAGGAGGACGAACCCGACCTCTCGGCGGTCGAAGACGTCGAAGTCACGCTCTACCCGGCAACCGAGCAGAACGACGAGGATGGCGACGAGATCCAGACGACGATCGGTGACGCCGTCGCCGACGACGTGATCGCCAGTCCGTGGGTCGCTTACTTCCTCGGCGTCGCCAAGCCGTGGTACGAGGCCGTCGGCGTCGATATGGACCGCTTCCGCTTCCGCCAGCACCTCTCGGGCGAGCGCGCCCACTACGCGAGCGACTGCTGGGACGCCGAAAGCGAAATCGACGGCAACTGGATCGAGATGGCCGGCTTCGCCTACCGCGGCGACTATGACCTCTCGAAACACAGCGAACACTCCGGCGACCGCTTTACGGTCTTCAAGCAGTACGACGAGCCGAAGACGGTCGAGCGCGCCACCGTCGACCCCGACATGAGCTACCTCGGTCCCGAGTTCGGCGGCGACGCAGGGGCTGTCGTGGAGGAACTCGAGGCGCTTGCAGCCCGCGACCGCACTGCCTTCGAGGGCGACACGGTCGAATTCGAACTCGAGGGCGAGACTCACGAGATCCCCGTCGAGAAGACCGGCTTCGCGGTCGAAGCGCAAACCGAATCCGGCGAGCACATCATCCCCCACGTCGTCGAACCCTCCTTCGGTGTCGACCGGCTCGTCTACACCGTTCTCCACCACGCCTACCGAGAGGACGAGGTCGACGGCGAAGAGCGAACGTTCCTCGAACTCGAGCCCGAAGTCGCCCCGACGTTCGTCGGCGTCTTCCCGCTGCAAAGCGACGCGGAACTCGAGGCCCATGCCGGCGAGATCGTCGACGACCTGCGCGAGGCCGGCCTCTCGGTCACCTACGACGACTCGGGCAACATCGGGCGGCGCTACCGCCGGCAGGACGAGGTCGGCACGCCGTTCTGTGTGACGGTCGACTACGAGACCGTCGAGGCCGACGAGACGACCGTCACGATCCGCGAGCGAGACACGACCGACCAGAAGCGCCTCCCCGTCGACGAGCTGGCGGAGACGCTGTCGGCGATCCGCGAAGGCGACCTCGAGTTCGAGGAACTGTAGCGTCTCGAGGACCGTTTTCGGGGAGACTGTTTTATGCTGGCGGCGCGTTTGCTGCGTTCGAATGTCGAGCGACAACGACACGGTTGATCACCGGGTACGTGCCGACGACAGCGCGGTTCACAGCGTGTGGGACAACGGCCTCGAGCCGGCGTGTACGGTCGAACCGGGCGACGTCGTCCGCTTCGAGTGTCGAGACGCGACGAACGGCCAACTCGGCCCCGACGCGACGGTTGCGGATCTCGCCACGCTGGACGTCGGCCCCGTCCACCCGCTGACCGGCCCGGTCGCGATCGAGGGTGCACAGCCGGGTGACGTCCTCCAGATCGATATCCTCGAGATCGACCACGACGGCTGGGGGTACACGCTGGTGCTCCCGGGGGAGATGGAACTCGGACTCCTGGCCGAGGAGTTCCCGGAGCCGGCACTGCACGTCTGGGACCTCGCAGACGACGTCGGCGAATTCGTCGACGGGATCGAGGTGCCTCTCGATCCGTTCCCTGGCGTGATCGGTGTTGCACCAGCCGAGGACGGTACACACAGCACGTTCCCGCCGCGGTCGGTCGGCGGAAATCTGGACGTCAAACAGCTCACGGCAGGGTCGACGCTATATCTCCCCGTCGCGATTGAGGGGGCCCTGTTCAGCATCGGCGACGGCCACGCCGCACAGGGCGATGGCGAGGTCTGTGGCACCGGCATCGAGGCCCCGATGACCGTCACGTGCCGGTTCGACCTTCGGTCGGACCTGTCGCTCGAGAGCCCGCAGTTCGAAACGACGGGGCCGTTCACTTCGACCGGTCGTGACGAACCGATGTACGGGACGACGGGGATCGCGGACGACCTCATGGACGCGACTCGCATAGCTATCCGGCACATGATCGACCACCTGCACGACGAGCGCGGCCTCACCCGAACCGAGGCCTACATGCTGTGTGCTGTGGCCGTCGACCTGAAGCTCAATGAGGTGGTCAACGCGCCGAACTGGGCCGTGTCCGCGTACCTTCCGGAGAGCATCTTCCCGGCGGCGAATCGTCGGTCGACGACGGCGAACTGTGACTGACACGAATCGGAGTACTCGTCGAACAGTCGTCCTCTCTGCCGAGACAGCCGGCTAGGAAGGCGAATCGCCAGACAGCATCGCGGGTACCTCGAACCCAACGCTCGTCCTCATAGAAGCCGAAAACGACACCATCGGCTGGAACGAGGGCGACGGCGCGAACCACAACCTCGAGTTCACGGCCAGTTCCGAGACGACGACCGACATCTGTGAACCTCACAGCACCACGATGGTCGGCGACCTGCAGGTCGAATAACGCGTTTCTGTAGGTGTTTTTTGAGCCGCGGTTCCAGTACCGTACAGGTACGGGCCCGTGTAGTGGCCGCTCACCGTCCACGTGCCGACCGTTCGAACACTGCAGTGTGGCGTTCACACGACGCCACGACGGTTACGCCTCCGTCGGCGCTCGAGGCTGCGCCGCCGAAATATTCCTCGACAATAATGTCCTATTTTTATAACAACGAGGGTCAAGATTGTATATATGAATGACACGAATCGAGTGAGGCGTCGAGCGGTGCTTCAGGTCGCCGGCGGAGCAGCGATCGCGTCGATCGTCGCAGGCTGTCTCGACCGGAGCCGCGTCGATTCCGAGTCATCACTCGGCGCTGGTGGCGATGCGAACGGAACAACTGACGAGACTGACGGCACGGAAAACGAGACGGCCTCGAGCGACACGACCGACGAATCCGACGCAGCGGACGCCGACGCGGACGCGTCGGCCGACGACGAGGAGACAGCGTCCGAGTCTGACCTCGAGGATGACATGCCATCGGACGACGACCACGAGGAGACGGAGTCGGTGGGACCGATCGCAATCGACCCGGGAACGCGCATCGTCCTCTACGGCGGGACGGCCGCGTGGGAAGGCCTCGAGCCAGCGCCGATCGAGGGTGTCGAGAACCCGACGCTCGTGCTCAAGGACGGCGAGACCTACGAGATCGGCTGGCAAGAAGGCGACGGCATGGTGCACAACCTCGAGCTCCGAAACGCGGACGGAACCGTCGTCGACGATCTCGCGACGGAGCTGGCTTCTGAGGGTGGCGACGAACAGTTCCTCGAGTTCACGGCGAGTCCCGAGCTGGCACAGTACGTCTGTGCTCCCCACGAAGTGACCATGGTCGGCGACCTGCAGGTCGAATAACGCGTTTCTGTAGGCGTTTTTCGCGGTGACAGCCGCTCGACACTGATCAGTCGCAGACGTAAGCAACACCTACAAATCATAATTTCGCTAATATCACACAGTCCAGTGGTGGGCATCGGTGCCACAGATTGATCGAGCAACAAACTGAATCTCCCGCTGGCAGTCGATACTATGTCGAGATAGCTGTTTGAACAGTAGAACATGAAATATTATTAATGACAGATAAAACATACAACTATGACCGACACGAATCGGATTACTCGTCGAACAGTGGTACAGGTCGCCGGTGGAACAGTCGCTGCGTCGATTCTCGCAGGCTGTACGAAAGTGATGTCGACGACGGCACAGCGCCAAACGATGAGGACGAAGACAGTACAGAAGACGAGACAATATCGAGCGATGGGGACGATACTGAATCTGACGAGGACGTGTCGACAGATGATGACCACGAGACGACGGACCCGATCGATGCGATCAAGCCGGGAACGCGAATCGTCCTCTATGCCGAGACGGCCGGCTGGGAAGGCGAATCGCCAGACAGCATCATGGGTACCTCGAACCCAACGCTCGTCCTCATAGATGGCAAAAATTACACGATCGGCTGGAACGAGGGCGACGGCGCGATGCACAACCTCGAGATCCGCGACGCAGAAGGGAACGTTGGCTATGGCCTCAAGACGGATTTGAGCTCCGAGGGTGGCGACGACCAGTTCCTCGAGTTCACGGCCAACGCAGCGATGGATCACTACGTCTGTCAGCCCCACAGCACCACGATGGTCGGCGACATTCAGATCAAATAACCGGTTTCTGTAGGTGGTTTTTGAGCGGCGGCATCTCGACACCCGTCGGTCACGGGCTCGGATAGCCAGTTGGGACGGTGTTGCGTGCTCGGCGAGTGAAGGCGTACGCGACGCTATGCAACGCGGTGAACACAGCGCAAAAGGTCGTTGCTATTGGATATGGCCTTCGCGACGGAGCTGGTCGGCTTCACTTTTTTCATACCGCCAGGTGATGTCGGCCTTCTCGTCTTGCCAGTCCCACGGTTCGACGAGGACGACGTCGTCTTCACGGATCCAGATTCGCTTTTGCATCTTGCCGGGAATACGTGCAGTGCGCTCTGTCCCGTCTGCACAGCGTACTTTTACGCGGTTCGCTCCGAGCATGTTGGTGACGGTCGCGAAAACCTCATCATCCTCAGGCATCCGGAGGTTCTTCCGACCGCCCTCGCCGTCGTCACTCATGGCCTGTAGTTCACATTCGAGCGGTTTAATCCTTTATCGATTCAGTGGCTGATCCGGAGCCACCGTCGGCCCTCGAAACCGGAAAACCACGCCGTTTATTTCCTTTGGCTGGCCAGCCTTCGTATGCTGAAAAACCTCGGCCCGCAGGGAATCGCCGGCCTCCTGATCGTTCTCGCTGGAGTTGCGCTTATCGCCTATCAAAACCTGCTGATCGCCGCCGGCATGGCCCTCGTCCTCGCCGGCCTCGGCATCCTCGTCAAGGCGCTGATCTCGGGCATGCTCCAGAGCTTCGGGATGTTTTAACGGCGAGTTCGCTCTCACAACCGCTCGAGTCCGGGCCTATCTCACGGTATCGCCCGCTCGATGCTCACTGATGAGTTGGTCGACCATCGCCGCCTTCTGGTCGCGCTGGCGCTCCATCGCGCGGTCGTGCCAGTCGTCGATGACCGCCTCGACGTCGTCCTCGCGGGCGACCGCGAGTTCGTCGACTTCCTGCATCGCGACGTCGTCGGCCGGGCCAACCGGAATCTCATTGTCGAAGAGGATCTCGTCGGCGACCTCCGAGAGCCCGCCCTGTTTCAGGACGACCCGTGGCTCGAACGTGGCGAGCAGTTCGGCCGTCGAACGGCCCGCCCCGCTTGCATCCCGCAGGAAGACGATGTCGCCAGCGGCGATGCCGTACTGTTCGTTGGCCTCGCGAAGCGCTCCCTTCGTGAACTTCTCGACGACCTTGACCGGCACCAGCCCCTCTTTCTCCGCCGACACGTCGCTGAAGTTCGAGTGATCGAGCTTCCAGAGTGCTTTCATCCGGTCGACTTTCCGCTCGAGGTCGTCGACCGTCTCGCGGGCCGCGTCGCGTTCGCGCTCGAGGCGATTCGCCTTCCGTTCGAGGCGACTCACCTCACGGTCCTTCCGAACTTGGGTTCGTTCCTCGCGACGCGCGAGGGTGAGTTTCGACTCGAGTTCCTCGATGCGCTCGTCGCGGTCCTCGAGCCGTCCTTCAAGCGTTCCGACGTGTGACTGGAGCCGCTCGACCTGTCGCTCGAGGTCTTTGATCCGTTGTTCTTCGGGCGTCAGTTCCCGGGGTTCGTGCTCGGTGGACTCCGTCGTGCTCTCCTCGTCGTCGTCCAGATCCCGAAGGACAGCCTCGACGCTTTCCTCGTCGGCGACGACACGCGCCGTCACCTCGCCGCGGTCGAGCCCCGGCGGGAGCTTGGTGGCGATGCGCTCGAACTGGTCTTCGTGGGCGTCGAAGGCATACAGCGCCGCGGCCATCGCATCGCGCTGGTGGTCGTCGTCGTAGGGATCGTCGCGCGTACGGTGTTGTTTCTCGTCGATCGGGAGATCGCTCTTGGGTATCCAACCCGCGGCGTCGAAGCTCCGGCGGAACTTCTCGACCGTCTCGGGCATCGGCGTCACGTCCGCCGCGACGATGATCGGGCGGCCACGCTCGACGATCCACTCGATGACGTCGGCGGTATCGCTGGTCCGCGAACTCCAGACGTCTAACACCTCTCCCTCGAGAGAGACGATCGCTGCCGCTGTCGTCGTGCCGGGATCGATGCCGACGATGACGTGATCCCGGCGTTTGGCAAGCGGGCGGAACTCGATCCCATCCCGACGCTCGCGTTCGATCTCGACGCGGACGTCACCCGAGCGATTTCTCGAGACCGGAATGTCGCTGGGGCGGGCCGAGACGGTGAAGACGGCGTTCGCGTAGCCGCCGTAGGCCTCCCGGATCTCCCGGTCGTACTCGAGGTTTTCGGCCTCGAGTTCGGACTCGACTTCTCGCGATCGTTTCCTGACGGAGCCGTGGATGCGGCGCGTATAGCGATCCTCGCTCCAGCCGCCGCTGCCAGTCGACCGGCCCCGTGAGACCTTGACTTCGGTCGTATCGGTAAACGCCGAGACCTCGTGGCCGACGTTGTGGGCGGCCAGCCGGGCGGCGGCCTCGGCCTCCTGCATCGGCTCTTTGCCGTAGGGAATCCCGTGGCGTTTCGCGACTCGAGAGAGCGGTTCGGGCTGTTCGGCCCCTGTTACCTGGACGAGCATCGTCTCGGCGGGCAGCGAGCCCAGAAAGTGAATCAGCTGGTCCTTGTCGGCTGCCAGCTCGTACATGTTGTCCGTCGCGATGATCGCCGGCTCCTCGTCGTCGATCAGCCGCCGGAGTTTGCGGTGGGTCACGACGTCTCGCGTGAGGTCGTCGCCGTCGTAGACCACGAGGGCGTACGACGGGGCATCGCCCCGCACGTCACCGCTTTGAATATCGACCCCGAAGACGACTGCATCGAGGGCACTCGTTCGCGTACTCACGGGCGGCCCTAGGGGCGAGTCAGGTATAAATCCGACGCGGGTTCACGCCGACTCTCAGTAGCTACTCGATTCGCAATTGGATGTGAAACGGAAACGGTCGATTCGAAAACTACAGATTCTCATTGCTTATCGGAACGGGTCACACCAAAGAACTAAGAGATAGATCAAATCACATTTTCAACTGCCAATGACAGACGATGAAACCATGATAACAGACTCTCTGGGACTGCTCGTATTTTTCCTGTCATCGCTCGTCGCCATTTTTATTGGCCCGCTCGAAGCAGTTCTGGCAATCGGGTTATACTGGCTGTTTGAATCCGAGTCCGAGAATACAGCAACAGAGTGAACGGAACTGTACTATACAGCCGTGTCAACTCTGGCTTCAATATTATCATCATCAAATAGAGGCATACCCTGTCTCACATCACCGCTACCGCATATCTGCTCAGCATTGTCTCGTGAACAATTCATAGCCAGTCCCCACGTGGTTTCTCACGGACAGTCCAAAACTCCAATACAAATAAGCATGAGTAGTATAATATGTATTACATACTGATGTCCGAACAAGCTCTTTCAGGGGCACTCGAGGCGGGGAGAGAACTGTGTTCGACGGCAGCGCGGTCTAAGCTGATCACGATGCACGGAGCGTCCACGCGTGGGGCGGTCAACAGTGGTGGGGCATAATCATGGACGTGTCAGTACTCGTCTCGTTGCTGATCGTCTCGGGCTCGGTCGTCATGTTCAGTTCGATTCTCTATACGAGAACGCTGCTTCAGCAACTTACAGAGACCACGTATCGACGACGGTGGCGAGGATTGTTCGCACTGATGGCGCTTTTTTTGGCTGGATACGTCGCTGCGATTTGGATCTCAGTTACTGGGTACGAGGTGCTGTTTCAGATCCTTACCGGGCTCGTGTTCCTGTTCGGTGCGATGTTCGTGTTTCTCGTGGTCAACACTGGGTTACTGACGGTCAACGACCTCCAGGAGAAAAGCGAGTCACTTCAGACGAAGATAGAAGACACAGAGGAGGCACGACGCGAGGCTGTTCGCCTGCGCGAAGAAACGGATCGGCTCAATGCCCATCTCGAGGAGCAAGCCGACGAGTACGCCGACGTGATGCAAGCGTGTGCGGCCGGTGATCTGACTCGTCGGATGGATCCCGAATGTGAAAACGACGCAATGAGCGAGATCGCAACCGAATTCAACGAGATGGTCGCAACGATCGAGTCGACCGTCGAGTATCTCAAACGGTTCTCGGACGACGTTGCCGTCGCCTCCGAACAAGCGACGGCCAACTCCGAGGAGGTTCGGTCGGCGTCGGAGCAAGTCACGGAATCCATTGAAGCGATCGCGAGCGGCACAGAGCGACAACACGAACGGCTGCAGTCAGTCGACCACGAGATCGGCGGCCTCTCGAGTACGATCGAAGAGATCGCATCGTCGTCGAATCAGGTAGCAGATATTGCAGAACGAACCGTCCAGACTAGCGACGACGGGCACGAAGCCGCCCAGTCGACGATCGACGGAATGAACGAGATCGAAGCTGAATCCGAGCAGGCACTCGAGGAAATCGAACTGCTGCAGTCCGAAATCGATCAGATCGACGAGTTAGTCGAGGTCATCACGGCGGTCGCAGAGCAGACGAACATGCTGGCGCTCAACGCGAATATTGAGGTTGCCAGATCGGCCGATGCTGGCGGTGATGGGTTTGGTGCGGTCGCAACCGAGGTCAAAGAGCTCGCCGCGGAGACCAAAGATGCGGCCGAGGACATCGAACTGCTCATCGACGAAATCAAAGGCCAGACCGACCGAACGGCCGAACGGGTTCGGGAAACTCGCGAGACAGTTGGCGACCACTGCGAGTCGGTCGAGAACGTCGCAGACTCACTCGAGGAAATCGCAATGTACGCCCGGACCACGAACGACGGCGTTCAGGACATCTCCGCGGCGACCCAACAGCAGGCTGCCTCGACCCAGCAGGTCGTCGCGATGGTCGACGAGGCGACCGTGATTTCGGAGACGACTACCACTGAGGCAGAGACCGTCGCTACAGCCGCCAAAGAGCAGACTGGCGCGCTCTCTGAAATGTCACAGACTGTTAGCGATCTCGCCCAGCAGGCGTCACTGCTCTCCGAGGAACTCGAGACGTTCACGACTGATACCAGTGTGACCACGACACCGAACGCACCGCACTCGACCTAATTGGTCGTTCAGTGGGATTCAAACACCGCTCGAGCGCCGACTTAGAGGTCAGCGACGTCTTCGATGGCGTCGGTCAGCTCTTTGATCGATTCGAGGTCGTGTTCGCCCATGTGGCCGATACGGAACGTCTGCTCGCCGAGTTGGGAGCCGTAGCCGTTCGAAAAGGCCATATCGTACTCCTCGTTGATGGTCTCGATGGTTTCGGCGACGTCGATCCCCTGTGTGTTCTCAATACAGGCCACGGTCTGAGACTCGTAGCCCTCCTCGGGGAACATGGCGAAGTGTTCGTCGGCCCACTCGCGGACGTATTCGGCCATCTCGCGGTGGCGCTCGCTCCGCGCCTCGTGGCCCTCCTCGAGCATGTACTTCATCTGTTTGCGGTAGGCGAGCATGATCGGGATGGCGGGCGTGGAATGAGTCTGGCCTTTCCGCTCGTAGTAGTCGATCGTCCGCTGGAAGCCGCCGTACCACGAGGCGGAGTCTTTCTCGAGTTCGCGCTCGTAGGCGTCGTCGCTAACGACACAGATCGCCAGTCCCGGCGGCATCGCGAAGGCTTTCTGTGAGGAGGCGAAGATGACGTCGATGTTGTGCTCGTCGATGTCGACGTAGTCGCCGCCAAGCGAGGAGACGGCGTCGACGACGAAGTAGGTGTCCGGATACTCGGCGACGACGTCACCGATCTCCTCGATTGGGTTGCGGACGCCGGTCGAACTCTCGTTCATCACGGTCGCGACCACGTCGTAGTCGGTGTCGCTCTCCTCGAGTTCAGCGCGGATGTCCTCGGGCTTGATGGCCTCTCCCCACTCGTACTCGAGGCGGTCGACGTTTTTGCCCAGTCGCTCGGCGACGTTGGCGTGGCGCTCGCTGAAGCTGCCACAGGTCGGGACGAGGATGTTCTCGTCAACGAGGTTGAGCGTCGACGCCTCCCAGAACTCCGTCCCCGAACCCGTGAGGATGACGACCTCGTTGTCGGTGCCGAGGAACTCCTTCGTGTCCTCGACGATGGTCGTATAGAGGTCGGTCATCTGGTCCATGCGGTGGCCGAACATCGGCTCGCACATCGCCTCGATGACGTCCTCGCGCACTTCGGTCGGACCCGGAATATACAGCGTCTTGTCGGGATAATCGGCTTTGTATTCGCGTTTTTCGGTCACAGAAACCACCTGATACGGTCTACTGAGTCGTGGGGTGGTATGGTACTTTTGATACCGCACTGAGAAGGCAATGACTGTTATCGTGTCCCAGAATAGCATGGGCCGGTATGTCGGGCTGACGGACAGCAGACCGTCTCAATCGTCTGGATACGGAATCTCGAGTGTCTGGCCGTCGTCGGGAACGAGCACCTCGCCGTCGAAGATCGCCTCAGCTTGTTCGCGATGATCGTCGGCATAGCCCGCATACCGCGAGGAGAGATGCATCAGAGCAAGTCGCTCCGCGCCGGCTCTGTTGGCGATTTCGGCGGCCTGTCGAGCCGTCGAGTGGGCGGTTGTCGCAGCTCGATCGGCGCGGTCGTCGGCGAACGTGGCGTCGTGGATCAACAGGTCGGGCTCGTCGGTGACCTCGATCGTCGCCGTCGTCGGTCGTGTATCCCCAGTGTAGACGATCGAGCGGCCGGTGCGGGGCTCGCCGACGACCTGTTCAGGTTCGACGACGGTCCCGTCCTCGAGTTCGACAGACTCGCCCGCATGGAGTGTCGAGAACTTTGGTCCCACGGGAACGCCGAGTTCCTCGGCGTGGTCGCGGTCGAACCGGCCCTTGCGGTCGTCCTCGACGAGTGCGTAGCCAACCGAGCGGGTGTCGTGGTCGGTCCCGAAGACACGGACCTCGTACTCGTCGGCCCGGTAGGCGATGTCGCCATCGCCCACTTCGTTGATCCGCACCGGAAACGAGGGGCGATTGCCGAGGGCATTGACCAGGCCCTTTATTTGACGGCGTGTGCCGTGTGGCGTGTGGATCGCCAGCGGGTCCTCGCGGTCATTAAACGCCATCGTCTGGAGGAGTCCGGGGATTCCGAGCACGTGGTCGCCATGGAGGTGCGTAATGAACAGGTGTGAGATCGAGAAGCCGGTCCCAAAGCGCATCATCTGGCGCTGTGTTCCCTCACCGGCATCGAACAACAACTCGTCACCCGCTCGAGCGACGAAGAGACTGCTCGGGTTTCGCTTGGTCGTCGGAATCGCCCCAGCCGTCCCGAGAAACGTCACGCACAATGGCATCGCTCCATGCTCGGTGTGCCGTGACTAAACGCCCTTCGGATGGCCGGCGGCGGCGGTGACTGTCGCTTCGAGGCCGGTCAGTCGGTACTGATACCCAGTGCCGAGTAGAGTCCGCACGTGCTGGTGAGGCCGGTTGCGAGCAACACAAGCGAGACCACACCCAGTATGGGTGCTAACACCATCGTCGTGGAGATGACGCCGCCCAGAATCGCCAGCGACACGAGGCCGAGGATCGCGCCGAGCGCGATTCGCACGAGTTGGTCCGTTTTGCCGACGTTATGTTCCATAGTTGAATAGTGTTCGTCTGGAGCCAAGAGTATTGTGGTTGTATGGGCTAATACCACAAAATCAATCAATCCGTCGTCGTGGAACTATTCGTGCCAGTGACTGTCACTGCCCGACTGGCAGTCAACAGTCTGCCGTCGGTCCGGTCCCTGCGAATGGACGGCGCGTTTACGTCCCTCGAGCCCTTACACGAGGACGATTCCACCCCAATGAGTTCGAGAGTGACCTTCGGCACGGTCAAACGAGTCGGCGCGATTCTGATCGCGATCGTGGTCGTGCTCGCTGCGGGGATCGTCGTCGGTCAGGCCCCCGCCATCTTCGGCGTCGGTGAGGATCCGACGGCGTCAATCACCTTCGAAGACCAGCAAGGAGACGGCGAATCGGTCGTCATCGACGAGGTCACCCTCTCGGACGGCGGCTTCATCGTCATCACCGACGGCAGTGAGGACCCACTCGTCGTCTCCGACTACCTCGGATCGGGAACGCAGGAGAACGTCACGATCGAGCGCGACGACGATGGTGACGAACTCGTTGGCCGACTGACCGCGACAGTCCATCAGGATACCACTGACGACGAAACCTACGCGTACCAGGAGAGCGACGGCGCAGAAGACCATCCGTACCTCGAGGCCGGCTTTCCGGTCACGGACACCGCGACGGTAACCACGACCGAAGACGACGGGGCGCTCTCGGACTCCTTCCGCGTCGAGCGTATCAGCGCACCCGAGTCGGCGACCACGAACGAGACGATCGATGTCGTCGCCGAGATATCCAACCCGACCGAACTCGAGGCTCAACAGACCGTCACGTTCCGTCTCGACGGGACCGTCCTCGAGCAACAGACACTGGTCCTCGAGGGTGGCGAAACCAGAGAAGTGACCTTCGAAATCGACACGAGCGGGACCCCGCCCGGCGAACGGATCCTCGGCGTCTACACTGACGGTGACGGTGCACTCCAACCAATCGACCTCGAATTCCACACCGATCCCGGCGTGGCGGTCGTCAATGCGAGCGACGAGAACGTCACGGTTGACGTCGCGACACCCCAAGCCGGGTTCGTCGCAATCGAGGACAGCGATGGAACCATGATCGCAACGAGCGACGAGGTCGACGCCGGCACTGACGCCGAGGTCAGTGTCGAGTTCGACGAGGACGTGTCGGTCGACGACGAAGAGGAACTCACCGCCGTCGTCTACGAGGGCGAGCCGACCGACCTCGAGGGCGCAACGGTGCTCGAACACGAGGGCGAGCCCGTCGAAACGACGTTCACGCTCGCGGCCGTAAGTGACGAGAGCGACGGCGACGACACCGATTCCGACGGCGAGGAGTGATACGGTCTGCTGTAACGATGTATCGCCGATCACCAGAGACGGGTCGATGATCGGCGGTCAGTGACGACAGCAGTCCGTATGAGCCGGCGGCCGACGACTAACCGACCGATTCTTACCCACCCCAGCCCTACCGACTGGCGATGGACGCGCCGCTGTGGACCGACACCCACGCCCCCGAGCTGGCCGAGTTGCCACAGGACGACGCTCGTGAGTATCTCGAGCGAGCCGTCGATGAGCCGATCAACCTCCTCCTGCAGGGTCCACCCGGGAGCGGGAAGACGGCGGCGGCGCGCGCACTCGCACGTGAGGCACACGCCGATCCGGACAACGATCTGATCGAGATCAACGTCGCCGACTTCTTCGGCCGCACGAAAACGGAGATCAAAAACGATCCCCGCTTCGCCCAGTTTCTCGTCGGTCGCTCGTCGATGTCCAAACGAGACATGATCAACCGTGTCCTCAAGGAATCCGCGAGCTATGCCTCGGTCTCCGGCGAGTACAAGACGATCCTGCTCGATAACGCCGAGGACGTTCGCGAGGACTTCCAGCAGGCGTTGCGCCGGATCATGGAACAACACCACCGGACGACGCAGTTTATTATCGCCACCCGCCAACCCACCAAACTCATCCCACCGATCCGCTCGCGATGTTTCCCCGTCTCCCTGCCTGCCCCCTCGAGTGAAGAGGTTGTCACCGTCTTAGAGCGCATCGTCGAACGGGAGGGCGTCGCATACGACGCCGACGGCCTCGAGTTCGTCGCGGGCTATGCGGGGGGCAACCTCCGGCAGGCGGTGCTGGCCGCCCAGACGACCGTCGAAACCGAGGGCGAGTTGACGATGCAGGCGGCCTACGAGACGATCGGCGAGGTCGGCCTCGAGGACGAGATCGAAGCAATGCTCGACGATGCCGAAGCGGGCGCGTTTACGGACGCCAGAAAGGCCCTAGACGACCTGCTCGTCGACGAAGGCCTCGATGGTGAGGAGGTACTCGATTCGATCCTCGAAGTGGCTCGCAAGCGCTATCAGGGTGAGAAACTGGCGCGGATGCACCGGCTGGCCGCGAATATCGAGTTCGAGATGCACGAGGGCTCGAGCGACCGGATTCACGTCTCACATCTGTTGGCGGAACTGGGCCGGGACGCCTGAGAGGCGACCGCTCGGTAACGGCTCACTCGCGGAGTTGCGACTCGAGTAGGTGTTTTCTTCATGCCATGCTGTGAAGATGGGGATATGCCCACTGTCCTCGAGACACATATCCAGAACCGATTCCGCGTCCAGCCGAACCACGCGAACAACAACGACACGCTCCACGGCGGCAACCTGATGAAGTGGCTCGACGAGGTCGGCGCGATGTCTGCGATGCGCTTTGCCGGGGAAACGTGTGTCACCGCTCGCGTGAACGAACTCGACTTCGAGCGTCCCATCGGGATCGGCGACACGGCCTTGGTCGAGGCGTTCGTCTACGATGCAGGTCGAACGAGCGTCCACGTCGGCCTTCGGGCCTGGCGTGAGGAGCCACGAAGCGGCGAGACCGAGCGGACGACCGAGTCGTCGTTTACGTTCGTCGCGATCGACGAGGACGGCTCCGCGGTTCCGGTTCCGGACCTGACCGTCGAGTCCGAACGAGGACAGGAGCTGCAAGCACGGATGCTCGAGGTCGAAGACGGCGTAGAATAGGCGCGGTCAGTCTCGAGTCACCGACTCCTCGTCGGCCTCGACGCTCTCGACGTCAGCCTCAGCGTTCTCGTCGTCGACCGCTGGCTCGAGTGGTTCCTCGAGTTTTCGCAGTCGTGCCTTCATGATCCGGGTGTTTTCGACGGTCTCGACGGTGATCCGGACGCCGTCGTAGGTGATCTCCTCGCCTTCCTCGACGAGGCGGCCGGCCCGATTGAAGATGAAGCCGGCGATGGTCTCGAACTCCTGGCCCTCGGGCAGGTCGATCTCAAGCGCCTCGTTGACGTCCTCGATGTTGACCTCGCCGCGGACGATGACGGTCCGCTCGTCGAGTTGTTCGACCGGTTCTTCCTCGCCGGTTTTCAAGATCTCGCCGACGATCTCCTCGATCATGTCCTCGACGGTCACCAGCCCCTCGGTCGTGCCGAACTCGTCGATGACGATCGCCATATGCATCCGGTTTTCACGCATCTCGGTCAGCAGTTCGTCGACGTTCTTCGATTCGGGAACGTGGAGCGTCGGCTGGATGAGGTCCTCGAGTCGGAGGTCGTCAGCCTCGGCTTCGCCGTAGTTAAGGTCGCGCACGAGGTCGCGGATGTGGACGACTCCCTGGACGTTGTCGAGGCTGCCCTCGTAGACGGGCACCCGGGCGTGGCCACTCTGGATACAGGTCTCGATCGCCTCGTCGATGTCTGCGTCTTTGGGGACCGCGGTCATGTCGAGTCGGGGAGTCATCACCTCCTTGACGATGGTGTTGTTGAACCGGAAGATGCGTGTGAGCATCTCGTGTTCTTCCTCTTCCAAGACGCCCTCGCGCTCGCCAGACTCGATCATCTCCTGGATCTCATCACGGGTGACGTACGGAGATTCAATCGCGCCCGTCGAGCCGATCAGTCTGTTGATCTGTCGAGTGAGATAATCAAAGAGAATGATGAGCGGATAGAGCAGGTACTCCGTGGCCTTCAGCGGTTTCGAGATCCGAATCGCCCACGACTCGGTGTTCTCGACCGCGTAGGACTTCGGAACGCTCTCACCGAACAGTAAGACGAGTGCCGTGATCCCGAACGTCGCCAGCACCACGCCGACCAATCCGCCGAAATAAATCGACAGGATCGCCGTCGCAATCGAGGACATCGCGATGTTGACGATGTTGTTGCCGACCAGAATCGTCACGAGCAGTCGATGGGGATCGTCTTTGAGGGATTTCACCAGCTCGGCCCCCGTCACACCGTCTTCGATCATTCCCTCGAGGCGGTGTTTTGGGAGGTTAAACATCGCGATCTCCGAGGAAGAGAAGAATCCAGAGAGTCCGATAAGGACCACTACTGCAAGGGCACCGAGAACCGTCACTGTCGACTGATCGAACTCGAGGCCCACGACTGGAACCTCGTAGACGGCAACCACGACCTCGAGTAGCGGAGATAACGCCATTGATATCGTGCCTTGTAGCCGAATCGGTTAACAGTTTACCATTATCGCTCGAACTCGCCGGCGACGACACGCTTACCCGCCCGTTTGCCCAACGAACGGGTATGGGAGCATCCACCAGCGCAGACACCGACGCGCCAATCACGTTCTACCGGTTGCAGGCCTGTCCATACTGTGAACGCGTTACCCGACTGCTCGAGGCGTACGACCTCGAGTACACCTCGCGGTTCGTCGAACCGCTTCACTCGCGCCGAGACGTCGTCAAGCGCGTCGCGGGTGTCCGAACTGTCCCCGTCATCGTCGACGAGACGACGGGCGTCACGATGGCCGAGAGTGCAAACATCGTCGGCTACCTCGAGGCGACCTACGGTCACACAACCGACACTGACACTGCCGAGGAGACCGCCGTCGCGGACGCCGGAGGTGCGGAGTAATGCCTGATTTCGAGGTCGTCGACCTCGGTCCCGCTGACCATCCGACAGTCGGAGACGAGGCACCGGACTTCACCCGCCCGCTGGTCACCGACGAGTTCTGGCAGGATCGAACTCTCTCCGAACTCGCTGCCGACGGCCGGACGATCCTCGTATTCACCCCGATGATCGGCTCGTTCGTCGGCAAGTACGTCTGGGACGAACTCGCCGGGCGTGGCTGGGCCGATTATGACGAACGTGTCGTCGGCATCACTGCCTCGACGCCGTACGGCATCTCGCGGTTCCTCGACGAGAACGACTCGCCGTTCACACTCTTTGCTGATCCCGGAAACGAGGTCGCCGACGCCTACGGCATCGCTCACGCCCTCGACGGGATGACCGGGATTACCGAGCCCCGCGTGGCATTCTTTGCGATCGACGACGACTGCACCGTCGAGGCCGCGTGGGTGGCGACCGAGTGGCCCGAGTTTCCGGACTACGACGCCCTCGAGGAGCGTCTCGACCTCGTGTAGCTTCCGTTCAAGCGGTCACGATACGCTTTTGTCGATGACCGGCCGATTTGTACCAAATGAACGACCTCGAGCGTGCAGCAGCCGCGATCAACGACGGTGAGCTCGTCGTCTACCCCACGGAGACGGTCTACGGACTCGGTGCGGACGCTCTCGACCCTGCGGCAGTCGCCGCGGTCTTCGACGCGAAAGGGCGGGACCGATCAAAGCCGATCTCGCTTGCCGTCCCGTCGGTTCCCTCGGCACTGAGATACGTTCGGGCGAGCGACCGCGAGCGCCAGTTCATGGCTCGGTTCCTCCCCGGTCCCGTGACGGTGCTCTGTCGCCGCCGGGAGTCCGTTCCAGAGATACTCACGGCCGGCCGCGACCGAGTCGGCGTCCGGATTCCGGATCACGACCTCGCGCTGGCGCTCTGTGAACGGGCCGGCACCCCGATCACCGCGACGAGTGCGAACGTCAGCGGGCACGGGAGCGTCCGGAAACTCGAGGCCCTCGATCCGGCGATCCGTGACGCGGCCGCCGTGGAACTCGACACGGGCGAGACGCCCGGCACCGAAAGCACCGTCGTCGATCTCTCGACAGCGACGATCCACCGCCGCGGGGCGATGGCCGACGAGATCGAAGCGTGGCTTGAGCGCCGATAACCGACCTACCCGAACCCGAGCAACGATCGCAACGTTCGCGTTCGAACCCCACACTCTGTGGCGAACTCACAGGACTCACACTTTGAGCGATTGCTGGTTCGGGCCGGTGGCCCGTCGAGTTCCCGGACCGTCCGCAGCGCTCGCCGATACCGTGCTCTCCGGCGTGTCGTCAGGTCGACCGACCGAACGACACCGTAGGCGGGGTACTCGAGCCAGGCACGCTCGACTGGTTGCTGGTGTTCCCAGGCGATCGCTTTCGCGGCCGCGACAGCGTGGACTGACTGGGGCTCCCAGACGCCCTGTTCGGGTGGCTTCCCAGCCGAAATCAGGACTGGCTCGAGGGGCTCTGCGAGGACCTTGTGGACGATGCCACGACAGCGGCGACCAGTTGCGAGAACGTGCCGGTCTCGGGGATTACAGAGTCGCTCCCAGTGGCCGCCGTCTGCGAGGCGATCGCGAGTCGTCTCGAGTCGATCGCGATACCGGACGGCTGCGACGGCAATCGGTTCGGATTCGAGTGCACTCGTCGATGCCTCGAGTAACGCCTCGTAGCGCGTTGCGAGCGCACGGATGGCTTCGACCGCCGGTGGCGGCTCGCGGTCTCCATCGTCGTTGGTCTGCTGGTAGTAACACTTCCGCGGACAGTACGCCGCCGCCCGCAGATCGCTGAACGGAATCGGGGCTCGAGACACGGGCCGTCTGGCCGCCCGATCATATAAAAAGCCTCGCCGAATCGGTGGCGTCGGTCACACCCATGCCCTGCCAGTGTTCCGTGTCAGCGGTCGAGTCGGGCACGCCGTCGCGCTTGAGTCGTTCTAGAAGTCGACTTTCGTCTCCATTCCTTCGGTCGCGTCCTCGAGGCCGTCCTCGCGGACGTCGGTCGCCATTCGCCCGGAGAGGTCTGCATCCGCGAGGATGCTGTCGAACTCGTCGCGGTAGCGGTCGTTCGCCGCTCGCGACTCGTCTTCGGCCGCGGCGACGCGGCGGTAGCGTCGAATTTTGGCTTCACTGGCGTTGTACTCCGCGGCGAGCGTGGCGTCGTCTTCCTCGCGGTCGCGGATCGCCGCGAGGTCGACTTCGTCGGCGTCCGACTCGTCGACGAGGTGCAACGCCAGCCGCGCCTCGAACACGTCGGCGGCGTCGACGTCGGCGTCGAGGTCGTCGGCGATGTCTGCGTCGGAATCGCCGTCGTAGAACGCTTTCGCAACCGTAATGAGGGCGTCGTCGGACAGCGCCGTCTCGAACTCGTAGCGGTCGCGCATCTGGGCGACCACGTTCTCGAGGCGCTCCGTAGTCGTTCGTTCGTCGCGCTCGAGCGAGCCACGGGTGTTCTCCTGCGATTCGGTGACGGTTTTTTCGCCGTCGGTGACGTCGGTGAAGAGGTCGCGGAGTTCCTCAGTTTTTTCGTTCATGGGTGGACACTCCCGACGGGCGGCTATTTAAGGCTGTTGCCAGATAGCGTGGGGTCCGAAAAAATAGCCATTGACAACAATTATAAACTAGAAATGAGATAGAAATTTCCGCAAGAAGGCGTAGCGGTTGGCAACTTCATGGTGTGACAAGAATTAAGTCACATCCCTCCCCGTCATTGTACATGAACGTCATAGCACAGTCGGAGGTGGGGAGAGAGACCTACCTGGGGATCGGAAGCATCGGGTATGCGATGTTCTATCTCCTCGTGGCGATTACCCTCGCCGTCTTCGCCTACGGTGTCTACCGACGGTTCAGTCGGTACGCCGAGGGCGACGACGATCCGTTCGCTCGGCTCGATGCGTTACCGAACCGAATCGTCAGCGCAGCCAAGATCGTCCTCTCGAACGAGAAACAGTTCAACAGGGACCTCTACGGCGGTCTGATGCACTCGTTTATCCTCTGGGGCTTCCTGACGCTGCTGATCGCGACGACGATCATCGCCGTCGAACAGTACGGCACGGAACTGTTCTTCGGCTTCGTCTTCTGGGAGGGCGACTTCTATCTCGCCTACCAGTTCATGGTCGACGCGATGGGGCTGTTGTTCGTCGTCGGGATCGGCATGGCACTCTATCGGCGCTACTGGGTTCGAAATAACCGTCTCTGGGGCCGTCACACCTCCAGCGAGGACGATATCTTCATCTGGACGCTGTTCGGCCTCGGCGTCGGTGGCTTCCTCCTCGAGGGCTTCCGGATCTACATTACAGGGATGCCCGAACACGAGGTCGTCAGCTTCGTCGGCTACGGGCTGGCACTGCTCTTTGGCGCGGTCGGACTGCCGACGACCGAGGCAGCACTGAGTGCGAACTACGCGGCGATGGATCATCTCGCGTTCAACGCCGAGACGCTCCACTGGCTGACCTGGTGGTCGCACTCGCTGCTCGCACTGTTCTTTATCGCGTGGATACCCTACGCCAAGCCGTTCCACATGCTCTCCTCGTTCGCCAACGTCGTCACGCGTGACGAGAAGGCCGGCGCTCGACTGCCAAACGTCCCGGCAGATCTGGACGCGACCAACGCGGAGTCCATCGACGACTTCACCTGGAAAGAGCTGCTCGATCAGGACGCCTGTACCAAGTGTGGTCGCTGTTCGTCGGTCTGTCCCGCGAAGGCCTCCGACCGACCGCTTGACCCACGGGACGTCATCCTCGACCTGAAAAAATACCGCGAAGAACTCGACGCCGGCGGCGAGGAGCAGCCGATCATCGCCGACGGCGGCACGAGCGTCATCAACACGGAGACGATGGAGTCCTGTATGGCCTGTATGGCCTGTATGGACGCCTGTCCCGTCGAGATCGAACACCTGCAGTCGTTTACCCGACTCAACCGTCAGGCGACCGATCAGGGAGATATCTCGAGTTCGATGCAGGACGTCTTCCAGAACGTCATGCAAAACGGCAACACGTTCGGCGACAGTCCCCGCAACCGTGGCGACTGGACGGAGGACCTCGAGTTCGACGTCGCCGACGCCCGCGAGGAGGAAGTCGACTACCTCTGGTATGTTGGCGACTTCCCGAGCTACGACGAGCGCAACAAGCAGGTTGCCCGCTCGCTGGCGACGATCCTCAAGGAAGCCGACGTCAGCTTCGGCATCCTCTTCGACGATGAAAAGTACGACGGCAACGACATCCGCCGCGTCGGCGAGGAGTTCCTCTACGTCGAACTTGCCGGCCACCACGTCGAAACGTGGGAGGACTGTGAGTTCGACACGATCGTCTGCACCGACCCCCACTCCTACAACACGTTCAAAAACGAGTATCCGGAGGTCGACTTCGAGGAGTTCGCCGACGACCCGATGATGCCCTTCGACTACGAGGAGTTCTGGAACGACGACGGCGAGATCGACGTCTACCACTGGACCCAGGCGGTCGAAGAACTCGTCGCCGAGGGCAACCTCGAGCTCACCGGCACCGAACTCGACTACACGGTCACCTACCACGATCCATGTCATCTCGGCCGGTACAACGACGAGTACGAGGCCCCGCGTGAGCTGATCAAGGCGACGGGCTGTACGCTCGATGAGATGCCACGCAACCGCGCCAACGCCTTCTGCTGTGGTGGCGGTGGCGGTGGCCTCTGGATGGACTTCGAAGAAGAACCAAAACCGAGCGAGGAACGCATCCGGGAGGCACTCGAGGACACCGACGCCGGCCCCGATATCGACAAGTTCGTCGTCGCCTGTCCGATGTGCATGACGATGTACGAGGACGGCCGCAAAACAGGCGGCTACGAGGACGAAATCGAGATCGTCGACGTCGCCGAACTCATCGTCGAAGCGATCGGCAAGGCCGAGGAAGCGAACGTCGAAGTCGCAGCCGACTGATACGGTCTGACTCGGTTTTCACCGCCGCTGTCGCTCGTTTTGTCGCCTCGTTTCGAGAGCACCACATCGAGCGTCGACGTCACAGAACCGCCGACGGCTGCGACCCAGAAAAAAGCGCCCGCTAGTCAGACGAACCAACGGACGGGGACTGCACGTCCGACTCGGCGGCTGCATCGGCTGTGTTCACTTCGCGAACGAACTTGAGGAAGTTTTCGAAGACGAGTTTCGCCTCACAGGCCTGCTGGTAGTTGTCCTGGGTAATCTCGGCGAGGACGGAGTCGCGGCGCTCGTCGGAGAGTTCTTTTCGGTGGACGAGTTCACGGGCCGTCTTCGGGTCGTACTCGGGGTGGAACTGGACGCCGAAAACCCGGTCCTTGCGGAAGCCATGATTCGAGTACTGGTTCGTGGCGAGCGGTTCCGCGCCGGCCGGAAGCTGTGAGACTTCGTCGGAGTGGCTGGTAAAGGCGGTGAACGACTCGTCGATGCCGTCGAACAGCTGCGACTCGCCGAAATGTTCGATCTCGCTGTACCCGACCTCGTAGGCACCCATATCCTCGACGGTGCCGCCGAGAACGTCCGCAAGCAGCTGGTGGCCCCAACAGACGCCGAGGAAGGGGATATCTCGATCGATCGCATCGCTGACCCACGCTTTCGTGGCTCGAATCCATTCTTCGTCCCAGTACACAGAGGATCGAGAGCCCGTGACGACGGCCCCATCGTACTCGAAGCCGTGTGGCACCTCGCCCTCGGTCGCGTCGAACTCCGCGAGCGAGGCGTCGAGCTCGCGCCGGAAGTTTCGCGTCGTGTTCTGGTCCTGATGGGCCGCGTTCAGGACGGCAAGCCGGAGCTGATTCATTACGTTGTAGTGGTTACTCCGGATGAATAGGCTTTCCGCCCCGCGCAGCCGTCGCCTCGATCGTGGACGGGGCGACGGAGCCGGTCTCGAGGGCGACACCGACCGACTCACGATGGGTAGTAGCGCCCGTCGCCGTCGCGTCGGAACCGCTCGCCGGTGTGAAACCAGCCGTCGTCGAACCGCCTGCAGTTGTCGTGTCCCGTCTCATCCGAGCGCTGACCGGTCGTGGGCTCGTCCCACTCGTCGTCAGCAGCGCCGGCAGTATTCACGTAGCCGTCGGCGACGACGGGGCCCGACAGCTCGAGTCGGCCCTCGGCCTCGCCCTCGAGGACGGTGCCGTCGTCGTCGACCAGCCGTGCGCGGCAGTCGAGAACCGGGCGGCCGACGCCCCCAGAGTCGGCGGCCGTCGAAAACGACTGACTGAGCGCGGTCGGACACTCGAGCCAGCCGCGAGCGCGGGCGAGCGACATCGAGCAGTCGCGGTATCGGTCGCGAACGTCGGCTGAGAGCGATCCCTCGACGACGGCGCGCTCGAGCGATCCGGCAGCGTCATCAAACCGCGACTCGGCTGCGAGGTCAGTGAGCGCCGTCGTGCGGCCCGCGAGGAACGTCGCCCGCTCCGCCTCGATGGCGGTCAGCGTGTCGCCGGGGTCGAACGCCCGGTCGAGGAGGAGCGTGCCGCCGACGTACAACAGCGCCAGCGCGACACGAACGAATCCGTCGGGGGCCGACAGCGGCCCCACGAGCGGCACGACGTCATCGCCCGACAGCCCCCACGTGACGGCCGTCGAGATGCAGTTCCACTCGAGCGTTCGTGCCGAGTAGCCGACGACTGGACGGCCGCCATCGCCGTGGAAGAGCACCTGCGGGCCGTCTGCCTCGTCTCGAGTCACCGTGTCGTGACTGGCGACGTCGGCTTCCGAGTTGCAGTCGGCGGCCTCGAGTTCCGAGAGCGTCGCCGAGCGGTCGAACGGGATCGACCGGACGAGGTCGCGCTGGGCCGCCTCGAAGACGACGAGATCGGGGTCGATGACCTCAAAGGGACGCGTAACGGTCGCCGGCGTCAGCCAGTGAGAGATCGGCGCGAACGTCACGCCGAGGCGACGACAGGCAAAGAAGAGCGCGAGCGAGACGACCCGGTTTCGTGTCACGAGACAAAGGACGTCGCTGGCCTCGAGGCCGAGCGCCGAAAGCTGTTCGGCGGCACGGGTCGCGAGCGCCGACAGCTCGGCGTAGGAGACTCGATCCTCGTGGACCTCGTGGATCGTCTCCGCGGGCGCGTACAGCCGCTCTTCGGAACTGTCGACAACCGCCGTTCGGTCCGAAAATCGTTCGGCCCGGCGAGCCAGCGAAAGGGTCACAAAGCTGACTTCCACTCGGGATTACGTAGTAGGGGAGGGGTCACTCGCAAGCACCACCGGATTGCTCAATCGGAACGGGACACGTACCGAATCCGGCCGCCTCGAGTTGACGTCAAAACGGCGCGGGAGCGGTTCAGTTTCGGAACGCTTGAGACCCCCTGTTTGAAATACCAGTCGTGGCCCGCGCTCGACTCTTCGCATCTCTCTGTGGACTCGTTTTCCTCGTCAACCTCGCCAGAATCATCTTCGCCCCACTTTTGGACGTCTTCATCGGCGAGTTCGCGATCGGTGAGGGGACTGCTGGCCTCATCGTGACCCTCGCCTGGATCGGGAGCGCCTCGCTGCGGCTTCCGACCGGCTGGGTGCTCACGAAAGTCCCGCGCCATCAGGTCGTGCTCGGCTCCGGCGTGATCCTCGCCGGCTCATCCGCGTTCGCTGCGACCGCGACGACCATCCCACACCTCATGGCCGGGGCGTTTTTTATGGGCATCGCCTCCGGGGTCTACTTCGTCTCGGCGAACCCGCTGTTGAGCGAACTGTACCCCTCCCGCGTCGGGCACGTGATGGGGATCCACGGCGCAGCCAACCAGATCGCCGCGGTGATCGCCGCCCCGTTCGTCGTGCTCACGCTGCTCGTCGACTGGCGACTCTCGCTGTGGGCGATCGCCGTCGGGGCGGCGGTGGTGACGGTCTACACGTGGGTCGCTGCGCGAGGGACCGAGATGCCAGCGGCGGGTGCAGACGACCGCGATTTCGTCGCCGGCGCGCTGTCGGAGTGGCGGCTCATCGTGACCGCGCTGGTACTCGTCGGCGCGGCGTCGTTCGTCTGGCAGGGGCTGTTCAACTTCTATGAGCTGTACATGCAATCGAAAGGGCTCTCCGACCGAATGGCGGGGACGATGCTCACGATCGTCTTTGCCGCCGGCGTCCCCGCGTTCTACTTCGGCGGCGATCTGGCCGATCGACTCCCGCACGTTCCGTACCTGCTCGGCATTGTCGGGACGTTCTCCGCGAGCATGTTCGCGTTGACGGTGGTCGACGGCCTGCTTCCGTTACTCGCTCTCACCGGCGTCATCGGATTCGTCATCCACACCCTGTTTCCCGCGACGGATACGTACCTGCTCGACACGCTCCCGGACTCGACTCGAGGCAGTGCCTACGCCGTCTTTAGCTCGAGTTGGATGCTCATGCAGGCGCTCGGCTCGTGGGTCGTCGGACTGCTCATCGAGTCCGGACTGACGTACAATGCGGTGTTCGGTGGTGCTGCTGCCCTCCTCGGCGCGTCGGTCGTCGTCCTCGTCGTCCTCGAGCGAACGAACCGGCTTCCGAGCTGACCGATCGAGGACTACTCGTCGTTCGCGAGCCACCCCGCGAGTCGGTCGTTGACCGTCCGCGAGCGCTCGATAAAGCAGAGGTGGCCCGCGCCCTCGAGTTCGGTGTACTCCCCTCTCGGGAGTCCTCGAGCCAGATCCTGCCCGGCCGAAGAAGCGACCAGTTCGTCCTCGCTGCCGTGAATGACCCGCGTCGGCTGGGTCACCTCGACCAGCCAGTCGCTGGCGTCGAAGTCCTCGAGCGCGGCGACTTGTGCCGCCCAGCCCGCGCGGTCGGCATCGCCATCGGCACGCCAGTCGACGATGCCATCGAGCACGTCAGGTTGTGCCTCGAGAAAGTCCGCTGGGAGCCCGGCCGCAAGCGACTCCCGAAGCGCCTCGCGATCTGCCGGCGGCGCGAACAACGGCTCGAGGTCGTAGGCGTCGCCGCTGGCGGCGGTTCCAAAGAGCGTCAGCGTCTCGACGCGGCTCGAGTCTCGAGCGGCACGAAGCGCGATCGCCCCACCGAGGCCACAGCCGACGAGGTGCGCTTTTCGGATCTCACAGTCGGCCAGCACCGCCTCGAGGTCAGCGACGAGCGCCTCGAGTGCGTAGGGCCCGGGCGGCGCGTCGGAGTGGCCGGTTCCGCGCAGATCCCAGACGACGACCTCGGCAGGGCCGGCGAGGGCGGCGTGTTGCCAGCCCCACGACCAGCCGCCGAGGCCGGCGTCAGAAACGAAGACGACGGGATCGCCGTCGCCCTCACGATCGTAGTACAGCGAGACGGAGCCGTTGGTAGCGGTAGGCATAGCTCCGACGACGGCCCGAAGAAAAACGGTGGTTTCGGTTTTCGGACGACTCGAGGCCGATCAGGCGTCCTGGACCTGCCGAAGGACGTCCGGCGCGTCCTCGAGCGCCGCATCCAGATCGGCGACGTTCGGGCCGCCACCCTGGGCGAAGTCCGGTGGGCCGCCGCCGCCGCCGCCAACGCGGCTGGCGAGTTCACCGACGACCTCACCGGCGTTGACACCCGAATCGTCGGGCACGGCGACGACGAACTGGGCACCGCTCTCACCGCTGCCGAGGACGGCGATCTTCCCCTCCTCGACGAGCGCGTTTGCGGTCGCGCGTAGTTCGCCCATGTCGGCGTCGATGCGGTCAATGACGGCCGTCGTCTCACCGATGTCGACTTCTTCGCCGCCGCCACCGCCGCCGGCTCGAGCAGCAGCGAGCTGTTCTTTCAGGTCTTCGATCTCCTTGCCACGGCCCTTCCACTCCTCGAAGAATCGTTCGGCCGTTTCGGGGACGTCCGCTGGCGAGACGTCGAGAACGTCCGCGGCCTCATACAGCGCATCCTCTTTTCGCTGGGTGGACTGGATCGCAGCATCGCCAGCGGCGAAGGTGATCCGCTCGACACCGTCCTGGACGCGCTCGGTGTTCAGCACTTTGATCGCGCCGATGTCGCCGGTGCGGGCGACGTGCGTGCCACCGCAGGCCTGGACGTCGTCGTCGACGTGAATTAGCCGGATCTGTTCACCCGGCGGGATCCCGCCCTGATAGAGGTCGAAGCCGTGTTCGGCCTCGGCATCGTGGCGGTCGGGCCACTCCTGGGTCACGGCGGTGTTGTCCATCACGATATCGTTGGCGAGCGACTCGATCCGTTTGACGTCCTCGCGGCTGATGCGAGCGTAGTGGCGCATGTCGATCCGCGAGCTCTCGATACCCTTCTGGGCACCGGCCTGTCGGATGTGCTCGCCGAGTACCTGCCGGGCCGCGTGGATGACGATGTGTGTCGCCGTGTGATGGCGCATCAGCTGGCGACGACGGGTGCCGTCAACCTGTCCCTTGACGAACTCGCCTTTGCCGGGGCTTTCGTCCGTTCGATGGAGAATCACGCCGTCTTCGATCTGGACGTCTTCGACCTCGACAGTCGTGTCGTCGGTCGAGAGCGTCCCCTGATCTGCGGGCTGGCCACCGCCTTCAGGATAGAACATCGTCTGGTCTAAGACGACGTCGTAGCTCTCCTCTCGCTCGAAGACGTCGAGGACGACAGCTTCGAACTGGGTTCGCTGTTGGTCGTCGTAGTACAGTTTCTCCGTCTCGGGGAGATCCTCGAAGCGCTCGTCTTCGTCTTCGTCTTCGTCGGCCGCCTCCGGCGTCTCGTGGCGCTTTGCGACGAGGCTGTAGAAGTCGTCGGGCACGTCGACGGCGGCTCCCGCGTCCGCGGCGATCTCTTCGACCATATCCGGCTGGAGCCCGTGTGAGTCGTAGAGTTCGATCAGCTCTTCGACCGGAATGGGCTCGCCCTTCTCGGCGTACTCCTCGGCCATCGCTTCGACCCGGCGACCGCCGCGCTCGAGCGTCTCGCGATACTTCTCGACCTCGGTGCGGACGATGTCACGGATCGTGTCGCGGTTCTTGTAGTCGAGCCGTTTAGCCTGCATATCGACGAGTTCGTCGAGCGGCGCGTCGACGCCGACGGTGTCACAGAGCCGTTTAGTTCGGCGAAGTACCATCCGGGTGAGATAGCCCGTGCCGACGTTCGAGGGGACGATCCCGTCGCCGAGCATATAGGCAAGGGTCCGACAGTGGTCTGCGATCGCATAAATGTCCTCGAGGGGTTCCATCAGCGCCTCGAGTTCGCCGGCATCCACATCGAGTTCGGCGGCAATCTCACCACGGGCGGTCTCCATGTCTTCGGCCTCGTCGATGTCCATGTGACCCGCCAGCTTGGCGGTGCGGTGGATCAGCTGTTCTTCGTCGTCGGTGTGCTCGAGCTCCGCGTTGTCTTTGAGGAACTCGATCATATCGGGGTAGACCGCCTCGTAGACCGTCGGTGTGCCCTGGGAGACCCACGTCCAGCGCTCGAGGCCGTAGCCTGTGTCGACGATGTAGGTATCCATCGGGCTGTAGCGGTTCCCGTCTTTCATTTCGTACTCGCCGTCGGGATCCTGCTCCATCGACATGAAGACGAGCGTCGCGAGTTCGACGCCACGGAAGATGACCTCCATCGCGGGGCCGGCGTTGCCGCCGCCGACCCACGGATCTTCGATGTAGATAATCTCGTCGAGATCGACACCCAACGAGTCGAAAAAGCCGTCACAGAGTTCAACGGTCTCGTCTTTCCAGTAGACCTCACCCTTGTAGGCGTACTCGTCGGGGGCATCTTCGCGCGTGTTGAACGCGTGGTGGGCCATCATCTCGAAGGCCATCGTGTGCCGACCCGTCTTGCCCACGTTGTCGATGTCCTGCATCCGGATACAGGGCTGGCTGATCGTCAGCGGGTTCGCCGGTGGCGGCGTCTCCCCGCTCGTCACGAGCGGCTGGAAGTCGTAGATCGACGCCTGGGTCAACAGGACGTCATCACGCCAGCGGTTCGCCGCGACGGGGTAGGGCTCGATCCGTTCGTGGCCGTGGTCCTCGAAGTACGAGAGAAACGCCTCGCGCATCTCCTCGAGGCTGTACTCGTCGTCGAAGCCGGCGTTCTCGATGAAGCCGTACTCTTCACACGGGGGCTCACCGCAGGTTTCTCGCCCGTGATCGCGGGTCCAGAAATGCGCACCACAGCTCGGACACTCCTTGCGCTCGAATCCTTCCTCCTCGAAGTACTCGAGGCGGTATTCGTCCGCCAGTTCGCTCATTACAGGTGTGTTCGCGAGCCAGCGCCTAAAACAGTTCCGCAACGTTTATTTCGAAACTATTGCATGGTCTGCGCCGGACAGCTGCTCGAGTCGCGAGCCGATCGAAACCGAATCGCCCGAGAAATCATCGTATTGACAGTCGATAGTATATCCATTCGAAGTAGCTTTATCAAGGTAGAGAGTTCGTTCCAAAACGAGTTCGTCACTCACCACCATGCCCGGCCCATCGCGACCGCAACCCCAACCCCAACAGGTGCTCTATCTCGCTGGCAGCGATGCGACGGCCCGCGAGGGTGCAACCGCACTCGAGGCCGTCCCGTCGGATCAGGACCGAGCGGTCTATCCGTTGTCGACGGCGTCAGCCGGAACGCCTGGCACATGGGTGACGGACGTCGACTGTGTCGTCTTCGCCGAGACGCCGACGACGACGGCGGGGGCCAGCCTGCTCGAGGTGAGCGAGGCCTGCGAGTCGACGCCGCTGGTCCTCTTTACCGACGCCTCGTACACGCCGACAGCAGCCCACGCCACCGACGGGGTCGACGGCTACGTCCGCCAGGGGACCGAGAACGCCGTCGCCCACCTCGCAGACGAGATCGAGTGGGTCTGTCGGGACGCTGGAGACGATACGAACGCCACCGACGCGTCCCGACCTCGAACCGCCTTCGAGTGCCTCCCCGAGCCAGCGCTGCGGTACGAACGCGTCGACGGTCACGCGGTCGTTCGCGCGGTCACCGACGACTTCGTCGACACGTTCGATATCGACCGCGAGGCGATCATCGACAGCCCCCTCGACGTTACGGAAGCGACCCGAGACACACGAGCGTTGGCCACCACACGAACCCGACTCGAGACAATCGCAGACGTGCTCGACGATGACGTCGCGACCGCACTGAACGTCGCCAGCGGCTATCTCGAGGCCGCCGAAGAGATCGGACATCCGGATCACTTCGCAGCGGTCGACGAGGCACAGGGACACCTCCGAGAACGCATCGACGAACTCGCCTCGATCGCACGCCGAGACGAGAGCGTCGGCGAGACGGAACCTGTCGCGATACATGACATCGCCCGACGAGCCTGGGCCGCCATCGTGACCGACGACGCCCGACTCGTCACCCCAGACGGAACCGATCGCATCCTCGAGGCGGACAAAACGCGGCTCCAAAAGCTATTTGAAGGGGTCTTTCGGACGCTCCTCGAGGACGAGCCGGCAGCGACCAGCGCCGTTATCGTCGGTGCAACCGACGACGGGTTCTTCGTCGGCAATGACACGGACGGCGACAGCGGCCTCTCGAGGCCGCCACTCTCCGAGCCCTTGGCTGTGACAGACGAAGCTGGTGTCGAAAGAGGGTCGGCCAGACGTATCGCCGACGCCCACGGCTGGACAGTCGCCAGTACCAGCGACGACGAACACACGGTGTTCGTGTGCTCTGGCGTCGACGACGCCGAAATCGGATAACAGAACGCGCCGGTCGACGGTCCGGGACTACTCGTTTTCGAGTGCCAGCGACGCCAACATCGCCTCGAGTTGCAGGCGTTCGTTCGCGCCCTCTGTGATCCGGTAATCGACTTCGCCAAGCCGCTCGAGCAGCCGCACGGTCGCCTGTTCAGGAATGTCGAACTCCCAGGCCGAGCGGTGGAGCTGGTCGATAACGTCGCCGCCGGCGAGGCCGCGTTCCATCAGAAGATCCTCTAAGGCGGCGCGAGCGGCGGTGAAATCGCCGTCGATGGCGTGTTCGACCATCGCCTCGACTTCCTCGGGACGGGCCGTCGAGGTGATCGCGAAAACGGTTTCCTCGTCGACGACCTCGCCCATGACGGCAGCCGCCTGCAGCCCGTTGATCGCCTTTCGCATGTCGCCATCGCCCGCAAAGACCAGCGCATCGACGCCGTCGTCGGTCACGTCGATCCCTTCGATCGCAGCGATTTCCCGAATCTGGGCCTCGAGGGCGTCCGCCGAGAGTTCGGTAAACCGGAACACCGCACAGCGTGACTGAATCGGGTCGATGATCTGACTCGAGTAGTTACACGAGAGAATAAAGCGCGTGTTGTTGGAGAACTGCTCCATCGTCCGGCGCAGTGCGGACTGGGCGTCGCTGGTCAGTGCGTCAGCCTCGTCGAGAAAGATGATACGGTGGTCGTAGCCACCGAAACTCGAGCGCGCGAAGTCCTTGATCCGGTCGCGAACGACGTCGATCCCCCGCTGGTCGGAGGCGTTTAACTCGAGGAAGTTCTCGCGCCAGTCGTCCTCGTAGACTTCGCGGGCGATGGCTTGCGCAGCGGTCGTATTGTGCATGACCGTCGGCACGTCGCCGGCGACGTAGTTTCGCGTTCCGGGAACCGTGAGATCGTACACGCGTCGCTCGTCTTGTACCCGCTCGACGGCCGTCACGCGGTCGAAGTAGAGCGTCCCGCGAGCGAGTCGATCTAAGTCGACCAATTGCTCGACGACTGCCATCGAACACATCTCGTCTGCCACGTCGAGGAGCCGACCGGCGACAGTCTCGAACCGTGGCAGCGACGCGAGATCGTGATCGTCGTTCTCGACGAGCTGGCGAACGTCCCTGCCGAGCAGTTCCGTTCCCTCGGCGATCCGGTTGTCCGAGACACCGAGTGCGTCGATCGCGTCTCGGAGCGATTGCTGTACCGCGGCGGTGTCCGGTGTTTCGACGCGCGACTCGAGGGTAACGAGCAACTCGCCCGCACGGCTTGCGGTCGGGGACCGTCGGCCGTCGGCGTACTCGAGCAACCGATCTGTCCGAATTCCCGTCGTGGATTCGACTTCGTTTCGCGCTTCGAGCGGTTCGAGCGCGTCTCGGCGATCGATCCACTCCGTCGGAACGGCACTCACGGACCGGATGTCGGATCGAACCCGCTCGATCTCTCGTTTAACCTGCTGTGCCGCCTCGAGCTGGTCGGACGCGGCCTCGAGAACGCGGTCGATGTCCTCGAGTTCGGATTCGCGGCTGGGGGTGTCGGGATGCAGCGTTTCGGTCACCAGCGGCTCTTTTGGCAACGCAAGCGTCTGGCACAGGTCATCGATGGCAGCCTGTGCGGGCATCGTGTCGTGGTTCGGATTTCCGGCCCCCCCAGTCGCATCGGCGAGCCGTCCGCGTTTGTAATCGATACTGAATCCAACGGCGTCTTCGAATCGCGAGAGCGCTGAGACACCCGAAATATACAGTGCGTGATACTGCTGTATCGGCCCGGAGCCGTTCGTTGCCGTCTTCTCGAGCCGCTTCCGTCTCGTCGGAACACCGAACGAGGCGAGCAGGTACGAACAGAGCGTAATCAGTGATTCGTCTTTCTGCGTCAGTTCGATCGTTCCCTGCTCCGCGACGTACGCTTCGGAATCGAAGACGGCCCGTAAGAACGCTGCTCGAACGTCGTCCGGAGCGTGAACGAGAGTCGAACCGATGGCTGATTCCGACGAGTCGCCAAAGACATCGAAACAGGACTCGAGGAAGTGATGCAGCGACTTCGTCCGCAGTTCGACGTAGGGGACGTCTTGTTGCACACCACGGGTCGTCTCGACGTCGAACAGTTCCCGTGCGATGCGCTCGAATGCCTTACAGAGCGCATTGTCAGTGTTGTAAAACTTGATGCGGCCGTTCTCGATTCGGGCTTCGCTAATCGCGAGGCCGACGAAGCGTGCGAGGTCCGGCGTGAGGTCCCACGGCGGCGTAATCGGACTGGATCGATTGTTGTACGAGGTGACATACTGCACGGATTCGACGTGGTCCCGAAGCTCCGACTCCGCGACGTCCAGCGATCGGAAATAGGCCAACGAGCAGGTCGTCGACGGCTTCTCGAGATCGGTCGAGATTCCCCGTTCGTAGTCCCGTGCCGTTTTCCGAGAGATGTCGTACTCGGCGGTGATTTCGTCGAGCGAATATCCCCGTCGAAGACAGCCGATCACCGTTTTCTTCTGTCCGACGTAGTTCTCTTCGGCCGGAATATCGTATCGCTCGGCGAATGATTCCGAAACGGTGACGAACGTTCTGTCGCCGTCCATTGACGCGAACCAATCGAGCGACGTGGACGAACCGGCGTCTGCGAGCGGCGTTTCCAACGGGCGAACGAGACGTTCGTCGCCGGACAGGGTTCCAGCTTCTCGCCACTCGAGGCCTGATTCGTCGGCCACGAGGAGTTTGTGTTCCGACGTGACCGTGAACTCGTTTCCGTCTCGCGTCTCGACCGAGACGAGGTCGGTCGCCTCCTTCGAGAAGACGTGCGACGGGGCGGCGTATTCGAACGAACCGTCGGTGTTGTAGGTCAGAATCTCGAGGTCGTCGTCCGGTGTCCCGAATCCGTTGACATCGCCGACCACGGTCGAGATCGGAGCGACGCCGTCGTTCGTCAGTACGGGCGTCTCTCCAGTGACGCATTTCCCGGTTCCGGCCGGCCCTGCAAACATGAGGTGCGGCAGGTCGTCCTGCTCGACGTAGCGCTTGAGTCGCGGGACGATGTTCTCGTGGCCCTTGATCTCGTCGAGCCGTTCCGGCCGATACTTCTCGATCCAGACTTCGGTCTTGCCGGGAGTCGGCTCCGCCGCCTCGGCGTCGGCCTCGCTCATACCGCTCGAAAGGGATGGCTGGCAGATAAAACGACCGAACGGCACCGCCGGCCTCGAGACAGGTATGCGAGGAGCGATCGCCGATTACGGATTCGAATCAGACGGTGACGATCACGAGCCTGGGACCGTTTTCCTCGCTGGAACCACTGTCGTACGTTTTTATCATCAGCGGTCCAATGATAGTGTATGAACAGGAAGCAGGTCTCGCGGGCACTGGTCGTCGCCGTGATCGCACTCGTCCTCGTCGGGACGATCCCAGCCACGGTCGCCGCCCAGTCGAACAGCCAAACGGGTGGCACGGTCGTCGTCGAAGAGGACGAGACCGTCGACGAACTCGAGGCGTTCGGCGGGACGGTCGTCGTCGAAGGCACCGTCACCGGTGACGTCAACGCGGTCGCCGGGGAGGTACGGATCAATGGCGACGTCGGCGGTAACGTCGAGGCCGCCGCGGGAAGCGTGACGATCGCCGGCACGGTCGACGGCGATGTCGAAGCCGCCACCGGCAGTTTCACGCTCACCGAGGACGGGACCGTCGGCGGCGACGTCGCAGTCGGTGCCGGAAGCGCCGTTATCGACGGCACGATCGAGGGGAGCGCCGAAATCGGTGCCGAAACGATCACGCTCGGCGACGACGCCGCGATCGCGGGCGACCTGCGCTACGGCGGCAGCCTCGAGGGAAACACTGACGCCGTCGCCGGCGAGATCGAGCAGGACTCCTCGATCGGTGTCGACCTCACGCCGACGATCCAGCCGATCGCTTCGTGGCTGTTCTCGGCGTACGTCCTCGTCCTGAACCTGGTGTTTGGGGCCGCGTTGCTCGCTCTGTTCCCCCGATTTTCCGACCGTGTCGCGGGTCGAGTTGCACGCACACCCGTGCGATCCGGGCTGGTCGGGCTCGGCGTCCTTATCGGGATCCCAATCTTGCTGATCGCGCTGGCGATCACGGTGGTTGGCATTCCGTTCTCGTTCGTCGGCGCGTTCGGCTTTGCCCTCATGGTCTGGATCGGGATCATATACGGTCGCTACGCCGTCGCCGCGTGGCTGCTCTCGGTCGTCGGCGTCGGCAACCGCTGGCTCGCGCTCGTCGTCGGGCTGGTCGGCGGCGCAGCCCTTGCACAGCTCCCATACGTCGGTAGCCTGCTTAATCTGCTCATCTTCCTGCTCGGGCTTGGTGCGCTCACCTATGGGCTGTACAGCCATCGGAAGACGGCTCGAGACGAACCACGAAGCGAGGTCGGCTCCGACGGGCCGACGACCGACTGAGACGGGTCGCTGTCCCTGTATCCGGGCGCGACCGCACGCAGGGTCACGATCGTGCCGGCACTGACGGACACAGTCCGGCTGCAACACGCGCCGACGTCGTCGGTGACGGATGCGAGCGACGCGCTCAAGTCCGTGCCCTCGCAACGACGACCATGCACGTCACCGTCGACGTTAAAGGCGAGACCACCCACGAGATCGATCTCGAGGCGGTCCCCACGGCGACTACGGCCCCCGGCGACTCGAGGCCGACCTACGCGGACCTGCTTCGCGAGATCGACCTCAGCCCACACGAGGTGAGCGTCCTCGTCGACGGCCGTCCCGTTCCCGAGGATCAGCCGGTCGAAAGCGACCACCTGACGGTGTTACGACTGATCAAGGGCGGGGAGCAGTGACGCCATGTGCCGACCCACAACCGAGGAACGGTGGCCCACCGTCGGCCAACGACCCTGAGGAATGAAGGGCCACGTCCGCACTGCAACTGCCGACGACGGCCTCGAGGTCCGGCGCATCCTCGACGCTGCCATGCTCGAGCCGGGCAACGTCGAAGGACGGATCGATGAAGGAAACGTCCTCGTCGCCGGCGACCGACGCGGCGGGAGAAACGCCGATGCCGAACGTATCCTCGGGACGATCGTCCTCGAGCCCCTCGCGGACGACCCCGGCGCACACGTCTCGGCGATCGGCGTCCGACGTCGCCATCGCGCCCGTGGCATCGGTCGCGCGCTGATCGAACGCGCCACAGATCGCGAGGGGCGACTGACAGCGCAGTTCGACGCGGGCGTCCGCCCGTTCTACGAGGCGCTCGGGTTTTCGATCGAGCCGATCGACGACCGGCGGTATCGAGGCGTCATCTCGACGCTCGAGTGAGCCCGAACGGCAATGCAGGCGTGTTCCAGCGGAAATTTATACGGAAGAACGTGGTACGTCGCGTCGCATGCCACTCGGACAGCTACTCCGCGGAGATTCGTCGAAGAACTCGAAACTCTATCTCGCGATCGGCGGCCTCTCGCTCGTCAAGGCGATTGCGATCCGCAAAGACAGAGAGCGGTTCCGTCGGGAACTGCTCGACGCCGGGCTGTTCATCGGCGTCGGACTCGCGTTACGACAGTACAGCCAGCTCAAAGCGGAGAAACAGGCAGAGCTCGAACAACAGATGCCCGACTGGGCAGTCAACATCGCGACCTCCGAACCGGCAAAACAGCGGGTTCGAACCATGGCCCAGCAGCGTCTACGCAGCCAGCCCGAACCGGAGCCAACGCTTCGAGAGCGCGCTCGCGCGATGCTCTCGATGTAGGCCGGTCTGGAGTGTGCCGACCGAGCGCCGCTCAGGACGACAGCGGCTCGAGTTCGGCTGTAAAGTGACGTAACTCGGGAACAGCGGAGTCGGAGACGATCTCGAGACCGGGGATCGATTCGGACTCCTCGAGGACGGCCGCAGCGGTCTCGACGACGTGCTCGAGATGCTCCGTGTGGTAGGTGCGACGCGGAATTGCAAGCCGAACCAGCTCCGGTCGGTCGGTATCGGGGAACGCGAAGCTCCCGAGTTCGACCCCACGAACACCGCCCTCCCGGTAGAGTGCACAGACCATCGCCTGCCCCGGAAACGCCTCGGGCGGGAGATGAGAGAAGGTCGTCCCCGCGTCGAGGTAGACGGCGTGACCGCCGGCCGGAGTGTAGATCGGCACGCCGGCGTCCTCGAGCATCGTAGCGAGACGACGGACCTGCTCGAGGCGATCCGTGAGGTAGGCCTCTTCGACGGCCTCCCTGAGCCCGACAGCCATCGCGGCGACGTCACGGCCGGCCATCCCGCCGTAGGTGGGGAACCCTTCGTAGAGGATCGCACGCTGCTTGCAGCGCTCGAAGAGCGCCTCGTCGTCGGTCGCGACGAACCCACCGGCGTTGACCAGCCCGTCTTTTTTACCGCTCATCACGAGCGCGTCGGCGTAGCCGAGTTGCTCGAGGGCAATGTCGGCGACCTCGGCATCGGCAAACTCAGCTTCGCGCCGGGCGACGAACGCGGCGTTTTCGGCGAACCGACAGGCGTCGATGACGAACGTCGCGTCGATTTCGTCCGCGAACGCTGCGAGGTCGCGTGTGTTCTCGACGCTGACTGGCTGGCCCGCCGCCGAGTTGTTCGTAATCGTCTGGACCACGAGCGGGACGCGCTCAGCGCCGACGTCGTCGACGACCGCCCGGGCAGCCTCGAGCGAGAAATTTCCCTTGAACGGCTCGTCGGCTGTCGGGTCGTGGGCTGACGCGACCGGACAGTCGACCGGCTCAGCACCCTGGTTGGCGACGTGGGCGCGGGTCGTATCGAAGTGGGTGTTGTTGAGCACGACGTCGCCGTCCGACACCACTGCGCCGTAAAGGACGTTTTCGGCCCCACGGCCCTGATGGGTCGGCACGACGTTGGAAACCCCCATTACCTCCTCGACGGCTGCCTCGAGGTCGTCGAAGCTCCGCGAGCCGGCGTACGACTCGTCGCCGCGGACGAGTGCTGCCCACTGCGCGTCGCTCATCGCCCCAGTCCCGCTGTCGGTCAAGAGATCGATAAAGACCGCCTCGGCGGCGAGATTGAAGACGTTGTAGCCAGCGTCCTCGAGCGCCTGTTCGCGTCGCTCTCTGGAGGGGAGGTTGATCTGTTCGACGACCTTCGATTTGTAGGCGACCATACGTGCTCGAGGTCGCCGAGCGTGTTCAGTCTAGCTGGAAGGTCGTGTCCGCTGGTGTCTCGAGGCGTCCGCTCTCGGACGGATCGGGGCATCGATGGGCGAAAGCGGTATCGGAGCGGTCGGCAGACCTACCGGCCATCGACGTCGGCGCTGTTGAATCGCTCGTTGGCGACCCGCGTCGGCGTCGGCTCGGGTCCGACGAGGTTCAGGTCGGCGGTGGCGTCGGTATCGGGATCGGTCTGTGCCGACCGGTCCGGGTCAGCGTCGGTCGCCGCGGCCGTGGCCGTGGTCGTGAGCGCCCGGAGGTCGGCCGCCGTCTCGTCGATCACGTCGCCATCGTCTCGAACCGTCACAGCCGAATCGCCGACGAACTCGAACTCGAGGTCCGCAGCAGCCTGTGTAGTCGATTCGTCGGTGTCGTCGGTCGGATTCACCTCGGTGTCATCGCCCGGACTCGGGTCGCCACCGTCGGCCGCTGCAACTGGCTGTGGCTCCGGATCAACGTCCTGCAGGTCGGCGAACAGGTCGGCCGCCGTCGTGTCGTCGGCATCGACGCGGTCGTCGCGGGTCGGCTCGTGGGCACCGCCGGCTGCGGCGAGGTCGTGGGGCGAATCGACGTCGAACGCGGCCAGAACCGCGTCAGGGTCGGGGTCGATCTCGGGGAATGGTTCCGTGGGCTCCGTGCTCATGGCCTCGAGTGCATCGCTCCCGCCCTTCGTTACGACCCCGCTACCGAACGTTCACGAATGGATACCAGTTTCTACGCGACGCTTTCGATCCGCAGACGGCGCGCTGTCGGACGGGTCGGCACGCTCGAGAGGTGGCCGAAGCCGAGACCACCGACGGGCGGTGGTTAGAAGAGGTCCTGAGTCAGCTCGAGGGTCTCCTCGCGGTCGTCCCACTCGACGAACAGCGCGACGCTGGTCGCGCTCGTGATGATATCCTGAAGGTGGATTCGGGCGTCGGCGATCGGGTTGACGATCTCGCTGATGATCCCGGGCTGGTTGGGGAGTTCGCCGCCGGTGACGCGGATGACGGCGATCGGTGAGTCGACGGTGACACTCGAGAGTTCGTCACGGGCGATAACCTCGCGGTGGAGGATGTTCTCGGCGCGTTCGGCCTCATCCTCGTCGATGTAGAACGTGACCGTGTCCATCCCGCTGGCGACGGCGTCGATGTTGATTTCGTTTTCCGAGAGCGACTCCGAGAGGTGATGGAAGACGCCGGGCTGGTTGCGGATCGCGCGACCGGCAACCGTCATGCAGGCAAGGGGCTTCTCACGCAGGTCGACGAGGTTCTTGAACTCGCCTTCGATGCTCGTCCCGCCCGACAGCAGGTCGCCGTGCTGGTAGTGGACGACGCGGACGTCGAGGTCACCCTCCTTATACGACAGCGCGGAGGGCGCAACGACTTCGGCCCCACGGAAGGAGAGGTTCCGCAGCTCGTCGACGGAGATCTCGCCGACGTTGCGAGCGCCTTCGACGACGTTCGGGTCGCCGGTCATGACGCCTTCAACGTCAGTGACGATGACGACCTCGTCGGCGTCCATGTACTTGCCCATCATGACCGCCGTGGTGTCGGAGCCACCACGGCCCAGCGTCGTAATCGAGCCGTCCGGCCCTTCCGCGAGGAAGCCGGTGAGTACCGGCACCGTGTTCTCGAGGTCGTCTGCAACCTCGAGGGCGCGTTTCTGGGTCTCCTCGACGTCGACCTCGCCGAACTCGTCGGTGACGACGGGCCACTGGTCTTTGCCGGGTTCGAGGAAGATCGAGTCGATACCACGAGCCGACAGGGCGGCTTTGAGCATCCGGACGGACGTTCGCTCACCCATACTGACGATCTGGGCGCGGTCAGCGTCGCCGGTCTCGAAGGTGATCTCGTCGAGAAGATCGTCCGTGGTCGACCCCATCGCGCTGGCGACGACGGCGATCTCGTGGCCGCCCTCGACGGCGGCAGCGATCGAATCCGCGGCGCGGTTGATTCGGTCCCCGCTGCCGAGACTCGTCCCGCCGAACTTGGCTACAACGCGCATACTGACACCTCGTCTGTCGCTCGCATGACGATAACTTCGCTCATATGCCACACCGTTACCAGAGCGAGCAGATAACTGTGTCCCATCGCGTCGATACCCACTCCGCGGGCGGGATTTATGTTCGTGCATAGCATTACCACACGACAATGAACGTACGGGACGCTCTCGAAGCAGACGCAGACGCGCTCGCGTCGATCGCCGACTCCCCGACCGACGTGATGCGGAATCTGGTCCACGATCGGACGGTGCGCGTCGCCGAGGACGGCACGCACGATCCGAACGCGGACGTCGCCGGCTCACAGTACAACGGCTCAGATCCCGAGGATCTGCTGGGGTTCATCAGCTTCGACGCCAGAGCGAATACCGTTCACGTGACCCAACTCGACGGGACCGAGGAGGCGTGTGAACGGCTGCTCGCCGAGCCGGTCCGGTTTGCCGAACGCGAATCGATGGCCGTCGAGGTGTTGGTCTCTCCGGAGACGGAGTCCATCGAGGACGCCGCCGAATCGCTCGGCTTCGAGCGGCATGGCCGTGGCCCACGGTTCGAGGGCTCGCCGACGGTCCGGTTTCGACTCGAGCCCTGATACGGACGCCTGTCGTCGTGCCGGCGCGACTGCGAGCTCCAGCGATCGCGCCGGGAACGAGGGACGACAGACCGACCGATGGTCGCCGTCGTGCAAAAACATTATAGTCCACGCATCGAGTGTTGGTACACCGGCACGTACGAGTCGTGGACACACAGTCAACTACGAACGATTTCCGTACTCGAGGGTATGTCAAATACGTACATCACTGCCGAAAAACACCTCCCGAACGCTGATGGAACGGAAACGGTGCTTCAGGTGCGGGACGCCGAGACGAAACAGATATTCCACGCGCGAGCGCGCGTATCGAAAGATTCGACACAGCTCGAGCAGCCGGAGCCGCTCTCGGTCGTCAAAGGCCCCCACGAAACCACGACCGAACAGTGGTATATCGAGTTCGTCAACGAAACGAGAGACATCGAGGACCGGCTCGAGGAACTGCTCGAGGACCAACAGGAGCGATCGAACGTCATCAACACGAGATCGAGCGATCTGAACGTCCTGCTTCGGTGTCTCGTCGACGCCGGGGAGTACGACTCGACAGCAGATGCGGCCCGAGAGCTGCTGTATTCCGGCCTCGCCGACGAGCATCCGTCGGTGCTCGAGACCTACGGCGAAGTCAAACGCGAACACGAGACTGACCCACTTCAGGAGGCACTCGAGGGCCACTGAATGGCTGCTGAGTCGTTTCGGGCGTTTCTCGACGTCCTCGCGGAGGCGGACGCGATCACGCGGATCACTGACGAGGTGTCCTGGGATCTCGAGGCGAGTGCGATCACGATGCTGGCAAACGAGACGGACGACAAGATTCCGGTCTTCGAGTCGGTCCAATCTCGGTGTCGTGAGACTGCTGCGCGGCTCGTCGGCGATCCCTACCGCGGCCCCCAGCACCGACCCTGGGAGTGGTTCGGTCGGGCGTTCGACCTCCCGGTCGACTCCGGCCCAGCCTACTACGAGGGGATGATCGATCGACTCTCCGAGCCGGTCGAACCGCAGGTCGTCTCCGATGTCGAGGCCCCCTGCAAGGAAGTCGTCCGGACGGGAGCGGATGCGAGCTTGCTCGAGTTTCCCTGGCCGTACATTCATCAGGGCGACGGCGGCCGATACGCGACACTCGCGACGGTCGTCGCGCCCGACCCCGACAGCGAGTGGGGAAGCTGGTCGCGCCACCGGGCAATGATCCACGACGACTCACAGGCGAGTCTGCTCTTTTTGGCAGGCGAGCAGGTGCCGAACCGCTACTACTTCGAGTACGAACGCAACGATGAGCCGATGCCCGTCGCGCTGACGATCGGTGCCGGACCGGCCATCGAGTCCACCGCCGAGGTGTGGATCCCCGTGGGGCGAAGCGAGGTCTCGTTCGCTGGTGGGCTCCAGCAGTCGCCGGTCGAACTCGTCGACTGCGAGACGAACGATCTCGCCGTCCCCGCATCGGCCGAAATCGTCATCGAGGGGCGTGTGATGCCGGAGGAACGTCTCGACGAGGGCCCCTTCGGCGACTACTTCGGCTATATGAACGGTCCCCGGCGCTCGATGCCCGTACTCGAGGTCGACGCCATTACCCACCGCAAACAGCCGTACATCCCCTTCTGTGTCGAAGGCAGCGGTGTCGGCTACGGGGAGAACTCCACGAGTACGTTCGCCCTCGCGGCAGGTGGGCCGGACGCCACGCTGGGGTTGCGGGTTGCCGGCTTCGACGTCGAGTTGGCCGTTCCGTGGCCGTTTACTTCCCGGACGGTCTGGGTCATCGCGACCGAGCGGCCGTACCCCGGCTCGCTACACGAACTCGCAAACTTCATTTTTACGACCTGGGGCATGCTGCACATCGATTTCTTCGTCTTCGTCGACAGCGACGTCAACCCGCTTTCGCCCCGTGCAGTGATCGAGGCGATCGCTCTCCACGCCGATCCCGCTACGGACTTTCATCAGTTCGGTGTCGAGCGCATGCCGAAAGTGCCGCTCAACATCTACCAGACGCCCGACGAAAAGGGGAGTGCAAGCGTCGGAACGTCGAAGACCAAGACGGCGAAGGCGTACATCGATGCCCGTGCCGACGGCGACCGACTGCCCCAGTCGATCGGCGACCGAGCTTCCCGCGAGCAGGCCCGCGACCTGCTCGCACAAGCGGGCGTTCCAGAATCGGCGTTCGAACCTCCTCACACGATCGAGCCAGACCAATGACGGCGTTTCGAACCCACCTCGAGTTCCTGCGAAAGACCGACGACTGCTGTTCGCTCGAGCGCCCTGATTCGCCGTCGCCACAGGTACTCGCCAGCGAGGCACTCCGGGCTGCTGGACCAGCAGTGCGGTTGACAGCGGCCGACGACCGCGTCAACCTCGTCAGCGGGGTCTACGGCGGGACCGACCAACTGAGTCGCCAGGAGCGATACCCCTGGACTCGCCTCGGAATCGGCCTTGGCGTCGACCGAGACCCCGAGTACGTCGATGTCCTCGAAACGATTGCCGAACTCGGCGAGCGGGTCGACGAACGCGACGTCACGTACGTCGAACGCGCGGCGACCGCCACCGGTCGAACGGTGCGGGAACTCGGCTTTCCGACGCCGCCAGGTGAGACCTGGCCCCACGTCACGCTCGGACTCCTCTCGGTCGGGACCGACGAGGGCACGTACTGGACGCCGATTCATGGGACAGTTATCGACAAGAACACGGTTCGCGCTCGCGTGCCCAACACGATAACCGAGCGGTTCGCGCGCGGTGAGACCGTGACTATCGCGCTCGGCGTTCCGTCCGAAGCGCTCGCAGCGACGCATCTCTTGACCGTCACTGACCGGCTCTCGACGCCGATCGAGGACCGACGCGTCGGCTCGACAGTGCCAGTGATCCCGACCGCCGGCGGGGTCGTCCCGAGTTCCGCGGAGGTCGTCCTCGAGGCCAACATGGCCGATAAACAGCCCGATACTCGCTCGGAAAAGCGGGCGTTCTGGGAGCACCTCATCGAGGGAACGACGCTGACACTCGAGGTGGACAGCGCGTTCGCCCGTGACGATGCCGTCGTTCCGTTTACGCCACTTGGCGTCCCGCTGGCTGACGACCTGCAACTCGCTGGACTCACGCTGGCAGCACAGCTCTACGATCGGGTCAACAGCTACTGGGGCGTCTCGCCCGTCGAGTGGCTCTTGCTCCCGGCGGTGGGCCGACTCGGGATTTGTGTCGTCTCGACAGAAGTCCTGTACGCCGGCTTCGAGTGGCAGCTGTCGAACTTCCTGTTTTCCTTTTCAGACTGTTTCGATACGGTCGTCCTCGTCGACGAGGACGTCAGCCCCCAGAACCTGGGGCGAGTGCTCGGCGACATCTGGGTGAAAGCCCACCCGGCTCGAGACTGGCTGTTTAGCGAACCCGACGCCCCGGTCGCCCGGCTGCCGACGTACAGCCGGGACGACACCGGGTCTCGCCTCTACGTCGACGCGACGTGGGATCCCCGGTGGGACGAGGCGTATATTGCGCCGCGAGTCTCGATTACCGAGTCGTACCCGCCCACACTTCGGGCAGCCATTCAGGGCTCGTGGGCCGAGTTCGGGTTCGACGGCGACCTCGACGACGTGCTGTAGCGAGTGGATCGACTCGAAAGGTGTTTTCGAAACTGTTTACGCAAGCAGGCGGCGGGTTTCGGACCGCAATAGACGGAAGCGTTCATTTCTATTTCGCTCACTGATGTTGAAAATATCCGATGCAGTTATTACTGAGAGTGGGGCCAGAAGCGGTGTATGCCATCGAGCCACAATCTTCCGGAGTACGAGCAGGTTCGCGAGGAGTTTAGCTGGGACGAACTCTACGACGCAGCCGACTGGAACGCACCGGACAGCCTGAACATCGCCCACGAAGTCTGTGATCGCCACGCCGAGAACAAAGAAAAGGTCGCGCTGTATCAGGTGAGCGAGGACGGCGAGCTGACGACGATGACGTTCTGGGAGTTGGCCAACCAGACGAGTCAGTTCGCGAACGTCCTCGAGGACCTCGGCATCGAGCAGGGCGACCGGGTCTTTTCCTACATGCCACGGATCCCCGAACACTACGTTGCGCTGATCGGGACGCTCAAACGCGGGGCTGTCTTCGGCGGCATCAACGAACGGTTCGGCCCCGACGGCATCTCCTATCGGTTGGACGACTGTGACGCGAAGGCGATCGTCACCACGGCCGACAACCGGGACACCGTTGCAGACGCGCTCGAGGACGCCCCGTCGGTCGAACACGTCATCGTCGTCAGCGACGACGGGACGGGCCTTCGACGCGGGGACGCCAGCTACCACAGCGAGATGGAAACGGCGAGTCGCGAGTACGAGCCAGCCCAGACGGGCGGCGAGGACGACGCCCTGCTCTACTACACCAGCGGGACGACCGGGCTGGCGAAAGGCGTCCGCCACAAACACCGGTGGGTCACCGGCGTCGCCGCCACCCAGAAGTACGCTGTCGACCTCCAGGAGGGCGACTGCTACTGGTCGACGGGCGACCTGGGGTGGCTGACCGGCCCGATCAACACGCTCGGGGCCTGGTTCTGGGGCACCGCCCTGTTCACCTACGAGGGCGAGTTCGATCCCGAAACGTGGGCCGACCTGCTCGATGAGTTCCCCATCACGGTCCTGTTCTCGGTTCCCACGGCCTACCGGATGCTGCGCGAACACGAGGAGGTCCTTGAGGACGTCTCGCTCGACCTGCGCCACGCCTTGTCGATCGGCGAACCGCTCTCGGCGGGCGTCGTCGAGTGGGGTGAAGAGACCCTCGGCGTGACCATCCACGACACCTACGGCCAGACCGAGACGGGCAACATGATCATCAACAACTACCCGACGATGGAGGTTCGGCCGGGGTCGATGGGCAAGCCGCTGCCCGGGATCGAGGCCGATATCGTCGATCCGGAGACGGGCGAAGTGCTCGAGCCCGGCGAGACGGGCGAGATCGCCCAGCGTGGGGACTACCCCTGCTTCTTCGCCGAGTACTGGCAGAAACCCGAAAAGACCGCCGACTGTTTCGTCGACGGCCCCGATGGCGAGTGGTATCTCTCGGGCGATCTCGCACACAAAGACGAGGACGGCTACCTCTGGTTCGAGGGCCGGGCTGACGACGTCATCCTCTCGTCGGGCTACCGAATCGGTCCATTCGAGGTCGAAAGCTCACTCGGCGAGCACGAGGCTGTCGCCGAGGCCGCCGTCGTGCCCAAACCCCACCGCGAACGGGGCAACATCGTGAAAGCCTATATCGTGCCGAGCGAGGGGACGACGACCTCCGAGGAGCTCAAAGAGGAGGTCAAAGCCCACGTGCGAGACGAACTCTCCGCACACGAGTACCCCCGCGAGATCGAGTTCCGCGAGGAACTGCCCAAGACGGTCACCGGGAAGATCCGCCGGACGGAGCTCCAAGACGAGGTCGAGGAGGAAGCCGAAGCGGCCTGAGAAGGTCCGAGCGCCTCGAGTACAGCGATCGAACGACGCGATAGCAGCACCCGGGATGTCCCGGACGCGAGACGATACGAATCCACCGATGAACTTTGAAGACACACACGAACGGTCGATGATCCGCCAGACAGCGGCGGAGATCGCCGAGCAGTATGGACCGGAACACTGGCGCGAGAAGGAAGAAAACGGCGAGTTCTCCACGGAATTTTGGAACGAACTCGGCGACGCCGGCTTCCACGGCCTCCTCGTCCCCGAGGAGTACGACGGCGCTGGCATGGGAATGCAAGAGATGGGGCTGGCCATGGAAACGCTCTGTGCCGAGGGTTGTGGCATGGCCGGCACGTGGTATCTCGTGTTGACCGCCGGGATGGCCGCCGTCGGCATCCGCGAGAACGGCACCGAGGAGCAGAAAGAACTCTACCTGCCCGACATCGCAACCGGCGCGCGTAACTTCTCGATCGGGATCACCGAACCCGAGGCGGGGACAAACACGCTCAACGTCGCCACTCGAGCCGAGAAAGACTCCGCCGAGCAAAGCTCGGCTGATCCCGCGGAAGCCACCGCTTCCGCGGATGGCGACGAGTACGTCCTCAACGGCAAGAAGGCGTGGATCACGTTCGCAGATCGGGCCGACAACATGATCCTCGTCACGCGGACGACACCCCGCGAGGAGGTCGACCGCGGCACCGACGGGATCAGCTTGTTCGTCGTCGATATGGACGATCCGAACATCGACGTCTCGCCGATCTCCAAACACGCGATGAACTACTCGAAGTCGTGTGAGGTCTTCTTCGAGGACGTCCGCGTGCCCGAGGAGAACCTGCTCGGCGAGGAAGACGACGGCTGGTGGGTGCTGGTCGACATGCTCAACCCAGAGCGAATCGGCTTTGCGGCCGCCGGCACCGGAATCGGCAAACTCGCCTCGAACGCAGCGATCCAGTACGCCAACGACCGCGAGATTTTCGGCGCACCGATCGGCACCCATCAGGCCGTCTCGTTCCCGATCACGGAAGCCTACGCCAAAATGGAGACAGCCGCGCTCATGCGCGAGAAGGCCGCCTGGCTCTATGATCAGGGCGAAGACTGTGGCTACGAGACCAACGTCGCGAAGGCGACGGCCGTGGACGCCGGCATCGAGGCAGTCAAACACTCGATGCAGGCCTTTGGCGGCTGGGGATACGCCACGGAGTACGACGTCGAACGCTGGTGGCGCGAGATTAACCTCACGCGACTCGCACCCGTCTCCCAGCAGATGGCGTACAACCACATCGGCCAACAGCTCGGCTTCCCCAAATCCTACTGAGCATGTTCGAAAAACTACTGGTCGCGAACCGCGGCGAAATCGCCGTTCGCGTCATGAGCGCCTGTGAGGAACTCGGCATTGAGACGGTCGCCGTCTACAGCGACGCCGACCGCGACGCCGGCCACGTCGACTACGCCGACGAAGCGTACAACGTCGGCCCCGCGCCGGCAAGCGAGTCGTATCTCGACGGCGAGACGATTATCGAGGTCGCCAACCGGGCGGGAGCCGACGCGATCCACCCCGGCTACGGCTTTCTTGCGGAGAACGCAGCGTTCGCAAGCCAAGTCGAGGAGGCCGAGGGAATCAGCTGGGTCGGTCCCTCGAGCGACGCCATGACGGCCTTAGGCGAGAAGACCAACGCTCGCCGGATCATGCAAGCCGCCGACGTCCCGGTCGTGCCTGGGACGACCGAACCCGTCGAGTCGGCCGCCGAGGTGCGCGAGCTGGGCGCGGAGTTTGGCTACCCGATCGCCATCAAAGCCGAAGGCGGCGGTGGCGGCCGCGGCATGAAGATCGTCCGCGGCGACGACGAGGTCGAGGACGCCTTCGAGAGCGCCAAACGCGAAGGCGAAGCCTACTTCGACAACGACTCGGTGTACGTCGAGAAGTTCCTCGAGGCTCCAAAACACGTCGAGGTACAGATTCTCGCAGACGAACACGGCACAGTGTTGCATCTCGGTGAACGAGACTGTTCGCTCCAGCGTCGCCACCAGAAGGTCATCGAAGAAGCGCCGAGTCCGGCGCTCGACTCGAGACTTCGTGAGGCGATCGGCAACGCGGCCCGGCGGGGCGTCCGCGAGGCCGACTACACGAACGCAGGCACAGTGGAGTTCCTCGTTGAAGATGGGGAGTTCTACTTTATGGAGGTCAACACCCGGATTCAGGTCGAACACACCGTCAGCGAGGAGGTGACGGGGATCGACATCGTCCGCGAACAGCTCCGTATCGCGGCCGGCGAGGAACTTCCCTACACGCAAGACGACATCGAGATCGAGGGCCACGCGATGGAGTTCCGGATCAACGCCGAGAACCCCGCGAACGGGTTCGCGCCGACGCCCGGCACGCTTTCGACCTACGACCCGCCGGGCGGCCTCGGCGTCCGGATCGACGACGCAATCACGAAAGGCGACGTGATCGCCGGCGACTACGACTCGATGATCGCGAAGCTGATCGTCCGCGCGCCGACGCGAGTGCGCTGTCTCGAGCGCTCCCGACGAGCGCTCGCCCACTTCGACGTCGGCGTCGAGACGACGATCCCGTTCCACCGGCTGATGCTCGACGACGAGACGTTCCGCACGGGTGCACACACGACGAACTACCTCGACGAGACGGTCAGCGACGACGACCTCGCGGCCGCCGTCGAACGCTGGAGCACGGCCGTCGACGACGACGGTGCGACCGGCAGCGGCTCGACGAACGATCTCGTCGTCGAGGTCGAGGGCCAGCGGTTCGATGTCGCCGTCACTGGAGACGTTCCGCGGGCAGCCAGCGGGAACGGCGGGGCCGACGCGGGCGGCTCCGCGACTGGATCGACGGCCTCGAGCACCGGCAGCACTGGTAGCGGGCAAGTCACCGCGAGCGACGCGGTTACGGCCGAGATGCAGGGCACTGTGCTCTCCGTGAACGTCAGCCCGGGCGACCAGGTCGCCCAGGGCGAGGTCGTCTGCGTCCTCGAGGCGATGAAGATGGAAAACGACGTGGTGGCACCGGCCGCCGGCAGCGTTGCGGACGTTGCCGTGGCGGACGGTGACACAGTTGATATGGGCGACCCACTGGTCGTCTTGGAGTAACGATGGAACTGAGAATCAACACGACGGCAACCGAGCAGGAAGCAAAGGCGATCGCGAAGGCACTCGCCTCGCATTTCGGCGAGGACGTCGAACTGTACGCCCAAGGGGGCGACGACCTCCTCGCGAGTGTCTCGCCAGACGTGAGCGCGGGCGACGCGACGACCGAACCGGCGACCAGCGAAACGGCAACCGTCGACGGCGGTAACGCAGAGCCGCTTGGCCCGACCGCTCGAGAGGAGACGCTGCAAGCCGAGATCGACGACATCCTCGAGGGCGGCCCCGAGAAGTACCGCGAGCGACTCTCCGACCAGGGGAAGCTGTTCGTCCGCGACCGGCTCGACCTCTGGTTTGGCGAAGACGGCCTGTCGTTCGAAGACGGCAAGTTCGCCAACTTCGACGCGTGGCATCCGAGCGGCCAGGACAGCGACCCCGATTCGGACGATCGACTGCCCGCGGACGGGCTCATCACCGGCGCTGCCGAGTTCGAGGGTCGAGATCTGCATTTCATGGCCAACGACTTCACCGTCAAAGCGGGGTCGATGGCCGAGAAAGGCGTCGAGAAGTTCCTCCGGATGCAACAGCGCGCACTGAAAACCGGCCGACCAGTGCTGTACCTGATGGACTCCTCGGGCGGCCGGATCGACCAGCAAAGCGGCTTCTTCGCGAACCGCGAGGGGATCGGGAAGTACTACTACAACCACTCGATGCTCTCGGGCCGTGTCCCACAGATCTGCGTGCTCTACGGCCCCTGTATCGCCGGGGCCGCCTACACGCCGATGTTCGCCGACTTCACGATCATGGTTCGGGACGTCTCGGCGATGGCGATCGCCTCCCCGCGGATGGTCAAGATGGTCACCGGCGAGGAGATCGACCTCCAGGACCTCGGCGGTCCGGACGTCCACGCCAGGCATTCGGGCAGTGCGGACCTGATCGCCGAAGACGAGGAACATGCCCGCGAACTCGTCGCGAAACTCATCGGCTACCTGCCGGACAACGCAGACGAGAAACCGCCGCGGACGGAAGGGACGGCTCCCGCACGGGCACCCGAGGGGATCGATTCCGTCGTCCCACAGGAGCCAAACCGTGGCTACGATATGAACGACGTCATCGAGCGCGTCGTCGACGCCGGCTCGACACTCGAGGTCCGCCCGGAGTACGGCCCGGAGATCATCACGTCGTTTGCCCGCATCGACGGCCGACCGATCGGGATCGTCGCCAACCAGCCAAACCACCGCGCTGGTGCGATCTTCCCCGACGCTGCCGAGAAGGCCGCGGAGTTCATCTGGACCTGCGACGCCTATGACATCCCGCTGTTGTACCTGTGTGACACGCCCGGCTTCATGGCCGGCTCGCAGGTCGAGAAAGACGGCATCTTAGAGCAAGGCAAGAAGATGATCTACGCGACGTCCTCGGCAACGGTGCCCAAACAGTCCGTCGTTGTCCGCAAGGCCTACGGCGCGGGGATCTACGCCATGTCGGGGCCGGCCTACGATCCCGAAAGCGTGATCGGCCTGCCGAGCGGCGAGATCGCCATCATGGGCCCTGAAGCGGCGATCAACGCCGTCTACGCGAACAAGCTGGCCGCGATCGACGACCCGGACGAACGCGCACGGAAAGAACAGGAGCTGCGCGAGGAGTACCGCGAGGATATCAACGTCCACCGGATGGCCAGCGAGGTCGTCATCGACGAGATCGTGCCGCCGAGTTCGCTTCGAGAGGAACTCGAGGCCCGCTTTGCGTTCTACGAGACCGTCGAGAAGGACCTGCCAGACAAGAAACACGGGACGATCCTCTGAACACCCGCTAAACGAGCCACCACAGCAATCACACATTCATGACTGGACTGTACTACGAGGAGTTCGACGTCGGCGAGACGATCGACCACGAGCGCCGACGGACGATCAGCGAGAGCGACAATCAACGGTTCTGTGACATGACGATGAACCAGCAGCCGCTCCATCTTGACGCGGCGTTTGCGTCCGGGACGGGGTTCGGTGAGCGACTGGTCAACGGCCTCTACACGATGTCGCTCGCAGTCGGGCTCTCAATCCCCGAGACGACCGACGGCACCATCGTCGCCAACCTCTCCTACGACAACGTCGAGCATCCGGAGCCGGTCGTTCATGGCGACACGATCCGCGCACAGTCGACGGTGACGGAGAAACGAGAGACCAGCGACGGCGAACGAGGCATCGTCACCATGCACGTCGAGGTGTTCAAAGTCAACGACCCGGAGGAGCCGCTGGTCTGTGAGTTCGACCGGACCGTTCTCTCGCTAAAACGGAGCCACGACGATGCGTAATCGACTGACACCGTCAGTCGGGCGGCAATGTGCGGACAGTACCGGGCGTTCCGTCGCCGTGACGACGGGAGAAGGTGAGACGCGTGCCACAGCAAACGAGATGCCGGCGACTCGAGCGTCGAAACCACCACCGTGCCGGAAGCGAGGATGGGGCGGTTGAACAGCGGACTCGAGGGGTGGCGGTCACCCGATCGGGAGGTACCAACGAGACACAGGCTGAAAAATGAACGAGAATCACAACACATGGACGGGGAAACCGAACGCATGAACGACTCACGACTATCGCGACGAACCTATCTCAAGGGGGCAGCCGCAGTGGCGGGAACCGGAGCAACCGCGGGCTGTGCGCTCCTCAACGAGGATCTCGGGCAAGACAGTATCGAGGGGATTCCGGACGAACCGTTCCGGATCGTGCAGTTGCTGTTCGAATCCGGGCCGGCCGCGTTCTACGGCGAGCAAGCGAAAAACGCGACCGATATGCTCGTCGACCAGATCAACGCGGAGGGTGGCCTGCTCGGCGAGCGCGAGATCGAGATCGTCGACAGACTCGACGAGGGCGCAGGCCTGGACTCGCTCATCAGCGAAGTCCAGGCGATCGCTCAAGAGGGCGAGGTCGACATGCTCTTTAGCATCATCTCGAGTGCACACTCGCTCGGGGTCGCACCGGCGGCAAACGACCAACAGATGCCGTTTCTGGTGACGATGCCGGGAACGTACCAGCTGTTCGAAGAGAACCCGGAGATGGACTACGTCGTCCGAACGGCCGGCTCGAACGCCGCCGGCGCGATCGGGGCCGTCCGAATGGTCGAACAGATGGACAACGTCGAGACGGTGGTTACGATCGACCCCGACTACGCCTGGGGCCACGACCACCAGGAGATGTTCACGACGGCTCTCGAGAACGTGAGACCGGATATCGACGTCGTCGAGTCGCGCTACCCCGATCTGGGTGAAACGGACTACAGCGCCCACGTGAGCGCGATCGCCGGCGAGGAGCCGGATCTGCTGTTCTCGAGTCTGTGGGGCGGCGACACCGCGACGTTCGTCTCGCAGGGTGTCGACGGCGGCTTGTTCGAGCAGGTCGGGGAAGCGCTGCTCGTCGGCGACACCGGCGCGCCGTTGCTTCGTGAACTCGGCGGAGATATGCCAGAAAATGTCTGGCTTGGTGGGCGGGCCGGCTACCAGCCCACCTACCGCTACGAGGGGGACGAGGCCCACCAAGAGTTCGTCGATGACTACTACGAGCGCTACGACCAGCTTCCGGGCTGGGGTGCCTATCACGACTGGGCCGGCCTGAAGACGCTCCAGGAGGGTGTCGAACGTGCCGTCTCGATCATCGGCGACTGGCCGACCGGTGAACAGCTCATGGCGGCGATGAACGATATCTCGGTCGAGATGCCACACGGCCAACACACAATGCGGGGCCCACAGGCGGCCGCCCCTGCCGTTTTCGGACGGCCGACGGACGATCACGACTTCCCCGTCGATCACATGCTGACATCCGACTTCGAGTTCATCTCCGCGACGGAAGTGAACCCGCCCACTGGTGTTGCAACGATGGAGTGGGTCGACGACATCGAGCCGGTATAATGGAGGACGAATAATGATACCAGAAACACTCCTGGGACAGCCGTTCGTGCTGGGACATACGTTCAACGGGCTGTATTTCGCAGCCCTGCTGTTTTTCGCCTCGGTCGGGCTGACGCTCGTGTTCGGCATTCTCAATCTGCTGAACATGGCCCACGCCGCGTTCTACGGGCTGGGTGCGTACGTCGCCGTTTGGACGCTGAACAACATCGGCGATATCACGACGTCGGTAGCGGCGTTGCTAGTGGTACTCGTCCTCGTGATCCCACTCGTGGTGTTCGTGTTAGCGGCGGCGCTCGACAAATCGGTGTTTGCGCCCCTCTATGATATCGAACCGGTGTATCAGCTGCTGGCCACGTTCGGTGTCATCCTCATGCTCGACGACATCATCAAGTACATCTGGGGCGGGACGCCGATCAGCGTCGCCGCCGCGACCAACCCGTCCAGACAGTTGGGGACGGTCGACGTCCTCGGGGCTTCGATCTCGATGTACCGATCGTTCGTCATCCTGATCGCCGTCTGCTGTGCCGTCGGGCTCTACTTGATGTTCGTCAAGACGAAGATCGGCAAGATCTCACAGGCGATGTCCGAGGACTACGAGATGGTCCAGATGCTCGGGATCAACGTCACCCGGGTTCGCGTGTTGATCTTTAGCCTCTCGATTGCGATCGCCGCCCTCGGCGGCGCCCTGTTCGTGCCGTTTGCCGTGGCCACACCGGCCGTGACACTCGAGTACGTGTTGCTTTCGTTCGCCGTGATCGTCATCGGCGGGCTCGGAAGCCTCAAGGGGGTCATCGTGGCGTCGCTGATCATCGGGATGGTTCGAAGCTTCGGCATCGCATACGTTCCGGCGATCGAACTGGCGATCGTCTTCGCACTCATGGTGGTCGTCATCATCGTCAAGCCCGAGGGCCTGTTCGGTGATCAGGGGGTGGTCGAATGAGCACCCGCTTGCCGACGTTCGGGAACGTCGAACTGACGGAGACGCTGCAAGACTGGCGGCTCCTCTCGGGTATCGTCCTGTTCGTCGTGCTCGCTCTGTACCCGGGGATAACGCTCAACGCCTACCACACGCGGCTACTGACGTGGATCATGTGTTTCGCCATCGCCGCGATGGGATTCAACATCGTCCTCGGCTACACGGGGCTGTTGTCGTTCGGTCACGCGGCGTTTTTCGGTACCGGCATGTATACCGTCGTGCTCGTGATGGGGCAGGCCGGGATCAACGATCTCGTGGTATTGCTCCTGCTTGCGATGATCATGTCCGGGATCGTCGGTGCCATCATTGGCGCGTTGTCCGTCAAGACCCACGAGATCTACTTCGCGCTGTTGACACTGGCACTGGCACAGCTGCTGTACATCCTTGCCGTTCGAGACATCGGCGGACTCACTCGCGGGACCGACGGGATCGGTGTCTCCCGGCCCGATTTCTTCGGCATTCCAGTGAGCGAACTGTCGGCACAGATCTACCTGCTCGGGTTCTACTACCACGTCGTGTTGGTGGCCCTGGCCGCGACGATCGTCCTGCTCTGGTTCGTCCTCCGATCACCGTTCGGACTCACGCTGAAGATGATCCGTGAGAACGAGACGCGAGCGGAGATGACCGGCGTCCCGGTGTTGCGATACCGCGTCTACTCGATGATCCTGTCGGCGATGATCGTCGGCCTCGGCGGCGCGCTGTACGCCGTCCTGATCGGCCACATTACCCCGGAGTATCTCGACTGGACGATGTCGGGTGAGATCGTCTTCATGGCGTTGCTCGGTGGCATTGGAACCTTCTTCGGCCCGGTCATCGGTGCCGGTGGCTTCATCATGCTGCAGGAGTTGGCGCTGTCGTACACCGAGTACTGGCACTTTACGATGGGGCTCGTGCTGTTCGTCGTCGTCCTGACGCTACGTGAAAACGGCATCTGGGGCGGCGCAAAGACGCTCGTCGAGATGATCACCGATCGGCGGGGTGAACAATGAGTACAGAACCAATCCTCAAAACCGAAAACGTTCGCAAAGATTTCGGAAGTATCGTCGCCGTCGATGGCGTCAGCGTCGAGTTCTACGACGACGAAATCGTCGGCATCATCGGTCCCAACGGGGCCGGCAAGACCACGTTCACGAACCTCATCTCGGGTGCGTTGCCGTTGACCGATGGGACCATCGTCTTCGACGGCGAGGACATCTCGAGCCTGCAAAAGTACAAGCGGGTCCGTCGGGGACTCGTCCGCTCGTTTCAGATCCCACAGATCTACGACGAGATGACGGTGTTCGAGAACATGCAGGCGAGCGTTCTCTCGCGAAAACAGGAGAACAATCGCCTGTTCATGCCAACCAACCGGGACAGCGCCTCCGTCAGCGAGACGGAGCGACTCCTCGAGTTGTTCAACCTCGAGGCCCACGCGGACGACCACACCGAACACCTCCCACACGGCGTCCGAAAGGTCCTCGACGTGGCGATGTCGTTCGCACTCGAGCCGGAGATCATGATCCTCGACGAGCCGACCAGCGGCGTCGGCTCGCGCGAGAAAAACGCCGTCATGGAGACGATCACCGAGGCTGCGGTCGAACAGCACATCGGCCTGATATTCATCGAACACGACATGGAACTCATTCGCGACTACTCCGACCGGATTATCGCCCTCCACGAAGGGCGCGTGCTCGCCGACGACGATGTGGCGGCCGTGATGGAATCAGAGGAAGTCAACCAGTTCATCCTCGAGGGAGGTGTCTGAGATGAGCCAAGAGCCACTGCTCGAGATCGACGACATCACCGTGACGATCGACAAGGCGAGGGTCCTCGAGGCGGTCTCGATCCGGATCGAACCGGGCGAGTCCGTTGCCCTGATCGGCCGCAACGGAGCCGGCAAGACGACGACGTTCCGGACGGTGATGGGCCAGACCGCGATTCAGAACGGCTCGATTCGTGTGCGTGGGACCGACCTCACGGATCAGCCCTCACGGACGCGGATCCAACACGGAATCGGGTTCGCGCCGGAAGACCGACGGTTGTTCACGACCCTCACTGTCGAGGACAACATCCGGATGTCGACGTGGGGAAGCGATGACGTCAGCGACGACGAGTTCCGAGAGCGTCGCGACCGGATCCTCGACATTTTCCCAGAGATGGAGGAGTTCCTCGATCGGCCCGCCGGCCAGCTCAGTGGCGGGGAACAAAAGATGGTCACAGTCGGCCGGGCGCTCGCGTCGGACCCGGATATCGTATTGCTCGACGAGCCGTTCGAAGGGCTTGCACCATCTGTCCGGGAACGATTCCGTGAGGGCGTCGAGCGCATCAAGGACCTCGGCATCTCGATCGTCGTCGCGGAGTCGAACGTCCGCCATGCGGGCGAGATCGCCGACCGCGGGTACGTGATCGAACGAGGAGAGATCGTCACCAGTATCGACGACGACGAACCGATCGTCGACAATGCGGAGATCAAACGCATCTTCGAAGGCAGCTAGCATGGGTCGACCAACCGCAGGCGAGACACACACGTTCGAACGGACGTTCACGACCGACGAGGTCGAACGGTTTGCCGAGCTCTCAGGCGACAGACAGGATCAGCACACGGAACCCGACGAGGGCGGACAGCTGCTGGTCCACGGCCTGCTCACCGCGACCCTGCCCACGAAAATCGGCGGCGACCTCGAGGTCCTCGCAACGGAGATGACGTTCCAGTTTCGCCAGCCGGTCTACACCGGCGAGCAGATCACTTGTCTGTGGACGTTCGACACCGTTGACGAACGGGACGACCGCTACGCCGTTACCGTCGATATCGAGTGTACGAACAACGATGCGGAGTCCGTTCTCACCGGCGATATCGAGGGCCTCATCTGGAAGACGTCCTGAGCGGGCGACAGCGCCATCGAACGGTCAGATTGCGGACTCGAGTCCGTCCTCGATGTCGAGTCCGAGGTAGTCCGCAGCCGTCCGATAAAAGAGGTCTCGAGTCGTCTCCCGCGGCAGCTCTCGAGCGAGTAATCCGGCCCGTTCGTTACGATAGGGGTAGGGAATGTTCGGGAAGTCCGAACCGTACATGATGGAATCCGAGAGGTCAATGAGGGTTTCGTCCGTGATCGTCGACGGATCGAACCCCATCGTCTCCTCGGCCGAAGTCGACATCGCGAACGTCGTGTCCAGATAGACGGTCTCGTGCTCGCGGGCGAACGCGAGGAACCGATCGACCTCGTAGGTACCCATGTGTGCACAGCAGACCCGAACGTCCGGATAGGAGTCGATCAGGTCGGCAAAGGCGTCTGCCCCGACGTACTCGGTGTCCTCGAACATCGGTGCCGTCCCGCCGTGGTAGGTGATCGGTCGATCGTACGCCGCCGCAACCTCGAGCGCTGGCTCGAGTCGCGGGTCTGCGGGCCGACACTCTTGGACGGGACAGTGGATCTTCAGACCTCGAGCGCCCGCCTCGAACGCATCCCGGACGACGGCTGCGACGGCATCATCGTCGGGATGAACCGTCGCGAACGGGAGCAGCATGTCTGAGTCGGTGGCTTGCTCGAGCAGCCAGTCGTTCAACTCGCGAGCAATCCCCGCTTTGTGCGCGTATGGGAGGGCGACGTAGGCCTCGACGCCCGCCGTACGGAGGACGGCCTCGATTTCCGGTCGCGTCGTCGGACTCGAGAACTCCCAGTCGGTCTCGGCGCTGAGCGACCGACGAATCGCGGCGGCGAGTCGGTCCGGAAACAGGTGCGTGTGGGCATCGATCGCCGGGGCAAAGGCGGTCGACGGCTCCTCGGACGGTGTCTGTGGCTCGGGGGGTGACATAGTACGCTGAGAGACTCGGGACTCGAGTCGTGTATGAGAGAGTCGGGATCCTGTCAAATAGGTGTACTGCAACCGGCGAGGGAGGGTCGATCACGCGGATACGAAATGAAAGAGTCGGCTTGCGGTCGAACGAACCACTCAGCTGAATTTCTGGACCGTCACGTCGAGGGTATCGAGGTCGACAATCGGAGCGTAGCCGGCGTCGGGGTCGATGTTGACGCTCTTCTGGAAGTCGGTCTGTGACTGCCAACACCCGGAGTTAATGGCGAGTACGTTGTGATACTTGCCGAAACCGAGTTTGTGGACGTGGCCGGTGTGGAAGATGTCAGGAACCTCGTCCATGACGAGGTAATCCCGTTCTTCGGGTGCGAGACGGGTGTGGCCACCGAACTGCGGGGCGACGTGGCGCTTTTTGAGCAGGTGGTACATCGCCTTGTGTGGCTCCTCGTAGCTCGCTTTCTCCTCGGGGAGTTCAGCAATCACTTCGTCCAGACTGACGCCGTGGTACATGAGCACAGAGACGCCCTCGAGGGTCACCGTCGAGGGATTGCTCACAATTCGTGGATCGTGGGCCGACATGATCTCTCGGAGGTCCTCGTTGAACCCGGGCTGGGGCTCTGCGAGGCGCACCGCGTCGTGGTTGCCCGGGATCATGACGATCTCGATATCGCCGGGCACCTGTTTGAGATACTCGTTGAACACCTCGTACTGCTCGTAGATGTCGACGATATCGAGTTCCTCATCCTGATCGGGGTAGATCCCGACCCCTTCGACCATGTCGCCCGCGAGCAGCAGGTACTCGACGTGTTGGGCCTGATCCGTATGCAGCCAGTCCGTAAACCTATTCCAGGCGTCGTGCATGAACTCCTGGCTGCCGACGTGGACATCGCTGATCAGCGCCGCCTGCACGTGGCGGTCCGCCGTCGATGGCTCATGCGTCCGCGGAATGTCGGGGAAATACATCGAGTCGACAAAGGCGATCCCCGAATCGTCGGCGAGGGTTCCTTCCATCGCCAACACCTCGTCACAGAGCAACTCTCCGACAAGATCAGCGTACTCCCTGTCTTTCATCACTAGCCACGGGAACGTTCCCGTCGCGTCCTCGAGTTCGACTAGCCAGTGGCCGCTCGCAGTCGACCGAATGTCGTTGACCAGCCCGACCATTCCGACCTCACCACCGCCGGGCATGTTCTGGATCGCCGTCGCCGGCCGGTGGTTGACCCGCCCTCGCAGTGTCGACCCGAGTCGCTCGAGGCGATCCCGGAACACCGAAACGAAGTCGCTGTACTCGCCGGTACCCGTACTCTCGCCGGTCATATCGCCGGCGATCTCGAGCGATCGCAGTTCGGGGTCGGCCGACCGCTCGACACCCGAAGACCCCTTCGTTTCCACTGGAGCACCCGCACCGCTGGCTGGTGGGGTTGCTGTGTCATCTCCAGTCGAAACAGGGGGGTCTGTGGTGTCGAGTTTGGAAGCAGGATCCCGTTCGCCCCCCATCGATTTCGGATCCGGATCGGTCGCCACAAGCGCCGACTGAACGTGGTCGGTTCGGACGACCAGCGCATCCTCGGGCAGCGTGTCGATAACGCGTTCGAGAGCCGCCTGCGGATCGTCCGCCGACGTGAGCTGTGTCACAGCCTCACGTTCGGCGTTGTAGCCACGGCTGGTGAGTTCACTGACGATCCGAGCTGACGCCTCGAGTGGCACGTCTCTCGCATTCGTGGGCGAAAAGAAAAGGATACCGTAATACGGCGAGGCGAGCCCAGCCAGGACTCCAGTCGACACCGGAACTGGACCGTTTCACTCTCGATGGTGCGAACAGAAGGTTGATTGTGAGCCCCAGCAAAACGGGTGACGATGAGCGGTCCTAGCCCCGGTGGTCCATCTGACGACGCCGATGACTCCAGAGAGGATTCCAACGGTCGGCCCACCCATGATCGTGATCGACAGGACAGCCGCGATCGTAACCGACAGGACCGAAACAGCGCTCAGGGGTGGACACCGCCAGGCGCAGACGATGCTGACGAATGGACACCACCGGGAGAGCCGTCCGAAACGCCCCCAAAGACCACCGAGACCGACGGCGTCACGATCGACGATGACGGCCTCGTTCGCTGGTTTCTGCGCTCCAAAAACGAGAGCGTCGTCCTGGCTCGAGACGTCGCGAGCAGCGTCGCCATCGTCGCTGTCATCGGCCTGCTTCTCTTCGGGGTCAGCGGGATCTGGCCGCCACTGGTCGCCGTCGAAAGCGGGAGCATGGAGCCGAACATGCAGCGAGGCGATCTGATCTTCGTCGTCGACGACGACCGATTCGCCGGTGACGACCCCGTCGCCGGTACCGGCGTCGTCACGCTCGAGGACGGCGAAGCGAACGGACACGAAAAGTTTGGCGAAGCTGGCGACGTCATCGTCTTTCGGCCCAACGGCGATCCAGGCGAGACACCGGTGATCCATCGCGCCCACTTCTGGGTCGAAGAAGACGAAAACTGGGTCGATACCAAAGCTAACGAGGAGATCATCGGTGATGCGACCTGTGCTGACGTCCAGACTTGTCCGGCGAATCACGACGGGTTCATCACGAAAGGCGATGCGAACAGCGGTTACGACCAGTATCGAGGTGGTGCTCGGACCGACGTCGTCAGAACCGAGTGGGTCACCGGAAAAGCGATGTTCCGCGTCCCGTGGCTCGGCCACGTCCGGCTGACGTTCGACGAACTGTTCGGCGGGATAATTCTCCCATCGCCGGTGCTCGAGAGCGTTCCAGAGGCTGTGAGTCCCGATTCTGCTGCCCTGCAGGCCGGGCTAGCCGGTTCGACCGGGCTCGCTGGCACCAGCGCTGGTGTCGCCGTTGCCGTCGGTCGCTACCGGAACTAAACGGCTGCGAAGCTCGTATTCGGTCGTGACGACATCGGTTGCTGTGGAGATCGTATTCAGTTGTGACGACAGCACGGGTCGTCCCCTTGTTTCGCGAGTCGTCCCCTTGGTTCGACTCGAGGCGTGGTGTCACTCGCCAGTCGTGATCTCGAGGCGAAGTTCGTCGCCGTCTTGGACAACGTATTCGGTTGGATCGACCGTCTCACCGCTAACGAGAAACGTAAGCTCCGTCTCCGGCTCGCGACCGTCGTAGTCGGTGCCGTCGATAGTGACGACGTGGTCGTCTCCCTGCTGTGTGCATGCAAAATGCGGGAGGAGATCGAGTCCCTCGGCGAACGTCACCGGTTCTGCCCCCTCCATATACCAGTAGTCGTCCTGCTCGTGGAGATGAAATTCGAGCGAGTCGTTGGCGGCGTTTTCGGACTGAAACCGGTCTGCAGAGAGGTCGATGGCCTCGCCGTCAACGATAACCTCGAGCTCACCGCGCTCGAACTCGACTTCGCCGTCGGTGAAGATACAGCCGGCAAGCGAGACGAGACTCGCCGTTGCGACGATCGCGCTGCGCCGTTTCATATGAGGGGAACGTCGTGACACAGTATTACTGGCTTGTCGATTCCCACAGCGCTGGGATCGGGCGGTCTAGTTTTCGAATCGAGCCTGGACGAACGGCTGGACGTCGTCGATACTACTCAGTCGAGAATCGGAGAGCAAGACGGCCTCCGTCTCTTCGAGTGGAACCGAGAGACTGATCTCTTTGGTCCGACCGTATCGTCCTTTCGAGACGACGACCGCGTTGACGATCCCGAGCATGTCGAGTTCGCTGATGAGATCGGTGACACGCCGTTGGGTCAGGACGTCGGCGTCGATCTCCTCACAGAGGCGTTTGTAGATATTGAACACCTCGCCCGTGTTGATGCTGTGCACGCCGTTTTTCTCGAGGAGGATGATCGCAAAGAGGACGAGTTTGCTCTGGGTGGGCAGCGTGCGGACGACTTCGACGACCCGGTCGAGTTCGATCTTGTCCTGAGCCTGCCGAACGTGTTCCTCGACGATCGTCTCCGTCTGGGAGCGTTCGGCCAGTTCACCAGCAGTACGAAGCAGGTCCAACGCGCGACGCGCGTCCCCGTGTTCCTGTGCGGCAAAGGCTGCACACAACGGGATCACGTCGTCAGACAGCGCACGCTCTTTGAATGCGACCTCCGAGCGATGTTTGAGGATGTCCCGGAGCTGGTTGGCGTCGTAGGGTGGGAACACAATCTCTTCTTCACCCAGCGAGGATTTGACACGCGGATCGAGGAAGTCGGTGAACTTCAGGTCGTTGGAGATACCGATGATTGAAACTCGGGAGTTCTCGAGTTCGGAGTTCATCCGTGAGAGATTATAAAGCGTGTCGTCGCCGCTTTTTTCGACGAGTTTGTCGATCTCGTCTAACATGATGACGACGACGCGTTCGTCGTAATCGACGGCATCGAAAAAGACGCTGTAGACGCGGTCGGTTGGCCACCCGGTCATGGGTACCTCCTCGAAGGAATCTTTGTCCTCCTCGAGGCTCTCGATGCGGGCGGTGACCTCACTGCGGGCGCTAAACGGTGTGGACTCGAGGGGATGTGCTGACGTGGACTCGGCAGCGACATCGGCAGCCGCGTCTGATTCAGAGTCGACAGTGGCGTCGGAGGCCGCTGTTTCGTGTGCGTCCACGGCCTCGAGCAGGTCCTCGAGATCGTCGATCCGGTCGTCGATTCGGGCTTTGTTCTTCTCGATGAACTTGTTTGCGAGCTGTGCAAGCACGCGATACTGGGTATCGGTCACCTCGCAGTTGATGTACTCGACGTCACAGGGGACGCTGTATTTCTGGGAGGTGCTCTCGAGTTCCTTGCTGACGAACTTTGCGCTCGCCGTCTTTCCCGTCCCGGTTTTGCCGTAAATGAGGATGTTCGACGGCGTTTCACCACGGAGCGCGGCGACGAGGATCGTCGCCATCTTGTTGATCTGGTCGCTCCGGTGTGGGAGTTCGTGTGGCGTATAGGACGGGCGAAGGACTTCCTTGTTCTCGAAGATCGGTTCACCACTGAGCAGATCGTCGAACAGCCCTTGGCTCGACTCCTCGTCGCCGAGCTCGGTTTCATCGATGCTCGAGAAACCCGGTGTCTCGTCGATATCGGCCTGCTCCGACCCCGTCGGTTCTGAATCATCGTCTGACATCCGTCGTACACATACCCCCTCGTTTCGAGTGGAATTTCGGACTCGCACGCAGGAATCTCGGGGAGGAGATGGCCCAGGGCGGGCAACCGACTCTATTGTACTCCTGAATCGAGTCCAGTTGATGCAAACGAAACAGAGGAAAAGCACGGTATTAAATTCTTCCCTTCAACCAGTGACTACCACTCAAATGAGACCGGTTTGGCCAGCTAACAGTCAGAACAAGCCCGCTGGTGCGAACGGGCGACTGTTTGGACAACTCCTTCGAAACACGGCCGTTTCGAGTCCACTCTGGAGTGGTGAGGTCACTCTTGAGTGTGAGCGGTTAGAACGCGGACCGAACGTGGAGGGTGCTTTCGAGCATATAGGTGGAGGCCGCTTCCGGAGATCGTGGGTGAAGGCCACTTTTGGAGACAGCGAGCTCGGAGAAGGAGGGAGTTGATAATGTGAACTAATGACAATAATAGGATAAATGGTGTCAAACCACATGAAATGGTGGAATCGACCCTAACCCCCCACCCCTTTGTTTCGGGTGGAACCTGACGAGAGTGGGGGGTGGGGGGAGGGGGTCTCTGTAACGAGAAGTTTTATATTGGTAGGTCAGAAACACGGTCCGTAGCACTAGCAAAGCACATATTTTACTAGAAGAGGTTGTTTTAGTTACTAGGAAACACTAGAATGACCCAGCTCAGCGCCTCGAGTTACTAGAACCACTGCAAGTCACGAATTCACCGTTCTAACTCCCTTCTCGATACTGTTCTCGTCGGTTTCACCTTCGATCCACGACTTGCATCGGCGGATACTACCGATCAGGCCCCCACCCCTTCGACAGTCTCCAGTTGAAACGAAGGGGTGGGGGTGTCTCGAGACGGCGATATCTACCTCGTGAGTACCACACGTGAGTGTGACCGACACTCGTGTGTCTTAATATCATTAATATCGTCGATGTCGACAGCTCACAACGATTGAACTGTCTACACGTCTGACGTAGGCTTAAGTGAGTTCAGTTTGTAGTACGCGCAGATGCACCCCGCGGTGCTGGAGGGCCCCACAGATGGGACTGTTCACAGAACTTAAAGATAGTATCTCTCGGGTTACGGACCGCCTGTTTGCGGAAGAGGAACCCAAACGAATCGGTATCTACGGTCCACCAAACGCCGGAAAAACGACGCTTGCCAATCGAATCGCTCGAGACTGGACTGGTGACGCGGTCGGTGCGGAGAGTCACATTCCACACGAAACACGACGTGCGCGCAGGAAAGAGAACGTCGAGATCGAACGCAACGGGAAGTCGGTAACGATCGACATCGTTGATACACCTGGTGTGACAACGAAAGTCGACTACGAGGAGTTTACCGACGAGATGGACGAAGACGACGCTATCCGCCGCTCTCGCGAGGCGACCGAAGGCGTCGCGGAAGCGATGCACTGGCTTCGTGAGGACGTCGACGGCGTCATCTACGTCCTCGACAGCGCAGAGGATCCGATCACACAGGTCAACACGATGTTGATCGGCATCATCGAGTCTCGCGATCTCCCGGTGCTTATTTTCGCGAACAAGATCGACCTCGATGAAGCCAGCGTCAAACGGATCGAAGACGCTTTTCCACAGCACAAAACGGTCCCGCTGTCGGCCAAGGAAGGCGAGAACATGGATGAAGTCTACGCGAACATCGCGGAGTACTTCGGGTGAGAGTCAATGCCTAAAGCAACCAACACGGATGACCCGGACGCTCCCGACGGTGTCCAGATCGACCTGATCAGCGGCGAACGCATGGACGGCATGGCGACCATGGAGAAGATCCGAATGATCCTCGATGGCGTCCATGACGGGAACATCGTCATCTTGGAGGAGGGGCTGACCCCCGACGAGGAGAGCCGACTCATCGAGGTGACGATGGCCGAGATCAGCCCCGATGAGTTCAACGGGATCGAGATCGAGACGTATCCAAAATCAGAGACGCGGAACTCCTCGCTGCTCGGTCGCATCATGGGTGGCGACGAGTCAGCGGCGAAGCTGACGGTTATCGGGCCGGCAAACCAGATCGAAACGCTCCACAAGGACGAAACGCTGATCAGCGCGCTCGTGTCTCGAGACTAATGCCCCACGAATGTACGAACTGCGGCCGAACGTTTCCTGACGGCTCCAAAGAGATGCTGTCGGGCTGTCCAAACTGTGGTGGGAACAAGTTTCAGTTTGCGCCATCCGGACAGACGACCGAGTCGACCGAATCAGCAGCGTCGACGTCGGCCGAGCCAGCCGGTGGGACCGGCACAGCCGACACCACCGGAACTGTCAAACGCGCCGCAGACACCGTTCGTGGCTGGGTCTCGTCGGAGTCCAAACAGTCCGCTGAGCCAACGCAGTCCGCTGAGCCAACGCAGTCCGCTGAGCCAACACGGTCCGCTGAAGAGTCCCTCGAGAACCGGACTCCAGCGACCGACGCGAGTCATGACGAATCCGACGGTTCGTGGCCCGAACCTGAAACATCGTCCGCGCCCGAACAGCGCACTGACACGGACGAGTTCACCGAATGGCCGGAGACGGCTCGCCGACCCGAGGATCGGTCGACGGCAGTGGGCGACGAGTCAAGCGACGTTGACCGAGAACACGCCACGTTCGAGTCCGCGTCTCCGACGACGTCGACTTCCGACAAGTCGGTCGACTCGTCGCCCTCGAGTGGTGAGCACTCGACGCTCGAGGACAGCGAAAATACGGCCCAGGCCGACGCCCGAAGCGAGGTCGTTTCGACGGCCGACCTGCCGTCCGAAACACCCCACTCCACGTCGGATGCAGGTGCGGAGCCGACGGAGGCGGATGGGCCGGGCGACGAGGCAGGCACACAACCACCGGACCACGGCCGGGTCGTCAGCGAGCCATCGGGCGACCAGCCATCCATCGAGGAGCTTCGAGCGGAACTCAACGAGCAGTTCGAGAGCATCAAGATCGTCAGCCCTGGGCAGTACGAACTCAACCTGATGGAACTGTACAATCGCGAGGAATACATCATCTCCCTCCAGGAAGACGGCCGCTACGTCATCGACGTTCCGGACTCATGGCATGCCGACGACGACGAATAACGGCTTCCGAGACTCGCGTTAGTGACACCCTTCCGTTTCGACTGTAATCTCTATCGAGAGCTCCTCTCTGCGGAATGTATGGCAGCAGTTGGCTCCATCTGAACTGGTGGTGTGGTGATCGATCACGTGGGCTGTTGTAGATCGGAATGTCGGCTGCACGTGTCGATGACCCAGTCGGCTATCGAATACCGAACACGCACAGCATCGGTGCTCGTTGAGAGCTCGCGTTTCGGTCAAGAAAGATGGATTTAAGCGACGTGACTGACTTCGTCTACGCATGAGCAAACCAACCAAGGTCGTCCTCATGACGATCGCTGTATCGGCGCTGCTGTCGCTGCTGGTCGTCTCCCAGATGGTCCTCGTCTGATGTTCGAGGGCCGCGAGCTCTCGAGTCCGGTCGAGACAGTCCGAGATGCGTACGCGCCCGACGTGCAGGTACTCGACTGTGAGCGTGATTTCGAGACGCTGCCACCCGCACAAGCGGAGGATCTCGGCCTGCTCGTCGACGCACTCGAGCCCGCGAGCTATCCGCCAGCGTGGCTGCCCGACGACGCACCGACGCTGCTCGCTCGCTACGCGAGTTCGGATCTGACGATCGGGATGCCGGGCGATGGCAGTGTCGTCTGGACGCGCCAGACCGAACCGCCACTCGTGCTGGTGAAACCACGCGTCAAGGGATCACCCGAGGCGTTCGTCGACTTCCTGCTCGCCGAGGCGTTCGTGGAACTCGATCTCGGGGTGCCAGAACAGTTCATCGGCTTCTTCGAGGACGACTATCGCGCGCTCGACCGAGCGGTCGACCTCGGGCCGAGTGGCACCTATCAGGTCGCGGCGGCGCTGTACGACGGCTGGGTCGGTCTCCAGACACGGGCCGTCTTCTCGAGTTGGCACGACGACCACCCCGAACTTGCCGCCGCGTGGCAGGACGCGGGAACGCGACTCGAGGACCGTGTTGCGGGACTGCCGCGGGCGGTCGCCCGCGGGGAGACGGAGTTTGCAGACGCGACGGAGCTTGCGTGTGCGGCGATCAAACACGCGATCGAGTTACCAGCGCCGTTTGCGGCGCTTGACACTGATGCCTACCGCGACCACGGTCCCGAGTACGCGATCAAGTGGGCCGAGAAGACGTTCGAGTCACTCGCCAACTAACGTTGCGAAACCGGCTGGGTCCAGCGTCACACACCCAACTCGAGCACTGTCGTCTCGACCACCCGATTGGCGCGACGAGACGACAACCGCTTGATTTCTGGTCCTGGTACCGTCCAAGAGTGACACAACGACTGGCTCGAGTCCGTGCTGAACCTCGTTACTGCTGGGGCTTGAACAGTTTTCGTCGAAAAAACCGCTGTCAGCGAGACCGCGTGCTCCGATGCCGGTCAGAACTCGGCGTCGATGCTGCCGTCTGCGTCTAGGTCGATGATCCCATCGAACAGGGTGCGGAACTCGTCGACGAGTGCGTCGTCGTGGGGCTCTTCGGAGACGTGGAACAATCCCACAGCGTCGTGTTTCTCGAGGAGGTCGAGAATGCGTTCGACTGCCTCGAGGGCTTGGTCGTCGCCCGCGTAGTAGGCGAGTTCGGTGACGGAGTCGAAGCTGAGCCGGAGTTTTCCGTCGTGGGCCTCGAGGAAGCCGTCGATATGTTCGACGATGCCGTCGACGTCGTCGGGGGCGGCGACGTAGTGGACGGTGTCGCTTGTCCGTCGCGAGTAGCCCCGTTCGATGCTCAGGGTGTCGAGGATCTCGGCGCAGTCCTCGTCGACGTCGTAGTACTCGAGTTTTTGTCTGACCTCGCGGGCCGTGGTTCGAGTGGAGACGACGAGGAAGTTGTCGGTGTCGGTTTTGAGAAAGTCGGTGTCGATACGGTCGGTTTCACCGGTGCTTGGATGCAACAACAGCACGCCTGTCCCACCAGGTACCGTGTCCGGTGTGCCGTCGATTTCGAGCGCGTACTCCATACTGACGTGAACAACTTTCGGCACTGACTTAATAGTGCGGATGTTGAAGGCCGCGCTGACGCCGGTCGATGTCTCATCGTCTTTCGGTTTCTTCCTCGAGTTCTCAGCTCAGATTGTCGTTTTCCTGTCGTAACAAAACCAGCATCGAGAATCCCGAGATGAGAATAAGGAGAAGCGAAGGGATGGCCGCATACCGGTAGGCGAGGGCATCCTGGGCGTCCCAGATGATGATTACGAGCGTATCCATCCCGATAGGGCCAAGCATCAGCGTCACCGGTAGCTCCTTCATCGTCGTCAGGAACACCAGAACGCCGCCGACGATTACGCCCGGTACGATCAACGGTAATGTAACGCGGCGAAACACCTCGAATCGGCCGGCATTGAGGGTACGAGCCGCTTCAATCGTCTTATCGTCGACCTGCAAGACGGACGACCGGATGGTGCCGACCGCCTGCGGAAGGAAGCGTACGACGTACGCGAACACGAGCAACCAGACTCCTTGTCGGTAGAACGAGGGCAATGTTCTGGTTCCAAGAAACACCAGTGCGAGGCCGATGACGACGCCCGGAACGGCGAACCCGATGTAGGTCGCTCGTTCCAGTACCCGCGAAATCAGGGAGTTCGTCCGGCCGGAGTAGTAGGCGATCGGCAGGGCAAACGCACACGCAACGAGTGCAGCCAACAGGGCGAGACGGACCGAATTGTACGCGAACTCCCACTGAAACTCGAGTGACGGAATCGGGTCGCCCTCACTTCGGAACAACCAGTTGGTGAAGATCGCGACCGGAACGACCAGCGTGACGATACCGATCGTCGAGATGAACCCCATAGCCGGCCACTTCCAGTACCCGAGCCGTATCGTTGTGCCGCTGCTGGTACCGCCGCTTACGTCTTCATCACGTCCGATACCAGCTTCGATGACGAGGACGACGGCGGCAATCGCTATCAACTGTAACGCGAGCAATGCGGCGTATTCGACGCCAAACCCGCTGAATTCCCAGTATATTGTGCTGGTAAAGACGCTTGCCTGCATGAACGCTGGCGTCCCGAAATCCGATATCGCATAGAGTCCCGCGAGCAACGCTCCGGCGGCGATTCCCGGCCTGATCTGGGGAAGCGTGACGCGCCGGAACGCCTCGAACCAGCCGGCGTTGAGCGTGCGTGCGGCGTCGACAATCGAACTGTCCATCGAGAGGAGTGCCGCTCGCGTCGTCAAAAACACGTACGGGTACGTATACAACGTGATAATGAACACCGCGCCTCGTAGTCCGTCGACTCGCGGGAGTGTGACGCCGAACAGTGAGTCGATCTCTCCTCCCGATCCGAACATGGAGACGAACGCGATCGCCCCGATATAGCTCGGGATGACGAGCGGAAGCGCGGCTACGATCGTCCAGAACCGTGGGTACGGTAAGTCGGTTCGGGTCGTCAGGACGGCGAGTGGAACGCCGAGCAGGATCGAAAACAGCGTGACGAACAGCATCAACCCGATGCTGTTCGCCGTAATCCTGGCGGTTTGCGAGGAGACGATGAGCTCGTATGCACGCAGGGGATCGACCGTCGACGCCTGCCAAACCAGCCAGAACATCGGGGAGACGACGAGGAACGCGAGGATCGAACTCACGACGGCCAATCCGATCATCCACGGATCGACCCGCTCGAACCGCTCGGTGATCCTTTCGGAGTGCTGTGACATGTCGACGGCGTCTTTGATAGATTTCATTGCATATTCCGTTTACCGGGCGAGCAGTCTTCGGTTATCGTTTGATCCGGGCTCAGGTCTCTTGAAACGCTTGATTTCACATCCGTCAACGCGTGGTCGCTATCGAAGCGATCGATGTTTGAGAGCGCTCGATCATAACGACGGGACAGTAAAAAGTGGGTGACGGCTGTCGCAGCGGACCGTCCTGCGACGGGGACAGACACTCTCGGCGTTGTGGGGCTGTTCGTCGTTAGAGTGGGAGCATCCCTTCTTCTTCCAGGAGTTCGCGGGCCGCCTGCAGTTCCATGTCGAAGCTGCTAAGATTGAACTGCGGCGGGTTGAGTTCGTCGAGATCCGGCAGCGGACCAACGTACTCGACGCCGTCGACGACGGGGTACTCGCCATTGGTTTCCATCATGAACTCCTGTCCTTCGGCAGCGACGAGGTGACGGGTGAACTCCGCGATGAGTTCGGGATCGTCGACGTTGTTCGTGACGGCCACGCCGGCGACGCTGAACAGACAGCCGGCGTCGTCCTCGGTGAACGTGATCCGGAGCGGCGCGCTGGAGTCCTCGTTGACGATCCGTGCGGCGTAGTAGCTGTTGCCGAGCGCCACGATCGGATCGTCGTCACCGCCTCGATTGACGGCTGCGGCCTGGTCGCCACCGCTCGAGAAAAGCTGGGGATCCTGGTCCATGAAATCGCGGATCCATTGACGGGTTGTTTCTTCTCCCTCGAGTTCGACCATCGCCTGAATGAATCCACGGAACGTCCCGGAGTTGGGTCGCGTCGAAATGATTCCCTCGAACTGCGGGTCGGTTGCATACTCGAAGATGTCGGTCGGGAAGTCATCGGCGTCGCCATCCCACCGTTCGCTGTTGTACTGGATCGAGCGCACGCGGCCGCTCACGCCGGTCCAGAATCCGTCCGGCTCGCGGTAGCTCTCGGGAACGGCGTCGACGACGTCGCTCGGAAGCTGTTGGACCAGCCCCTCGTCGTGAACTGCGCCCAGGGCCCCAGGGTCCTGCGAGTAGAACACGTCTGCCGGCGTGGCGTCACCTTCTTGGATCAGTTGGTTGACCTGTGCGTCGTTGTCGTCGTAGCTGCGGTTGATCGTGAGTCCATCATACTCCTCTTCGAGCATCTTGAAGACGAGGTCGATCTGTGAGCGCTTTCGACCGGAGTAGACGTTGATCTCTCCTTCGAGATCGCCGAGATCGTCCCAGTTGATCGCAGTCGAATCGACCGGAGTTTCGATTGGATCGGCGTCGGCGACGGCTCCGCCGCCGCTCCCACCGTTTCCATCGTCGCCGTCATCGTCACCGTTTCCGAGACAACCGGCAATACCCGTAAGACCGGCCACAGAAACGCCCGAGGCCGCGAGGAACCGTCGTCGATCGATCGCCGTCTGTCGCGTCGAATTGCGGTTGGGTTCTTTCATCATCTAGTTTTAGGCCAGCCTAAAATACAAATACCTTCCGATGTTCCCGCGAGGAGAGATGAGGAGACGGTGTAGCGGTTGCTGTCTTCGCGGTCCGAATCCGATGCCCACGGATTTCGGCCAACCTAAACCTCTCCAACCCCTTCTTTTTAGGCCAACCTAAAGAGTGTATCGGAACTATCCAAACCGTCGAAACGTATGGATCGTCGACTCGTTCGTCTGTCGTCGACTTTGCCGACAGGCTCGGACACTACGAACTTGGCGACTGTTACCACCACAGTGTGATGCTCGAGCCTGCCACAGTACAGCGTGGTCTCGCACGTGTCCCTGACCGATCGAAACACGAGTCGAATCGGTTTTGGCTCCCGGGACTGATTCCCCGTACATGAGCGTCCGCGACGAGTTCGACGAGTGGGCCGAAAGCGGCCGGGATCGAGGGATGGAAGACCGCCACTGGCACACCGCTAAACACGCGCTCGCACGCATGCCGGTCGAAGACGGTGATACCGTCCTCGATCTCGGCTGTGGGAGCGGCTACGCCGGCCGTGCCCTCCGAGACACCAAGGATGCGGGCCGAATCTACGGGTTGGATGGCTCGCCCGAGATGGCCAGAAATGCCGCCGACTATACCGACGACTCACAGGTCGGATTCGTCGTCGGTGACTTCGATTCGCTGCCGTTTGCCGACGACTCCATCGATCACGTCTGGTCGATGGAGGCGTTTTACTACGCCGCCGATCCCCATCAGACGCTCGAGGAGATCGCTCGAATCCTCAGCCCCGGTGGGACGTTCTACTGTGCAGTCAACTATTACGAGGAGAACGTCCACTCCCACGAGTGGCAGGACAATATCTCGATCGAGATGACCCGCTGGGATCGCGACCAGTACCGCGCGGCGTTCCGCGACGCCGGTCTCTACGTCGCCGAACAGGACCACGTGCCGGACCGCGAAATCACGATCCCCGATGCAGATGCGTTCCCGACCGACGACTGGGACTCACGGGAGGCGATGGTCGAACGCTACCGCGAGTTCGGAACCCTGTTGACCGTCGGCGTCTCCCCCTGATTTCGACTCGAGACACTGTCGATTACAACCCCTTCACTTCGACTCGAGTCATCGTTCCGTCGGTGGGTTTTTAGACACACGCTCGAGTGGAAGCCACCCTCTATGCGAACCGTTCGCCCGCCGGAATCGTCACCTCGAGCCAGTTTTCTTCCGGTGGGAGCGGACAGTCGAACGTCTCGCTGTAGGCACAGAACGGCGAGTACGCGAGGTTGAAGTCGACGACGAGCTCGTCGCCATCTGTGAGGTCTCGATCCGGCGACAGTTCCATGTAGCGACCGCCCTCGTAGCTTTGCTGGCCGGTCGTCTTGTCGCGGAACGGGACGAACAGCGGCTCCTCGTTCGGGCTCTCGAGCTGGTAGGCCGCGAGTTCGAAGGTGCCGTCCTCGAGGTCCTCCTCCTCGCGCTCTAAGTCAAACTCCAGAGTCGCGACCCGGAGATAGCGCATCTCTCGGCCTGCGGTCGTCTCCATCAGGACGACCTCGGGATCGTCGTGGACCGTTGCGGTCGCGCTCACGCGGTAGGTCGGATCCGGCGCGAAGTAGTCGAGGCCGTCGAACGCGTCCCGTTCCTCGGGTGGGATCGGTGACTGTGGATGCTCGGCAAAGAACTCGTCTTTCTCGTCGCGTTTCGACTCGAGTTCGTCGCGCCAGCGATCGACATCGACGTCGCCGTTAGTATCGGTGGAATCGCTCATACCGGACCTACCGGCGCAGCAGGGGAATGGGTTGTGTTTCGCTCGAGCGGGACTCGAGCCCGCGCTGTCGCTATTCCTCGATCGTCAGGACGCCATTGTGGACCGAGATATCGCTCGCTTCCGGCGGCAGTTCGAACTCGAACTGCTCGTCGTCGGTGACGATAATCGCGGTCGAGCCGACGACGTCGACCGTGAGGTCCTCACCTGCGTGGCCGAAATCGACTGCAATGACGCTGCCGTCCTCGTACTCGAGGGTTCGGACGACTGCACCGCCGTTATCGACGTTCTGGAGGGGTTTGGGGACTTTCATACCTGTCTTAGGGGCTCACCGAATTAAAGTGACACCCCTACACACGCTCCCGTCGGTACCGACGATCGGCTGTCGCGATTCCGCCGAGCGTGAGTTCGAGCCGGCACCGACGAAGGTTTATACTCGATGGCGCGGCCAACACAGTTCGTCAACGCTATGCGGGACCGACGATGAGTACGGGAAGCATGACGGACTGGCGTTCGATTTTCGGCCACGATCAGCCCTACGACGAGCAGGTCGACGGTATCGAGACCACGATCGACACTGCTCGAGACGGTGGCTACACCGTCGTCGAGGGAGCCTGTGGCACCGGGAAGACGATGATCGCGCTCACTGCAGGGATCGATCTCGTGCGCGATCCGGACACCGACTACGAGCGCGTATTCGTGCTCACAAGCGTCAAACAGCAACTGCGCCAGTTCGAAGCCGACCTCGAGACGATCAACGAGAACCTCCCCGACGACTGGGACCCCGTTTCGGGGCTCACGCTCGTCGGGAAAGCCGACGTCTGTCCGTACAACCGCGAAGGGGCGGGTGGGATCGATGACGGCAACGTCTACGACCGCTGTGAGACGCTGCGGGACCGAACCCGTGATCTCACCGGCGAGGGCGGCGAGACGACCGCTGCAAGCCTCGCCGCGAGCGCGCGCCAGCAACAGACCGGCCTCGCTGATAGCGGCCGATCCGGTCCAACCGGGCGATTTCTCGAGACCGCCGACGAGACGGCCGCCTATCCGCCGGAAATGCCGACCTATTCAGATGGCGGCCCCGTCGGTGCCGAAACCGAGTACTGCCCGTTCTACGCCCAGTACCTCGAGGATCTCCCCGAGGAAGGCAGCGATGGAGACACGGGCGAGGCCGTCCCGTACGATTTCACCGAGGCCGGGATGATCACGCCCGAGGATCTCGTCGCGCGCTCGGTGGCCCACGGGAGCTGTCCCCACTCGATTATGGGGGCCGTCCTCGGTCACGCCGAAGTCGTCCTCGGGAACTACTACCACGCGTTCGACCCGCGGACGACCGGCTCGTTTACCGGCGCACTGCTCGATGACTCGACGTTCGTCGTCTGCGACGAGGCTCATATGTTAGAGCCACGCGTGCGCGACCTCGTCAGCGACGGGGTCGCCGACACGACCCTGCGTGACGCCGAGACCGAACTCTCGAGGGTCATCCAGCCGATCAAATTCGAACGCGAGGGGCGACACGCCGAGGGCGGCTCGAAGACGGCCGACGCCGACCTCGTGCGCGCGGAACTGGACGACAGCGACGTTACTTTCGAGGAACTGAATCGCACCCTCGAGTTCGTTCGGGACCTCCGGGAGGAACTCGATCGCCGGGTCACTACCTATCTCGACCGGAACCACAGGGGGTGGCGGTCGAATCTCCACGAGCTTTCCGATGCAGAAATTCCGCTTCGGGACCCAGCTGAGCCAGCCGAAGACGAACTCACCGCGTGGGCGCGCAAAGCGGACCACAGCGACGCCGAGTGGGTCCGCGCCGAATCCGTCGGGGCCGTCGTCGAACGGATTTTAAACGAGGCCGAAGAAGAAGACCGAACCCGTGCTGCGCCCGCTGTGGGTCGCATCCTCGGGGAGTGGTACCGACGGGACCACGTTGACTACTTCCGCGAGATCGAACTCGAGCGCACCTGGGACGAAACCGAACCCGCCGACTCGTGGCGGCGGGCCTACAGTGCGAGTCTCGCCCTGCATAACTGCGTGCCGAGCGACGCGATCGGCGACCGCCTCGCGACCTTTGGCGGCGGGATCCTCATGAGCGCGACCTTGGAGCCGGTGGACGCCTTCACGGAGGTGACGGGCCTGGAGTACCTCGCACGCGAGGAAGACAGACCCGTCGTCGAGCGACGCTACGGACTGCACTTCCCCAAAGAAAACCGCGAGAGCTTCGCGGTTTCGGTCCCGAAATTTACGTATGACAATCGCGGCCGGCCGGACGAGGACACGCAGACCAGAACGGCCTACACGGACGCGATCACGAAAATCGGCCGGCTCCCGGGGAACGTCCTCGTTGGGATGCCGAGCTACGCCGAGGCCGAGTGGATCGCCGGGCGGCTCGAGGCCCGCCTCGAGAAACCCGTCTTGCTCGATGCGGCGAGCGACGACGAGACGACCCAGTCGCTCAAACACGAGTTCTTCGCGGGCGAGGGCAAAGTGCTCGTCACGAGTCTCCGGGGGACGCTGACCGAAGGTGTCGACTACAGCGGCGACCGGCTCTCTGCGGCCGTCGTCTGTGGCGTCCCGATCGTCAACACCTCGAGTCCCCGGACCAAAGCCGTTCGACGGGCCTACGACGACGCGTTCGGGGACGGCTTTGCGTACGCGCTGACGATCCCTGCAGTGCGCAAGGCCCGACAGGCGATCGGTCGCGTCATCCGCTCGCCGGACGACGTCGGCGTCCGCGTCCTGTTGGACGAGCGGTACGCCCGCGAGAGCTGGGATTCCGTGCGGCCGTATCTTCCCGATGACGGCGAGTTCCAGACGGTGAGTCCGGACATGCTCGGGATGGGCCTCGAGCAGTTCCGGTCTCGACTCGACTTCGAGTCGTAATCGCACCTGGCTCTCGAGGCGAGGGCGCTAATCAGTCGGAGCGGCGAACCGTCACCGTCGGTGCCGTCGTCTCGACGTACAGCGAGTACAGCAAGATCGTGAACCCGCCGGCGGTGAACGCACTCTGGATCGTCACGCCGAGGGCGACGCTCCCCTCGAAGAGGTGGGCGATTGCGCCACCCAGCGATCCGATGACGATGAACCCGAAACCGGCTGCGACCGCACGCAGGGCTGTCGAGCCAGTCCGTCGAAAGGCCCGGTAGGCGAGCAGCGCAACGGCACCGCCGGTGAGCAGCGTTGCAGTGTTGGCAACTGCAATGAGGAGTGTGTATTCGTTCATGGCTTCGTCGAGTCGAGACGCCGCCCGCGTCCCGCTCGGACGGCAACTGGTCGACACTCGAATTCCTGTTTGGCTATCGGCTATTCCGCAGTTCTCTCACTTGAGTGACGCTGTCTGTTCCCAGTTCGAGAGAACACTGACCGATGTCGAAACCGACACTATCGAGTCTCGACGTCGTCCGTCTCGAATCGATCCACCCAGTCCGTGAGCCATGCTTCGAGCGCTCCGCGGAGTTCGGTATAGCTCGTCGAGATCGGCTCCGGTGGTCGACGTGCTGTCTCTTCGAACAGTGGACGGGGGGCGACGCTCTCGTCCTCGATAGCTGGGAACTGAACGTTCCGGCGGGCGAGTTCGGACTGGATCTCACTCGAGAGGACGAACTCGAGGAACGCGTAGGCGAGATCGGGTTCGGTCGCCGCGTCGAAGATGCCCATTCCCTCGGGAAGCGCGTACCCCTCCTCGTTCGGAAACGCGACCTGATGGCGGGCCGAATCGCGGTCGTCGACCGCGGCAAAGATGGGATCGCTCGAGTAGGAGACGACCAGCGGCCGGTGTTCGTCCAGATACGCGTCGTAGTAGGTGTCGCTCCAGGAGTTGCGTACCTCGACGCCGTTTCCCACGAGGTCTGCCCAGTAGTCGAACGCGTCCGCTTCGCCCATCGCCTCGATTGTCCACAGCAAGAACGCCTGTCCCGGCATCGAGTGGCCCGGATGCTGGGCCAACAGCGTCTCTGCGTACGCGGGATCGAGCAGGTCGTCGAACGTCTCTGGTCCCTCGAGTTCGTCCTCGTCGTAGACGAGGCTGACGTAGCCCGTGTCGTAGGCCAGCCCACGCCCGTGTGGATCACCCAACGCGAGTTCGTCGCGGATGCGCTCGGAGCCGTCGATCCGATCGCGGTTGAGCTCGCGGAGCAGCCCACCCTCCCCGACCCTGTCGTCGATTCGTGCGAGATCGCCCACGGTGAACCCGAGGAGGATGTCGACATCGATCTCGGCGGCGTACTCGCCGCGTCGAACGTAGTGTTCGACACCCTCGGTCGGGACGATCCACTCGAGTTCGGCGTCGGGATACGCTTCCAGAAATGACTCCTCGAGCCACGGGCCGGCCGGGTTCGGGCCCGTGACCATCGATCGGTAGGTGGCGATTCGGAGCGTGCCATCGTACTCGGGCTCGTCAGGCTCCGGGTCGCCGTTTTCGGGGCCGTCCGGTGGCTCGTCATCGCCGTTTCGGGTGAGACAGCCAGCGAAGCCAGCTACTGCGCTCGTGCCTGTGGCTCCGATCGCCCGAACGACCGTCCGACGCTTCATTCATCGAGTATATGTCGTCGAGACGTAAGACTCGTTCCCAACCTTCTGCTGGACAGAAAGGTTTTACCGTCGCAGTGTGACCCACGGGTGTGACAGCGACGCCGAACGCGACCGCCGATCGAACCCGTCGATACGTACTCGGGGGTGTCGTCGCGCTTCTCGGCCTCGTTACCGGGGCGATCTTGCTCGAGGTCCTCGGCACGATTCTGTTCGCGCTGACGGTCGCCTACGTCTTGCTGCCGGTACAGGGCTGGCTTGTCAGACGCGGTCTCTCGGAGTGGGTCGCAGCAGCTGCCGCGACGCTGATCGGTTTTGCCAGCGCCGTCGCCGTCTTCTCCCCGATCCTCATCACACTGTACTTCCGCGTCGATCAGCTGATGGCCATCATCGAGGACCTCCCTCGAGAGGTCCCGATCACGGCCTTCGAGATGACGTATACGGTCGACGTTGCCGAAGTTCAGGCACCCGCACTCGACGTGCTCAGCAGCGCCGCCGTCTCGTTCGCGTCGGCGCTGCCAGTGCTTGCGATCAAGTTCGCACTCTTCGTTATCCTGTTGTTTGCGATCCTGCTCAAGGGTGATGCGGCCGGTCGAGCCGCGATCGCGCCGATCCCACACGAGTACCGCGACGTCGTCTACGCGCTCGCGAAACGGGCTCGCGAAACGCTGTATGCGATCTACGTCCTCCAGCTTGCGACGTCGGTCGCGACACTGCTCATCGGCTACCCGCTGTTCTGGCTGCTCGGCTACGAGGCAGCCTTTACCCTTGCGATCGTCGCGGCGATCTTGCAGTTCGTGCCGATCATTGGCCCGAGCCTGCTGATCCTCCCCATCGCGATCTATCACGTTGCCGTCGGCGAGCTCGCCGCGGCCATTCTCGTCGGCGTTCTCGGGGTCGGGCTCGTCGCCTGGTTCCCCGACGTCGGCGTCCGACCACGCCTCGCCCGTCGCTCCGCCGGCCTGCCCGGGAGCCTCTACTTCGTCGGCTTTACCGGCGGCCTGTTTACGCTCGGCGCGATCGGGATCGTCGTCGGCCCGCTGATCGTCGCCGTCTTCGTCGAGGCCGTCGACATCCTCGCCGACGAGGTTAACGGCGACGCCACCTTCAGCGAGCTCGTCGAGGCCGACCCGGAGGGGCCACCCGGCTCCCGCGGCACTGAGACCACGATGACGACGCCCGAGGACCTCCCATCGGAGGAGTCGGGGTCGCACGCGGCCGACGATTGACCGAGCTGTCGATTCCTGTGACACCACCGGCGGCCGGTCGCCGTTTCCCCCGTCGCTTTTCGCCGTGGCGCTTGTGTATTCGAGTATGCCGACCGCCAGAACGCTCGTCAACGCGATCATCGGTGCCGTCGTCAGCGTCGTGCTCTCGTTTATCCCGCTCTCGACCATTCTCGGCGGCGTCGTCGCCGGCTTCCTCGAGGGACCGGACGTCCGCGAAGGCTCGATCGCCGGCGCGATCGCGGGTGCGATCATGTTCCTGCCGTTCGCCGGCCTCGCGCTCGTCGGGATCGGGATCCTCGGCTTCGGGATGGGGGTCGCTGCGGCCCCAGTCGAGGGGTTCGTCGTCGCGGCGTTTGCCATCCTCGTGTTCGTCTCGATCCTGTTCGTCTACACCGTCGGCCTGTCGCTACTCGGCGGCTATCTCGGCGCGTATCTCGCCCGGGAGTACCCCGAGCAACACGCCGACACCCTCGAGACGATCGGCCGCTCGCCGTCGCCGGCGCGGACGGGCTCGATCGAACCCACGCGGCCGCCAAGTGCCAGTACTGATCGCTCGAGTCGATCCGATCGTCGGACGGCCGACACGGATCGCGACCGTGGAACTGATTCCCTCGAGACGGACGATTCGTTCGAGACGGGTGACTCGAGTCGATCCGACCGCGAAAACGAGCGGGACCGACGGTAGTGTATCCGATCGCAACCTGTCTGCGGGTGCGCCGGCAACCAGTGACGGGAGACCGTCTTACTCGTATCGGAGCGCGTCGATCGGGTCCGTCCGCGCCGCTTTCCAGGCCGGGTACAGCCCGGAGGCGATCCCGACGAGGATCCCGACTGCAACTGCCAACGCAACGTACTCGTAGGGGTAGACCAGCGGTAGATCGATGTACCACGCACCCAGATAGCCGGCGACGAGACCCAGTACCGTCCCGAGGATCGCGCCGACCACACCGAGGATCACCGCTTCGGCAAGGAACAGCCCCAGAATTTCCCGGTTCTGTGCGCCGATGGCTTTCATGATCCCGATCTCGCGGGTCCGTTCGGTCACGGAGACGAGCATAATGTTCGCGATACCGATCGAGCCCACCACGAGCGAGATCGCCGCAATCCCGACGATGAAGTTCTGCAACAGGTCGAGAACGTCCTGGAGCTGTTGGAGGAGTTCCGCGCTCGTCTGAAGCGTTATCTCGAGGTCATCACCCAGCAGTTCACTTGCATCTGATTCGTCGCTCTCGAGATACGCAATCGCGCTCTCCTGGGCGCGATCGACCGCCGCTTCGTCGGCCGATTCGGCTTCGACAACGATCGCTAGGAAGAGCGCACCGTCGCTCATCCCGGCCGTGTCGGTGGTGTTCGCGTCGTCACCGCTGCCATCGCCACCGGGGCCGCCGTCGCCGATCGCACCCGGGAACGCGCCGGCGGCATCCTCGGTGTAGAACGGGTCCGTCGGCACGTAGACGCGTGGCGAAGGCTCGAACCCTTCGAACGGACTCAATCCTTCGGAGGTGTCGGTGATCCCGACGACGGTGACGGTCGTCTGTTGGCCACCCTGCAAGGCAATCGTCAGTTCGTCGCCGACGCTAACGTCCTCCTCGAACTGCCCAGCCACGGCCGGGTTGATAACCGCCTCGCGTTCACCCTGTTCGAACTGGCGGCCCTCCTCGAGGGTGTTCTCCCTGATATAGGGCGGCCCGGCTGCGACCAGAGCATCGCTCTGGGGTGTGATCTCCCCCTCGTAGACGAGCGCCTGCGTCGACAGCGGCATATAGCCGTAGGCCGCCTCGATGTCCTCGTCGTCGTCCAGCGTCTCGAGGTCGTTCTGACTGAATACGGGTTGGGCGCCGGCGAGTGGGCCGCCTTCGGTTCCCGGTTCGGCGGCCCAGCCGTAGCTGTTGCGCTGGTCGTCGGGGCTGATGTCGCCGATGACGCCCGCCTGCAGGCTCGCGCCCAGCGTGACGAACGTGATCACCGCCGCGATGCCGATGATGATCCCCAGCGTCGTCAGCGACGAGCGCAGTTTGTGCCCACGGATCGACCGCCACGAGAGGCGCAGACTCTCTCCGGGCCGCATCAGGAACTCGCCTCGCTGCCGGCGGGGCTCGGGGTGCCGTCACCCGCGTCGTCGAGCGTTTCGATTCGCTCGATCTTGCCGTCGAGCAGGTGGACGATCCGGTCGGCGCGTTCCGCGACGTGGCGTTCGTGGGTGACGACGACCATCGTCGTCCCGGCGTCGTGAAACTCCGCGAACAGATCGAGGATGTCGGCTTCGGTCTCCGTATCCAGGTTTCCAGAGGGCTCGTCGGCAAGCACGATCGCCGGATCGTTGACCAATGCGCGCGCGAGGGCGACCCGCTGGCGCTGGCCGCCCGACAGCTCGTTCGGCAGGTGATCTTCGCGGTCGGCGAGTCCGACCCGCTCGAGCAGTTCCCGGGCCCGGTCGTGTCGTTCGGTCCGACTGACGTCCTGGAACAACTGCGGGAGAGCGACGTTCTCGAGGGCAGTCAGTCTGGGCATGAGGTTGAACGTCTGGAAGACGAAGCCTACCGTCGTCCCCCGAAGCGTGGTTCGCTCCCGGCTGTCGAGGGCGGCCACGTCCTGGTCGTCGACGACGACGGTACCCTCGGTTGGCGTATCGAGACAGCCCACGAGGTTCATTAGCGTCGATTTCCCCGAACCGCTCGGGCCCATGATCGCCGTATACGATCCTCTCGGGATCTCGAGGCTGACGCCATCCAGAGCGTGGACGGGCTCGCCGAGCTGGTAGGTTTTGCGAACGTTCTCGAGGGCGACCGCCGTGCCGGTGCTGGATTCCCCCTCGGATGCGGGTGTTGCCATACTGACTCGTATACAGCCCTGGGGAAAAAACCTCGAGCCAAACGAGCGGTCAGTTCGCTGTACGGTCTGCCCGAACTGCCCGCTCGAGACCGTCGTTTGCTCACCTGCTCGACGGGCCACGAGATTGCAACGTTTTTCCCGTCCCCGTGCGCCGTACAACGCATGAAGACGGCAGGCGGATCAAACGCGGCGAAACGACGTGCCGGCGAACGCGCAGCCGAGGCGGTCGAGGACGGGTTCGTCGTCGGCCTCGGAACCGGCTCGACGGCCGCCTACGCGATCGACGCGATCGGACGGGCCGTCGACGACGGCCTCGAGGTAGAGGGGATTCCGACCTCGTTTCAGTCCCGTCGACGGGCGCTCGAGGCCGGAATTCCGTTGACGACACTCGATGCGGTCGACGGCGTCGACCTCGCGATCGACGGCGCGGATCAGGTCGCTGACGACCCGGATGCGAGCGGCTACGGCGCGCTCATCAAGGGTGGCGGTGCTGCACACACGCGCGAAAAACTGGTCGATGCGGCGGCCGACCGGTTCGTCATCGTCGCCGACCCCTCGAAGCTTACACCAACGCTCGAGCGGGCGGTCCCGGTCGAGGTCATCCCCGACGCACACACTGTCGTCGCTGACCGACTCCGTGACCTTGGCGGCGAGCCGACGCTTCGCGACGCCGAACACAAAGACGGGCCGGTCGTCACGGATAACGGAAATCTCGTGATCGACTGTGCGTTCGGCCTGATCAACGAGCCGGAGACGCTCGCGACGCAGCTCTCGAGTGTGCCAGGCGTCGTCGAACACGGGCTGTTCGTCGGGCTGGCCGACGCGACCTACATCGGGACGGCCGACGGCGTCGACGTGCGAGAGTACTGACCGCGTTACTGTTCTGACGGTCGCTGCGCTGTGTATAGCTCGTCGTCTCGGCTGAACAGGAGCCCTCGAGGCGAGCCATCGGAACGGTCCAGGGCCGGAGCCGCCCCGTCTCGGGGGTGTCGAACGCGAGCCGTTCGCCAGCGTCGATGAGCTGCCTCGGGAAGACGGCCTCGAGCAGTCCGATGCTGATCGCCAGCGCGCGGATCACGCGGCCCCGTCGCCGGCGGCGTCCGCGCTGTCGTCGGGCTCAGTGCCCGTCTTCGAGAGTGCGACGACGACAAGATACACCACGCCGAGCAGTCGGGCAGCAGGTTTCACCCACGGTTTCGACTGCAGTTCGTCGTGGTTCGCATATACCAGCCGCTGGCTCTGGTTGATGATCGGCTGTGGGACGAACACGAGCACGACACCGGCGGCAGCGAGCAGCACGCACGTGGGTGTCCACTCCGACTTTCGACGGGCGAGCAGCCAGACGAAGAGCGCTCCCTCGAGTCGGGCACCCCATAGCGCCCACGGTCGGATTTGGGCGTCCTCGGCGTTCTCGAGGGCGATTCGCTCACAGGCGTCGATCACCGGTTGCGGTTTCGCGATCTCGGCGATCCCGAACGCGATCAGTAGTCTACGTAACATACCCACTGTACATCGGCATCCGTGAAAAAGCTCCACTCGTGGTGGGTGAGACGGCGATGCTCGACAGGCGTCGATGAACACCTTTTCAACGCCCTCACGCTAGTTTCCGGTGGAGACGATTCGATGCCCGAGACATCCGACAGAAAAGACGATCATATCCGCATTATCGAAGAAGAGGACGTCGAAACCTCGGGAACGGGGTTCGCCGATATCGAGCTCGTTCACGAGGCGCTCCCGGAGGTCCATCGCGACGAGATCGATACGTCGACGACGCTGTTCGGCCACGAGCTAGCGGCCCCCATCGTCATCGAGAGCATGACCGGCGGCCACCCGAACACGACGAAAATCAATCGCAACCTCGCCCAAGCCGCCCAGCAAATGAACGTCGCCATGGGCGTCGGCAGCCAGCGCGCTGGCCTCGAACTCGACGACGAGGACCTCCTCGAGTCCTACACGGTCGTCAGAGATGTCGCCCCCGATGCGCTCCTGTATGGCAACGTCGGCGCGGCGCAGTTGCTCGAGTACGACGTTGACGACGTCGAGCGGGCCGTCGAGATGATCGATGCCGACGCGATGGCCATCCATCTGAACTTCTTACAGGAGGCTGTCCAGCCCGAAGGCGACGTCGACGCGCGTGGCTGTCTCGCCGAAATCGAGCGGGTCGCTGCCGACCTCTCTGTTCCGATTGTCGTCAAGGAGACGGGCAGCGGCATCTCGCGGGAGACGGCGATGCGACTCGCCGACGCCAGCGTCGATGCGATCGACGTCGCCGGACAGGGTGGCACGACGTGGTCCGGCATCGAGTCCTACCGGGCGGCCGCCGTCGGCGCTGACCGGCAGGAAGCGATCGGCCAGTGCTTTCGCGCCTGGGGCGTCCCGACGGCGGTCAGCACGCGTGAGGCTGCGTCCGTCCACGACTGTGTCATCGCCAGCGGCGGCGTCCGGTCGGGGCTAGATATCGCCAAAGCAATCGCCCTCGGAGCCCGCGCTGGCGGCCTCGCAAAGCCGTTTCTCAGTCCAGCCGGCCAGGGAACCGAGGCTGTTGTCGACTTACTCGAGACGCTCGAACTCGAACTCCGAACGGCGATGTTCGTCACCGGCTCGGCGTCGGTCGAGGAGTTACAGTCAGCCGACCACGTGGTCCTCGGCCGAACAAAAGAGTACCTCGACGGTCGACAGCAGTAGCTGCCCGCTTCCGTTTTCGACGACAGCCGAGCCAGCGGCTGTCTACCGTAGCGTCAATAAAAAATACTCGAGTCGCGTACCTTACAGGTCGCGGGGCTGGACCGTCTTCCGGTCGTTTGCTTCTGCACGTCGTGCAGCGTCCTCGAGCAGCTCATCGACTTCCTCGTCGAGTGCTTCGTAGAAGTCCGAAGCGACGTTTTTGTCATCGAGCGCTTCCTTCACGGCGGCTTTGACGATAAGATCTGCCATACGATATACGCGTTCCGCGTTCCCCAATATAAATATTGTGGTTACTCTCGGGAATACGGGGGCTGCAGCGGTTGACCCGCCTGTTTCGACGGCACTCACCACCGGAAAGTATATGTTTGATGAACCGAGGATCTGCGTTCGAGTGCTGTCTGTGGGCGGAACCCCGCTCGCGCGCGGTGTCTGTCCGTCGTGTGCCCTTTCACACGGACCGACGGAATCGAGATACTCGTTCCCAAAGGCGTGTCCGCACGAACTCCTCGAGGTGAGGTTCGCGGAGACGGTCCCCGATACGGGATTCGTCGCCGACTGCTAGGCAATAGTGGTCGAGCGAGCGATTGGAATCAGCTGTCTCGGAAACACGTGTGTGAGTTCCGGAAAATATTATTGGTAGATCGAAAATCCAAACATTGTTTGGAGAAGGTTATTTACCTATTCACCGGGTAGCGTGTAGTACCGGCCCCAGCCGGTGTGACCACTGCCCAATGCCCAAGTGTGACCACTGCGGCGCGCACGTTTCCGAGCGCTTTGCACGTGTCTTCGCCGACCAGAACGGAGAAATTCGCGCGTGTGTCAGCTGCTCGGCCAACGCAGGGATTGCAGAAGCCGCGAAAGAGCGCGCTCGCGGCGCCTGATCCACTCAAGAACAGCCACCGATTACCACGTGCCCCCATTGCGTTGCGTTTCCGTCTCGTTTTCCAGAGATGCGATACCGGGTCCCGTACTGATGCCTATTCTCGTCGAACCGGAGGGACGAAATCCGTCGACGGCGTACGTTCGCCAGTCGATGTCAGAACACGTTGTCTACGTGCTCGAGTGTGCCGACGGCTCGTTGTATACCGGGTATACGTCCGACCTCGAGCGACGGGTTCGCGAACACAACGCCGGCGACGGGGCAAAGTACACTCGCGGACGGACGCCGGTCGAACTCAAATACACCGAGCGGTTCGAATCGAAATCGACCGCGATGTCCCGCGAGTACGAAATCAAGCAACTGACGCGCCGCGAGAAAGAGCGACTCGTCGGCCTCGAGTGAGACGGGCTGCTGTCCCACTGTCTCGGCGCGACCGCAGGACGGCTTGCGGTCGCCCCGAAAATGGGGACCGCAGACCGTATACATCTGTACTCCCGGTGGGACGCGACAGTGATCGTCTTGTTTCAGTAACCAGTCCACAAAGCAGATACTCTTTCACCTCGTTTCTTGGTATCATATGGATATCGACATCGTCGACGATCTCAAACGGCCGGCGTACACCGGCGAAAACCGGTGTGGGCCGTGTACGGTACTGAACCTGCTCATCGCGGCCGTAGTCGGGTCACTCGTTGCACGCCGATCACGCCTCGGTGGGCTGCTCGCGGTCGGGCTGTCGATCGGCCTGATCTATCTGCGCGGCTATCTCGTCCCCGGAACGCCGACGCTCACCAAGCGATATCTCCCGCCAGAGGTCCTCCGCTGGTTCGGCAAGGAGCCGGAACCTGACCTCGCGAGCGGGTTCGGTGCTGGCACGACCGACCCCGCGAACGAGGTGACCCAGCCCCCATCGGCGGACAACGATGAGGATGCGGTCCGCAGTGCCGACGATGAGTCGGCGGTCGCGCCAGCGAGGGATGCTACCGACGAGACCGGCGACACCGAGACGAACGTAACGGCCGCGGACGCTGCCGATTCTGCTGTCGAGGACTCGGTTGTCGACCTCGAGACGTACTTCCTCGAACACGAGATCCTCGAGCCCTGTGCCGACAAAGACGACCTCTGTCTCACCGACGAGTTCGAGCGCGCCTGGTTCGAGCGGATCGAGACGCTGGACGACTCGGGCCTCGACGCCGAGGCCGTCATCGACGCGTTCGGGTTCGATGCCGACCCCGAGGCGTTCGACCTCGAGACCCGCGGCGACGCCCACGTACTCCGATCCGACGCCGGCGTAGCCGGGCGCTGGCCGTCCCGTGCCGCGTTGCTCGCCGACGTCGCCGCCAGTCGCGTCCTCGAGACATGGACACCCGCCTGGGACGACCACGACTCCGAGACGAACGGCCGGATCTGCAATAGCCTCCGAATGTTCCTCGAGACGTGTCCAACCGGCGGCACGGTCAGCATGGGTGAGGAAGTCGTCGAATCCTGCTGCAGTGCACACGACGTGGTTGCTGTGACCTGCGATGAGACGGGCGAACGGCTCTTCGAGCAGCGACTCGACACCGTCGACGTTTGAGACGAGGGGTCGACGCGAGTACTGTCAGCTGTTGTAGACAACGCCGCCTTTTTCGTCGGTGACGGAGACCCACACGTATGGAGACGATCAGCTTCGGTACCGATGGCTGGCGGGCGACACTCGAGGAGTTTACGACGCCGCGGGTTCGGATGGTCGGCCAGGCCGTCGCGACGTATCTACAGGACGAGGGACTCGAGGGGACGGTCGTCGTCGGCTACGACGCGCGCGAGACCTCGCGCGGCTTCGCCGAGGAGTTGGCTCGAACGCTGTGTGCCAACGGCTTCGACGTCATCGTGCCGGACCGCGACCGGCCGACACCGCTGGTCGCCCACGCTATCGTCGAGCGCGAACTGGCGGGGGGGGTTGCGATCACGGCTTCGCACAACCCACCGGAGTACAACGGCGTGAAGTTCATTCCCGCCGACGGCGCGCCGGCGCTGCCCGAGGTGACAGACGCCATCGCGGATCGTCTCGCCGAACCCGAGGCGCTCCCCGAAGCCCAACACGGCTCCGTCCGGGAAGTCGACCTGACGACGCCACACGCTGACGCCGCCCTCGAGTTAGTCGAGGGGATCACTGGCAGTGCCAACCTCTCGGACGCGGGACTGACCGTCGCCTACGACGCCATGCACGGCAGCGGTCGCGGAACGACTGACGCCATCCTCGAGCGCGTGGGTGTCTCCCTCGAGTGTCTGCGCTGTGAGCGAGACCCGACCTTCGGCGGCGGGGCACCCGAACCCGCCTCCGAGAATCTCGAGGCGCTGATCGACATCGTCACCGCCGACGGGACCGCGCCGACGCTTGGAATCGCAAACGACGGCGACGCCGACCGCATCGCCATCGTCACGCCCGAGCGGGGCTATCTCGACGAGAACCTGTTTTTCGCCGCCCTCTACGACTACCTGCTCGAGGCCGATTCGGGGGCGGTCGTCCGCACGGTCTCGACGACCTACCTCATCGACCGCATCGCCGAGGCCCACGGCGAGTCGGTCCACGAAGTCCCAGTCGGGTTCAAATGGGTCGCACAAGCGATGGCCGAGGGCGACGCGCTCGTCGGCGGCGAGGAATCCGGCGGCTTCACCGTCCGCGGCCACGTCCGCGAAAAAGACGGCGTCCTCATGGCAGTGCTCGCGGCCGTGATGCACGCTGAGGAACCCCTCGACGAGCGCGTGGATCGCTTGCTCGACGAACACGGAACCGTCATCCAGGACAAACTCAGCGTAGCCTGTCCGGACCACGAGAAGGCTCGGGTGCTTTCGGACCTCGAGGACGAAATGCCCGAGACCGTCGCCGGAACCGACGTCGAGGGCGTCAACACCGCCGACGGCTTCAAGCTCCAGCTCGCCGACGGCTCGTGGCTGTTGATCCGCCCCAGCGGGACCGAACCTGTGTTACGAGTCTACGCGGAAGCTGCAGACGAGGAACGCGTCGGAGCGTTGCTCGAGGCCGGCGAGACGTTGCTCGAGCCGCTAGTGTGAGGCGGCTCGTCGGCGGGACGTAGCGCGTTCGCTCGAGTAACCTTTCAAATCGTAAGCGCTTCTATGTTAGAACACTGACAGCCGCCTGTGGCTGACGACCGGGTTACAGTATCCGATGACGACCCAGCCGAGTCAACACGAGGACCGATTCAAATAGCCGTGATCGTGCTCCTCGCCGTGCTCTGGAAGAGCGGCTCGCTCGTGTTTTCGTTTGTCCTGGTGGTTCTTGGCTAGCTTATCCCTGCTGCTGTCGTCGTTGTCGCGCTGGCCGTCTTTTTGCCGGTATCCTCGTGTTAGACCCGATTCTCTCGGTGCTTGGGCTTTCGAACCAGGCGATCGCTGCGATCGCCGGCGGTGCCGTCATCGGTGGGGTGTGGATCGTCGGGCTGAAACTTTTATTCGACTGGTGACTCGTTCTCGAGTTTCGGGCCGAAACCGTCGGCAGTCGGTTCCAGTCGACGTCGGGTTGCGTGCTCCGGGCCCCTTTTTACCACCGTTGACCCGTTGGCTAGAGCCATGAGCGAACACTCCCGCGAGGACGCCGCGTATACGGAACTCGAGCCCGATTCGTGGCATCAAACCGACGACGGCAACTACTACATCGACTGTCCGGAGTGTGGCTCCGCGGCGACACTGATGAACGTCGTCACACACGGCCGCTGTAACGGCTATCTCGATCAGCGAGAAGACGAGACCGAACTCGACGAGGAAGCGTTCGACTGTACGGCGAAACTCTGGCTCGAGCTCGGCTATATGTCCGATCCCAAGCCGGAGGCAACGAAGTCAGACGCCGAACAGTCCGCCGAGAGCGTCACGACGGGCAAGGGTGTGCCGGCAGAAGGCTCGCCAGCGGGCACGGATGGCACGGTCGACACCGATCAACAGTAATCTGGCACGTCTCACTCCGCCTGCGTGTTAGTTGACGCGCTCCGCCGGGACGCCGACGACCGTCGCGCCTGGTTCGACGTCCTGGGTAACGACTGAGCCAGCCCCGACGGCAGCGTCTTCGCCAATCGTAATATCACCTAATAGCGTCGCGTTCGCCCCGAGTTGGGCACCGCTTTCGACCGTCGGATGCCGCTTAACTGGTTCGTTTGTGTCACCGCCAAGCGTGACGCCGTGATACATGTGGACGTCGTCGCCGATCTCGGCCGTCTCGCCGATGACGACGCCCATGCCGTGATCGATCGTCACTCGCCGCCCGACCGTCGCGCCGGGGTGGATTTCGACGCCCGTAAGCGTGCGGACGACGTGTGAGAGCAGCCGTGCGAGGAGCCGAAAGCCCCGATTCCAGAGCCAGTGAATGCCTAGGTGGGCCCAGACGGCGTGTAAGCCGGGATAGGCGAGGACGACCTCGAGACACCCCGTCGCGGCGGGGTCACGCTCACACATCGTCCGGGCGTCCTCACGAATGCGTCCGAACATCTGTCTGTTGGCTCGAGTCGAGGATCGTGAGGCGATACTGGTTGGATCGTGCCGCCGGCCGAGTCGGCGGGCGACAACACCGGGACACAGCGTGACGCGGTCGCTTGCTGTCGGTACACGCGGTGTGGCCGGTGGATATCATGAACGGACCTAGCAGCGCAGTCCGTGTAAAAAGATTCGTTTCTCGGTCTCCACGCCTCGTCGCCAGCCCTCACTTCCCGCGGGCCAGGCGCTGGCCGATCCGGTCCGGCAGCCCCGCGTCCGTGACGGCGTTCTGGACTGTCTCGACATCGTATTCGACACGATAGGTATCGACGGTCATCGCCTCGAGGTCGACCACGGCGTAGCCCGCCCGTGGGTCGCCGTCCCGCGGCTGGCCGACGCTGCCCGGATTGACGACGATACCCTCGGCGTACTGTTCAACACCCTGGATGTGGGTGTGGCCGAGCACCAGCACGTCTTCGTCCTCGAGCAGCCGCGGCGAGAACTCAGACGGCCGGGTGTAGCGGGTGTATCGCTTTGGATCGTCTGGATGCCCGTGAACGAGTTTGATCCGACCGTCGCAGGCGCGCCGTTCCGTCGGGAGCGACTCGAGCCACGCGAGCTGGTCGTCGTCGAGTTGTTCGCTGGCGTGTTCGACGCCCGCTCGAGCCATCCGATTGAACCCAGCCGGCGTGCCCTCGACGACCGCGGCGTCGTGGTTGCCCATCACCGTCGGCACGTCCCGCCGTCGGAGTTCCTCGATGCAGTCGGTCGGCCAGGGATTGTAGCCGACGACGTCGCCCGCACAGAGGAGGTCGTCGACGGCGGGCATGTCCTCGAGGACGGCCTCGAGCGCGACCCGATTCCCGTGGACGTCCGAGATGAGTCCGATCTGCATGGGCGTGGCTAATGCGCTCGAGCGGTTTGTAGGTTAGCGAACCGTGTCCCTGCACGGTCACCAGTCGATTCATCATACGGACTGCTGTCGTCACGTCCCGCCGATCGCCGACCCGTACGTGGCGATCGGCCCGGATCGTTCGCCCTCATGTGGAACCAGCCCAGTCAGATCTAATCATGATAAAAATTATTAAGTTATATTCATTTGAACTGTAACTGATGAATCGGCGACAGTATCTGTCGTATACGGGACTTGCAGTGGTGACTGCAACCGCAGGCTGTCTCGGGAGTGACGACGACGATTCCGAACCGGCCGGCGGAGACGCGACGGGCGACGACGCCGACTCGGCCAACGGAGAGTCGGCGGAAACGCCACCGGAGTTCGAAGACGGACCGAGCGAACTCGGCGAAGGCATCGTCTTTTACACCGATCCTGGTGACGCGGAGATTTCGTTTACCCCGTTCGAGGCGTCGTTTTCGAGCGTGATCGTCGACGAAGCGAACGGCCGGCCGGTGTAAAGACGCCCGACAACGAACTGGTTCTGACGGTGCTCGTTGAGGTGTCGAACACTGGTGACGAGACGGTCGACGTCCCGGGCGACGTCACCGTTGAGGTGGATGGAGAGCGCTATCGGCACCTCATGAACACGGGCGTCGGCAATGAGTACGACCAGCTTTCGTCGCTGGAGCCCGGTGAACGGATCGTCCGGACGCTCGCGTTCGATATCCCTGACGTGGACGCGCCGGATCGACTGACGACGACCTGGGAAGCCCGTGACCTGACGGGAGCGTTACTCTCATCGACGGCCGAATGGGAACTCGCTCCGGAAGCCGTCACACAGCCTGGCAAGCGCATCGACGGTCTTGCCGTCGGTGACGTCCTCGAGGTCCGGGATCAGCGGACGCGATACGAACTGACCGTGACTGCCATCGAAACGGACCGTGGTGACGACGGCCGGACGGCGGTAACACTGGACGTCGAGAACCTCGGTCCATCGACGATCGAGGACCCGATTCACCACAGACTGGCGCTGGTGGCTGCCGATGAACCGGTCGAGCGACTGGACGGCGACGATCCGTTCGAGCCCGTTCCGCTCGAGCGGGGCGAACGCTCCCGAGTGGAACTCGCGTTCGAGGGGGACTCGGCAGAGAGCCGTCACTTCGAACTGCAGTTAACTCCGTACGCGACCGCTGTCTGGGAGTCTACGGCGTAACGGTCCCGATCGGTGACAATTGATCAGTCGCCGTTCTCGAGTGCCGTCTCGAAGCCGTCGTCGGTTCGGGCGATGCCGGCCGCACAGACGGCGTGTTCGAACTCGAGATCGAACGCCTCGCTTGCGGCGGCATCGGCGCTGTCGGCCTCGAAGGCGAACGATTCGGGCGCGTTCTTCTCGTAGGTCGCGACCAGCGTCGGCTCCTCGACGGTCTCGACGAGCAGCGCGTCCTTGCGAACCGTGCCGATCATGGCCTCGCCGTCGTCGCTCATCGTCGCCGCAATCCGTGGCGTGTCGTAGTCGTCCTTCTCGTAATCCAGCGCCAGCAGGCTCTCGGCGAGCGCGTCCCGGGCGGGGTAGCCCAGCTCGAGTTTCTCCGCGATCGGATCGACGTGCGAGCCGTTACCGAATGCGGCTGTCTCGCCCGTTGGGGTGTCGACGACGCGTAGGCAGTTGTAGGAGACGTAGGGGTTGTCCGTCTCCGGCGCGTCGTCGGTAGGACCGACGGTGAGCGCGTCCTCTCGAGCGGTGATCTCGCGGTTCGGGAACGAGCGTGACGAGACGCGGTAGGCGCCGACCTCGGGGCCGACGACGACAAATCGTCCAACGTACATACGCGAATGTGTACAGGCACGACGAAAATGTGTGTCGATTTGTGCATCATCGTCGCTATTCTGCCGCTGGCCGAGGCGAGGATTTATATCCGATGAGGCGGCCAACGGCCGTGTGACGTCCGAACGGGAGTGTCTCGAGTCGTTGCTCGAGGCTGCAAAGCGACTCGGCGAGTCGCCGACGAAAGCACAGTACGAGGAGATGGGGCTGACGCCATCGGCGTCGACCATCTTACGGGTTGTCGGTGGCTGGAACGTTGCGAAAACGAAAGCCGGCTTCGAAACGGAACCGTCGACGGGAACACGCACTGCGTCGAAGCCTGCGAATATTGAACTGCCGGACGGAATGGAATGGGAGAACCTCTCTCAGGATCAGCGATGGCACTACAAACACGCCGACTGGAATACTGAGCGGTCGCTCCAACGCCAGAACGCACATCGGGCGTGGGCAAATGAACTTCAGCGAACGCGTGGTGGCTGCACCCGATGTGCAGAACAGGACCCTGCATGTCTCGACTTTCACCATGTGAATGAAGACGAGAAAGAGATGGCTGTCGGAAAGATGATTTCCTTTGGGTACTCCAGAGATCGAATCAAGGCTGAGATTGAGAAGTGCATCGTTCTCTGTGCGAACTGCCATCGAAAAGAACACTACAACCCACCGCTCGACTGATCGCCATTCGTTCGCAATCACAGTCGAGTTCGTAACACTCTAATATGGATACCTCCTACAGATAGGTACGTCGTCGGAAACGAAGCCGACGAAAACACATCAGTCCATTGGGGTAGCGGCCAATCCTGAAGCCTTCTGGGGGCTTCGACCCTGGTTCGAATCCAGGATGGACTACTTCTTCCAAACTTTCAACTCGAGAATAATCCTCTCCCCGTCTTCGCTTTTCCAGTGGAAACGAGGGGGTCTCTCGACCGAGTGGATCACAGAGAATAGACTGAGCACTCGAGTAGAATCAATCATCAAATACTCGACAAGCAGTGAGTCACTAACAGCAAACCCGCGCTCGAGAACACCTTGCTTTTATCGTTGCTACCGTTCGTAAACACCTTCGCGCTCGAGGTCACCACGCCTCTGCAACACAGTTGGTGTCCGACACATCCCCGGTGCGCCGGTCACCTGTGGGACGGTGCAGTTGTTACAGCTTTCACAGAGCACGCGGGCGTTGTCGGGAGCGTCCTTGAGGAGTCGCGCGCCGAGGCGGGGTTCAGCGTAGAACGGACGAGCCATTCCGACCATGTCGCAGGCCGGCTCCTCGCTGCCGTCTCCGAGCAGTCGATCCATCCGGCTGCGCTCGCGAATCCCACCCTCGGCGAGCACCGGGATCGACACCTGCTCGCGGACGCGCCGGCAGAAGTCCTCGTTCCACGCGGGGTCGAAGTCGTACTGCAGCGACTGGACGCGGTTTGCGGCGGCGACGAGTTTCCGACGTGTTGTGCCGCCAAACGCCGCGTCGTACTCGTCGTACAACCCTTCGTTCCCCCAGGCCCGTTCGGGGTATGCTCCGCGAACGATGCTCATGTCCCAGACGACCGACGTCTGGACGGGAACGACCGCGTCGTAGCCGATCTTCTCGAGTCGACGGGCGATCTCGATGCCGTCCTCGAGCGAGAGTTTCCGCCGGACGACGGGCGAGGGCGGTGCGGGCGTTTCTGCCGGTACTTTGGTGAGTAGCGGAACGTCCCCGGCCCGCTTGCGGATCTCGTCGTGGACGACCGCGAGAAACTCGAGTCTGGCCTCGGGCGAGCCGCCGAACTCGTCGTCCCGGTGGTTGTAGAAGGGAGACAGGAACTGCTGGACGATACCCATGTTCGCGCCCGCCAGATGGATGCCGTCGTAGCCCGCGTCAGCCGCGTACGCTGCCGATCGGCCGAAGTCGGCCGCGAGCTCGTACACTTCGTCGGTCGAGAGGACGTGCGGGTCGGACGAGAGAAAGCCGAGTCGATCCAGCGCTCGCAACTGCCACGGCGGCTCGGAGACGGCGAGTTGCTCGAGATCTGGATGCTCGCGTCGGTACTCGGCGTGCCAGGTCTCCATGCTTCGGAGGCCGCCGTGCTCGAGTTGGACGACGATCCGGCTGCCGTGGTCGTGAATCCGGTCGGTCAGCCGCGACAGTCGCTCGACGAACTCGGGATCGTGGACGCGGGTCATCCCCGGGGCGGCACAGCCGCCATCGCCGCTGACGATCGTCGCGCCCTGACAGATGAGGCCGACGCCCGACTCGGCGGCGGGTTCGAGGTCGTCGATCAGCGTGTCGACCGCGTCGGGACCGTTGCCGGCACACTCGAGCAGCGGCGCGCGATAGAGCCGGTTTGGGATCGTCACGCCGCCGATCTCGATCGGGTCCTCGAGGGTGGCCATGCAGGGCGTATCACGGGAGCGAATAAGAGCGTAGTGGCGATCGCGATCGGTTCCGGGACGTCTCGAGTCGCCGTTACGGTCGAATCGCGGATCGCCGACTCGAGGTCGACGGCATGAGCGGCGTCAGGGCGGGAGGACGACCGCACGGCCCTCGATTTCGTTGTGCTCGAGGCGTTCGGCGACCGTGTTGATCTCACCGAGGTCGTGGCGTTCGGTGTGGAGTTCGACGTCGCCGCGGTCGACGAGCGCGACGAGTTCCTGGAGTTCGGCGTACTTGCCGACCAGCGTGCCACAGAAGGCGAACTCGCCGTTGACCAGCGCCTGGCTGGGTTCGTGGATGTGGCCGCCGTAACCGACGATATGGTGGTCGCCGCCGGCGGCGACGATCTCCGGTGCCAGCGCAGTCGTCTCGTCTCTGCCGACGAAGTCGACGACCTGCTGTGCGCCCTCGTCGTCGGTTAGATCCGCGACGACGTCGGCGAGGTCCTCCTCGGCGGAGTTGACGGTGTGGCGCGCGCCGAGGTCGTCGGCCAGTTCGAGCGCCTCGTCTTTGATGTCGGCGGCAACGATGGTTGCGGCGCTCATCGCGTCGAGACACTGCAGGCCGATATGGCCGAGGCCGCCGACGCCGATGACGACACAGGTGTCGCCCGGGTTCAGTTCGCGGACGGCCTTTTTTGTGGCGTGGTAGGCCGTGATTCCCGCATCGGCGTGGGGAGCGATCTCAGTTGGGTCGACACCGTCGGGTAGCGGGATGACCGCTCGCTCGTTAGTCCGGAGGTACTCGGCGAAGCCGCCGTCGGTGGTGAGGCCGTTGAACGCGCTGTTCTCGCAGTACATATCCTCGCCGAGCCGGCAGGGCCGACAGATGCCACAGGTCTGGACGGGATGACAGATGACCGGATCACCCTCCTCGACCAGTGTCACTTCGTCGCCCGTTTCGGCGACGATACCGGCGTTTTCGTGTCCCAGCGTCATCGGTAGATCCTGTGGCGCGTACTCTTGCCACATGCCTTCGATAATGTGGTTGTCCGTCTGACACCACCCCGCGCCTTTGACCTCGATCAGTACGCCATCGGAGCGTTCGATTTCAGGGCGATCGACGTCATCGATCGAGAGTGCGTCGCTCATCTCGTCTGTGTACTCGTGGAGACGGGCTGCTTGCATGGTACCAAGTTACAGTCCAACACACGCAAAGAAAACGTTCCCCCAAAGCGTCGCTCACTGTGAATCTATGGGTGTTGAGACAGTAGGCTCGCCACTACATACATACTCCATATAGAAATTATAACTCACAAATTCCTGAAAAAGACTGATGGCTTATGGTAACAATAATCATGATACAATGTACCGCAATAACGGTGAAGAGATCTTCGTCATCGACGGCCACGTACACCTGTGGGACGCCACGGAGGACAACATCAAACACGACGGTGGGGAGGAGTTCATCCAGTGTTTCTACGACTACCACACGACGTTCACGCCCGAGGACCGTCAGTGGGACATCTCCGAGTATCGGAAATACGGCGCTGATCGGATGGTCGAAGACTTATTCGCCAACGCGGCCACCGATATGGCGATCTTCCAGCCGACGTATCTGACCGATTTCTACACGGAGGGGTTCAATACTACCGAACAGAACGCCGAACTCGCGACCGAACACCCCGAGCGGTTCATCCTCAACGGGACGTTCGACCCGCGCGACGGCGAGGACGGCCTCGAGTACCTCGAGAAACTCCACGACGAGTACGAGATTCCCGGGGTCAAACTCTACACCGCCGAGTGGCGTGGCGACTCGAAAGGGTGGCGACTCGACGACGAGGAAGCCTTCGAGTTCTTAGAGAAGTGCCAAGAGCTCGGTATCGAGAACATCCACGCTCATAAGGGGCCGACGATCCGCCCCCTCAACCGCGACGCGTTCGACGTGAAAGACGTCGACGACGCGGCCTCGTCGTTCCCGGAACTCAACTTCGTCGTCGAACACGTCGGCCTCCCGCGACTCGACGACTTCTGCTGGATCGCCGCCCAGGAGAACAACGTCTACGGCGGCCTGGCCGTCGCCGCGCCGTTCGCCCAGAACCGGCCGGGCAAGTTCTCCGAGATCATGTCCGAACTCCTCTGGTGGCTCGGCGAGGATCGCGTCCTCTTCGGCTCGGATTACGCGCTGTGGAACCCCGACTGGCTCGTCGGGGAGGTCCTCGAGGCCGAACTCACGCAAGAACACCGCGCGGAGTACGGCGTCGAGTGGGATCTCGAGACCAAACGGAAGGTGATGGGTGAGAACGCGGCCGAGTTATACGACATCGATATCGAGGCGAAACGCCAGGCGTTCCAGGACGACGAGATCAGCCAGCAGTTCGGGCTCGAGGACCACTACGCGAGCGAAGAGCCCGCCGCGGCGGACGACTGATGACCGCCCAGACGTCCGACGGCCCGACTCGAGCGGCCGTCCGCGATCGACTGGACCGCGTGACCGATCCGGAACTCGACCGGTCGATCGTCGACCTCGAGTACATCGATTCGATCGAGATCGACGGCGGCCGCGTCAGCGTCACGTTCACGCTGCCGACGGCGTGGTGTTCGCCGGCGTTTGCCTGGATGATGGCGGTCGACGCCCGCGACGAGATCGAGTCACTGCCAGCGGTCGAGACGGCTCGGATCACGCTCACAGAGCATATGCACGAGACGGAGATCAACCGCGGCGTCAACGAACGGCTGTCCTTTGCCGAGGCGTTTCCCGACGCTGACGGCGATGTCGAGGCCGTCCGTGGGGAACTCGACGAGAAGGCACGGGTCGCACGGCAGTACGACGCGGTCGAGACACTGCTCGAGGCCGGCCTCCACGCCGAGGCGATCGTCGACCTCCGACTTCGAGACCTCGAGGTGGCCGATCCCGGGGCCAACACGGCTCGAGCGGACAGTACCGAGACAGCGACCGACGACACGATCGCCATCTACGCCCACGACCGCTCGTTTGCCGTTTCAGTTCCCGCGGCACCGCTCGAGCGCTATCTCGAGAAAGCCCGCGAGACGACCCTCGTGACGGATCCCGACGAGCGACTGTTCCGAACACCCGAGGGAGAGCCGATCCCGCTCGAGTCGTTCGACCTCGTCCGCCGGCGCGGGCGACTCGCACAGGTCAACATGTCGAGTCAGGGTGGGATCTGTGACGGGCTTCGGGAGGCCAGAGAGGGGCGGCTCGAGGAGACTGCCGACGACTGACGGGCAGTGGTGTGGGCGTCGACAGCGACGCCGATTATTTGTCGACCTCGAGCAAGGCGACCCGTTCGCGAACCAGCGCAACTAGCGACGCGTCGGTCGCCTCGCGTTCGGCGTCGGTGATCTCGAAGAACGAACACAGCGTTTCCTCGGCAGGTGACTCGAGTGTTGGCTCGGTGTCGACGACGGCCTCGAGTTCGACGAGTGTCTCGAGAGCAGCCGCCTCCGAACTCTCCTGACCCCCTTCGTTTCCAGTCGAACCGCCGTCGACCAGCATCACGGCCCGCTGTCTGCCCTCGCCGACGCCCATCTCGAGGGCGTCGTCGATCTGGCGACGGCCGGCGGCGTACAGCAGGATTTCGACTGCCCGATCTCGGGCGATGTTCTCGCCGCGGTCGATGGCGCGGTCGGCCAGTTCGAGGGCATGCTCGAGGTGGGTTCGATCGGCGACGTAGCGCGCATCAAAGGCCTGGATCGTCACGTCGTGTCGGTCACTGACCTCGCCGAGTTGGCTCACGAACGAGTCGATGTCGTCGATCTCGAGTGTACATTCGAGTAGCTGCATTAGAAGTCACCCAGGCTGGATTGGCTGTCGTCGTCGCGTTCGCTGGCCGCCGGCGTTTCGGAGCCGCGACTCGAGGCAGCCGTGTCCCCACCGCTGGCCGAGGTCACCGGCTCGACGCCGTCCATCGAGGGATCCTCGCGGCCGGCGTTCTCGAGGATGGTTTCGGCCGTCTTCGCCCCTTTGAGCGCGCTCAGGATGACGCCTTTGTCCGCGCTCCGGAGGTCGGCTGGCTCCTCGATACCGACCTCGTAGAGCCGGCGGGCGCGTTTGCGACCGACGCCCCCGACGGAGACGAGTTCGAGCAATTCCTCACCGACGCCGTGTTCGACGCGCGCGCGGGCCTCGCGGACGGCGACGGTCCACTCGCTGTCGATTTCGGCGGCCAGTGACTCGGCCGCCCCGAGCAGCCACTCGGCGGTGTCGACTTTTCCCCGGAGGTCGCCGGGGCCGATCTTGTACCGTTCAGTGAGTCGATCTTCGTCGTCCTCGCTGGCCCAGTCTGCAAGCAGTTTGCCCGTCTTGAGCGCGGCCAGCCAGTCCTCGAACCGGTCGTCTTCGTACTCGCTTGGCGCGTCGCCCAGAAGTTCGGCCTCGCGTTCGTAAAACAGTTCGCCGAACGTGTCGTCTTCGCCCGACCGGAGGTAGAGTTCGTACATGTCGGGCGTCCGCGAGACGAGTTGGTACAGCCCCAGCGCGGTCGGGCGCTCGTCGGCGTCCTCGAGGCCGTGGACGATTTCGGCGGCGCTCATCGGATCGAGATACAGTCGGGAGACGGTGTGGCCGAGGCTGGTCGCCTCGAGTCGTTCGTCACCCTGTGACGACTGCTGTGTCGCGAGGTCGGCCGCGGAGGTGAATGCGCTGGCGGCGTCGTCTGTCGGCTCGGTCCCGCCCTCGCGTTCGATGAAGTCGTTGGACTCGAGGTACTGCAAGACCGTCTCAGTCACCGTCTCGAGGCGGCCCGCCTCGGTGGACTGGCTCGCATAGAGGGTGGCCTCGAGGAACTCGAGGAGTTCTTCGCGCGTTCGGGCGAAGCCGGAGGCGATAGTCGCGAGCACGTGGGTCCGCAGGGCTGGCTCGGCGGCGAGTTTCGAACGGACGGGCTCGGGGTCGGCCCAGATGTAGCGGTCGAACAGCTCCTGGCTGTCCTCGTGGCTTTTCGCGAGCAGGACGGCCTCGCCGTAGGGGTCGAGTCCTGGCCGGCCTGCCCGGCCCATCATCTGGTGGACCTCGAGGACGTCGAGCGGGGCCATTCCGCCGGCGCTGGGGTCGAAACGTCGCCAATCACGGACGATAACGCGCCGGGCGGGCGTGTTGACGCCGGCAGCGAGCGTCGGCGTCGCCGAGATGACCTTCAGCAGTCGGTCGCGGAAGGCGTCCTCGACGATCGTTCGCTGGGTGCTCGAGAGGCCGGCGTGGTGAAACGCTGAGCCCTGCTCGACGCAGTCGGCCAGATCCGCGCTGGTTTCGGTGTCGCTGTCCTCGCGGATCGCCTCGGCCAACCCGGCCAGTTCGGCGCGCTCGTCGTCGGAAATTTCACGAGTCGCGACCTGTCCCAACCGCCGTGCGGCAGCTTCGGCGTTGCGCCGGGAGTTGACGAAGACGAGCGAGGAGCCGCCTTCCTCGAGGATGTCGCGGACGAGCGCAGCCTCTTGTTTCTCCGAGCCCTCCACGGGGACTTCATGTGTCGAGCCATCGTCGAAGTTGAGGGCGTTGCCGTAGTGGACGCCCATCTGCAGGTCGATCGGTCGCCAGTCGGTGTCGACCAGCGCGGCGTCGAGCCAGTCGGCGATCTCGTCGGCGTTGCCGACCGTCGCCGAGAGCGCGACGACCTGCATTCCGGGGTTGAGTCGCCGGAGTTTAGCGAGGGTGACCTCGAGCGTCGGTCCACGATTGCGGTCGTCGATGAGGTGGACCTCGTCGCTGACGACGCAGGTGAGATCCGAGAGCCAGTCAGCGCCGTTTCGAACGAGCGAGTCGACCTTCTCGCTGGTCGCGACGATGATATCCTTCGTGGCGAGCCACTCGCTGGTCGACTCGTAGTTGCCTGTCGTGACGCCGACGGTGACGCCGAACTCCTCGTAGGCCTCGAACTCGGCCTTTTTTTCGCTGGCGAGCGCTCGCAGGGGGACGATGTAGAGTGCTTTTCCACCGCGTTCGATCGCCGACAGCATCGAGAGGGCAGCGATCATCGTCTTCCCGCTGGCGGTGGGGACGGCGGCGACGAGGCTGTCGCCGTCGGTTGCGCCGGCCTCGACCGCCGCGGCCTGTGGCGGGTAGAGCTCCTCGATGCCCTCGCGCTGGAAGTGGTCGATGGCACCGGGTGGGAGCCCCGACAGCTCCTCGAGATTCATTATCCGCACTTGGCGCGTGCTTCGGTTTAAAGTATCGTCTCGAGGAGCACTGACTCGAGTCGTTCGTCGATAGACCGATAGGGTACGGGACTGAACACGGCCGTATGGCTCCTGATCACGTCCTCGTCCCCACGCTCGGCCGGCCGCGAGAGGACGAGGCGCTCGCCTACGCGCTCGAGACGTTTCCCGACGCGGACGTAACGCTGCTGGCCGTCGTGACACCGCTCGATGCCCCGTTGAGCGAGGGCGGGGTGCTCGAGCGAGACGAGGACCGCCTCGAGCAGACCCACAGTCGCGCGAAATCGCTGCTCAAGTCGGTTGCCGACGACGCGGCGAGCGAGCGGGTTCGGATCGACGTTCTCGAAGGACGTCCCGGCACCGTCGTTCCGCAGTATGCAAGCGACGAAGCCGTCGACCACGTGGTTATGCACGGACACGGAACGACGACACCCGGATTCGTCCGGCGGTTTCTCGGCCGCAACGTCGCCACGACGGTCGTCGAGCGCACCGACGAGCCGGTGACGGTCCTCGAATGAGGTGCCAACTCAGCCGCCGATAACGGCCGCGAACAGCTGGTAGAGACCGTAGCCGACGACGATCGAACTGCCGAGTGTCAACAGCCAGAACGTGACTGTTACGCCGATTTTGCGCCGCGAGACGCCCGCCGAGCCAGCCGCCAGCCCGCCACCGATGACTCCCGAGAGGATGATGTTGTTCAGCGAGATGGGGATCCCGAGTGCGATGGCTAGCTGGGCGATGATGAATCCGGGAACGAGCGCCGCGATCGACCGGCGAACGCCGAGTTGAGCGTACTCTCGAGAGGTCGCCTGCAACAGCCGTGGTGCGCCCATCCACGCGCCGGCGAGGATGCCGGCCGCACCCAGCGCGAGCAGCGTGGTGCCCGGCAGCCCGAGTTCGATCCGGAAGAGGTTCTCGAGTGGGCCGGTCGCGAGTCCGACCTGTGAGCCGCCCGAGGAGAAGGCGACGATGCCGCCGAGGACGAGCAGGAACGACCGAATCCCGCCATCGACGTCGACAAGGACGCGTTTTCGAACCCAGTAGAAGGCAAGCGCACCGACCCCGATCGTCACGAGGACGGTGCCGAGATCCGCGCCCGCGGCGAGCGTTGGGCCACCGCCGACCTGCCGGGAGAGAAATCTCGAGAGCGTGCCCTGGTCGGCAGTCGGATCGGGGATGACGCCGAGCCGGATATTCGCGACGATTGCGCCGACGATCCCCGCCAGTAGCGGCACACCGACCGATTCGGGGATGTCGTCACGCCGAAGGGTAACTGCGGTCGCGTACGCCAGTCCGCCGGACATGAAGGGGACGAGCAGCCAGAAGATGCCGAGTCGCTGGTAGGTCGCTATCGCCGGATCGCCGCCGAGTGAGAGGCCAACACCGACCATTGCGCCCGTCGTCGCGAACGCGGCGGGGATCGGATACCGGGTATAGATCCCGATCGCCATGAACGTCGCCGCCGTTAGCAGGCCCGCGGTGGCCGCCAGTGGCGTGATCGCCACGCCATCGATCAGATCCGCACCGACGGTCTCGGAGATGCTCCCGCCCTGCATGAGCGCCCCCGCGGCCGCGAGCAGGCCAATGACGAACGCCGCCTGCATCGTCGAGATCGCGTTCGCGCCGATCGCAGGTGCAAACGGCGGCGAGTTACTGTTCGCTCCGAGCACCCACGCCATGAACAAGCAGGTGACGACAGCAGCCCCGACGAGTACCACGAACGAGAGTGCAACCATTCCGTTCATCATCGTTAGCTGACCGTCGTCAAAAACGTTCACTTTGGTCAGCCGAGCGTGGCGTGGTCTCGCCTCGAGTCCCGTCAGGGCTTTATCGACGACCGCCGAACCACCGCGTATGAAGGTCGAATACGATGAAAATACCTGTATCGGGATGTTTCAGTGTGTCGCCGAGTGGGAAGCATTCGAGAAGGACAAATCAAAAGGCAAGGCCGTACTCGAGGATAGCGAGGAGGTCGACGACGGTGTCTTCGTCCGCGAGGTGCCCGAGGACGCGGAGTTCGACGCGAAGTTCGCCGCTCGGACGTGTCCCGTCGACGCGATCACGATCTACGACGACGACGGCGAGCAGCTGATTCCCTGACACTGATTTTCGTCTCGGCGTGTGGACTTCTCGCTGTCTCGGCTCGAGGTCGAGCCCCGAGGCATTCTGCCTTGGCCGTCTGTAGACGAACTCCACACCGAATATAAAAAAAGCGCTGCCGATGCGATCGAATTACGCGATTTTATCGTACTGCTCGGACAGCTTCTCGGCGGCCTCGCCGAGCTGATTGCGCTCGAACTCCGTGAGGTCCCACTCGACGACCTCCTCGACGCCGTTCGAGCCCAACCTGACGGGGACACCGAAGGCGGTGTCTTCGTGACCGTACTCGCCCTCGAGGACGACGCTGCCGGGGAGTACGTCGCCCGTGTCCCGCAGAATGGCCTCGACCATGTGGCCGACGCCGGTCGCCGGGCCCCACTCCGTTGCGCCTTTCTTTTCGATGACGTTCATCGCCGACGTCTGGAGTTCCTCGAGCAGGTCGTCTTTCTCCTCGTCGGAGAACTCGAGGTCTTGGCCGTCGACGCGGACCTTCGAGAAGACGGGAACCTGGGCGTCGCCGTGTTCGCCGAGGATGGTCGCCTCGACGTTCTGGACGGGTGCGTCGAAACGCTGGGAGATCACGTACCGGAAACGCGCGGAGTCGAGTCGACCGCCGAAACCGATTACCTGCTCGCGTGCGCGGTCACCGACCTCGTAGAGGTGGCGGTTGAGCAGGTCCACCGGGTTCGACGTCGTCACCGTCACGAAGTCGTCGTTGTACTCGGCCAACGAGGAGCCGATGTCCTCCATGATCGGCGCATTGTCGCCCGCCAGATCGATCCGGGTCTGGCCCGGCTGGCGCGGGATGCCGGCCGTAATGACGACGACGTCCGAGCCCTCGGTCGCCTCGTAGCCACCCTGTCGGACCGTCGTGTTCGAGTCGTAGGCCGCGCCGTGGTTGGCGTCCGCAGCCTGCCCGATCGTCGTGTCTTCCTGGTCCGGAATGTCGACGAAGACGAGTTCGTCCGCGATGTCCCGAAGCGCGATGTTGTAGCCCGCAGCGGCTCCGACCGTTCCAGCCGCGCCGACCACGCTAACTTTCGTCATACTACATACATCTCCACTCTCCCACGCGTTAAATCCATCGAAAGAGACACCCACGCATACGCTGACGGAGGCGTCACCGACCGCATTCGGTCCGATTTCGACTCGAGTGCCGGCCCACCGAAACCGAACCGATCATGATCGCTGCTTGCGGACGTTCGCCCATGCGTGTCAGCGTTATTGGCGGCGGCGAGATCACCGACGAGCAGGCAGCCCGCGCCGAGGCCGTCGGCCACGAACTCGCGGCTCGAGGCCATACGGTCGTCTGTGGCGGCCGCGGCGGGACGATGGAAGCCGTCTGTCGCGGAGCCAAAGCCGAAGGCGGCACGACGATCGGTATCCTGCCGAGCGAGCGCTGCGAGCAGGCGAACGAGTACGTCGACATCCCCATCGCGACCGGGCTGGGCCACGCCCGGAACGCGCTCGTCCCGCTGAACGGCGACGCAGTCATCGCGCTCGCCGGCGGCGTCGGGACGCTCTCGGAACTGGGCTTTGCCGGCATCTACGACCGGCCTGTCGTCGGCCTCGAGACCCACGACGTCCCCGCGCTCGAGGACGTCCTCGAGACCGTTACAACGCCCGAAGCGGCCGTCGACGCCGCCGAGGCCGCCGCCGGCGAGCCATAACCTTTCTGACACTGCGCCCGAAACCGGTCTCGCATGCACCGCAGAGCCCTCCTCCGCAGCGGAAGCGTCGTCGCCCTCGGCGTCACCGCCGGCTGTCTCGATACTGTCGACCGAATGACGTGGTCCAGCGGCGTCGGCTCCCTCCATCGCCCCGGTGAAATCAGACTCGGCGATCGCGATCCAGCCGACAGCGTCGGTGTCGGCGCGATCTACCGGGACGCGGACGCGACTGACGAGGTCTCCGCTACGGCCGACCTGCCGGCGGCCGAGGCGATCACAGACACTGACTGGGAGCGAAACGCCTTGCTGGTCGTCCAGCTCAGCCGGCCAGCCGACACGGCGGCGTCGATCGGCTTCGGTCCGGGTGGGCCGGAGCGATCAGGGCTGCGCGGGCTGTCGGTCGACGCCGAGGTTCGACCGTGGAACGGGGTTCCGGACTCGCTCGCCAACGCCGACAGGCTCGAGTACACCCTGGTTCAGAGGTTCGAACAGCCACGCGCGTTCGTTCCCCGTTCTGCGACGATAACCGTCTCCGGCCCGGCTGGACGGACACTCGGGCACATCGATGCCTGAGTTCCCTCAACGCACCGTCGATTTGATTAGCCCGGGATCGCCTCCTGTCGTTTCTCGTTCGACCACTGTCGACTTCGCAGCTTTTTCGACGTTCCACAGCGTCTAGATGGGTATGAGCGACTTCGATAAGGAAGCCGAGCGCGAGAAACTTCGGGAGAAGTACGAACGCGACAAACAGGAGCGTCAGGCGACCCAGCGGATGAGCGACCTGCTGCTCAAGGGCGCGACGATGACCAACTCTCACTGTGGCACCTGTGGCGATCCGCTGTTCCAACAGGACGGCACCACGTTCTGTCCGAGCTGTCACGGCAACCCCGACGCCGTCGAGGGAACGAATCTCGAGGCCCAGCCGGCCGAGGAGTCGAGCGACCGACCGGCGGCCACGGAACTGCCTGCCCACGGCGAAGACCGCGAGCCGGCAGCCGAATCCGGCTCCACAGACGACGAAGCAGCCGTTGGCGACCGCGATGCCGACGACCAGCCACAACAGCCCGCCGAGACGCCGGCGGACAAACGCCACACTCGAGCGACCGACTCGCCCTCGAGTGCCGACGCTTCGGATCGGGACGAGGACGCTTCGGCCACCGAGACCCAGCCACAGACGGACACTCCGGGTCGGAACACCGCAGCGCCAGCAACGGGTGACATGCGATCCGCACGCCGCCCGCCAGCCACCTCCCCGTCCGCCAGCGGCGACCTCGAGGCCGCCCACGCCTCGCTCGTGCAGGCCTTAGAGAAGTTCGCGGCCGAAGCGGCCGCCACCGATGACCCTCGATACGCCACGGAGTGTCTCGAAGCCGCCCGCGAGGCGAGCGAGACGCTCGAGACGCTGCGCTGAATTACATCGAATCCGGTCGTACGCTGACTCAGCCGGTGTAGTCGCTCCCGATAACTTCCCGCATCCGTTCGGCGGTCACTGCGCCGACGCCGTCGGCCGCCTGTAGCTCGTCTTCGCTGGCGATCATCACCGCCTCGACGGTGCCGAACTCCTCGAGCAGCGACCGGGCCGTGACGGGGCCGATTTCGGCGATCGAGGAGACGACGTACTCCTGTTGTTCCCCGATGGTCTTGGACTGTTTCTCGCCGTGGACCGACACCTCGCGGTCGGCGGTCTCCTGTTCGCGACCCGCGATCACGGCGAGCAGTTCTTTCGTTTCGTCCTCGCCCTCGGTCCGGAGCACGCTCGCGCCGAAATCGACGGCGAGACTCGAGAGCGCGCCCCGAATCGCGTTCGGGTGGATATCCCGCTGTTCGTAGAGGCCATCGCCCTCGACGACCACGATGGGCCGCGAGTAGTGTCTGGCCATCGCGCCGACCTGCTCGAAGACCGATCGGTCGCCGTTGACCAGCGAGTCGACGAAGTCGGCGACGGATTTGCGCTCGACGACGACTCGATCAGAGAGGATGTAGTCGCCCACGTCGAGCGTCTCGAGGCGGATCTCGATTTGCTCTCGTTTCGAGAGTTCCCGGGCGATAGTGGCGTCCATCTCGCGCTGATCGGCGACGACCTCGATCAGGTCGCCCTCGGCGTGGGGCTCGTGGGTCTCGACTGCCTCGCCGTTGCCGTCGCTGCGATCCGTGCCGTCATCGTCGTCGTTCTCATCCGACGTTTTCCCCGCGAAATCCGTCAGTCCGGGCTGTGGCCCAACCCCTTCAGTTCCACTGGAAGAATCGCCGACTGCGTCGGGGTTGCCCCCGTTCCCAGCTACTTTCACTTCGCTCTTGTCGTCGAAGTCAGTCAGCGCCTGCTGGGAGTCGTCGAGTTCGTCCTCGAGGTCGTCGGCGACCCCTTTCAGGGCGCGCAGTTCGGACTCCATCTCCTTTTCGCGGCGCTGGGAGATCCAAAAGTAGGCCTCGTCGCGGGTATCCTCGGCCATGAGCACGACGACACGGCCCTCGGACTGGCGACCCGTTCGGCCCTTGCGCTGGATCGACCGGATTGCCGTCGGGACGGGTTCATAAAAGAGCACGAGGTCGACCTCGGGAACGTCGAGGCCTTCCTCGGCGACCGACGTCGAGACGAGTACCTCGAACTCGGCAGCCCGGAACTCGTCGAGCACTTCCTGTTGCTGTTTCTGGGTCATCCCGTCGCTCCCCTCGCGGTCGCCCTGTCCGACGAACCGCTTGGCGTCGAAACTCTCGCTCAAGAACTCGGTCAGCGCCTCCGCGGTGTCGCGGGATTCCGTGAAGACGATCACTCGCTCGCCGCCCTCGAGACCCAGCGTCTCGGCCAGTAGCATCCGCGTCTTGCGGTATTTGGGATGCAACTGGTCGAACGACTCCGCTTTCCGCATCGCCTCGCGCACGCGTGGGTCGGAGACCATCCGCTGGCTGGCCTTCGAGGCCCCCGACGAGCGGGCCTGATTGCGCTGGCGGTCGAAGTACCGACAGACTGCCTCGACGCTTTGGGTCTCGACGAGCGTGACGGCCTGGCGGAGTTTCATCACCTCGGCGTGGATGGACATCCCTTTGAACCCCTTCGACTGGTCGTTGTTGATCAGCCCCTGGAGTTCCGCGCGCATTCGGTTCAGATCCTTCTGGGACTGGTCGGGCTGGGTCGAACTCGCGACACCCATCTCTTTTAATTTCTCGAGGCGGTCCGTGACTACCTCGTTCAGCGTATCCCGGATCTCGAGGACCTCCTCGGGGAGGTCGATGCGCTCCCACTCGACGTCGGTGTCGTAGGTAAACTCCGAGACGTCGGCGTCGTCTTCGGTCATCACCTCGACCTCCCGGAGGCCGAGGTTTTCACAGACCTCGAGGATAGCCTCCTCGTCGCCGCCGGGCGAAGCACTCATCCCGGTCACGAGCGGCTGCGTCGCGTCGCCGTGGTAGCGCTCGGCAATGTAGTTGTAGGCGTAGTCGCCGGTTGCGCGGTGACACTCGTCGAATGTGATGTGAGTGACGTCGGCAAGCGAGATGCGGCTCCCAACGAGATCGTTTTCGATCACTTGCGGGGTCGCCATGACGACCGTCGCATCCGTCCACAACTCGGCGCGGTCGTCCGGGCTGACGTCGCCGGTGAAGACGACGATCTCTTCCTCAGGAATCTGGAGGGCTTCCCGGTAGAAATCCGCGTGTTGCTGGACGAGGGGTTTCGTCGGCGCGAGCATCAGCGATTTCCCGCCGACCTCGTCGAGTCTGCGGGCGGTGACGAGCAGGCTGACGGTGGTTTTTCCGAGTCCCGTTGGAAGACAGACGAGCGTGTGGTCGTTTGCGGCTGTACCGGCGAGTTTCAACTGATAAAGTCGTCGCTCGAGGAAGTTCGGCTCGAGCAGCGGGTGTTCGATCGAGGGGACGCCCTCGTCCGTCGTAGCCATTGCCAGTGGTTCATCGCCGTCGTGAATAAGGGTTCTCGTACCGCAGTGAAAGTGAATGGTGGCTGCGAAACGCACCGTCGATGCCAGTGTGTCGGCCGTCAGTATAAGACCGGTCGTCACCTAGCCATGGTATGGCAACACGGCTCTCCACGCAGCGACTCCCCGACGCCGAGTCGGTGCTCACCGCGCTTGGCTTCGTCGTTCTGCTCAACGTCGTCGGCGGGCTGCCCGGCCTGCTGTCTTCGCCCGACAGCGCGTGGTTTCGAAGCCTCGAGAAGCCGTGGTTCTACCCGCCCGAGCTCGCGTTTCCGATCGTCTGGACGGCCCTCTTTACGCTGCTCGGAATCGCGCTGTGGCTGGTCTGGCGCAGCGACGCTCCCGGCCGTCGGCTCGCGCTTGGCCTGTTCGCGGTCCAGATGCTGTTCAACGTCGCGTGGACGCCGACGTTCTTCACGCTCGAGGCGCTCGGCGTCGCGTTCGGGATCATCGTCGTCCTCTGGGTGTCGATCGTCGCCACCATTGGGGCCTTTGCTCGCGTCGACCGTCGCGGAGCTGCGTTGCTCGTGCCGTATCTCGCGTGGGTAACGTTCGCTGCCGTGCTCAATGTCGAACTCTGGCGGCTGAACGGCTAAACGCGACGGATTGATCCGTCAGTGCTTCTCGACGCGGCTGAGACGTTTCTCATCAAAAGAGTAACAATAGTTGACTAATATTTTCACAGTATGCCCGCGATCGAACTCCACAGCGTGACCAAACGCTACGAGCGACCCGGCCTCTTCGGCGGCCGGTCGGTCACCGCCCTCCACGACCTCGACCTCACCGTCCGCTCCGGTGAGATATTCGGCTTTCTGGGCCCGAACGGGGCCGGGAAGTCGACGACGATCGATATCCTCCTCGACTACGCCGCCCCGACCGAGGGCACGGTTCGCGTCCTCGGTCAGGACGTTGCGACCGACAGTACTGCTGTCCGCGACCGGATCGGCGTCCTCCCCGATGGCTATGGCCCGATCGGCGAGCGAACGGGCCGTGAACACGTTCAGTTCGCTATCGAGGCGAAAGACGCCGCCGATGATCCGGACGACCTGCTCGAGCGCGTCGGCATGCGCGGCCCCGACGCGTATCCCGTCGAGCAGTACTCGAAGGGAATGGCCCAGCGACTCATGCTCGCGATGGCGCTGGTCGGCGAGCCCGACCTGCTGATCCTTGACGAACCCTCGACGGGCCTCGATCCCAACGGCGCTCGAACCATGCGCCGGATCGTCCGCGAGGAAAACGCCCGCGGCGCGACCGTCTTCTTTTCGAGTCACATCATGGAGCAGGTCGAGGCGGTTTGTGATCGCATCGCCATCCTCGACGGCGGTGAACTCGTCGCCGTCGACACGATCGACGCGCTGCGCGAGTCCGTCGGCACCACCGCGACCGTGACGGTCGACCTGTCGTCGGTTCCCACATCCGCAGTCGATCACGTCCGTTCGCTCGAGGGCGTCTCCGGCGTCAAGACGAACGGGACGACGGTCGCCGTCGCCTGTGAAAACGCGGCCAAAGCGTCGGTCGTTGCCGCCTTCCACGACTCCGCGGTCGACGTGCTTGACGTGACCACGAGTGAGACGTCGCTCGAGGAACTGTTCGAGAGCTACACGCGAGGTGTTGCACAGTGAGCGCGGCGTCGGGACTCGGCCTGTTCGTCCGCGAAGACGTTCGTGATACCATCCGCGAGCGGCAGTTCCAGCTGCTTGTCGGGATTTACGTCCTGCTTGCGCTGCTCATCACCTACACGGCGGGCCGGTCGACGTCACCGGGCCATCGCGGTGGCCCCGAACTGATCCCGTCGGTGCTTCCCCTGTTTGCGATGTTGACGCCACTGCTGGCGCTCGGCTTTTTCGCATCTGCGATCGTCGAGAAGCGAACGGGCGGCGCGCTCAAAGTCATGCTCGGACTCCCGATCGATCGCGGAACGGTCGTGCTCGGTACCTTCGTCGGGCGGACCCTCGTTCTCTGTACGGCAATCGCCACCGCGTTGTTGGCTGCCGTTCCGGTTGCCGTGGTCCGTGGTGTCGCCGTCGACCCTGCCAGACTCGCGACCGTCGCGGTGATTCTCGCCCTGCTTGGCGTCACGTTCACCGCGTTCGCCGTCGCCATCTCGGCGGTCGTTCGGTCGGCGACGCGGGCGACGGTCGCCGCGTTCGGCGTCTTCGTGCTCTTTTTCTTTCAGCTCTGGACGCGACTTCCCTACACCGTGTTGTACGTCCGCCACGGCTTTTCGTATCCCGAGACGATCCCCGAGTGGGTCGACATCGTTGCGGCACTGAATCCCGTCGCCGCGTACACGAACCTGTTTGCCGGCGTCTATCCGGATCTCAACAGCGGGACGTTCGTCCAGCCGCCAGCCGAGCCGGCAGTGTACGAACGGCCGGCGTTCGCGCTCGCTGTGCTCGTGGGATGGATCGTCCTCACGATCGGCGTCGGCTATCGGCGGTTCCGAGCCACCGATCTCTGAGACGGATTGCTGTAACTGTTTACCGTCGATCGCCAGAACGGGTTGGCGATCGGCGGTCATTGACTACAGGAACTCGTCTGAGTGGTTTCCGGACGACTCGAGGGAGTCGTCTCGCCTGCGAGTGCAGGGATGCGGACTCGATCACAGGAACTCGAGTGCGAGCCAGGCCAGCACGCTGGCGTAGATCGGGATCGTCAGGTTGTCGTCGACGATGTAGTCGCCGAGGCGGAGTTTGACGCCGTCGGCGATGGTCGCCCCGAGGGCTGCCGCGACTACGGCCAGCGGCGTCTCGTAGAGAAACGGCGTGGCGATGATCGTCGAGACGACGAACATCGTGACCAGCACCTTCGGCCCCTTGATGAATTTGAGGCTGTTGTCCGAGACGGTACCGCTGATCGGATCGCCGAGTGAGAGCATCAACATCGCCGGCAGCGCGATTTGGGCCGGAAACACGAGGACGGCGACCGTCATGCTGAGCATATAGTAGCCATACCCCGCGAACTGGTCTTGTTCGTACTCTCGAGTGAGTTTATCGTACAGCGACAACTCGAGGCCGACGCGAAGGCGGAGGAACTCGAGGCCGATCACGCCCAGTGAGAGAACCGTCATCAGGACGCCGAATCGCGCCCACGTCAGTCCGAGGTCAAGGGAGTTCGCGAGGAGATAGAGTGCGACCAGTCCCGAGCCGCTCGCGTGGACCAGTCGTCGCTTCAGTTCGTCGGCCATCACCGGAAGTCTCGAAGGTGGCGACCTTCAGTCCGTCGGTTCGCCGATATATCGGTGACTGTCCGTCGGTGACGCAGACCACAGCACGTCACAAAATAGGGACAGCCGACAGTGTCGGTGTCCGATCGAACCCACCAATTATACGGACCGCTGTCAGTCAGGTCTGGCGCGACCGCGAACTCCTGCGGTCGCTCCGGGACATCGGGACAGGAGACCGTCTCAGGCAGTCACTCCTCGTGTGGCTCGACGACGATCGTCCCGTGGCTCGAGACGGTCACGCGACAGCCCTCGTACGAAAAGGTCACCTCGATGGACGTGTCTCGAGTCGAGATCATCAGGTCGGCGAGTGCTTCAGGGTCGATCGTCTCGAACAGCGGCGGCATGGTTAGCGGATCGCAGTTTGTGACGGTCCCCACAGCTTCGACGATCGTGACGACGATCGTCTTGGAATCCGCGTCGAACCGGGCGTGGAACGTCCCGGTGGTGGGATCGTAGCCGATACTATCTTCGCCGAACGAGTGGGACGAGCCGGAATCGGGGTGTGCCGTATCAGTCATTGGGCGGACTACTGTAGACGCGGTTGTAAGGGTGGACGCTGACCAGTCAGCGTGCGTTCGCGCCGGACTTCTCGAAGAGATGCCGGAGAACGGTCCGCTGGGCCTTGCGAAGGTGCTGGTTGAAGGTCTGTCGCGTAACACCGAACCGATCCGCCAGTTCGTCGCCGGTGCTGGTCCGTGGCGTCTCAAAGTAGCCCCCGAAGTACGCGGTGTCGAGCACGGCGAGTTGTCGATCGGTGAGCGCGTCGGTGACGATGTCGTACAGGAGGTGTGGCGAGTAGACGAGTTCCTCGGATACCAGTTCGACTTCGGGGTGAAACGCCCGAATGCCGTCCGCGGCTAGCCGGGGGTCTACGTCCCCTGGAAGCTCTCCGAGGAACCTGACCTCGTTGGACGCGACGATGACGGCGCGAGCACGACCGCCAAGGGACGGAAACACCTGTGAGACGGTTCCCGATTCCGCCTGGGCTTCGATTCGGCTGTACCCGTCGATCGAGCTGAGCAACCGTGCGTCGAGATAGTGCGGGACCTCTTCGACGGCAGTGACGAAGTCGCTCGCAGGGAGGTCGGACGTCCCCATGTACTGGACGGTTGTCTCCTCCGGCAGCGAGACGACGGAGTCGACCTCGATTCGCGTTTCGCCGCTGTCGACGCGAAGGGACGGCGGGACCGCCGACTGATCCGTCCGGAACTCGACGAGTCGCACGTGATCGCTGGTCAACCGCTCCTCGCGCCGTTTCAACGCGGTCACGTCCTCAAACGAGACGACGACGTACTCGACCTCGCCTGCCTCGTCCAGGACGGGTGACGAATTGCTCGAGAGCCACCGCTCGGAGCCGCCCGGAAGTTCGATCCAGTGTTCGAAGCCGTACTCGGGGGTGCCCGTTTCGAAGACACTCGCGACGGGGTGTTCGGCTATCGGGATAGGTGTGCCGTCGTCGTGGTAGATGTTCCAATCAGCCAGATCACACGCGTCAGTAACGAGTGTCTCGCGTGCGATGTCGAGTGTCGCTGCTGCGCGTTCGTTGGCGAAGGTAATCGTCTTCGTCTGATCGACCACGACGGTACTGACCGGGCCGACGTCGAACGCACGTTGCGCGAGATCTTCGGGTGGGGTATATGCGGCCGCGCTCTCACGGCGACCGGCCGGGTCGTCGTCTTTCTCACTCATCGACTCACTGTCCGGTCGCTGTCTCGACGAGCCACCTCGAGCCGGCCGAGTCGCTGGTGGTTCATGCTGCTGGTAGGCAGTCACCGAATAAAGGTGTTCTACTAGTAACAGATCGGAACGGACTCCGCCGCCAGCGGACAGGACTGCGTCGCTCGTGACGGCCGGTCTGGCCCATTATGTTTTTTATATCTCATTAATAATCTTGCATGTTATACTATTCGAACAGCTATTTCGACATCGCGTCGACTGCCAGCGGGAGGTTCAGTTCGTCGCTCGATCAATCTGTGGTACCGATGCGCACCATTGGACTGCAGACTGTTAGCGAAATTATAATTTGTGCATACTGCTCGCGTCTGCAACTGATCAGTGTCGAGCGGCTGTCGCTGCAAAAAAAACCTACAGAAACGCGTTATTCGACCTGCAGGTCGCCGACCATTGTGGTGTTGTGAGGTTCACAAATGTAGGTCGTCATCTCGGAGCTGGCCGTAAAGTCGAGGAACTGGTCGTCGCCACCCTCGGAGGCCTGCTCCGTCTCGAGGCCGTCGATGACGTCGCCGTCGTCGTTTCGGATCTCGAGGTTGTGGTTTGCGCCGTCGCCTTCGTTCCAGCCCATCGTGTAGTCCTCGCCTTCTGTGAGGACGAGCGTTGGGTTCGAGGTACCCGAGATGCTGTCTGGCGACTCGCCTTCCCAGCCAGCCGTCTCGGCAAAGAAAACGATCTCCGTGCCTGCTTCGATTTCGTAGGTGTCGCCGCCGTCGCCACCGTTCTCGCCGCCGTTACCGTTGCCCTCGTCGCCGGAACAACCGGCGACGAGTGCTGTCGCTGCTGCTGCGCCCGTGACCTTCAGCGTCTTCCGCCGCGTGATTGGGTTATCTCGTGCCATCAACAATGAATTAGTATTGAACACATAAAAATGGATATCCTCCATCGTTACACCGTCATGCGTTTTCATACCACATTCGTTTGCTGTATTTCTCAGCCAGTGACTAGTTGGAATTTCCACGAGGGCGATCAGGTGCGGTCGCTGCTCTCGCCCGTAAGCCGTGTTGTGCCGCCGAGTCCCCATTGGAGGAACGCAGGCGCGGCCAGCAGAGCGATGGCGATCTCGAGGCCACCGACGGCGAGAAACGCGAGGTCGTAGCCGTAGTTGCCGGCGACGGTGCCGCCGATGAGGAAGCCGCCGAGAAAGCCCAGGCTGCCGGCGATGTTGAAACCGGCCATCGCAACGCCGCGTTCGCGTTCGCCGGCGATATCGGTGACGAGCGCCATCGTCGCCGGTGAGACCAGCGCGCCGAGGACGCCGACGGCGATCATTGCGAGCGCGGCTGTGGCGACCGACGGCGCAGCGCCGACGGCGACGATGCCGAGGCCGTAACACAGCGAGCCGATGACGATCGGGATCGCCCGACCGATTCGGTCGGACAGCGCGCCCATGGGGTACTGCAGCAGGGCGAACGGCGCGAAAAAGCACGCCAGCAACAGCCCCGTCGTGGCAGGACCGAGGTCGAACGCCTCCTGGAAGTACAGGGTTCCGACGAGGGCGAAAAACCCCGCCGTCATTCGGTCGACGAAGCCGAAGGTGTAGGGAATCGACAGCGCTGGCCGTCGTCGCAGGCCCTCGAGGAGCGCGCGGGCGCTCCGGCGGCGATTCGGCGTGCGATCGGTGACGACTGTGACGAGCGCTCCGACGCCGACAAGCAAGACGGCGGCACCGATCAGTGGCGCGATCGGGTCGAGTTCGGTGAGTTGGCCACCGATGGGAGCGCCGAGGGCGGCCCCGAGCCCGATCGCGATCCCCGCAGCACCCATGTTCCGTCCGTGGCCGCCGTCGAGATCCATCAGCATGGTCATCGTCAGCGAGAACGCGCCGATCGTCATCGCTCCCTGAAGAACTCGCAAGAGGAGGACGCCCTCGAACGAAACCCATCCCACTGCAGGAACGACGGCGAGCGTGGCGTAGCCGACGGCCCCCGCCAGTGCGCCGGCGATAATAAACGGCGTTCGCCGTCCCGTCACGTCGCTTGCGACGCCCCAGACGCCGACGAAGGCGACGTAGGCGGCGAACTCGGCGACGAGAAACCACATACTCGCATCGAGTGCGGTTGTGGCGAACGGCGAGGTCGTCGCGTCGGCTCCCAGCGTCTCGACGAGTGTTGCGACACCCGGGTAGAGCAACAACTGTGAGAACAACACGGCGAAGACGACGGTAGCGAGCACGACCCGATCACGGTCACTCGAGTGCACGACCGATACGTTGCCACTGGGGGACTATCAACCCGTTCGTCTCGAAAGCACCGCTGGGACCCGTCTCACCGGTATCGCTCGATCCGACTCGGAACCGACACGCTTTCGCCGCTCGGTGGCCTGGTTCTGTCGATGACGATCACGCGTCGACGTCTGCTCGCGGCGGGGGCAACTGCCGGTCTGGGACTCATCGCCGGCTGTAGCGATATCGCCCGGGAGTCGCTTGCCGCGTCTCCAGCTACCGTCTCCCCGGCGGCCCTCGAGGAGACCGGCTACGGCGAACACACCGTCGACGAACTGCGCATCGAGCGAACCGTCGGCCGGTTCGGGTTCGACCGAACGATCGCGGTTCGAAACTGGAACGCCGAGTACGACCGCGCGCTCGCACTCGAGGCACTGGGTCTCGGACGTGTCCAGACCGCGGTCGTCTCCGTGCTCAGTACGCCACAGATTGCCGTACTCGGCCGCACGCTCAATCCCGTCGGCGAGTACTCGACGGACGAACTCGTCGCCCTAATTCAGGACCGCTATGACGAACTCGAGGACGTTCAGTACGTCGATGGGGAACTCGTCTCAATGCTTGGCAGCGAGACGACGTTCGCTCGTTACCGCGGACGTGCTCGGCTGGTTCCGGCCGAAACCACGATCGACGTCACCATTCAGGTGAGCGAAGCCGTCGAGCATGGCGACGATTTTGTGGTTGGTGTCGCGGTCTATCCCTGGACAGGGAACGTCGGGTCTGAGTCAGCCGCGGTTCGAACGCTGCTCGAGGCACTCGAACACGAATGAGCCGCTATCGACACCGTCCCGTCCCCAACGCATCGCGCCGGCGGGACACCCGTACGGTCTCGAGGGACGTGTGTGAACGCGCCCGAATCGGCCACGGTTTTTGCCGTTACTGCGACGCATATGAGTCTGTAGAAGTATGCATACTAAACATGAGCGACGACGCGAGCGACGGGACGAATACGGGCTGTCCCGAGCGCGGTCTCGGGACACGAAGCGTCCACGCCGGACAGTCCCCCGATCCGGAAACGGGGGCAATGGCACCGCCGATCTACCAGACGACATCCTACGTCTTCGACGACGCCGATACCGCCGCCGAACGCTACGCCCTGGAGGACGACGGCTACATCTACTCTCGGATCGCCAACCCGACCGTCACGGTCCTCGAGGATCGACTCGCCTCGCTCGAGGGCGGGGCAGGTGCGGTCGCGACGGGCAGCGGGATGGCCGCACTGGATTCTGCAGTGTTGATCTTGGCCGAGGCGGGCGATAACATCGTCTGCTCGACGGACACCTACGGCGGGACGACCGCCTACTTCGCCAAGACGGCGAGTCGACGGAACATCGAGACGCAGTTCGTTCCGACCCTCGAGTACGACGCCTACGCGGACGCGATCGACGAGAACACCGCCTTTGTCCACGTCGAGACGATCGGCAACCCCTCGCTCGTCACGCCCGATTTCGAGCGCATCGCCGAGATTGCCCACAACAACGGCGTTCCGCTGGTCGTCGACAACACCTTCGCGACGCCGGCGCTCTGTCGCCCACTCGAGCACGGCGCGGACGTCGTCTGGGAGTCGACGACCAAGTGGCTCCACGGCTCGGGTACGACAGTTGGCGGCGTCCTCGTCGACGGCGGCTCGTTCCCGTGGGGCGAGCACGGCTACGACGAAATCGCCGGCCAGAACCACGCCTACCACGACGTCGACTTCTCGCGGGACTTCCCCGAGGCACCCTTCGCGGCGACGGCCAGATTCCGATCGCTTCGCAGTCTGGGCAACCAGCAGTCGCCGTTTGACGCCTGGCAGACCCTCCAGGGCCTCGAGTCCCTGCCGCTTCGTGTCGAAAAACACTGCGAGAACGCCGCCATCGTCGCGGAGTACCTCGCGGACCACGACGACGTCGCCTGGGTTACCCACCCCGGCCTCGAGACCCACCCGACACACGACAACGCCACGAACTACCTCACCGATTTCGGCGGGATGGTCGCGTTCGGCCTCGAGGCAGGGTATCAGGCGGGCAAGGTCTTCTGTGAGAGCGTCGAGGTCGCCTCGTTCCTTGCGAATATCGGCGACGCGAAGACGCTCGTCATCCACCCCGCGAGTACGACTCACGGGCAGTTGACACCCGCAGAGCGCGAAGAAGCGGGCGTGACCGACGACCTCATTCGGATGTCGGTCGGCATCGAAAACCCCGAAGACATCTTGGCGGACCTCGAGCAGGCGATCGAAACGGCAACGCGAGCAGCGACCGATACGAGCGAGGATCGACAGCCATGACGACGAGAGACACGGTCGACGTCGGCGAGTTCCAGTTCCTTTCCGGCGAGTCGATTCCGACCCTCGAGGTCGCCTACGAGACGTACGGCGAGTTTACCGGCGACAACGCGGTGTTGGTCTGTCACGCGCTGACCGGCAGCCCCCACGTCGCCCGCCGGCCCGACGCCGGCGGCAACACGGCAGGCCAGGCGCGTGCCTGGTGGGGCGACGTCGTCGGCCCCGGGAAAGCGATCGACACGACCGAGTACTACGTCGTCTGTGCGAACGCGCCGGGGTCGTGTTACGGGACGACAGGGCCGGCAAGCGAGAATCCCGAGACCGGCGAGCCCTACGGCACCGACTTCCCACCCGTCACCGTCGGCGACTGGACACGCTCCCAGCGCCGGCTGCTCGACGAACTCGGCGTCGGCCGACTTCACGCCGTCGTCGGCGGCAGCGTTGGCGGAATGAACGTCCTCGATTGGCTGCGACGCTTCCCCGACGACGTCGACCGTGCGGGTGCCGTCGCCACCGCCGCCAGACTCGATCCGCAGTGTCTCGCGCTCGATACGGTCGCTCGGCGGGCGATCACCAGCGATCCCAACTGGAACGGCGGCCACTACTACGACGGCCCACAGCCCGACGACGGGCTGGCTCGAGCGCGCCAGATCGGTCACATCATGTACCTCTCGAAGGCCTCGATGGGCCGGAAGTTCGGCCGACGGTCGGCCGGTCGCGAGACGGTTCGCGAGAAGTCACCGGACCCTGCAGCCGCCTTCTTCCCGTATCGCGAGGTCGAGTCGTACCTGGACTACCAGGCCGACAAGTTCACCGATCGCTTCGACGCGAACAGCTATCTCTATATGACCCGCGCGATGGACGACTTCGACCTCTCGGCGGGATATGAGTCCGATGCCGATGCGCTGGCCGCGTTCGAGGGCGAACTACTCGTGCTCTCGTTTACCGGCGACTGGCATTTCACCGTCGAGCAGTCAGAATCGCTGGCCGAGGCCTGTCGGAAGGCGGACGTCGACGTCGCACACCACGTCGTCGAATCCGACCACGGCCACGACGCCTTCCTCGTCGAACCCGAGAAGGTTGGCCCGCCGCTAGACGAACTGCTCGAGGAGGGACTCGCCGGGCGGACGATCACCGACACCGCCACCGAACCCGAACTCGAGGAGAACGAATCGTTCGCGCCGGTCCATACGAGTCTTTTCTCAGAGTGAGCCTCGTCTACGACTGAGACGGATTGCTGTCCGTCAGTACTGACGCGGCGCGACCGTGACCCGCGTACGGTTGCGCTAGGAATCAGGAACGGTACCTTCTCTCGAGACGATCGAAACAGCCTCTCGAAGCGGTTAGGCTGTCGCTTGCTGACCGTCCGGAACGAGATTGCGCATGACGTAGACGGTCCCAGCAGCGATCCCGCCAACGAGCAGTCCGAGGACGATTCCGTTGACGATCAGCCCGGCAACATCGATGCTGATACTGTCGATCTGCGAGGCTGCGAGAAACGACGAGAGGACCCACAGCACGACTGTGCCTGCAAGCGTTCCCGCAGCACCCGTGATCATCGTCTGTCGGTCGTCAACTCCCATCCGATTGCCGAGATATCCACCGACGAACAGCGCTAGCAGTGCGGCGATGTATGGTGCGGTACTGATCGGGATCTGTGCGAACGTCAGCGCGAGGAGGTCGCCGCCGGAACCGGGGACGTCGAGGATGGCTTGGTCAATAACGTTTCCGAAAATGACCATCAGTCCCATACCGGCACCCAACAGCGCGTAGAGTGCCACGATCGCTTTGACGTACGCCTGCGTGAGTGGTTTTGTAAGCACATCCGTGATCGATTCTTGCTCCACTCCGGACTGCGGTGGCTGTCTCTGGGTCGAGTTGTCCGTGTCGTACCCGGACGTACCATCTGCCTCTAGATTTGAATCTGACATCATCTCTCGATTCGATGTCAGCCATTTATTACTTCCGGAATGACTGTCTCTTTTGCGTACATCATTCAAAAAACGGTTGAATGATACTTTCCGAGCGAATTCATTGATGAGGTCGAATGGCTACGATCGTTCCTATCGGATACTGATCACTAACTACGCACTGCTCGATCGGTCCGGGTTCGTCACGGTGTGGACGACGACATGAGGCCAACTGCTGGCCGTCTCGTACAGTTGTTGTCAGCCAGTTCCGGCGCGACCGCAGGACTGCTCGCGGTCACACCGGCCACTCGGTACAGCAGATCGTCTCAGTTGTTTGTATAGTGGTCGCGGTCGAACGAGACGTACTGTTCAGTAGTCAGCGTGGAATCGTCACTGGAGATCCATCGACGCAGATCATGGACGAACAGAGCCGGGCTTTCCAGGCGGAACAGCCGCGACGAGAGGACGTTACTGGATGGGGATCGGATCAGCGCGATCAGCGACCACATCGTTCCCGCGGCGAGCGCACCGGCGGCCGAGAAGGTCATTCCGAGCGTAAAGAACGTTATCGCGTAGACGAATCCGATCCCCATCGAGGGAAGGCTCGTCCCGAGTGGTACGCGTGCACTGGCGTCACGAAGCGTCGGTGCCAGAAAGACGATCGAGAGGCCGCTTCCGAGCATGAATACAAGGTCTTGCCACATCATGCATCTACTTACTCGACCTCGAGTTAATAGGTTTCTCGGTATCAAAAACAGCTCTCGAGCCCAATTTTCGCCGGTAGAAGAGTGTTCGAACGAACTGAGAGACGGCCCGCTACTGGTCGGCAGCTGGGAGAACGTCCGCTTCGAGCAGTTCCGTTCGGGCCTCGCCCATCGTGGTCACGACGACGTCGCAGTGGGGTTCGACCGCCGGTTTGGGGACGAAGCCGATTGCGAGACCAGCGACGTTCAGCATCGGGAGATCGTTTGCGCCGTCACCGATTGCGACGGTGTCTTCGAGGTCGACGCCGACGTCCGCGGCGAGGGTCTCGAGGGCGTCGTCTTTGGTGCCTTCGATGAGAGAGCCTTCGACGTCGCCGGTCAGTTCAGTTTCGTCGTCGGTCATCGGAAGTCGGTTCGAGACGATGTGATCGACGGACGTCCCCTCACGCTCGAGGGCGGCCGCGACGCCGCGTTCGAAGCCACCGGTGAGGATCGCGGTCGTCACGCCGGCGTCGTTCAGTTCCTCGATGAGGTCGGCCGCGCCCTCGCGGAGTTCGACCTGCTCGAAGGCGGCCCGAGCGTCTTCGGCGGACAATCCCTCGAGGAGGGCGGCCCGCTTGCGAAGGCTCTCAGCGTAGTCGATCTCGTCGTTCATTGATTGCTCGGTGATCTCGGCCATCTCGTCGGCGACACCGCAGCGATCGCCGAGCAGGACGGTCATCTCGGAGTCCGAAAGCGTTCCGTCGAAGTCGAAAGCGACGACTGTCATCGGGCGCTGATTGTGCGCCCCCGGATAAACCAGTTCAGGTTTCCGCTCGTCCGACGCCACGCTGACCGGTTACAGCTCGTCGCCCTCGACTGGCGTCTTAACGATCGTCACCGGCCGCGACGCGAGCCGTGCGACGCGATCGGTGACGCTTCCCAGCAGCCGGCGGTACTCGCCCGAGCGCGCTTTCGAGCCCAGTACGAGCAGGTCGACGTCCGCCTCGTCCGCATAGGCGAGGATCTCCTCGTGTGGTGCGCCGTGTCTGACCGCCGTCGTCGGCTCGAGCCCGGCCTCCTGTGCCGCCTCGGCGGCCGACTCGAGGGCATCCTCGCCCGCTTGCTCGAGGGCGGCCTCGAGGCCCTCGAACTCGTGGACGTACTCGTCGCCGGTGTAGGAGCTGTAGACGTCGCTGTCGACGACGTACAGCAGGTGGAGCTCGGCACCGGTCGACTCCGCGACGGCGATCGCGTGTTCGGTTGCCAGTTCCGTCCCTTTCTCGGCATCGGTCGGCAACAGGATGCGGTCGTACATATGTATGTCTACGCGCGACTGACGAATAATTGTGGGTGGTCGTTTCCCCTCCGTGAAAGTGCAGTCGGTTGCCGACACCGCAACGTTGACCCGACGGCTGCTCTCACATCCGGTGACAGTGTGCGCTGGTCTGGGTCCTGTGGGTGAGCCGCGATGACGAGCACGACGCTCGAGGTGGTGGTCCTCGCCCTGATTCCGGCGATTTTCTGGGGCTTTACGCCGATTTTCGACAAGCGCGGGATGGCCGCGGGCGGTGGCTCCGTGCAGGCGTCGCTGGTCGTCGTGGTCGTCGACTCGGCGATTTACTGGCTCGTTATCGCCGCCGTCTACGGCCGGTCGGCGTTTTCGGGGCTCACGCTCGAGGTGATCGCGATCTTCGTCTTCGCGGGCGTGGTCGGAACCGCGCTCGGGCGGATCACGATTTTCGTCGGCGTCGACAAAGTCGGGGCGAGTCTCAACAGTACGATCCTGAGTACGCGGCCGCTGTTTGCGACGCTGATCGCGCTCGCCTTTCTCGGCGAGCCACTGGGTCCGGTGACCGGCGTCGGCATCGTCGTCCTCGTCGCCGGCCTCGCCGTGTTGACGGCCTCGAAAGGCGGTGACCTCGCGGGCTGGCAGCCCCGCGATCTGCTGTGGCCGATCGCCGCCGCGGCCACCTTCGCGGTCGCGAACGTCGCTCGCCGCTACGGCATGCTCGAGTCGCCGATTTCGGCACTCGAGGCCGTCGCGATAAACGAGACGGCTGGCTTGGTCGCGCTGCTCGCCTACGTGGCCGCTGTCGGCGGGCGTGACATCCTCGAGCGTCCGCGCGCGTCGTACACGTACTTCGCTGGCAGTGGCCTCCTGACGACCGTCGCGATGCTCTCGCTGATGGCCGCGCTGGGCCTCGAGGAAGGTCGGATCGCCATCGTCGACCCGCTGGTCGCGACCGCGCCGCTGTTTACGTTGCTGTTTGCGGCCGTCCTTTTGCGCGACCTCGAGCGCGTGACAAAAGGCGTCATCGCAGGTGCGGCGCTGGTGGTCATCGGTGCGGTGTTGATCACGCTCTGATCGACGCGCAATCGGGATCGGCTCCTTCGCCCTCTCGCCCCATCTCTGTCGTGTGAGGAACAGGCACAAAACCTCGGCTTCTGGCCGGAGAGGACGTCTATTTCGATAGTCCTACCAGATGGTTTTAGCCCGACCTTGCACACAACACAGTCATGAGCGCAAATCCCACAACCGAGACAAACCAGAGGTTCGCTCGGCCGTCGAACCCGATCGGATACGTTGCCATTGTCATGGCACTCATTACCGGCGTGTTACACCTGCTGGCCACGATGAACGCAATCCAGTTCAGTACGGTGCTCGCCGTGTTATTCATCCTCAACGGACTCGGGTTCGTCGGCGGTGCGATTCTGTACCTGACGCCCTACTGGCGTCGGTCGCTGTTTCTCGTCGCGGCGGCGTACTCAATCATCACTATCCTCGCGCTCTTTCCGGTCCAGGGCTGGGGCGTTGAGGCGTTCTACATGGAGGGTTCGCTGAACCCAATCGCGGTCATCACGAAGGGCGCTGAGGCCGTGCTTGCGGTCTGTGCCGTCTATCTGTACGCTGTTGCCGAGTGACCGGGTGTCCGTCATCGATCCACTTTTGCCGCCGGTTTTTGGCCACCTCGCCATCGCTGACGCGTTACCGTTCTCGAGCCGATCGCCCGACGGATAGCCGAGGTAGCCGTTGATTGGTCCGTCTTCGAGGAGGTGGTATATTTTGCCACCCGAGCACGACAACGGAAGGGTTTACCTGCTCCGCACGATTGTCTCGCGCATGAAAGTACTGGTCACGGATCCCATTGCGGATGCGGGTCTGGACGTACTCAGAGACGCCGGCCACGAGGTCGAGACGGGCTATGAACTCGAGGGCGAGGACCTCCTCGAGGCGGTCTCGGACGCCAACGGGCTGATCGTTCGCTCGGGAACCGAGGTCACCGATGAGGTGCTCGAGGCGGCCGAGGAACTCGTCATCGTCGGCCGAGCGGGCATCGGCGTCGACAACATCGATATCGAGGCGGCGACGGACGAGGGTGTCATCGTCGCCAACGCGCCGGAAGGCAACGTTCGTGCGGCAGCCGAACACACCGTCGCGATGACGTTTGCGACCGCGCGCTCGATCCCGCAGGCACACATCCGCCTGAAAAACGGCGAGTGGGCCAAAAGCGAGTATCTCGGGACCGAACTCGACGGCAAGACGCTCGGTATCGTCGGCCTCGGCCGCGTCGGCCAGGAGGTCGCCAAGAAACTCAACACGCTGGGCATGGACCTTGTCGCCTTCGATCCCTACATCTCCGAGGAGCGTGCCGACCGCCTCGGTGCTGAACTTGTCGACTTCGAGGACTGTCTCGAGGCTGCTGACTTCCTGACGATCCACACGCCGCTGACCCCCGAGACGGAGGGTATGATCGGTGCAGACGAACTCGACCTCCTCGAGGACGGCTACATCGTCAACGTCGGCCGCGGTGGCATCATTCAGGAAGACGCTCTCGCCGCGAAGGTCGAAGACGGCACGCTCGCCGGCGCGGCACTGGACGTCTTCGCCGAAGAACCGCTGTCGGCTGACTCGCCGCTGCTCGAGCACGACGACGTCATCGTCACGCCCCACCTCGGCGCGTCGACGGAAGCCGCCCAGGAGAACGTCGCAACCTCGACGGCCGACCAGATCAACGCCGCGATCGCGGGCGAACCGGTCGCCAACGCGCTCAACGCGCCGTCGATCGACGAGAGCGCCTTCCCACGACTCGAGCCGTACATCGACATCGCCGAGACAGGCGGCAAGGTCGCTGCCCAACTGCTCGACGATCGCGTCGAGTCCATCGAGATCACCTACGAGGGCGAGATCGCCGAGGAGGACGTCGAGTTCGTCACAGCGAGCGCGCTCAAAGGCGTCTTCGAACCGCTCGAGTGGCAGGTCAACGCCGTCAACGCGCCACAGATCGCCGAGGACCGCGGCGTCGACGTCACCGAATCCAAGACCCGACAGGCCGAGGACTTCCAGAGCCTGATTTCCGTGACCGTCAGTAACGGCGACGACGAGGTCTCCGTCGACGGCACGCTCTTCGCCGGCGACGACCCACGAATCGTCCGTGTCGACGGCTACCGCGTCGACGCCATCCCCCACGGCAAGATGGTCGTCACGCGCAACACCGACGAACCCGGCGTCATCGGTCTTATCGGGAGCGTCATGGGCAAACACGGCGTCAACATCGCCGGCATGTTCAACGCCCGCGAGACCATCGGCGGCGAGGCGCTGACCGTCTACAACGTCGACAGCGAGGTCCCAGAAGAAGCGAAGGCGGAACTCGAGGGCGACGACCGGATCATCGGGATCAACTACATCACGCTGAACGGTCAGAACTGAGCGGCCCGTTCGGCTCGGTTTTGCTGTTTTTCTGCAACTGGTCCTGTGTGCGCTCGCGGGATGCCGTATGGGCTGTGCTCAGTACTGAACGACCGCGGTTGCGATGCCAATTGTCTGCCCAACGTTCACGAGGCTGAGTCCTGCGACCAGCACGCCGATATCGCTCCCGGCCAGCGAGGAACCGGCGTAGACGAGCAGGCCGAGGACGCTGAGGACGGCTCCGAGGAGATAGCGCTGCGGAGCCTCGGCGACGTGTTGACGTGATTTTCGAGCGCAAGTTTCGCCCTTCAGGGCGGGGTCGAGCGATAGGCCCGGCTAAACAGTCCACCGACGGTGGCAGGGACCGGGGTTCGACCGGTACACTTACTGTCCATGCTAACCATGGTATACGCACATGGTGAAGAGCACTCGTCATGCTGTTTATGAACTCTACTACCACGTAGTATTCATCCCGAAGTACCGGGAGCAGCGCCTCACGGGTGCGACCGCCAACCGGCTTCACTCCATCTTCGAGGAAATTTGTGAAGACAAGGACCTCGAACTGGTCGAAGCCGAAATCATGCCCGACCACGTTCATTTGTTCATCGGCAGCCCGCCGAAGAACGCCCCGTCGCTCATTGTCAACTGGGTGAAAGGCATTTCCGCTCGGTGGTACAATGAGCGGTCCAACGACCGTATCAAGTGGACGCGTTCGTACTATGTTGGGACTGCTGGCAGCGTCTCGAAAGATGTCGTCGAGCAGTACATCCGCGAGCAAAAGGACAAGCAAGACGGGGAGTGGACCGCATGAGGCGCGTCAACTCCTTCACCGTCGTCCCGCGCTCCGACGCCGACGAAGAACTGCTTCACCGGCTGTTGGACGCCTCTGCCTCGCTGTGGAACCAACTCACCTACGAGCGCCGACAGAACTTCACCGACCCCGACATCGACAAGTCGGTGTGGGAGACCGAGGACTACCGCAAGCAGTACGTCGGTGTCCTCGGGAGTGCCACTGCCCAACAGGTAATTCGCAAGAATACCGAAGCGTGGCGGTCGTTCTTCGCCCTGAAACAAAAAGGCGAAGCCAACGGCCTGCCGGGCTATTGGGGCAACGAGGAAGAGGGCCGGGAGTTGCGGATCTACATCCGCAACGACCAGTACACGCTCCGCTGGAGCGACCGTTCGACCATCGAAATCACGGTCGGCAGCGACCTCAAGGACGAGTACGACATGGGCTACCGCGAACGGCTCACGCTCGACGTTCGTGGGAAGCCGAAGTGGTCGGGTGACCAAGGCCGGCTGGAACTGTACTACGACGAGTTGAGCGACCGATTCAGGGCCATTCAGCCTGTCACCACGGATGATTCTCGACAGGACTCACCATTAGCCGACGAAACGGCTGCTCTGGATATTGGCACAAACAACATCGTCGCCTGTACAACCACGACCGGACAGCAGTATCTGTACGAGGGGCGCGACCTCTTCGAGCGGTTCCGCGAAACGACCCGCCGAATCGCCAAATACCAGTCGAAGGTGAAGCGCGAAGAGGGACGGTACACGTCGAAGCGGATTCGACGCCTGTACCGACGCCGGACGCGACGGCGCGACCACGCCATGGACGCGCTTGCCCGCGACCTCTTCGAGCGATTGTACGAGGTGGGAGTAGCGACGGTGTACGTCGGCGACCTCACCGACGTACTGGAGACACACTGGTCGGTGCGGGCGAACCAGAAGACGCACAACTTCTGGGCGTTCCGCGCGTTCATCGACCGGCTGGCGTGTACGGCCGAAGAGTTCGGCATCTCCGTCGAGGTCCGCCCCGAAGCGTGGACGAGTCAGACGTGTCCGGGATGTGGTTCGACCGACCGCACGACTCGGCACCAAGACACGCTCACGTGTCCGTGCGGCTTCGAGGGCCACGCGGACCTCACCGCGTCGGAGACGTTCCTCCGACGCCACGAATCGAATGTACCACGGCCGATGGCACGGCCCGTATGCCTCAAGTGGGACGACCATTCATGGTCGGCGTCACCACGCGCTCACCGTCCCAACGAGGAGCATACACACCCGCAAGTTACCGCCGGGGAATCGGCGTAGCCGAACCCCCACGGTGGAATCCTCGCGCTTTAGCGCGCGGAGGATGTCAATCGTGTAGGCCAGCCCCGCAGCCGGGATGAGCATCCAACCAGCGAGACTGAGCACAAAGAGTGGCGTCGCCACCGCCGGGCCCAGAAAGCCGACACCCCCAGCCAGCGTGACGACGAGACCAGCGAGCAGCACGCGCCGCCACGCCAGCAAGACGCCGCGGTCCATCGCCGACCACGAGAGGGCGGTGAAGACCACGATGATCACTGCCATCACCAGATGGGCGATGAACAGCGCGTGCTCGCTCGCGAGGCCGAGGTGGACGGCGGTGACGAACGTCCACGCGAGCGGAACGAGGATGATAGGACCGTTTTCGCGAAGCCGACGGAGCATGTGTTGTCCTACGGACCGCCCCACCACAATCGTTGTGACAACTATGCAGACACTCCAGCGACAGGGCTATGGGATTCGCTCAGGCCACCCCGAGTCCACCGAGGATGAGCCGAACGCCGATCAACCCGAGGAGCGCGAGCACACCGAGTCGCTGGGCTCGTTCCGGGAGACGCGGCCGTACGTACCGGCCGGCGAGTACGCCCGCGATAGCCGGAGCACCGAGCGCGACCGAAAGCAGACCGATCTCGAGCGACGGGTACAGACCGAAGAGCGCAGCGAACCCCACTCGAGCGGCGTTGATGCCGACGAACACGAGTGCGAGGACGCCGACGAACAGCCCCGGCTCGAGGTCACGACTTCGGACGTAGGCGACGACCTGCACGCCGACGTTCGTCGCGCCGAAGACGATCCCTGAGACGGTCCCGAGGCCGACCATCATCCCCGGCCGTTCGACGAAACAGCGATCCTCGAGTGCGGCGCGTCCGGGGATCGGAACTGCCCGCTGTGTCGCCCCGACGTACGCAAGCGTTACGACCCCGAGCGTGATTGTCAGCGGATCGGCCGGGATCGACTCGAGGGCGGCCATGCCGACGAGCGTGCCAATGAGGGTCGCCAGCACGTAGGGCCAAAAGCGCCGGCTACACGAGCGGACGGTGTCAGCATCGAGTTCGCCCAACAGCGAGACGTTCGTCGCGAGAATCGGGACGATCATTAACACGACCGCGACCGAGGGCTCGACGACGGTCGCCAGCGCCATCGTCCCGACGAGGGCAAAGCCGAAGCCGGCGATGCCGGTGACGACGCCGGCCAAGAGAAGTGCTGCGAGGACGAATACGGCGGTCGACGGATCGACGGTGACGACCGCGTGCTGTGAGAACACGTGTTTTCGTTTCGTTTGCTTGGCACATAACCCTGCCCGCCCCTATTAAAATACAGAACACATGATAGGTATTGCCTGCTGAATATAGAGAATCCATGAAAATCCCGCAGCTAAGGGCCTAGGCCGTGAACGAGGCACTAGGGACTGGCTGAGACCGCAATCCATCCGGTGCGATAA
>NZ_FTNR01000060.1 GCF_900156475.1 Natronorubrum thiooxidans
AACGTCTAACGTATCTTCTCTGAGCGCGTCTCTTACCAAATGGGAGCGAAGAAGTACATTGTTGAGCTCAGCGACGAAGATCGCAAGACGCTCGAATGGTTCACGTCCGCCGGTGAACAGAGGGCGCAAGCCAACACACGCGCACGTATCCTTCTGAAAGCTGACGACGGGCTCACTGATGCGACAATCAGTGAGCACGTCGGCTGTCACCCCCAAACCGTCCACAACACACGCAAAGACTACACTGAACGAGGGATTGCGGCGATTCATCGCCGCAAACCCGACCGTGAATACGAACGCAAGCTTGACGGAAACGCCGAAGCCCACCTCATCAAACTCGCCTGCAGCGAACCACCAGAAGGACACTCTCGGTGGACACTACACCTCCTTGCCGACGAACTCGTTACCCTTGACGAGATCGACTTCGAGTCGATCTCTCACGAGGCCGTCCGACAGCGGTTAAAAAAACGCCCTGAAACCTCATCTCTCCAGCTACTGGGAGATACCTCCAGAACAGGACGCTGACTTCGTCTACTACATGGAAGATGTTCTCAATCTCTACCACGAACCGTACGACGAAACCCGTCCAGTCATCTGTTTTGACGAATCTAGCAAGGCTCTACGAGGACACGAACGCGACCCGCTCCCGGCCCGACCGGGAGCGGTCGCCCGATCCGATCACCGCTACAAACGCAATGGGAAACAACGAATACATCTCTCGACAGAGCCGCTAACTGGCTGGGTAAACGTCGAAATCACCGAGAAGAGGCGAACAATAGAATGGATCGACCGAATGGTCGAACTCGCAGATGTTCACTACCCGGATGCGGACTGCATCCGGGTTGTGATGGATCAGCTCAACACACACAAGCCTGCTGCCTTCTATCAGTTTTTCCCGCCGGAGTATGCTCAAGCGTATCTTGATCGGTTCGAGTTTCATTACACGCCCAAGAGAGGAAGTTGGCTGAATATGGCCGAAATCGAGATAGGCGTCCTCAAACGACAGTGTCTCGATCGGCGAATCTACCACGCAGCGACCCTCCGAGCGGAGGTCGCTGCGTGGCAGAGGCGTCGAAACACGACCAATCGTCCCATTGACTGGCAGTTTACTACTGACGATGCCCGGATCAAACTACGCCAACTCTACCCAATTGAGACCGAAGAGGATCTACAGATTCACGCTTGAAGCTACACT
>NZ_FTNR01000021.1 GCF_900156475.1 Natronorubrum thiooxidans
CCCATCCCGAACACGGAAGATAAGCTCGCCTGCGTTACGGTGAGTACTGGAGTGGGCGACCCTCTGGGAAACTCGTTTCGCCGCCTCCATTCATATCGTAGCAGCGACCGACAGTGGTCTGACGGCGGTTCGATTCCGCCGGTCGGCATTACAGCGGCCATAGCGGCGGGGTTCCTCCCGTACCCATCCCGAACACGGAAGATAAGCCCGTCTGCGTTACGGTGAGTACTGGAGTGGGCGACCCTCTGGGAAACTCGTTTCGCCGCTTCCACTCATACTTAATATTAACACTAACAATAGTAACAACTGGAACGGTCTGTACACCCATTGTATCGATATCTTGTGCAAGAGGTGCGCAGCGACGTTTCTGATCGTGCTTGTAGGATACACGCCATGGTGTCGGTTAGCGACCCCACGAATAAGAGTGGGTACTAGTCGATGTACTGTTGTTCCCACTCTCTACGGGCTTTGATTTGCTCGAGTCCGCGATCGCTGATGGCATAGTAGTTCGTCCGTCGATCGAGCTGTCCTTTTTCGACGAGCGCTTTGTTGACAAGTGTATCCAGGTTTGGATACAGTCGGCCATGATTGATTTCACTGTTGTAGTACTGCTCGACTTCGTCTTTTACGTCCTGACCAGACGGCTGGTCAGCACCGGCGATCACGTACAGAAGATCCCGTTGAAATCCGGTCAGATCGTCCATTTTGTTACCACACGAACACACCAACTAACCAACTATTTGTTATCGTTCTCGTATCAACTGTTTCGGAACCCATTCGACAGACTAACTGTAAGACTAGATCTGACAATTCAGGTCAGTGTCAGTAAGAAGGGATTACAGCGTTCGTTTCCGGAGGCACCCTGAGATGCGTGTTGCTATCACTGTGGCTCTCTGCGTACAGAGACAACGCTATCGCTTCCGAAGTAGGTGTCTTGAAGAATGTATAATCGAATGTGAAACCCGTTACCGAACGTGAGAGGCCGTATTACAGGCGGGTGACGTTGGTGGCGCGGGGGCCCTTGGGGGCCTGTTCGATATCGAATTCGATGTCTGTACCTTCTTCGAGGTCCGGACCGCCAACGTCTTCCATGTGGAAGAAAACGTCATCGTCCGCGTCGTCCGTCGAAATGAAACCGTAGCCGCCTGTGTCGTTGAAGAAATCAACGTTTCCTTTCGCCATTGCAATCAAAGAGTGTACCCGGTCACGTATAATAGTTGTGTTATACATGTCCTCTCGAGAGTCAGACACACACTCGACTGAAATGGCCGAAAATTCGGCTTTGAAGCCGTGGTTTCTGTATTTTAAAACTGCTAAATCTTCGAGTGGTATTTTCTCAGGACCGTGAGAAATGACTGTTAAGGGCGGTTATCGGCGTCTAATTCTTTGAAAAGATAGTATGCTCAAGGGATATATTCGATCTCACGTGAACGTTCGGCCTCCCGGATCGAACGCATTTCGGCTCGCTGAACAGAGAGCGTTTAGTGACCGGCCTCGAGAGTGACCGATATGGACGAACGCGTTCGTGAACACGCCGAGGTACTGGTCGACTGGAGTGCCCGCGTCGAGGCGGGCGATAACGTCGTGCTCTCAGTAGGGCCCGATGCCCACGAACTCGCGGTTGCAGTCGCCGAGTGTCTCGGCGAGCGGCGGGCGAACCTCCTTTCGACCTACAGCTCCGGCGAAATCACGCGAGCGTATCTCCGGGCTCACAATGGTGACTTCGATGCGAACCCAGCCCACGAGCTTGCACTGGTCGAACAGGCCGACGTTTATCTTTCGCTTGGGGGCGGCCGAAACACGAGTGCAACGGCGGACGTTCCGGGTAAGCGTCGACAGGCCTACAACAGCGCCAGAGCCGGAATTCGCGAACGACGACTCGACACGCGTTGGGTGTCGACGGTCCATCCGACACGTTCGCTCGCCCAGCAGGCCAACATGGCTTACGAGGCGTATCAGGAGTTCGCGTACGACGCGATCCTCAGGGATTGGGGGTCGCTGGCCAAGGAGATGGCTCGAGTGAAGGAACTGCTCGACGAGGGGTCGGAGGTCCGACTCGTCTCGACGAACACCGATCTCACGATGCGGATCGACGGTCGCACGGCCGTCAACAGCGCTGCCTCGGTGGCCTACGACTCGCATAACCTCCCCAGTGGCGAGGTGTTTACCGCACCGTACGCCACCGAAGGCGAGGTGACGTTCGACGTCCCGATGACGCTGCACGGGGAAGCGGTCCGAAACGTTCGTCTCGAGTTCGACTCCGGCGAGGTGGTCGAGTACGATGCTGACCAAGGGGTGGACGTTATCGCCGAGATCATTGACGCCGATGATGGGGCGCGCCGACTCGGCGAACTCGGGATCGGAATGAATCGTGGTATCGACCGCTACACGGACAACATCCTGTTCGACGAGAAGATGGGGGAGACGGTCCATCTCGCGCTTGGGCGGGCCTACGATGCGAACCTTCCCGAGGATGAGTCCGGAAACGAGTCGGCCGTTCACGTCGACATGATAACCGACGTCAGCGAGGAGTCGCGACTCGAGGTCGACGGCACGGTCGTCCAACGAAACGGCCGGTTCCGATGGGAAGACGGCTTCGAATAGTCTCGCCAAAAGGAAAGAGAATCCGGCAGTGCCTGTCCCTGAATCCGTTGTGATTCCTGGTAGGAACCTATTAACAGCTCGTTCGGAACGAGTTGTCTATTGGTATCACGCAGTAACACTGTAGAAGCCACTGCATAATAATAGGGGAAACGACGGTGCTAGTGAGTACCGCCATGACCGGTGGCGGCCAGTAACCGGTCAGGGATTCGCTGTTCCCCTTCCACAGTTGTCTGCCCGCCCTGCCGGAGGCGGTACGTATCCGGCGACTGCGGCTCGTCACACGACTACTTTTTGATTAGTCCGACACGCTCTCGAGGCTCGAGTGCCTACGCCGGCTATGCGCGACCAGCTTCGGGCAGGGGCCGCGATTTACAACGCGGGCTACTACCATGCTGCCCACGACGCCTGGGAGGACCGGTGGCTCGACCTCGAGTCCGACACCGACGATGAGCGACTGCTCCACGGGTTGATTCAGTGGACGGCTGCGATCTACCACGCCAGCGAACGAAACTGGGTGGGTGCTGTCGGACTGGCCGACAGCGCGATTGAGTATCTCGCGGAGTTACCTCCGGACTATCGCGAAGTCAATCTCCCGCCGATTCGGGCATTTCTCACCGCACTTGCGGCGGATCCAGAGCTCATAGAGCGCCGGTCGCCGGTCCGACTCGAACACGAGGGTGAGGTTCCGACGCTTTCGACTCTCGAGTTTGCGTCGACGGCGATCGCGGCGACTGTCCTCGCTGACGAGTGGGGTTTCGACAAAGCGCCAGTCGAACAGGCCCGAACGTACGCCGAACGAGACCTCAAGGCCGGCGACGACGACAGCCAGTTCATCGCGCTGCTGTTCGATTTCGTTCGCGAAACCGAACATCGCGGGATCGTCTATCAGCGTCTCACCAGCCACGTCGGCAGGCGACAGGCTCGAGAAACAGATGTCGACGGGCTGTTCTGATCGGCACGCGATAATAACGAGCGACTGAGCGCGAATCGAGGAGGTGTTCAGTCGTGGCGGGCGGAGTTGTCCTGTGGCTCGTAATCAAGGGCCTCACGTGCCCGCTCGATCGAGTAGTATTTGCGGTCGTTGTCGGAGATGCCGTAGACGATTTCGTAGTCGTAGTCGGCGCGAATGCAGCGATCGAACAGGTGTGCACAGTCGCGGTAGGAAAGCCACATCGCTTGTCCACGCTCGTAGTCGATTGGTGGGTGGCCTTCGGTGAGGTTGCCGATACGGACGTTGACGACCGAGATCCCGTACTCGTCGTGGTAGTAGCGTCCGAGGGCTTCGCCGGTGACCTTCGAGACACCGTAGAGATTGCCCGGTCGAGGAAGTTCCGTCCCGTCGAGCAGGTAGTCGTCGTCTGTTCGATACATTTCGGGGGTGCGCTCTTCGGTCTCGAACGCGCCGACGGCGTGGTTCGAGGAGGCGAAGGCGACCTTCTCGACGCCGGCGTCGACGGCGGCCTCGTAGACCGTCTGGGTGCCGTCGATGTTGTTCGTCAGGACGCTGTCCCACGGAGCGGTCTTTCGGGGATCGCCCGCGAGGTGGAGGACGACGTCGATGCCCGCCATCGCCTCGCGGACGGCGTCCTCGTCGGTGATGTCCGCGACGACGAACTCGCCCGGGTAGTCGTCCGTCGGCGGATCGCGATCCAGTAAACGCCACTCGTGTTCGTCTGCGAGGCCGCCGAGGATGGCCGTCCCGACCCGCCCCGCAGCCCCAGTAAGCAGGACCGACTGTGCCATTCGTTCGGTGTGAGGCATACCGTCGATAAGTAACGTGCGATTCTGCGCCGGCGTGGTCGTCGGTCGCACAAGTCATTTCTCGGATCGGAATCGACTTCCCGACGGCACTCGAGTCCTCACGCATGTCGACTGACGAGACCCCGACCGACGCCGAAGCCGCCTGCTTCGAGGCCGGTATCAAGTTCGGTTCGCTCTATCACCAGTTCGCCGGCACGCCGATCGCACCGGAGAGTGCATCCAGCCTCGCGACAGCGATGGAGGAGGCAATCGAAAACCAGCCCCACTGTATCGACGTGACCGTTGACGTCCGAACTGACGATCTCGAGGCTGAACTTGCCGACTCGACGGCCGACTATACCGAACTGACGGGCCGCTTTCTCGAGGTCGAGATCGTTGTCGACTACGAGGGCTGTACGGTCGTCACGCACATGGCAATGGAAGACGGCTACCCGCTGATGAAACTCGAGTCGATTCGCAACCGCTAACCGCCGGTCGCTCCGTTGAATCACCTCCCTTTCGAAATTCGGGTGCCGATTCGGCGATATCAGCCTTCTCGAGTCCGTTTTCACTTTCACTTTCGGGCGATCTTTTAACCCTGATCCCCGTGAAGGAACAAGTATGAGCCAAGCGACACTCGGCGACGACGAGGAACTGTTCGGGGAAGCGGCCAACGAGATGCGCGAGGACGTCGAATCCTCACTCGAGGACGCGTGGGACGCACTTCCTGACGCCGAGGCAGTCTGGGAGACCGACGCCGACAACGTACTGGGCGTATTAAACGGCCTCAACTCCGCACTGAACGTCGGCGACGCCGAGGAACAGCTCCGTGACGCCAAGAAGTGGTTCACGATGGGCCAGCGCGCGGACGCGTTCGAGGACGCCGACGACCTCGAGACCGAAATCGAAGCCCTCGACGAGGCCATCGAGGACATTTCCGAGGCTGGCGAGCAGGTCGGCGAACTCACGTCGACGATCCCGGCGCTTCGCGGGACGCTTCAGGACGCTGGTGGCGAAGCCGAAGCCGAAGCCGACGACGAAGACGAGGAGTAGGGATCGACGGCCCACCGGCCCGTATCCGACACGGATCGCTCGCCCGTTGTCCGCCAGCTCGTACCCGTTACCGGCCTTCGGGCCGTGAGACGTCTCGCTCGGCAACGGCCTCGAGCAGCCGAGCCAGCGCATCCGCAGCCAACTCGAGCAGTTCTTCGCCCCGTTCGTTGTCGCCCGCTTTGGGATCGCCGACGACGCCGTTGTCGGTAAACTCGGCCGAATCGTAGGCCAGATTTACGTGGCTCACCCACTCTCCCCAGCGCTCAGCACCGCCAGCGCGTGCCTCGTCGATCCGGTCTTCGCGGACGAGGTCGGGCTCGCAGTGGCGAAGCAAGGCGGTCTCGAGGGGGCCGCCGTGGCCCATCTCGGCAGAATGGTCGCCGACGGCCTCGAACCAGGTGAAGGGCACGGCGTAGGCGTCGCCGGTTCGTGTAATCGTTGCGCCGACCTCCCGCAGCGCGTCGACGTTGCCGCCGTGGCCGTTGACGATGACGACGCGATCGAAGCCGTGGTGGGCGAGACTCTCGATGGCCTCGCGGACGTAGTCTCGAAACGTCCCGGATGAGACCCACATCGTTCCGGGGAACTGACGGTGTTCCTCGGCGATGCCGACTGGAATCGCCGGCGCTCGGACGACGTCGTGATCGACACGCTCGAGGCCGGCGTCGGCGACCGCCTCGGCGGTCAGGACGTCCGTCCCGAGCGGTGCGTGGGGACCGTGTTGTTCCGTGCTCCCAACGGGAACGACCGCGAGGTTAGTCTCGAGGTCACGGATCTCTGTCCACGTTGCATCGGAAAGATTCATGGAGAAATACTCCCACGGCGTCGGCATGAAACCCTCGGTGACTGCGTCGGGTAGGGAACGTCTTTCGGGGGCTTGCAGGTGCTACTCCGGCTGCTATATCGTCGTCTGTCGGATTGACTGGTATGTATCGCGGCGGCGATCTCCTTGAAACGCTTCACGGCTCGATGCCCGAGTGGCTCCTACTATTGGCCGCACTCGTCACGCGGCTCGGCGACGTCTGGATCGTGATCTCGATCACGGTCATCGCGTCGTGGCTGCTTACGTGGCGACGATCCACCAGTGGATCCAACACACCGCAGCAAGCGGAGACAGGTCCACCCGAGGCGACGCCCGCAATCTGGATGGTCAGTGTCGTCGTCGGCGGGCTGGCAGTCATGACCACGCTGAAGTACGTCTTTGTACTCCCCCGACCGGCCCTCGTCGCAGCGACCCCTGCCGTGTTACCACCAGCGCTCGAGTCGAGCTACGTCTCGACGGTGACGATCGGCGGCTACGGCTTTCCGAGCGGACACGCGCTCGGGGCCACCGTCGCCTACGGTCTGCTGGCGCTGACGCCCCGGACCGGAACACGGCGGGTTCGGTTGGCCGTTGCGGGCGTCATCGTCCTCGCGGTGAGTTGCTCGCGGGTCGTTCTTGCCGTTCACTATCCGGGCGATATCGTCGCCGGAATCGCCGTCGGCGTCGCCTATCTCGTGGCGGTCTTGTGGCTCCTCGAGCGCTCGCCGTTCGATCGGACGACGAGTGCCTTCACACTGACACTCGGTCTTGCACTCGTCGCACTCGTCGTCAGTGATGTTACAGGGCGATCAGTCACGTACACCGCACTCGCCGCCGGCGGCCTCACAGCCTGGTCGATCGGCCGGCCTCGGTCTCGACCGCGAACGACACCGCACGCCGTGATAGCGACGCTCGCACTCGGCGCGCTGGCGGGGCTTGCCGCCCTGGATGGCAGTCTGGTGACGGTCGCTGTAGCCGGTGTAATCGGTGCGATTGCAGTCGTGCCGGGTACTGTGATTCTGCAGTCGACGATCGACGGACAATCCCTGTGTGTCGACGACGGGTCCCGCTCTGTGCGACCGATGGCGAACGCAGGGCCAACTGGTTTCCGACACCTCGCCTATCCCTCGAGTATGTCCGACAACAGTCGCGAACTCGGCGTCGAACTGGGTGACCTCGGCGACGCCCTCGAGAGCCAGACATATCCGGTTGGCGAAGACGAACTGTTCGAACAGCACGGCGACGCGGAAATCGAGATGGGCGACGAGACGGCAACACTCGAGGAACTCCTCGAGCCACTGAACGAAGACGAGTACGAGTCCGCCGATGAAGTCACACAGGCGATCATGAACATGGTCAGCGACGATGCGATCGGGCGGAAAAACTACAGCGACCGCACCCCACCTGCGGTGGGAGAAGATCGCCAGGATGAGGGTGCGCCGGACCAGGAGGGACAGCGCGAACAGGAGTCGTTCTAGGGTCGTTAGTCGTCGGTTTCGACTTCCGTCCGCGCCTGGCGGCGCTGGGCACGCTCGATGAACTCCTGTGGCAGTTCATCGATCTCGCCAGCCTGGACGCCCCACAGGTGTGAGTAGAGCCCATCGTTTTCGAGCAGTTGTTCGTGGCTGCCACGCTCGACGATCCGGCCGTCCTCTAAGACCAGGATCTGGTCGGCGTCTTTGATCGTCGAGAGCCGGTGGGCGATGGCGAACGTGGTCCGGTCCTCGGTCAGGTCGTCGATCGAGCGCTGAATGAGCATCTCGGTCTCGGTGTCGACGTCGCTGGTGGCCTCGTCTAAGACGAGGATAGCCGGGTCTTTGAGCACCGCGCGAGCGATCGCGACCCGCTGACGTTGGCCGCCCGAGAGCTTGACGCCGCGCTCGCCGACCATCGTGTCGTACCCGTCGGGCAAGTTCTGGATGAACTCGTGGGCCTCTGCGGCCTTGGCCGCTGTGACGATCTCCTCGCGGCTCGCCTGGAAGGAGCCGTAGGTGATGTTCTCCTCGACGGTGCCGTAGAAGAGAAACGACTCCTGGCCGACGTAGCCCATCGACTGGCGGAGACTCGAGAGCGAGACATCACGAACGTCTTGCCCGTCGACCCGAATTTCGCCCTCGTCGACGTCGTACAGTCGAAGCAGAAGCTTGAGGACGGTCGACTTTCCGGCTCCGGTGGGGCCGACGAGCGCGACGGTCTCGCCGCCGTCGACGTCGAAGGAGATGCTGTCGATGATCTTGTCCCCAGGGTCGTCGTCTCGCACGTCGCGCTGGTCATCGCTCGATGGGGGCTCGTTCTCGTCTACAGTGTGTGACACACTGTGATTCTCGTACGTGAAACTCACGTCGTCGTACTCAACGGTCCCCTCGCTAACCTCGAGCGCCTTGGCCCCCTCGTCGCGTTCGATTCGGCCCTCCTCGTCCATCAGGCCGAAGATGCGTTCGCTGCTTGCCGCCGCGCGCTGGTACATGTTGATAACCTGGCCGAACTGGGCCATTGGCCAGACGAGTTGCTGGGTGTAGAGGATGAAGGCGACGAACGTCCCGGTCTGGAGCGTACCCGTAAACGGTCCCGGACCGCTGCCGGTGAAGATCCAGTAGCCGCCGACGGCGAACGTCAACACGAATCCGATCCCCGAGATCAGCTGCAGAGCGGGGAAAAACCGAATTCGAAGCCAGATCGCCTCCCAGTTCGTGTCGTAGTACTTCCGGGAGACGTCCTCGACGCGATCCGATTCGTACGTTTCCGTGTTCGAGGATTTGATGACGCCGATGCCACCGAGGTTGTTCTCGAGGCGGGAGTTTACCTTCCCGACCGAGGAACGGACGGCGGCGTACTTCGGCTGGATCTTCTTGACGAAGAGATAGGTAAAGCCCGCGATCAACGGCACAGGCGCAAGCGAGACCAGCGCCAGTTGCGGGTTGAGCCAGAACAACAGCGCGGAGATGCCGACCACCATCACGATCAGTCGAGTCGCGGAGTTCATCCCCTCGTTGAGAAAGCGCTCGAGTTGGTTGACGTCGTTTGAGAGCACCGACATCATCTCGCCGGTCTGTTTCGAGGCGAAAAATTCCATGTCGAGTCGCTGCATCTTGTCGTAGGTCGCGGTTCGAACGTCGTGTTGGATCTCCTGTGAAAAGGAGTTAAAGCCCCAATTTCGCAGCCAGTGAAACAGCGCGCCAAAGACGAACGAGGCCCCGATAACGATGGCGACGAACCAGAACTGCCCGTCCGCGGTCGCCGGCAGCCATGCTTCCGGCAGGATCACGAGCGGGACCTGTTCGGTGAAGACGGCATCGCCGAAGATCGCATCGATCGCAATCGCAAGCAAGAGCGCGGGTAACAGATCGAGCGCCCGCGCGAGCACGCTCGAAATGAGCCCAACGGTGACCGAAACCCAGTACGGCCGCCCGTACTCGAAGAGCAACCGCCGCATCGGACTCTCGACCCGATCCCGCTGGTCCTCGAACGGGTCGTCTTTCTCCCAGTCGACGTCCTGCATTAGGTTCGCCTCCGGGGTCGCTGCGGATAAGGGTTTGCGAGGCAGCGAAACGCGACCCAGGTCGGCAGTATCACTCGTAGTCGATGACGACCTCGTCCCCGACGCCGATGCCAGTTTCGTCGGCGTAGCCACGTGGCACCTCGAGGACCCACTTCGCCTGCCCGGTGTACTCGAGGTCGTTGCCGTCCTCGTCGGGCTCGGGCGCGCGGGCGTGTTCGATCGTCGTGATCTCGCCGTCGGCACCGATGAAGATGATGTCGATGTCGAAGGCCATCTCGCGCATGACGTAGGTGCGTTCGGCTTCACTCGAGTGAACGAACAGCATCCCTTTGCCGTCCTCGAGCGACTCGTGATCGCTCAGGCCGGTGTAGCGCTCGGCTTGCGTGTCGGCGACCTCGACGTCGATCGCGGCCAGCTCGTCGCCGGTGTCGCCGTCGAGGACTCGTACGTCGGCTTGCGATTCCGCCCACGGCGGGGTCACGATCCCGAGCTGGAGAACGAGCAGTCCAATCAGTGAAACGGCGAGAGCGGCCACCAGCACCGACCAGGCGCGCTCGAGGGCCATGTCAACTCCTCCGACGCGAGAAAGTAAAGGTTATTCGGACGGGGTGACTGTGTCCGAATGCGGGCTCGTGGTCTAGTTGGTCATGACGCGGCCTTTACAAGGCCGAGGTCGGTGGTTCGAACCCGCCCGAGCCCACTTCCTGCTGCGAGCAATATCGCGAGCAGCAGGTATGTGGAACGAGCGGTGGATTCGAACCCTATCAGTCGCGCGCAGCGAAGCGAGCACGTCTGATTTCGGTTCGAACCCGTCCGAGCCCATTTCTACCACGAACAATTCGTGAGCGGCAGTCTATCGCTTGGCGACGAGATCAAGCCACTGTGACGACCAGATCCACGCCGACGGCGATGGTCGATCGGACTCCATCGCAGCGATTCGAACGCCGACGACACCGGTACTCGAGTGTGGGTGCCACTCCTCCGGGACAGGTGCGGGCCGGAACGCCTCATCAACTCGAGAGTTACACATTGTTCTCGTCGGTCTCGTTGTGGTGGTGCCCAATAGTTACGGAGCCGCTGAACCGGTCACGTTAGCAGTCGCCGACAGCGGTGATCGTACGTTTGGCTGACAAATACGGCTACTCGTGATTAGGATACCACGCGCCAGTAACTCGAGGATACGCCGTCGGTAACTGCTAGTGAATCGTCAGAATCGCGCACGTGGTGTGTAGATCGTCACCACCGGCGAGTCTCGTTCGAGCCGGCCGGACGACACCACACCTGGGGAATCCCATCAACACAGGCGTCGTCAGTGTTTGAGTCGGGCAACGTTTTCTCGGATCTGTCCCAGCAGTCCGTCGCCGGATTCGGTCTCGAGGGCGGCATGCAGCGTCGAGTTCTCTGGTTCGTCCTTGACCACGACGCGGAGGTACGGCTCGAGCTGTGTGAAGTTATCCGAGAGGACGACGGTGTGGTTGTCCTCGTCGTGGTCGACGACACCCGCATCGGCCAGTTTCGGCACGTGACACTGCACGGAGGAGACGTAGACGCTTTTATACTCGTTTTTTGCGACCTCGTCCGGTGGGACGTCGAGTTCCCAGCCGGCGACCTGCTCGGCCAGCGTCGACAGTTCGATCGGGTCGTCCCGTCCACGAAGCGCGTAGAGAAGGTATCGTCGCCGACGGTTTGCCAGCAACTCGAGGATCGTGTCTGCAGAGAGTTCTTGCACGTCTCGATCCGAGGTAAGTCCTTGCATAACACAATATTACCCGCCAGACCGCAAAAGGGTGTCTTGAATATCTACAAATCCAACAGACGGCGATCAACGGTTGATATACGCGAGTGTATCCTTCCCGTTACTTCGGATTGCTGCTCCTACTTGGGGGGCTACTGGGCGACTCGAGTACGACTGTGGTACGCACACTCATAGCGCCGCTGTTCCGAAATCCTTTTTTATACCATCGACAGAGATAGAAGTGCGCCGCCTTAGCTCAGACTGGGAGAGCACTCGACTGAAGATCGAGCTGTCCCCGGTTCAAATCCGGGAGGCGGCATACCTTTTCCACGATGCAATTCGCCGAGCTGAAAGTATTCCCCGATTGGATTTGAACGAGAGAAGACACAGCGCGAGCGAAGCGAGCGACCGTCTTCGCGTGGTTCAAATCCGGGACGACATTTCTGCTCCGAGCAAACTCCCGAGCAGACATCTATTCGAACGTATTTGAATCACGGAGGTGCTTCGTCCCCATCTAAAACGGAGAGCCTCGAGATTACTCGTGGCGTGTGCGTCTGTCCATGGCATCAGAGCCACTCACTGACGGTATCGCCGCTGAGAACTTCGGGGATGACGACTTCGTCAGCGCCGGCGCGCCGGGCGACGGACTCGTACATTTCGTCGCCAACGCGGACAATCACCCGCAGGTTCGGCGAGAGTTGACTCGCCGTGATGGCGATTTGGATGTTCGCGTTCGAGTCGTCGATGGCTCCGATGAGCGTCGCCGCTGTCGTGATGTTAGCCCGCTCGAGGACGTCCTCGCGGCGGCCGTCGCCCTGGATGGCGAGTGTCTCTTCACCGATGCGGTCGAATTCGGCTTGGTCGAGTTCGATTATCAAGACGTCGTGGCCGTCATCGCGCAGTTGCGCGGCGAGGGTGCGCCCGAAGATCCCGTACCCGCAGATGATGACGTGATCCGATAGGTCCTCGATCTTTCGTTCCGTTTGCATGTGTTTGAGTTCCTCCGTAATCTGACCGCCGAAGGCTGCCGACAGGACCGTCTCGCCGATCCACAGGCTCGAGAGGATGATCCCGATCCGCACCGCGACCGCGAAGGCTTTCGTCACCTGCTCGGGACCGGCATGGTTCTGAAAGTGCAACTCGACACTCGTCAAATCAACCAGCCAAAATGTCGCCTCCACCAACCCGACCCCTGTGAGCAGCACGTATCCGATGATCCCGACCGTGGTGACGGTCACGAGGGCGAGAATTGGTCTAACGGCGCGGCCCAGAATCGGTCGATTCGACAACGGGGTGGCCATGCCTTAGATCGTGCTCTCTCTTGGTTCGAGAACGACAAAAGCCTCCGACCGAACTGGTAAGGGACTACGTGACTGGACAGTCGATTTTCCGTGACGCGACCGTTCAGTTGAACTAGACTGAACGTCTGTGAGCGAAGCGAGCAGGTTCTCATACGGACTGCTGTCGTCAATTCCCGCCGATCACCGACCCCGTCTCTGGTGATCGGCGGGAACTCGGTACAGCAGACCGTATCAGGTGGAGATCACATTCGAGAGGTTGCAGACGGTTGCAACGAGCAACCGTGTGCCGGCTGCGTCGTGAGTCGTCCGGATTCCCGACCAACTCGAGCCCTGCGCCAAAGCGTGGATCACAGTTTCGCTGTACAGCGATGACAGTACCTAAATCCCGGATCGTTCGCTGCACCACACTGACGACACGTCAGGTGTGGATGCCCGTCCGTCTCCTCCTCGAGGATACTGTGCGGGTCTCGGTTGGACGCCTCGTCGTCGGTGTCTCGTTTTAGCTCTCCGGCATTCCACTTCTGCCGTCGCTCGAGTCCCTCAACGAGAATGCGCTTGAGAACCGGGATACTAAGCCCCAACGCGAAGAGCAAGAGGATGATGACGATCGCTGTGTAGAGCTGTCCGGGAGTGACCACACGATATCTACGGTCGCTACCCGTTTAGGCCATGTGTGTATATAACACACTGTTTCAAAAACGCTCGGCCGTCACTGACCGTCGAGAAACGGTTCGGAGGGCGACGTGTCTTGGCGGCTGAACGGCCAACGATTATTCTGCTCTGTCAAGTATACCGTCCATGAGCAGTTCGACGATCGAAAACGAAAGCGAGACGTTCGAACTCGGCGAGACGACTGTCCACCGACTGGGATTCGGCGCAATGCGTCTCTGTGGTGAGGAGATTATCGGGCCGCCAACGGACGAGGAAGCCGCGCTCGAGGTCCTCCAGCGGGCGGTCGACTGTGGCGTCGACTTCATCGATACGGCCGACTCCTACGGGCCCGGCGTCAGTGAACGTCTCATCGGCGAGGCGATCGGCGACCGCGAGGACGTCCTTGTCGCGACCAAAGCAGGGCTGTTGCGCAACCGTGAGGGCGAGTGGATCGCCCACGGCAAACCGGCATACATCCGGAATCAGGTGCTTACCTCTCTCGATCGGTTGCGAACCGACAGTATCGACCTCTACCAGTTCCATCGTCCCGATCCGGACACGCCCTTCGAAGACTCCGTCCAGACGTTCGCCGAACTCAAAGACGACGGCCTCGTCGAGCAGGTCGGACTCAGTAACGTCTCCGTCGAGCAACTCGAGATCGCCCGCGAACACGTCGAAGTCGCCACGGTCCAGAACCGGTACAACCTCGGCGACCGATCGAACAGAGCGGTCCTCGAAGCCTGTGCGGAGCACGATATCGGCTTCATGCCGTGGGCCCCGATCAATGGTGCTGACCTCGACACCCATGGCGACCTCCTCGACGACATCGCCGCCGATCACGACGCCAGCCGACGCCAGGTCGCCGTGGCGTGGCTCCTCGAGCGCTCGGACGTGATCCTTCCAATTCCGGGAACGTCGGATCTCGCTCATCTCGAGGCGAACGTTGCGGCCTCGCAGCTTTCGCTTGCTGACGGCGAGGTGCAACGGCTGACCGAGGCAGAAAGGTGAGCTCACTCACCGACGTAGATGGTCCGCAGTCGCGAGCCACAGTTTGAACAACACAGCGTCTGCCACTTCGTTGGATCTAAGCCACCCATCGTTTTTATGCGGCGGGCGTCCTCGAACGCCACCGTGGTTCCACAGGCTGCACATTCGAACGGGCCATCCGTGTCTGGCATCGGGCAACCGTACGGCTGGAACGATAATGGGTGTGTCTGCGACGTGCGCCCGCTCGAGGCTGGTCGACCTGATCGGGTCGAGGCGGGCTAGACCGAAGAGTAAACTAGTTTTGTGTGTATTGGTGGCATATGTCTGTCGACGAACTTGAGGCTATCGAGCATGGACTGGCACGTGTCAACGACGTCAAACTGCACTACGTGACCGCTGGCGAGGGGCCACCGCTGGTCTTGTTGCATGGCTGGCCCCAGACGTGGTACGAGTGGCGTAACGTCATCCCTCACCTCGCGACCGACTACACTGTTATTGCGCCGGATCTGCGCGGAATGGGCGACTCGTCGGTTCCCGCGACGGGGTACGACAAAGACACCGTTGCGACCGACGTTCGCGAACTCGTCTCTCATCTCGGATTCGACGACGAGCCGGTCGCACTCGTCGGCCACGACTGGGGCATGCCAACGGCGTACGCCTACGCGGCTCAGTATCGCGACGACGTCGCAGCGCTTTGCGTTCTCGAGGCGGGCATTCCGGGTGTCAACGAGGCGGATAAACGCCGGCTCTGGCACACACGCTTTCACAACGTTCCTGATCTGCCCGAACGACTCGTCGCCGGGCGCGAACGGCTGTATCTCTCGTGGTTCTACAAGAAAGGCGCGTACGATCCCAGTGCGATCGACGACGTGGCCCGCGACGAGTACGTCCGCTGTTACGCACAGACTGGCGGGTTACGCGGCGGCTTCGAGTACTATCGTGCCTACGACGACGACGTCGAGAACAACGCCGCCCACGCCGAGGAGCCACTCGAGATGCCGGTCCTCGCGCTCGGCGGTGCGGCTTCGTTTCGTGACCGGCCGATCAAAGATATGAACGCGGTCGCAACCGACGTCGACGGCGAGGTCGTCGACCGCGCCGGTCACTGGATTCCCGAGGAGCGACCGGCGTACTTCGTGGAGCGCTTGACTGGGTTTCTCGATGACGCGCTGTGAGTTGTGGGCTCGAGACCGAACCCATGGTGATGGGAACCGGCTCGAGTGCGAGAATCGGACCCGACTGCGAGATTCGCTACCGCTCGTCTCGCGTGGTTCGATCTCTCCCGGAACTATTCGCTCCTCACGTCCGTTCGTCGCAGAATAGTCCGGGTGCGAGAATCGAACCCGCGTCTCAGCCTCCACAAGGCCTCTGAAGGGCAGACTACCCAATTCTCGCGTCGGATTCCTTCTCGTACCCGAACTTTCTCTGCGGAATCGGGGATACTGGCCGCGTCGAAGATCTTGAACCCTGTTTCCGCGTCGAGCGGTCGGAAGTCCCCACGCCGTCACAAAACAAGACATCTCGACGCGTCTCCATAAATCCCGGCGTCGGTTGCCTATTAGGGCGTACGAGAATTCTTGGCGGTCTAGTAGCTGAGTCGACTCAAAGGCGAAGATAGGAGAGCGGCTGGCCGAGAGGTAGTGGTCGATCAGTACAGACGAAGGCGTTACCGGAGCGGCTATCTACCTCTCTGATGGTTGCCAAACAAGCGTGCTGAACAGAGAGATTCTGTTCATCACTCTCTCCAGATGGGGTGAAACCGTTGCATTTTTATCTAATACACACGTCGTCTCAGACATGGCATACCCGAAGCCGGTTCCCGCGTTCACCCCTGATGCGTTCCGTGAGACGATGAACCGGGTCGAGGAGACGACAGTCCCTGACGAAGAGAAGGCCGCTGTTGACGAGCTTCGGGCGGAGATCCGAAGTGAATCCGAGGACTAGCGTCCTAATTGATGTCCTCGGAATCACTGCTTTCTTCGAAGTATAAGTTTTCCTTTGATCCGAGCATTGTTGAATTGAATTCTGACGCGGATACCTCTGACTTCGATTGCGGGAAATCGGATATAAACGAGTTTATCCAGACAAAAGAAGCGGTTAAGTTCCACGAATATCGATTAGGGCATACTCGCTTAGTCTACGACAACGAGACACTTGCTGCGTTCTTCACACTCGCTCCGTACAGTTTTCAGAGCGATGCGTATGACGGGTCTGAAACCCAATACGCGGAGAAACTCCAAAACGAAGATGACCTGCCTCCTGCAGTTCCAAGCCGTCTTCTTGGACAAATTGGTGTTGATAGGCAGTATCAGGATGTCGGATTAGGAAAGTACCTGATGCGGTACATCATTGCGGACACATTGGAGCGTGACCAAAGCATCCCGTTTCGATTCATCGTACTTCACGCTCATGAAGATGTCGTAGATTTCTACAAAAAATTCGGGTTCGTAGAAAGCAACTCGGGGAAAGATAACAGTTGGGAGAATACGATCATGTTCCTCGATCTGGAAGAATACCGGTAACAGTGCTCGCGTTTACTATGTCATCTGTATCTGACGCTAAGGGCAAACAAGTAGCGTGACCGACATACGTTATGTATCTCGCACGACTCGACGAATCTGACCAATCACTGTCAGAACTTTCAGTATTCCATATTACACGTGTGTTGTAGCCATCATCGCCTAAATGTCCTCACCCGAGCAGCCATTCACTGTTGCGATATTTCGAGCCACATTTGGGACAGTCGGTATGAGGACATCTCCACGTTAGTTCACAAGAATATCCGGAAGGTCGTCATGTGACTGGTTCGGAAACACATATCGACTACTTCGGATCCCCTCGTTTCCGAAAATAGGAAATCGCTCCTCCTGAGCCGTATTTCCACCCTCTTTCAGTTCAACAACCACTCCGTCCCCATGGACTGTAACGACGTTGTACACTTCGTTTTCCAGCGTATCGTGAATAGTGACTTCACGGAGTTGCTTCGTAACATCCCACAGGGTTCCGAGAGGCACGATGAACGTGGCACTTCCATTTTCTTCTTTAAACTGATGGCGTTCGGTACAGAACGCATATCGGTCAAGCCGGTGGCGAACGCCATCGAAGTCACCGTTGAGTCCTTGAGTGACTCCTCTGACAATCGCATCGTACATTCGGTTACTAACCGCTTCCCGAAGCTTTGTTGCGTCTTCTTCGGCGGCAAGGGCAACGACGGTCGATTCGTCAAGGACACTCCTCTCAAGGTCACCCGGAACGATCTCGTCACATTCTGCTTCTCCAATATGCAAATCAAACTCCAAACGCAACTTCGAGCCAATCGGATGGGCAGAAATCTCTCTGAAAATATTGTCGGGCTTGATCCGCTCTGTGTCTCTATTTTCGCTCACCGACTCCACAAGTTCCGCGAGTTTCGAAGCCTCGATATTTGACTTCTGCATCGTGCTCGAGGATCGTTTATCGTTCATCTGTGACGATTCCGAACTCAGAGATCACGCAGTCTCCGAACGCTAGAAGCGTTCTCGTCTGTGTTAACCGAAACGAGTGCTGTCCATTCGCTTTCGTCGAGTGCAGCGTATTCCCGGAGCTCCGCTTCAGAGATACGTTCGCAGATGTCGTCAGGAGCATCGAGGTTCACAACCTCGACACGCGTACCACCTTCCCAATATCCGGAATTGAATTCTGTGATCTGGTACTCAGGGGGATTCTCACTTGACGCTCGCCACACCTGCCCGTCTTTTTTGGTGACGACATGAACCTCCTCAGCACCGTAGAACGGCACATCCTCTGCGGACGCGTCGAAGAATCTCTCGAATTCCGTGGGTGCCGTACCCTCTCCGTCATCTTCGACAATGATCACGGGCCCAGCCTCCTCAACCCGAATGTCGATGCCGATCTGATCGGGGTCACGCTCGTACGCAGCACCAACGAGGTCAAGAACGGCAAGCTTGGTTGGCATGGTCGAATCGCTCTCATCAGATTCAGACATCTCGGCGCCGTCGTTATCGTGTGTGTTCATATGCGAAGTTGCAACTATCTATTTGCGCTGTTCAATATTTGCACGCCCCTCAATCGCCGTGTGGCCGCTATACCTTCTCAGATCGCTCGATTTTTCTCCTCGACGCTGAACACGTGATAAGAGAAGATCAATTTCAAACTTATAGATTTTTGTTTCTATATTACATTTCGAAATCGGTCGCCGCATTATCACATTTGGTCTTACTCTTCACACATCTTCTCGATAGCGTCCTAACCATCGACTGTAGTGACTGCTCAGTGAATCACTAAGTGTTAATTTCGAACTGCTTCTTTCCGAATAGGTATCTTAATACTTACTCTTATCAAAGAACAGACGTATTTCTCTCGAGGAGAACACCATCCTTGTGGGATCGAACTCATCACCGCCTAAAGAAGAAGTGACAGAACTTCCAGACTACCTATCTGTAGAATCTGGCTACCAGCCTCGAGTAGAAACTCGGCACCTCGAGACGCTCCAACCCCATCCCCTTAACGAACGTACGTACGGCGACCGGACTGATCTTAAGGAAACATTCCTTGACTCCATCGAGAACAATGGAATTCACACCCCACTTATTGTCACCCCTACTGACCTGATTATCTCGGGTCACCGGCGATGGGAGGCCGGCAAACAGCTTGACCTTGAGATAGTACCGGTCATCGTTCAAGAGTTCGCCGATGAACTCGACCAAAAGGAAGCTTTGATCGATCTCAACCGCCAGCGAGATAAGACCTTCAGCCAGAAAATGCGAGAATCCGAGGTGCTACACGAGATTGAGGCTGCCCGGGCACGTCAGCGTCAAGGCCAGCGTACAGACCTTCGGGAAAACGTACCCGATAGTGAGGTTTCTGAGTTCGCGCGTACTCGCGATGTCGTCGCCGAGAAAATCAACATTGGGTCTGGCAAGACCTATGACTACGCCCGCACCGTCTGGGAGGCCGCTCAAGACGACGATCCAGTCGCAGTCAACCAAGTCAATAAACTAGACCGTGGCGATCAATCTATCAGCGGGGCCTACAAGATGGTACATCAACGCCACCCTTCTGAGTCCTCGGATACTGGAACCCCATCCGCGGCTACCCCCACCGACAAGGATGGCACATCATCCGACAAGGGAGAAATCCTCTCGCCGGACGAGTTAATTCTCTCAGCTCACATCGGCACGAACGAGGATCTATTCCCGGATATTCTTGACCTGCACGTCGAGAAAGGCGCAGTAATCGCAGACGTCACCTTCGGTAAAGGCGTTTTCTGGAAACAAGTTGACGTTGATGCGTACGAACTTCGCGCGACAGACATTCAGCCAGAACGTTCTCCGAGCGACAACTCCGGAGTCAACTATCACGACCTTCCGTACGACGACAGCGAACTCGACTCGGTCGTCTTCGATCCGCCCTACGCTAGTGGTCTATACAATGAAGATCGGCGCGATGGTGACGAGGAAGCGTGGATTGTTGAACAGTACGGTACCGTCTTCGAAGGCAAACGTACTGGCCACGATGCGGTACTTCACGAGTATGCCGGCGGAGCGAAGGAAGCGAAACGCGTGCTTCGGGAGGGAGGAACGTACATCGTGAAGACGATGGACGAAGTAGCTAGCGGCAAGCAACATCTCACCCATGTTGAAATCATTGAAATTTGTGAAGAGTTAGGGTTCACTACGACCGATTTGTTTGTCCTTGTTGGACAGACCACACCATCGTCACAAGGAATTGTAACACAGCAGCACGCTCGAAAGAACCACTCGTACTTCCTCGTCTTCACCGCCTAAAAGAGCAGGTAACTCGTAACCGAGGCTTCCATAACCGCCCCATCATGTAGCGGCAGTAGGATCGACATCGTGGTATTCTGCCATTTCCGTTCTCGGCGAGATCATTGATGGATTCATCAATCTCTACGAGTTTGCGCCCAAACAGTGGCCAGACGACTCCAGCTGGCAAGTGGTCAAGATCGACGACTGACCACCATTTTCTCCCTGTTTTTCATCGGAACTCGAGGGGGTGGTCACTCACGTTCAATGTGCAAGACCTTGCGGGAACGTGTGGAGCTAATCGCCAGATAGCAGAACTCGTGAAACGTACCCCGGCAATACGGGGCATACGAAACGAAATGGTCTGCAGCCCGCCACGCCGGCATTCAAGTTGAGAGCAACCGGAGGAATCAGGTGGGTGGTAGGGAGGTCACTCGCAGAAGGGATGGGACGATGACGGCACGGGACAGGAGGCCCGTACGCTCTACTCTTAGCAGTCACCGAACCTGTTGTCGCCGTAACCTCGCCAATCCTCGATCACCTCGCGGAGCGCCCGCCGGGCACGCGTCTGGAACGCCACCGGATCCGCCTTACCGGACGGATCCACGTCCGGCGGGTAGTCCTCCTCCACGGTCAACTCGTGCATCGCGTCCGCACGCCTCTGGATCAGCCTGTCCATCCAGTCCTCGTGGTTGGCGGCCCACGCCAACGCCGCCGTCACGTCCGCCACGTCCAGCCCGCGCTCGTCCGCGTACTCCTCGACGGATTGTGTCGAGCCACCCAGCTGTAGAACCACGGTCAGCACGGGGAGTCTCCGGCCAGCAATGCGTGGCTCCCCATCCATGGGTATCTCGACATGCGCGCTAACCATCGAGCACACCCTCGATCATCCCGCGCATATGCTGGTTCTGACGCCAGTAGTACGCGACGCGACGCCGTTCCCGCCGCTCACTCGCGTCCATCTCCGAGATAATGCCCTCCTCCAGTTCACGCGGGCCGTCGACATCGTACTCGTCGCACCATTCGCGTTCCTCCTCGTCCATCCGCGCGAGCTCCGCTCTGAGCTCCTTATCGGGCTGGTCGGCCAGTTCCTCGCGCTTCTCCTCGCGTAGTTTCTCTTCGTCATAGTCGGGAAGGGATAGTGGCTCCGTCTCTCCGTCGACATCCTCGATGTCCTCGAGCATACCTGCTACTACGCTCTGACGACACTTCGTTCCTATCAATAAAGTTATGGATAGCGGAGGGTAGCAACGGGAGCGTGGCCGCCCGCCGAACGCGGCGGACGGTCGATGACTCCACCTGAACCACCGCCGAAGCGGGCTTATCGGAGTGGGCGGCGAACCCCCATTAGGTGGTTCGCTGGCGTTCCTCCTGTGGCCCGTCCGGCACACGCGTTTCTCTCGTGAAACTCCAAAAACGCTGCCCCGAGGGCATTAACGCCGACTACACGCAGACATTTATCCGACAGGACAGGTGACGAGCAGGTATGGACGAACTCAACGAGATCAAGTCGAAACTCGCCATGGCCAGTTCAGGACTTCACAAAACCCTCGAAAACGCAGAAGACATCGAAGAAGTCGACGATGAAGCCCTCGACAACATCGAGACCGCCCGCGACGCCGCCCGCCGCGCACTCGAACTCATCGACGGTGATGAATAGGCCGCCGGGTCAGTCGTCAGCGCGGTCGATCTCGTCAAGGGCTGCATCCACGCGCTCGTCCTCGGCTTCCTCCTCAAGATACCACCGCCGCCGTTCGTCGTCCTTGTGAATGTTCATGAGTGTCTGCCGCGTGCAGTTTGGAATCTCTCGGGCGGCCTCACGATAGGACGCTCCATCCTCGATGGCCTCGAGTGCCCGGACGACGTCGAGGTAGCTAGTCTCACCCTCTTCGTAATCGGGAGAGAGGTTGGGGTGGAGGTAGCCCTCATCACTACGAGCAAAGCCGGTCGGCGTCTGGCCAAGCCACTTCCCTTCTCGCCGGGCGCGACGAAGGCCGGACTTGGTGCGGCGGATGATCTGCCTGCGTTCCTCAGTGTAGACCATCCCGACGACATCGGCGACGAACCGATTCGTGCCGTCGGGCTTGATCTTGTCCACCTTCCCGTTGGTGATGTGGACGGTGACGCCGTTGTCCTCGCACGCGTCGAAGAACTCCTGAATGATGGAGCCGCGCCGGCCGATGCGGCTGATCTCCCAGACCACGACGTGATCGAGTTCGCCGTTCTTGATGCGGTCGAGGAGTTCGAGGTAGTCTTCGCGGTCGCGCGTGCTCCCGCTGACATCAAGGTCAACGTAATTGGTGATCTCAGTGGGATCGATGGCGGTGTTCTCCTCAAGCCACCTGTCGAGGTCATGCATCTGGTGCGACTTCTCCTGCGTGTCGGTGCTGGCGCGAATGTACTTCGCGTAATCCTTGGTATCGTCAATCATACTTTGTGAGTGGTTAGGCGGGCCAGAGGGGTTGCCAGTTTACCGCAGAGGCTCCACTTAAAGAACCGCTCTCGCTTACAGGCCTGTAAACGAACATCCGTCCGTGCAACCACTCTATCCGGATCCAAGCTATCACCTCGGATAAACGCCGGCCCGGTGCAACCCCCAACCGCGACGAACGCGTGTCCGCGAACTCCGTTTTGAACCTCGGTCGCTAATCTGGAACGAGACCGGTCAGGAAGACGAACACTCTCCAACTGTAGAAAGGACTATTTGACCCCAATGACAGGTAGGAGTCATGGCTGTTGAGGGAGAGGACTCCGAACAAGCAGAAACAGAAGAAAACGATACCGAAGACATCGCACCCCCGGTCAAACCAACCTCACTGAAACGATTCGTCAAACAGCACTCCGATCTGAATGCAGGCGGTGATGCAGTCGACGAACTGCAACACCATCTCGAATTCGTCGCGGAGAGAATCTGGCTTGAAGCCAGCAAACACGCCGAGGACGACGGTCGCAAGACAGTGAAAGAACGCGACGTGCAACACGCTATTGACCAGTTCACGGAGCCTCACGATCTGATCAAGAAGACCACGGAGCAACTGGACTGGATGAAACGTAATCTCGATAGACAGGTTGAACAGTCCATCGTCTACGCCGAAGACAGATATGACGACTGACCAATTCCTCTTCAGGGACGGATACTCCATTCCAGAGAAAATCCGCCGAATTCCAACCGGGAGAATCACGGCGGAAACTCCTGAGATTGACTCTCGGCTCCAAGACCTCTCCCTGTCAGAGAACGAGGTCAGTCGGATGGGGAAGAACGACTTCTTCGACGAAGCCGAGGAACAACTCTCTACCTCGGCATACAGAAGCTTCGTCTCCAAACTCTTCGACAAGTACGGCGAGGAGGGTGACAAGTTCAACATGCAGCTCTTCGTCGCCGAGGAATCCCTCTCTCGCGAACATCTCGCACGCCGCGTCAATCAATACAACGAGGAACGGATTGACCGCGACTTCGACTCACTCGTTGAACCCATCGTCCTCACCAATCACGAAGAGAACTCCAACTCCATAGACCTACAGTTCCGAACAACGGCCCACCTTGAGGACATCAACCCGGACGACAAAATACCAATTCAGATCATCGACTCTGAGACCGGTAACACCGTGGATCGATACGGTGCAGACTACCACATCAAGGCCCCCGCCCGCTACCGAGTTGAGACACGGGTCTACACAGAAACCGGGCTCACCGCGGTGTCGAACTACTCCAAGATCAAGGACGGTCTGAAGACAGACATAGCTAAGACCGTCACCGAGATGGCCCGAAGTGGGGTGCAGACCGGCGTCGGAAGCACGCACCGGTTGGAAATGAACGAGACGGAGCTCCTACTCCTCCTGCAGGAGATGGAGGGTGACATCTCAGGACTCGGTTACACTCTTGAAATCGCCGGAGTGGACACGGCCGACTTCACCGGACAGCGGGACGAAGATATGGTTGACACCGAGGTTATCCGTGCTGCCGACGAGGCTGGCCAGATCAGAAAGATCAAATACTACGTCGATCATCCCGGCGCAGACCCAGATGACGAGCGCGACGTGATGCTCCGAATCTTCGACGACGGCCACCTCACCACGTCCAAACCGGTGCCCTCCGATCTCCTTGACGTCATCGTCCTCCAGATAAACACCATTCGGGGGTACGATGGATTCCTAACCCCACTGATCGAACTCATCTACTCCTACGTCGGCGCGAAGTTCCGCGGCAAGTCCTCGATGATGCGGAACTCCCACATCTCAAAGACCAACCTTGCATTCAACAATCTCATCGAGGAGTACTTCGAGAAGAACCAGACTCCGACAGAAGAGCTTCGCCTGTACAAGTCGATGATCGCTAACATCGGGATAAAGCTCTGCGACGAAGGCATTCCAAGAACCGCCGACATGGACGAGGTTTCCGAGGTGGACGACTTCTACGATCTTCAAGGCAAAATCGAGGAGTTCTTCCAAGACTACTCGCAACGGTCACTTGGAAAGACGAGCATCGATTACGATGAGCTGTCCAACCACCTAAACCACCTACTCCAACAAGACTGGGAGAGTCCAGTCGAAATCATCGAGTATGCGATAGACCTGTATGATCTTAGCCGATGAAGCCGATGTGCTAGAGGAAGCCTTCTTTCGGGCCGACGTGAGCGACGTCACTAGTCTCGAATTCCGGGAGCAAGACCTGATGGAATACGCCGACTTCCTCCACATAGAACGGGACATCATCCCCGACATCCGCCCGTACTTCTCCATCTCTGAAGATCAGCGGTGCGAGAAACACGGCATCGCGACTTCCTCGTGCGGCTGCGGCGAGTCAAGGCAAGTTCTAGCTTCGGTCTACCGACTTGACCCCGATTCCCTCATTGAGGACTGGGTTGACGCGGTGCGCAACAGATCCATCTTCGACTCCGTCGAACTGGAGCAGATCGACTCCACGAGATACATCCTGAATGCGTGGCTGGATCGAATCCAGATCACCTTCCATTGCTTCTTCAACAAGGATGAAATGGAGAGACACGATTTCGAGCCACAGGCGATGGAGTTCGGCGTCTCGTTCTTCGGCGATCAACTGGTGGTTGAACGGGAACACCGCTACTCGTGGCGTGAGTTCCTCAATGACGATTTCGAGGACAAAATCACGACGGACGTCAAACACCTGAAAGAGGCCATCGGATCCGATTTTTACGAGTACAACCCACTCGAGGACTTCCGTGACCGAGTACGGCAGAGTCTACGCGACTATTTCGAGGACTCGGGATACGAGGTGCGGCGTGAGGTGAGAGAAATATGTCCGGTGGAAACTACGCAGTACGACATCGACACGGGGAAGACCGACTTCGTGGCCCACCGCGACGGCTCGAAGTTCATCGTCTGTCACTGCGAGAAGACGCCGAGCTGGCACGTCCACCACTTCTCGAACGGTCGCATCAAGTCCGCTGAGCAGACTCCGATTATCGAGGATATGACGGAGAAGATTGAGTCCAAGATCAACACGTATCAGGACATCAGACTGAACAAACAGACCGCCTCGAGGTTTGTAACCGTTCTCGCTACGTTCTTCTCCATCGGTTTTGTTGTCCTCCTATTCGAGCGCCTCGGTCTGATCGCGTCCGTCCTGCAGGAACAGTTCCAAGTCGGCGGTAATCTGCAATTGATTGCGTTCCTCTTGCTCATCTTCAACGCCATCGCGGCTATCGCACTCGCCGCAGTTGTCACTCGCCCGTACGTCCGCGATTTCCGTTTCAGTTGGAAGATCGAACCTTTCGAGGCGGAACAGCGGTGAAGGACGGAGACTGAACGTGATCACCCGGCGCCAACCTACAAGTCGAGCAGCCATCTACGTCTACACGTGACCGACGACGAAGAGGAAGTCATCGAGGAACGCGCGCACCTGCTTGACAACGAGGAGAACCTCGAACAGATCGACGAACTGATCGACGATCTCTGACTTCGGCAACGTCCGTCGCCGGGATCACGGACACTCCACATGCGCCCTACTCAATGTCCCGGTCGCCGCTATACACTCAAGACCCGGCGCGCGACGCGATCGCCGGCAGAGCCAAGCCGATCACACTACCACTACGCGTCCACCAGTCCGTGTCTCATCGCCCGCCACGCGAACCACAACATCCCGAAAACTAGACCAAAAAAGTGAGAACCCACCGACACACCGTCCGGGCTAGATTCGAGGCCAGCAAAACGTTGGACGGTCGCCCACCCGTTCACGGTCAAGAACACGGTCGCCAACAACATTAGCACCGCGACGGCCACCTCCTGCCAGTCGAACTCGAAGTCGCTGAGATCCTCCAACTGTCCGCTGAAACCGACGAGAAGAGCGGGGATCGCGTAACTGGTCAGGGCCTTCGTCAGCCCGCTCGCTCCCTGAGACCAACCCCCGAGACCCCACAGAGGTGGAACATGGAGGGCGAGGTAGGGGATCAACACCGCGAAGGCAAGGAAAGGAATCGAATCCACCCGACGCTCCGCGTAGATGCCGAGCGGGATGAAGAACGCCATGTTGTTCCAGAAGTGTGACCACCCGGAGTGCATCCACGGAGAGAGGAAGAAGTACTTCGCCGTAGTGTCGGGGACGGGATCTAGAAGGTAGAGCCCAACCATCCAGACCGTCAGGAGAGCGGTCGCCCACGGCACGACATCTCGGTTCACTATCGGTGAGAGTACCGCAGAGTGACAAATATCCCCGGATCTCTCCACGAGGAGCACTTACCGCCGCAGAAGACGGATCCCACACCGTGTAACTCAACACGGTAGACTCGCCCCAATCGAAACTCGTCTTCCTCTATCTAGACGCGAACGGCCCCTGCTCACTGGAACAGCTCGCCGACGAACTGGACGCCAGCCTACTCACAACGCAGGGCATCATTAGTAACCACCGCGACCATTACAGGTTCCACTGGGATCAAGGCTACGCACACGGCGAGAGGTGTTGAAGCACGTCGAAATAGGGAGGCCGCACGTGCGGGAGAATTTTCCACGAGGTCGTTGGTTCGATTTGATTGCGGATGAACGACACCCGTCTTCTCAACCATTTCGTTCACCAGCGACCGGGAAGTTCTCCTCTAACGGTCGAAGGCTGCCTACGAGGTGACGTTGAGGTGGCTCGAGTACCAGCCTGCACCCTCTTGATCGAGTGCTCCGTGAAAGATCTTGTTCAGCCGGATGTCCACGTCGTCATCGGGGATAACCGGCTCATCCCAGAACTCGACGTCGTCGACGACGAATTGAACGCGCGGGTTCTGGTTCAGGAGATAGTTGACGCGTTCAGAGAGAAGACGGTGAAGATGGTCGCAGATTTCGTCGGCGTCATCGGCGCCTCGGAGATAGTCGTCGAGACCGTAGACGGTCACGTCGAAGGGGATGTCTCCCATGAAGTTGACCCGACGGAGAAACTCGACTATGCTCATCTCGGCGTCGAAGGTGTCTCCCTCGCCGACGACATCGCGCGAGACGACGTGGTATCCAATATCGAAGTTCATCTTATTGCTGTCAACTGAGTCGTTATATCACTTAAATCTCGGTTCTATGACCGCGGCGGGGTGTTGTCCGGCTGGGAGCAGCCCAGTCGGAGCTAACGATCACCGAGTTAGCTGAAATCCTGTAGGTCGAGCTGGGTATCGGAGCGCTCCTCGACGTAGTCCGCGATGTCGGCGTAGTCCTCGTCGTTCTCAATCTCTGCCAGCCGGCGCAGCGCCGCAATCGAACCCTCCGTCGTCCACTTCCCGAACTTCTGGGCGAGTTGGTCGGTCTCGAACAGGTACTTCAGGTAGTGGGCTTCGTCGACGGCGAGCGGGTCACGCTTTCCGTCGATGCGGTTGGCGCGTGCCTCGGGCGAGAGGATACGGAGTTGGTCGCCCTCCTGTTCGAGCAGCCCCTCGTTGACGAGTTCGGAGACGTCGACGCCGCGCGTCCGGAGGTCTTTGTTCAGCGCGTTGTACGAGACGGTGTCGCCGCGCCCGAGTACGTACGTGAGGTAGATGGCGCTGAGCGTGTCCATCTCGTCGCTCATGATCTGGACGCGTTCGGCCATCAACTGCTCGTCGACGATGTCCCGAATCGTTTCGAGCGCCTGCTCGACGGACATCTGCTCGCCGTCAGCCGTCACGTTCGGGTAATGCTCGGAGTACACTTCGAGGCACTTCCCCATCGTGACCGCGAACACGTCGCCCTGCGTGAGCCGTGACCCGCTCTCTTCGAGGCGGGTGATCTCCTCGCTGGCGCGGAAGTAGATGTCGTCCTCGAGAGATCGCCAGCTCACCTCTTCGGGATCGTCGTCGCGATCGCGGCAGACGACGATCATGTCGTATTCGATGTTGGCTTTGTCGTGGATGTGCGTGCTGCCGCGCATCTCGCCGCGAATCGGATACAGCGCGGTGACGTAGAACCCAGCGTCGAGAACCGACTGGAGGACGGTACTCCAGCCCTCAGTGGACTTGTGATGGTACGTGAACGCCATCACGCCATCGTCCTTCAGTTTCTGGTTGGACTGGTCGAAGACGTTGGTCAGGCCCGTGACGAAGTGTTCCTCGTCGCGGTAGGTGTCCACGCTGTCTTCGCCAGCTGGGTCGCTGACGACCTCACTGGCCTTCGGGGTGAGTTCAGCAGTGAAGTGGTCGTATTCGTCCTCAAGCACCTGCTTCAGCCAGACGTAGTAGAAGTCCGCCGTCTCCGAGTACATCACGTTGTCAAAGTACGGCGGGTCGGTGATGACCGCGTCCACGCTGTTGTCCTCGATAGGGAGGTACTCGGACGTTCCACATCGGAGGTGGACGTTGCCCTCCTCGCCGAGGTCGTTAGGATCGTCAACGCGGTGGCCTTCGATTTTGCCGATGCCGTCCTTCTGCTTCGTCTCCCCGTCCTCGACGTACTTCTCGTACGGGATCTGGCAGAACTCCTTTCCCGCACGCATCTTGTCGAATTCACCGGTGAACGCTCCACGGCCGTATTTTGTACCCCAGACGTTGTTCTCTACTGGGGTGTGCCTCGCCGTGATTGTGTGGCGTTTATAAATCCCGGTAAGTTTATTGTACGGTTTGTCATATTCACAGAAGACGTTGTTATACGCAAGCGAACTGGAGAACGCTAGCAGCAGGTACTCCTTGAGATTCTGATTTTCAATCTCATCTATTTCAGCCAGCAGTTTCGAAAGACAGAGCAACTGCCGGTCATTGAACATCTGGTCATACGTCTTGAAACCGTGTTTTCGAGCACGGTCGGAACTCCCTCGGTACCGTTCTGTGGTCGGGAATGGGAGGTCATCACGTTTGTCGTCTAGTTCATTTGATGCCTCTGCGAAGAGATTGCGGTCGAACTCTGTCGCCGGCTTGTATCCCTTCTCGTCCGCCTCTGGGCAGTAATACTCGACGGCATAGAGAGACTGATTGGCCTTTCCGAACCGCTCAACACTCTCGACAATAGACATCTCAGGATGCTCGTCGCAGTGTGGGCACGTGTAGGTTCCACGGCTCACGTTGCCCGCATCGTTGGGAACGTACTCGTGAGTACACTCGGGGCAAGTGGTCTCTGTGCGGTAGTCGTCGGTTTCAAAGACGTGCCAGCAGTCAGGACAGACCACGTTGTAATGGTCGTCCTTGGACGACCGAGCGTTAGCTAGTCGGTAGTCTTTGAATAGTGCGACATCTTCCCCGCAGTTCCGGCAAGGGAGTTCGTTGACCCAGAACTGATACATCGAGTCCGCGTAGTGGTCTTCGCCCTCGCAGTGCGGACATTCGGTACGGTAGTAGTCCTGAATCTCCTGTCCGACGCTCTCTTCAATCTCGTCCAGCGTAGCGTCAAGCTCGTCGAGATCGACCGGATCCACCTCTTTCTTCACGACGAACCACGCGACCGGGTTCAGTTCACTCCCGATAGCGTTACACCCCATCCGGATCGACTCGACGATGCTCGTCCCCCCTCCCATGAACGGGTCGAGGATGGTTTTCCCGTCGAAGTCGACGTCCTCTAGGTAGTATTCCCACAACGCGTCCGGATTCTCCCAGTCAATTTCAGGAAGGCCGTTGTCCTCGCCGAACGTGGACTGGCGCTCGCCGTCGACCGTCATCTCCTCGTCTGCGAGCGCGTAGAGGATCATCGTCCGGAACACCGACCCGAGGCGGCGTGCCCACCACTTGTGCATCGTGTAGACGGGCCGGTAGTAGCGTTTGGCGTGCGCTTCTTTTTCCGCGATTTCGTTCACTTGGTCGATGGGGAACGAGATTTCGAGAGGTCGACGGTCGTTGTCTTCTGACATAGATTACTGTGTGAAAGTGATTCGGGGGGTGATGCATTCGGGGAGACTGAGGCCGCCGTGGGTGAACGTCGAGTACTTGCCGCGCGCCGGCCACGTGTACCGACCGACTGGCATGTAGTACCCGTCCGCCTCAACGACGAGCCTTTCGCCGACGAGATCGTCCGCGTTTGTCTCGGCGACGCTCACGAACCGACCGCTGAACGTCTCCTGTAATCGGTTCTTCTGTGGCTCCGACACCGGGAACGTGTGACCTGCGTCCAGCCGCACGTACCCGTGGTCGGAACCGACGACGATTCGCTCGGCGTCAAGCTGATCGACGATCCGCTCGAACGTCCGCTCCGTCTTCTCGTACATCTCCTCGATGGAGGAGAGTTTCGTCTTCCCCTCCTGAATGTTCTCGAGGAGGGCGTCGGGGAACCGACACCACACGAGATCTTCGTCGCCGTCCAGCGACGGCTCGTCGCTCTTCACGGTGCCCGTCTTGTACTCCTTCTTGATGTCGGAGTACCCGACGCGTTCGCGGTACGGCGTCGTCTCCGACGGCACCGTCGAGAACGAGTAGTCGACCGATGGATCGTAGCCCTCGTCGACGAGGAAGTCCACGAACAGCCCGGCCTCGCGGACGCTCATCGCGTCCATCACGACGAACGCACCGTCGTCGGGAATGTCGAGTGAAGCGTCGGTCACACACCGGTCGGGCAAGACGTCTTCGTAGAACTCGGCGTAGACGTCAAGCAGGAGTTCCTCGTACTGAACCATCTGACTCTCCCGGTCGTAGTGGTTGCTCACCGATTCCGACGCGGGCGACCAGATACCCCACATCGCGTCCCACACACTCTCGACCGGGTCGTCGTCTTCGACCAGTCGGGTCAGTGCTTCAGTCCTGAACTTCACGCTCGATCACCACCGTTGCCTCGATGTGTTTCGCGCTGGGCAGCGCCTCGATGAGTTCGATGAGTTCCTCCTTCGAGAGGTCGTCAACGTCGTAGGAGAGGTCAACGTGCGTAACGGTGTCCGTGTCACCGTTGACCCGAGACTCGGCGTGGCTGCGGAGGACGCGCGCCGACGGGCCTTCGAGCGTGACACGCGTCTCTTCCGTCTGGCTTGCCACTGTCCCGCCACCACTAGTTCCGCCGGCAGTCCCACCCGAACTACCGCCGGACGACCCCCCGGACGTACCACCGACAGTCGATCCTCCACCACCGGTAGCACCGCCGGTCGAACTCGTCCCACCGTCATCGCCGGTGCTACCGCCACTAGAGCCGGTGTCAGTTTTTGTGTAGACGGCCTCGTCGAGGTTCTTCGGGCTGTGGATCGTCAGCCCGTCGCCGAGGTCGGGGAGTGGATCGTTCTTGTGGGCGGCGTAGAACTTCCCACGGTCGCCTTCCAGCACGACCTTCTCGTCGCGGTAGAGTTTGCTCAGCGCGGACGTGAACACACCCTTGTCGAGAATGACCGGCATCCGCCGGAACTGTCGGAAGTCGTTCAGCATCGAGTCGAGGGAGATGCCGTTCTCGGCGTCCTCGACCTCGTCGAGAATCTTCTCGCCGACGTAGGTCTTGTCGCGACCGACCTTGTCCTTCACGTCATCGACGTCTGCGATGACGGACTTCTTCCGCAGCCTGACGCCGCCGCGCGGGTCTTCGCTCCACTTGATCCAGTTCCCGTAGCGGTCTTCGAGTTCGTTACGGAGTTCCCGGCGTTCGTCCCGGATGATCTTCCCCAGCTCGCCCTGCTCGTCCTCGACTTTCCCTTGTAGGTTCTCGGCGCCGAGCACGCGTGCGGCCTTGCTGATGATGTCGTCGTCATCCCGAATCTCCTGTTTGGGCGCGACGAACAGCACCGTGTTCTGGTAAGTGCGGCCCTCGAAGAAGCTATCCAACTCGCTCCGGAGCGCGCCGTTTGACAGGTAATCGAGCATCACGACGACCTGAATCTCCTTGGACTCCGGGATGTCTTCGTCGGGGTACACGTGGACGTCCCCGTCCCAAACGTCGTCGCGGACGACTTCCATGAGTTTGGCTTCGATGTCGCTGTGGTCGCCGTCGAGAACGCGTTCCTGTTCGCGGGTAACGAGCGCGGTGAGTTTCGGATCTTCGGTAATGAAGTAGTTCTCCTTGGAACTGTCGCGGTCGAGGTAGTGCGCCGTCCCGTACAGGTTCCCGAGAGACATATCGAGTTTCGACACGGATGTCTTCTCGGGCTTGTACGTCCCGATCAGGCACTCCGTGATCGACGCTTCCTGCCGGCGCTCGTCGAGCGTGTATAGGTGGATGGTCTTCAGGAGGTCATCGCCGTAGTCAATTTCCGCGATGGCGTCGAGATCGGAGCGGTAGCGATTGAACAGCGTCTGATTGATGCCTCGGAACGCCGCCGCATTGATGTCCGAGGTGATGATGAGGTCGGTCTCGTCGTACAGCCGGCGTACTGTGTCGGCGAGCACGTTCATCGCCCCCCGCACGTTCTGGCGCTCGCGGCCGCCCTCGTAGAGGCTGTCGAGCAGGTCGAGCAGTTCGGGGTGGAACGGGTAGGTCTCGACCATCCGATTCTCGTACCGTTTCTCTTCTTCGATCTCGATGGGATAGGAGTAGTTGTCGACGTATTCGCGGACGACGTCGCGGACAGCACTCTCGTCGATGTCTTCGCGACGCGTCTCGAACAGGCGGTGGAGAATGATGCGTTCGCGGTCGCCCGTGGAGTTGAGGTCGACGGCGTATGGGCTGGTGCGGTTCAGGATGCGTTTGAGGTCTTCGCTCTTGTCTAGCAGCGTGACGAACGTAAACAGGTTGTAGTCGGGATCGTTCGCTACTTCGAAGAGGTTCTGGAGGAAGAACTCGTTGCGTTCGACGAGTTCCTCATCGGCGGTGTCGCTGAACGACTCCCACCACGTCTCGATCTCGTCGAAGAAGATGGCGACGGTCTCGTCGGCGGCGAGTTCCTCGATGTGGTCGGTCGTCGGGTAGCGGTTGATGTCGTCGAGGATGTCCTCGCGGCCGAGGTCTTCAAAGATGGGTTCCCAGATACGGTCGGCGTCTGTTTTGCTCGTAGAGAGGATTGACGCGTGCGCGGTAGTGGGGAGGTTGAGGGGGATGTCCCATTCGTCGAGCCAATCTTGAGCGAGTTCGGGACTGTCGAACAGGTGGTAGAGGGTGAGCAGACCATGGGACTTACCTGCACCGTACGGCCCAGAGAGGGTGATGCCACCTTGGGCGTCGCGGCCACGGAGCTTGTTGTCCACGTGGTCGAAAGCCGTCTGTAAGGCGTTCGAGGGATAGGTCATCGATAGCAGCCGACTCGAGTCGTTTTCGAGTCGGTCGTCGGATGACCCGACCTTGTGAGCTTGAAGCACCCCTTGGAACCGTCCCTCCACGACTTCGTCCCGAGGGGTAAGGAAATCCGAAACCTTCATGATATTCTCTACTCGGTTAGTGCCTCACTTGATATTTTCCACATTCGTACGCGCCCCTGCAGTACTGTTCGACCGTCTATCCACTTCTGGCAGCGATGAAAATAACCTATCGCGTTGTTTAGGCTTGGAATTAGTTTTATTCAGCCGAAAACCCGTTCTGATGTCGTCTACGGCGTATTTCGGCTCTTGGGCCCTGACACAGAGACAAGTCCATCGCTGACAGCTATTTTTGCGAGGTAGCTACCCGAGCAGTTCATCCACGGCGTCCTCCAGCTCGTCGTTCCCGTCAGCTTCGGCTTCGCCTTTACGCTGATCTTCGAGGCTCCCGAGACGGTCGCGGCCAACCTCAGTACCATATTCGGTACTTCCCGAACGTCGCTTCGTGAACTGTGCTGAGTCATGGACGAACGGAGTGAATGCCGGTGTGGTAACTGAGTGAACAGGAAGTAGAATCCACGCATGAGGAGAAGTGAAGTAAGAAGGCTGAAATACGCTGTTCTAGGTGAATGCTGTTGCTCACCAGGAGCTTGCCCAAGGCCGCGGGCTGGCGTCAGCCCGCGGCCGGCGCGGTCAGCCCGCGGCCGGCGCGTATGCTTCTGGCACACCTGTTCCGTTCATCTCTATCTCCCAACTCCGCTCTAGCTCTTCCTCTAATGCATGTCTGATCCAGTCAGAGAAGGTCTTGAACGTGAATTCCTCGGGCAGGTCGCGCCCGCC
>NZ_FTNR01000016.1 GCF_900156475.1 Natronorubrum thiooxidans
TCGAGCGTCTTGCGATCTTCGTCGCTGAGCTCAACAATGTACTTCTTCGCTCCCATTTGGTAAGAGACGCGCTCAGAGAAGATACGTTAGACGTTCACTGTTGAAGCTACACTTAGAGGTGGGTCGGGCAGAGGTTGTGTATCGAGAGGGCGTGTACTACCTACACGTCCCGATACGACACCCCATCACAATCGACACCGCAAACGAAGCGGAGTCAATTATCGCCATCGACATCAACGAACGCAACATCACCACCACCGTTCTTGACAGGGAGTCGAGTGAGACACTCGCACAGCTCACGCTTGATTACGGCCAAGTCAAGCAGAATCGCCAGCGATACTACGACATTAAACGTCGCTGTCAAGAACACGACAAACACAGTGAGGTTCACCGAATCGGGAACCACGTGGAGAACTTTACTGAGTGGACGCTACACCGACTCAGCAAAGTCATCGAACACTACGTCCAATGGTTCCCAAACCCTGTCGTGGTGTTCGAATCGCTCGAAGGCATTCGCAACGACATCGACTATGGCACGTATATGAACCGCAGGTTGCATAAGCTGCCGTTCCACGAGTTCGAACGCCAGGTCACGTACAAAGCTCACCGGCACGGTGCTCCAGTTGAGCATGTCGAGTCTGAGTATAACTCACAGCGTTGCTCGATGTGTGGCGAGAAAGGCCTTCGTAACGGTGGGAGGTTCACGTGTCAGAACGATGTGTGTGCTCTCGAGCAAGATCATAGTGATCGGAATGCGTCGGTGAATGCTGCGGTGCGATGGATTGCGAAAACAGAGACTGGCGATGACAGTCATAGCAGTGCGGATAACTACCGGCCTCGCAAAACCCCGCCTCAAGTACGGGTGCGCCGGGTCGGGTCGGGACGCCACAGCACCACCTCTTGTGGTGCGGTGGATGTAAACCGTCCAACCTCATCCCGTTCCATCGCGGAACAGGGAGTGCTTCACAGCTAAACTTGAGGGAATTACAAAAGCCGCGGGCCACCGCGCCCGCGGTCGTTTACGTTTGCCAAAGACACTGGACACAGTGGGGTGGGTGTGTCCCTCGTTTTCTTCCACTAAATTCCAGTATCGCATTATTCATTTCCATTGGGTTCTACGATCGATGGCCAGATGAACGTACGGCCGTATTCCCCTCTTTTGACCTCACCGTCTTTTTTTGATTTCTTTCAATCGGTGACGGGCGGTGTTTCGATGGCAGTCAGTTTCCTCGGCAACGCATGGTCATGAGTACAACAACTTTGTGTCCCCCAAAGGGGTGGGGACTCGAACAGAGTCTGCCGCAGCAACCCATGAGACAAAGGAACTCAACGCGACCAAAGACCGTGTCGGCGAACTCCAAGCACGCGAACTCGAGAAGGGCGCGCATCTCCTCGAGGAGCACATCGACGAGAGCGAGATCGATGTCGTGGATGGCCGCCTCGAACGCATTCGCAAAGACGACGGTGAGCGCTACTTTCGACTCTTAGGGTGAACAGACGAAACGTACTCTCCGTCTCTCTGGATACTGCTTCACTCTCTGAAAGAACAGACGAAACGTACTCTCTATCTTCTTCTATTATTTGTTACTTAGTCGAAAATTCTGTTGTAACGGACGAACTGTACTCTCTCTGGACCTCACTTGGATATTGAAATTCCAAAGGGACTCATAACGGATCGCCAGTAGCGTCGTCTCGCCATCCTGTCGTCAACGTTGCAGCACCCAGTGATTGATCCTTAGGACAGACGCTTCGATCCCCGGTGAGATGACAGGCTCGAATGGAGAAAGCGCTGGGCACAGCTGACGTCCACGGTTAGCCACCGTCTATTTTCAGTTTCACCGTGGTTGGATCGCCTATATGTGCATCCAAATACTATTCTGCTTGTAGAGGGAGTACCCACATCATCCCTGTCACAGTCACACGCTCCCTCCCTATCACCTTCATCAACCATGTCCGCGACGAACCCTCCGTCTCTCGGTACGTGTCCGTTCTGCCAGGCCGAGATCACGACTCTCAACGTGATCCTTGAGTATGAGACAGATATGGGACCGGCCGTATACGCTGAGTGCCCAGAGTGTCTCGACGTTGTAAACCCGGAGTGATCTACGTATGGTATTTGAAGGTGTGGATCGGTTGAAGGACTTGGTGAACCGGCCAGAAGTCGTGTACGAGTGCCGGCGCTGTGGCACCACTGTCGACAGCAATACTGAGACCTGTCCTGCCTGCGGTGCAGACGCGATCATCCAATATCAGATATCCTGACCGATGAACGCAGAATATGGTCCGGTCCTGGACATTGTAGCGGAGAACCCGGGGACCACCCTCGAGGAAATTACGGAGCTGGAAGCTGATCACGGCGTCATTGACACGGATATCCCGGATGTCCTCTCAGTGGCGGTCAGCAACGACGATCTTCTCGAGTTTGACGACCGGTACTGGGTGATGCGGAAAGGCAAGTACAGGTTCCACCGGTACGATCATCCGGAAACCTAATTCATAGGGGTGTGACCATCTCTGTCCTATGCCTGTGCGATCTCCGATCTCATCACCTGTATATAAATCAGCTACCCGTCGCTGCGCCACTTGTGGCCGCATCGGGTGCAGCGGAACAGTCGTGTCTCCGGTTCGTCGGCCGATCGGGTTTGATGTAGCCGCCACTCGGCTTCGTTGTATCCACAACGGGGACAGATCTCGTTAATCGTCGGCAGGTACAGGGCATCCTCCGGGACGAATCGAGACGAATCCTGTTGCTGCGATGTGGTTGTCGTGAACTCGAAGTTGGTGTCGGTGGCGGGTTGTCCGCATCCTTGTCGGCATTGCCAGCCGTCATGACCGGGTAATCGGTAGCTGCCGCAGGTGCAGAACACCGGGCCGGTATCGGATGATGCGTTCTCGGGATGATCACGGCGGATGTTTCGGGTCATCGGCACCACAGACTACACAGCACATACCTAACATCTCATAAGATAATTTATACTTCTGGTGGTTCGCCGTGTCCGTGGTGGATCGCCGTCACCGTAGTCATCCGAATGTTCGGATAGCAGATTGAGGAGGAAGAAAAACGATTTCACCGTCTTGACCGATCAGGCAAGTTCCTCGTCAAGAACGCGCTTGACCACCTTTGTTTTGGATTGCCTTTCAACCTCTTCTTCAAGGTTTTCAGATAGTTCGAAACAGTCACTGAGGGTTTTATCCGGGTCTTGTGCGATTTCGCCCCACCACTTGTCCTCGTCATCTGCTAGTATGAAGAGGAAGGTACGTACCCGGTCTTTTTCGGTCTCTTCATCGATGATCCGATTGTACTTGTAGATCTGGCCCAGCACCTTGTTTTTCGAGAGGTTCTCCGCGATCTTTGACTCGATTAGATAGCACTTGCCGGTCGGAGTGTGCTCGACGTACAGGTCGAACTTCGTTCGGGTGTGATCGTGGATACTGTGTTCCCGATACACCTTGTAGTCATCTCCGAACTCGTTGCGGAGCGCGCCATACATCTGCATCGACACCAGACGTTCACGCGGCCGTTCATCACCACATATCGGCGTCTGTAACAACACATGCTTGATCCGGGTCTCCGGTAGATTCGGGCTTCCTCGGAGGACCTCGTTATGGATCTGTCGGACCAGCTGGTCAAACGAGATGTCGCCGTCCTCGACAGATGTCCGTGCGGAGTTACGGATTCGTTTGGAGAACTCTGTTTCTGCCTTTTCAGGTGACTGTACGTTACACCAGTCGCAGCGGCGGCGAATCGCCCGTAACTCGCTTTCATCCAGTGTATCGAGAACTCGGTACAGTCCGTGCCATGGACTCGCCATATAATTTTCGCGCTCACCGCAAAAATATAGCTCTGTGGGAATTATCGCAGTGCTGTCGTACGATTTCCTATCCTGCCCATTTCAAAGCTGAGAGAGGATAGAGTTTACTCGGAGAGGAGGTCTTCCACGTATTGTTGTTCCCAGTCACGACGGGCTTCGATCTCTCGAGTGCCACGACGGGTCACCGAGTACACGTTTGTGCGGCGGTCGGCCTCCCCTTTTTCGATTAATCCTTTGTCGACGAGCGTGTCGAGGTTCGGGTAGAGACGGCCGTGGTGGATCTCTTTCTCGTAGTAGTTCTCGAGTTCTTCCTTAATCGCTAGGCCGTGCGGCTCCTCCAGTCCAGCGGTAACGTATAGCAGGTCGCGCTGGAATCCGGTCAGATCGTACATATCAGAACTCATGGCTATCATCCGCTTAAGGGTAGTGATGAGTGAACAGGGTAGGAAAGAGAAGTCCAGATCAAGTGAGGGTACCGAGATTCTGTAACGATCTTCCTACTCTTCCCTTGAATTCCCTTTAATTATGGATAGACAGGGAAACCAACGTAATAGTTATCCATATAGGAGATATTGACTGTAGTGGAGACAATAATGACGCAAACACCTGACGTCCCCGACGACCTTGATCCTGAACAGGTCAAGCAGTACGTGAAGAGCCTCCCAGAAGAGGAACGCGAAGAACTCCTGATGGAAGTCCAGACAGAGGATGTATATCCCGTTGTCAACTGGGCGCCGAATCCTGCAGCGGTTAAAGCCACGTTCAACTTCATCGCAGACAACGGCACGGTCACCTACGAGGAGCTGCGTCAGCACCTCGTTGATCTCGACTACGCTGATACCGATGAAGGAAAGTACAACTTCGGGATCGTCTCGATCGAAGACGACGACCCCATCTTCAACACGACCGGTAGCCGGGAAGCTGACACCGAGATCTCATTGACACCGATCGGTGAGAATATCGCCAGCGTGTTCGACGAAAGCGAGAATATTCGGCCTGTTGAGCGGGCATTGCTGTGCGGTCTCCAACCCTACGGCAGCGGGTTCACGTATCTGTCGCTGCTGGAGGAACACCGCGAAGATGGTATCCTCCGTCAGGATTTGGAAGACGCAATGGTGGACCAGTTCGGCGGGAAGGGTAAATACTTCACCGGCTATTTCACCTCTTGGTATGCGAAACTCGGATTGCTCGAGAAAGAGCGGGTCGGCCGGAAGAAGAAATTCCATCCGAACTTCCCCGAGGCCTGGTGAAGTTGGTCCGCTAGTAATCGCTGTCAGTTATCAGTTCTATCTGCCACGGTCTGAACTGAGAGAGACATAAATTGAGGATTGAAGCACCACTAAGCGGTTGGATCCTATTTTTGAATCTAGATCGGATTATCAATAATCTCAATAGATCTCGGATGTGCCTCGAGTGGCGTCTGAGGGGAGTGGGACAGCTGGTCGCAGGTTCCGCGAGCCGTTCGGCGTGAGGCGTCGGGCTCACGATCGTGGGTGAGGCCGACTGTCTCGAGAGGTCGTTCGGTGTGTGATTACACTCGGTGCGAGGGGTGATGTCCGGCACCCCGTCTGAGGCTGGCTCCCTCGAGAGGTCGTTAGTAGCAGCTACTAACAATCAAAAACTGTCACTTATTTTAGAATGGTTATAAACGAACTCGAAACCGACACGGAAGAGCTCGAGAAGACCGCGCTTGCCGACTTCGTCTGATGGCGCTGGTGAACCGTTAGACTGCGTCGGGTTGCAGTGTCTCGCTCTCTTCCTGAGATCGGCCAATCGGTTCGTTATCGACGGATTCCTCAAGGTTGCAGTCACGACCGTTCCAAGATGACGCCTTAAGCGATGTACTCTCCGGCGGTTGGTCGCTGCCGTCTAGTGATTCACCAGAGCCTTATGTGGTCAAGAGGTCCGATGCCACATCGATTACTCGCGAGACGAGTTTCTTTGCGTAGGTCTCACCCGTCTCAAACTCCTGGCGTCGAATCCAGTGTTTCAGATCCCTCGCTTTTACAGGGGAATCTATCTGTCGCTTTTGTACGTCTTCCCCTCTATGTTATCTAACCATTCTTCGATTTCTGCCATTTCGAAGCCGGCGGATGTGACATATTCTATGTAAGTTCCACACTCCTCGCCTGCTCCGTAGTAGTCATAGAGTTCACGAGCTGTGTTCAAACAGACCTTTGCCATTAAATCTGGATTTGCATCGTCCTGGATTCCTTTCACCATTAGTTTGTTGATTAGTATTACAAACTCTTCTTCGGCTGATTTCTCTTGATTTGTGTCTGCCATGGTTTATTGCCGGCCGGATCCGGCATGACCGCTCATGCCTCGTCATCAGTTAATAAATCAACGACCTAATCAACTCGTCAGATTGACAAACGAGATATAAAATGCATCGTCAACATAACTCCGAGTCCTCACGGCGAGGATAGGAGTAACAGCTGTGTGGTGGTTCGAGAGACGGAGTCTCTCGTCATCACGAAAATCGGAGATTTTCGAACGATACAGCCTTCGACACGACCTGTTCTCTCGTGCGAAACGTCCCGCTTTCGCGGTCGGACAGTGCGTGGAAGTGTCGATGGGACCGGCATCCGAACGCACACAACTCACGAGATCACTTCCATCCGCCACCAACCGCGATCCGCACTGACGCGAAGAATGCTCAGTGGCCGGATGACCATCTCGACGTGAGCCGCCTCGTTCTTGATCGGATCGAGGAGCGCATCGAGATGCTGTGGAAGTAGCAGTGATGTTTTGGATATCCCTCGGCGTTGACGAGACACTTCGGGCCACGTTCGTACACCAGAAGTCAGAGATTCCTGGGGACGCTGTATCCTCTCCCTGCTCGCGCCTTCGGAACTCGCCGAAGAAGGGGATTTCAGCGTCTCGATTCAGCTAACCAGCGATCGGAGTTCATCCTCGAGAGCTGTGATCTGCGACGGGTCCCAGTCGAACGATTCTGTCACACTACCGTCGGTGAATCGTAGCGTCGCGCGCACACTCCGAGACGAATCGTGCTGGAAGAGCGCCAGTGCATACGACAGCAGCTGCGGCCGATAATGGGCTGCAAGTTCCTCAGTGGGTGTCGCGGAAACGTCGTTTGTCTTGTAGTCGATGATATGATACCGGTCAGGTGTGACGAGAAGCCGGTCGATGTCACCAACGATCCTGTGCTTGTCGAGTCGAGCAACAACGGAGTACTCGTCGTACGTATGCTCGATCTCTGCCGCCGCTTCGACATCGTCAACGAATGCGATCGCATCAGTTGCGTGGCTTTTCGCTGCCTCGATGTCAGCCTCAGTCGGCTCGTCGCCGGCTATTTGACTGATGCGCTCGATCGTCGCTTCCCAGTCGCTTCGTGGCGGCCGCAACTCCGCAAGACGATGGATGACAGTCCCAAAGGTCGTCGGTTCCAACCCAGTAGCAGTCCGCTCAAAGGAATCGCGTGACGCTGGTCGCGCGACGGTGTCGCCGACGAGGGCCGTCGCAGAAACCCGCGTCCCAGACTCGCGTTCTGGCGGTGAAGGAAGCGTTATTTCGGGCAACGACGCGTCGGACGGAGGTTCATCACGCCACTCGACCGGACGTGGTGGTGACCGAACCGTGTAGGCTACGTCACCAATCTGTTCAGTTGTAGCTCCGGTCTCGAATGCGTGTACGAGTGTCTCCTCGCCATCCAATAGAAGCGGCTGCAACCAATCTCGCCATCGGTCTGCTTCGTCAAACGCGGCGGGCTCTGCAAGAGACACTGTCTCGTCCGCTGCCCCCAGTTCGATCTCGTGTGTCCCACAGAGCAGGAGATGATCACGTGTTCTGGTGCAAGCGACATAGAGGAGCCGTTTCGCCTCTGCTCGTTCTTGTGGCTGGGTGATGCGAGCAGCATACTCGTGGGCGGCAGTCTTCTCGACGGAGAACGCGTCGTCAGGGTCCGGTCCACCGACCGCAGGAATCGGTGGCGCCGCATCTGTATCATCGACGAGTTGAACGTACCCGTACTCGTCGATACTCCGCCCGAAGTTGAGCTTGCTACCGAGATCGGGGACTGTGACGATCGGGAACTCCAGTCCCTTCGCCGTATGGATCGTCATGATTCGGACGCCGTCAGCGTCGCCGGGAACGTCTGCTTCACCCTCACGCGGATCCAATTTGGCCTGACGATCGATCCGGTGAAGGAGTTCGGCAGTTGTTTGAACCCCACTCTCGCTCCACGTTCGCACCTGATCTCGAAACTTCTCGACGTTTGCGACGGCCTGTCGACCGCGCTCGTCGGCGCTTACACTTGCAAGATATCCAGTCTCGTTGATTACGCGCGAGAGCAGTCGATGCCACGGGAGGACGCCGTCCTCGCCGGGCGTCGAACACCCGCTGAGTGTTCGCCACGCCGTCAGCAAGTCGTACGCGTCTGCGAGCTGTGGGTCGTCTGTCTCCTCGAGAGCTTCCCAGACGGAATTGGCATCGGCGACCGCTGGTGCGAGTCGATCATCCGTGAAACCGAATATCGGTGACCGAAGGACACCGTACAGCGAGACATCGTCAGTCGGGTCTCCAAGGGCACGGAATAGATTCGTTAGGGCCTGAATCTCAGGCGTGTCGTAGAATCCAGTACCACCAACGACCGTGTACGGAATGTCGTACTCCTCGAGGGCCCGTTGGTACCGATCCAGATGTGTGCGCCGCCGGAGGAGAATCGCCACGTCGTCGGGCGTCGCCGCCCGTTTCTCACCGTTGTCTTGGTCCTGTATCTGTGGCGGATCATCGAAAAGCTGGGTCAACCGTGCAGCGAGTGCCTGCGCTTCGGCTTCGATCGAGTGATCACGCGCTCCCTCAGCGACTGGATGCGCGTCGCCAAGCAGCGTTGCGGCCGTCTCGTCGTCGTCGGGAATGACCAGATATTCGACGTGTCCGTCAAGCCCCTGAACGTCATCGAGCCGGTCCCGTTCCATCGTGAGCTGCTGGGGGGTTGCTTCGAATGACTCGTGCGCCGCACCGGCCGGCTGGAAGAGGTACTCGAACACCTCGTTGCAAAAGGACAGTGGGTCGTCGAGCGTCCGGAAGTTCCCCGAGAGTTCAAGCGACGTCGGATGCACAGCGTCACTGTCAGGAACTTCGTCGAGTCCGAGTGCCGCGTTAGCCATCTGGAGTTCGTCACGTGCAGCACCGAAAGTGGTGACGTCTGCGCCACGGAACCCGTAGATGCTCTGTTTCTCGTCACCGACCAAGAACGCGTTCGTCGCAGTCCCGTCGTCAAGCCCAGTCAGCAGCTTGACCAGCTCCCATTGGCGCGGGTCGGTGTCTTGGAACTCATCGACCATCACCGACGAAAACGTGTCCTGTATCCGCTCCCGGACGTGATCGGTTTCGTCGAGGAATCTGATTGTCGTCTCGATTAGATCAGTGAAATCGAGCGTCTCCCGGCGATGTTTCTCCTCCGTATAGTGCTCCAAGACGTCGTCGAAAACTCGGAGCAACGCGAACACGTAGGGTGCGCTGTTCTCCTCGAGGTCACCCGGCGTGGTCTCGACGTCGTCCTCGTATGGTTCGACGGCATCGATCACCGCGTCGACAGTGGTTTTCAGCTCATCGTAGACCGATGCATGGTCACCCCACGCGTCACGATCGCCGACCACGTAGCCAGAACTGCTGTAGAGGCCACCGCGTTTCTTCTCACAGGCTTCATAGAGGTCGACCACGGCTTGCTGGCAGGCACGGGAATCAGTCGCCGCTGAAGTGTCCGGGAGCCGAGCAGCGACGTCGGTGAATGTCTTGAACGCCTGGAGGCCATCCTCGTCGCCCACACCGTGGTCAGCAGGGAGTCGACCCTGTAGCTCGCGGAGCTGTGCGAGCAGTCCGTTGTCGTAGAGCGTGGCTCGCGCCTCATCGGCATCGAGTTCGCACGCCACGTCCCAGAGTACGTCGAGATAGTCGTCGACGGCTTTGTCCTGCCAGTGCTCGAGAACCCGTTCGCTCCGCGGGCGATCAGCAAGGAGCGCTGCAAGCACGGAGAGCAACTGGTTGCGCCCCCAAAGTTGGGCGAGAAACCGTACGTCGTCGGCTGCCTGATTGCGGTCGAGATACTCTGTGACGACTTCACGTTGCAGGACGGATGCGCCGTCTTCATCAAGCACGTCGAATCCAAGCGGAACGGGCGCCTCGACAGCGTGCTCCCGAAGCAACCGGGTACAGAACGCGTGGATCGTGTGGACGTAGCCGTTCTCGAGTTCGTCGAGTACCGCACGCCATCGGTGGTATTCGTCGTCAGACTCGACGGCGGCAAGCCGATCGTACACTTCCTCACGAACACGCTCGGTCAGTTCGGCGGCTGCTTTCCGCGTAAACGTGATCGTGACGATATTCTCGGGCGTCACGTCCGGGTTCTCCTCCAAGACGCGCACGTACCGTTCGGCCAACGTCGTCGTCTTTCCGGTTCCGGCGCCGGCGGTAATCGCCACGTTTCGATCGAGAACCAGTGCGTCCTGCTGTTCGGCGGTCAATTGAATCTCGTCGTTATCCTCAGTCATTGCTCATCACCTCCTCGAGGTCGGTGTCATCCTGTACGCGCAACGGAACGTACGCAGCATCATCCGTGGACGCTTCATCACGACGGTCGCGTTTTCGATGGTGGCGGACGTCACAGCTGCGTTGATACTCACAGTACGTGCAGTTGGCTTCGCGTTCGGACAGCAACGTCGTGTGGAAGCGCCCGTTTGCGATGGCATCGTCGATTGCCCCGAGTCGTCTCGGAACAACGTCCTGGAGGAACTGCCGGAGTTCGGCCTGTGAATCGAACTTCGACTCGACACCACGCCGAATACGGACATCGTTCGGCGGGCGGGCCTGATAATAGGTCGCTGCAAGATCAGCCTCGTCCAGCGCTTCCTCGAGGACTCCGTCCGCTGCGAGCAAGTAGATCGGGAGCTGAAACTTCGTTCCGCCCGTCGTCGTGGTCATGTAGGGAGCGCGGCCAGTCTTGTAGTCGTACAGCGTCAGCCGAGTCCCGTCCTCGCCTCGGGCCACGTCGATGCGGTCGATATAGCCTCGAATGGACACCGTCGATCCGTCCGGGCGCTGTACTTCGAACGGCCCCGTCTCCGAATCGGGAAGGCCGTCACCGAATGGTTTCTCGAACCATGTGGGTCGATCGTCTCCGCCTCGAGAGCGCTCTTGCTCGAGAAACGCCGCGAACAGACCTTTTTCGGGCGCCTCGTGTGGCCGGTGACTTTCGGCGTATGGATTCGACGCCTTGTCAGCGAGCCCAGCGAACAGTTCCGTCAGCCAGCGCTCATAGAACAGGCCGTCGTAGTCTAACTCGGCAGCATCGAGTTCGTCCAACGCGACAGCAAGCAGGTGCTGTTCGAGTTCCTCGGGATCATATGCGCTGAGATCGACGCCACTGCTGCTGTCTTGCTGTAGATCCGCGTAGAAGCGTTCGAAGACGTCGTGAACGTAGCTGCCCGTCTCCAAGGGATCGGGCGTCACGGCGATGTCGTCGGGATCTTCGATCTCGAGGATATTCTCGGCGAAGAATTTGAAGCCACACTCGACGTACCGCTCGAGTCGACTGGCGCTGTACGGTTCGCGATCTGCTGCTGGATACACGTCGGCGACAGTGTCCGGTTCGAGGACGCCATCGTGTGGTGTAAGTCCGGTCTGGCGGCGGTTTTCGGCACAGGCCACCCCTCGGTCGACTCGCGTCGTCTGTTCATGAGAGAAGTCACCGCGTTTGCCGGCATGATCGATCGCTGCCCGACGGTCATCACAGTCGGCAACGTGTCGCTGCAGGTCTTCCCGTGCGCCAATACGCTCGTCAACGCCAGTGGTCGGTTCGACCCCCGTCACCCGTTGGAGTTCGTCGAGGACTGGTGAGCGAACGACCGCCGAATCGTCGGCTCCGGTGTTTGGCGTCGTTAGCGTGACTTCGTCGACGTTTGCCAGTAGCGTCGCAAAGAGGTACCGACCGCGGAGTCGCTCGTCGGCGGTATCCAGCCGTGGATGGGCATCGGTCATCTCCTCGAAGAAGGCCGGCCGTTCCGGTGTCGATGGGAAGTGTTCGGCTGTCATCCCGACGACGAACACTTTCTCGAACGCTCGCATCCGTGCGTCCAGCATCCCGATAACCTCGACGCAGCTCCCTGCAGCAGTCTGTGGGAGTCGGACTGGGATACCATCGAACGCGCGTGTGAGCAGCGCCAGCGGTGACAGGTCACTCGACGCATCCTGCAGCGAGTCGAACGACTGGAGTACCTCGTCGATGAGGGCGTATCCACGGCGCTCGAGTACTCGGTCGGTCTCGTTCGCATACTCATCGATCGCATCGTCGATGCCCAGTCGATCGTCCAAGAGCTGGCGAAGCGTCTCGATTGCCGTCTCGAGGTCGCTTGTCCGGAGTGACTCGAGCGTGTCGAGTAAATCCCGAATCGGTCGTTCGATATCGCTCTCGAGTTCGCCGAGCATCGCCTCGAGCGCGACAGTATCCCGTCGACGGGTTGCCGCTGTGACGGCACTGGTTTGCTCCGATGAGAGCAGATCAGTCAGTGGATTAGCGAGCAACGAGGCGAGGTCGTCAGCCCGTGGGTCGGGTTCGGCAAGCGCGAGGAGATTGTGAACGATCTTCCCGGTATAGGTTCGGTCTAGCCGTGATGCAGCTGTACTGGTGTACGGGATATCGAACGTCTCGAACGTGTCCTCAACGGAGCCAGCGTACGCCTCAGTCCCCGGAATGACGACTGCAACATCGTCCGGATCACGCCCGTTTGCGAGCTCGCTTCGAAGTTCACGAGCCACAAAGCGAACCTCTCGTTCGGGCGTTGGCAACTCGCGCCACAACAGATGCTCCAGATCATCGACTGGATCTGGGTCAGGGCGATACAGTCCCATCGTGACGTCGGTTAACGGGGTTTCCGGTGTTTCGACCTGTTCGCGTTCGAACCCGAGCGCCTCGTACGTTTTTAGCGTCTCCGTTGTGACGGCGTCGACGCCGCCCTTCCCGGACTGGTGAAGCGGGAGGAGAGCAATCGTGTCGAACGCCTCAGTGATTTGTTCGAGCAGCGCACGTTCGACCGGTCGGAATTCGTAGTAGCCAGACAGAATGACGACGTCCACTTCTGGTGCGAGCGTTGTCAGTGATTGCTCCGTTTCGGCAACTGTGCGGATGAGTTCGCCCCGGGTGTGCGTCCAGTCGGCGATGTGCTCTCGCTGTAGTGTTTTGTAGTGCCGGTACACGTCGGTCGTTGCCGTCGCAATGCGATCGTCGAGTGGTGAGTCATCGAACTCGGAGGCGAGTTCGGCTGCCGTGGTCAGTCCAGCCTCGTCGAACAACGAAAACCGCGTACTGAACGCGTCTGCGAGTGCTGCCGACGCTGACTCATCGGTCAGCGCGTTCGCTTCGTCGGCGGTACCAGCATCGAGCGCGTACTCAGTGAGTCGGCGATTCGCTTGTCCGGCGAGTCGCGTTGCTGGTCCCTCGAGTTGCTCGTACCACTCGTGGACGACTGCATCGAGCGTTTCTGTGCGCAGTCGGAGGGGCTGGTGCGTCTCGGCCCACGTGTCTTCGACCGAGCTGCGACGAGCGTCATTGCGAGGAATGTACAAAATGCTCCCGGGAGCATCTCCTGCAGTTCTCTCAGCGATATTGAACGCTCGAGTCTCCAAGTCTCGGTGTCGGGGCCCAGTCAGAAGCGTCGAATCCATCGAATATACTGTATGGCCACACGACAGGCACTTTAACTTTCGGCCATAGTAAACCGCCAAACTGCGTCGGTTTCTGGCGTCTTGCTGTTTTTTTGAGGGCGTCAAATCGGGTTCGCTACCGCCAGATTCCTCAAGGTTACAGTCACGTTCGTTCCAGCGAGATGTCTTGAGAAGTATATACCCTTCCGATCGGTCGCGGTCGTCTAGTGGTTTACCAGAGCCTTACTGATTGGAAGTAGATTTCATCCACCACATAAATATATGAATTATAATAAACCCTCCAGCGGCAAAGGATTATAATAGTGGACTATCTCTGGTGAGATGTGGTGAAAATCAAACCAGCCTAAATGGTAGATAGAAGCCCTCTCGAGCCACTACCCATTGAATTGTAGTATGGCTCGACAACTACAGGACGATTAACGACCACACAACTCAGTGAGACTTCACTCCGCTTGTGTGAGAAACATCTGACCAGAGACATCTACACGATAAAACGCTGAACAAAAGCGAACACAACCCGGCAAGACTCGCGTTCTCGAGGTGATCGCCTGTTTGCGAGTGGAACGTGCGCGTTCTGTGGTCGGGTATTACAGAACATATGACCATGCGAGAGACACGTAGCAGCGAAAGTGACGTCGTCAAGACGACCGTTTGCCGAGCAGCGATAGCTGACAGTATAGGGGTAGGGCAATGAGCAGATTCGACATCCTTCCTTGTTCGACGTGTACGAATACGTGGATTCAAGAAAGCGGGTGGCAGGCTCAACAGACCGTCTTATGTCCACATTGTCAATCTGAGCATCCCACAGACAGAGTGGAACCCCGTGGATCACAGGAGACACTGGCCGGTGCATCTGAGCTCCGATCACGGATCGAAGCTGCCGAGGCCGGCGAGTCTGAGGTTTACGAGGCCTTCATTGAAGACCGCGGCCAGTACGCCGAACAAGCTGATGAAGTCGAGTCACAAATCGACTCACTTGCTTTTGATGACGAGGAGATGGATCTGTCACCACCAGGGAGTGATCGATATGAGGAACTTGCGAAGACTGTATTTGAATCAGATCGGTGGAGATTCGAAGAGTTGGCCGAGGAGTACAGCGGGATTGGGTTCGATGCGTTCGAAGACAAGGTGTCCCTTCAAGATTCGAACGCCAAGATCTACAGTGACTATGTCGACGATTCGCTTGAGGGTTGGGCCGACCGACCCGATCGCGACGAGCTACCGACTGGTGAAGTCTCGATCGCTGACACCCGACCGATCGACACGGCCGCAGTCGTCGAGATTGACGATGTGACGATCACTAGCGTCTGGGAAGATCTCATGGCCAGCCACGCATTACAGCGCGCTCTCGCACGCGCGCTTGGTAACCTGTTCGGTGGTTTGGACTTGGAAGAGTGTTACGACGAGCTCAAGACCCGTAACGTGCCGTTCTGGCTTCGGAAACCAATTGCAGATGCGACGAAGGGTTATACGCACGATATCTGGATTGTGGTTAGCAACTTCGTTCCTGAACTCGCTGACCCCTCTCTTTCGGCTATTGAAGACTTACTGGCCGTCGCCAGCCTATTTAACGGACTTGAGCACCCAGAGACGGTCACCATCGTCGTGCGTGATGCATTCGTCGATCCGACGCAGACTCGCCGCGATCAGCGTGTCGACGTCTGTGATCTGCTGGCCGTGCTGGCAGCCTCGCTTGACATCCAGATTGTGGGCGATAAGTCGACGCTACAAACATTGGCCGATCGGCATCGACTCGACCTTCCCGGCGTTAGCGAATGGTGCAATCGACACCGTGGGGACAACCATGTCGGAGATCTGAGTGAGCGTGCCCTAGCCGCACTAGATCCGGACGGTCGTGCGGCGATGATCCTCCGGGATCTGGCCGACTCCCCCGACGGTGTTCTGTCGCGTCACGCCCTCGAGAGCACGCATGCCGTCAGTTCCCAACGGATCTCTCAGGTCCTACGAACTGACGATAACTCGCTGATCGACCTCGGTCTGATCGAGATCTACGGACCAGACGGTGACCAGATGATTCAGTTGCTCGAGGCCGGCGAACGCGTAATCGATACATTCAACCGCGAACACGGCCGTCAACAGTCGCTTTCGGATTTCGACTTCTCGACCGGAAAATCACATCTACAGTGCCGTGTAACCCCACGTGAGGGAGTAGGTGGGGAGGAAGATGTCGACCTACCGCAGGAGGGTCGACCCTACCGCACCCGCTACGCCAACAGCAACACCCACGCTGCAGCTGCCGCATGTGGCCGCTCCGGCGCTGTGACCATAGTAGACGGCAGTATAGAAGGCCGAAACGGCGATGATGGGAAAGTGCGGCTGGTAAGCTACGACGATGACCGCGACGAGGCGGTTGTGGCTGTACGAGCGGCCGAACCGTTGCCGTGCACGGTGAGCGTTGCACTGGCGTTAGCGAGCCCGCGATTTATTGACCGTGCCCTACCGACCAATCGTCTCGGCACCATCGATGACCCACCGGCTATCCTTCGCGATGCTCGGAACATCGGTGCCCTTTCGAGTGACGCACTTGCCGATCCGGAGGTCCTTCGCGATGACCTCGTTGAGTGGGGCGAGTCCATCGCACAAATGACGACAAAACTTCGCCATCAGGACTACGAGGATCGCTGTGCGTTCCGCTCGAGGATTATGCGGCTGGCACATGGGCTGACAGGATCGATCGTGCACCTCCTCGATCTCGTCGGGACGGACATTATCCGGGAAATTCGTGTCCCTCAAGGTGCGAACCTCGAGAAACACCTCAAGCCGCTGGCGAAGTCGATTGGGATCTCAGCGGCGATCCAATCGCGGTATGGCGCGTTCGCTCCCTACCGACAGCTGTTCGATGTCCCGAACTGTGACAGCCCGCTGCTGTCGCCGACTGTCGACGCCGCTGATCCAACGGGCACTCTGATCGGGTCGTTCGTGATCCGTGGCCCGGATGTCCACCGCTTCCGTGACGTTCTCGAGTACTACCTTGAGACACCCCGTGAGCTCGTCGACGACGCACCGGAGTTTGGGATCGACATCACGGTTCGGGACGTCGACCGAACGGACTTTGAGCAGACCATAACACGGATCCTCGAGCAGAAGAACATCGCGACGACCCACCAAGCTATCTCGGTGCTGTACGGACTTGTCGCGACGCCACACGACGTCGCACGCGTTTTGAACACCCGACTTAGTCCCGAAGATCGCCGGCGAGAGATCCGTCCCGACGAACTTCGCGTGGCGCTGCGTGGACTCGAGCCAACAGCGCTCGTGCCGGAATTACCGCGATCGGTCGGAAAGATCATCGCGGCGCTGCTGACGGCATCGGAACCACTCTCACAAAAGACCGTCGCCGAGCGGGCTGATGTCTCTACTCGGACGGTCCGCAATCACGCCGACAAGCTCGCGGCGTTCGATATCGTCCGAATCGGCGCTGACGGGTATCGGCTGGCGCTTTCGTTTGTCAGTGCCTCCGAACGTAGACAGCCCGTGTTCCCGTCAACGACCTCAAAATCGGCGAGTCTACTCTTTGACGCCGTTGATCCACTCCTTGTCTCGACATTGCCACCAGCTCAGTATGGAGATCCTGCAGATCCAATCGGCAGCGTGCTCTTTGAGCCGCAGGACCCGTTGGCGTTGCTCGAGATCGATGCCTATGCGCCGTGGATCAAACTCGCCGGCCGGCTCACGGACTGTGAGCGACAAACGCAACCGGAAAAACACATTCACATGGGGCCAGAACTCGCACAACAACCGATCGAAGCCGCGGCGATGTCGGCGGCCGACTAATCCTTGAGTCCGATGAACCGACGTACGGAGATTCGTCCCACTCCACCCTACTCGCTTACGGTTGCCGCCGTTTGCTCCTCGAGGAAGGGGCCTTAGCGCCTCAACCCAATTATTCGTTTTGCGCTTGATCGGTCGAAATTCAGAAAGAGACGCTGGTCAATCCCGAAGTTTTGCAACCGAGTCGCCAATTTCGCGAACGTGTTCACAGAATGTCAAGGCGGATGCCACGGGGCTTGACCCCGAGGTTGTTGACTCGTTCCTTGAGGTCGGAGGCTCCACCTCGAATTGCTGACTCAGCAAAAAATCAGGGTATGATTCGACCGCAGAGAGAGAGCACGTTTCCAGTCAACAACCCCGACCTCAAGGGTCGGGGTATCCGCCTCGACCGCCGGTAGAAACGTATTAACGATGACTGACGAAAACAACGGCGTCGACCTGAACGATCCGCGATCGTCCAGCACTACGGGCGATTCCGAGATGTGTCGTGGTACTATGAATATTGACGTCCTCCTACGGCTTCAGCCGTAGGATTCCCGGGCGTTGGGATATTACGGTTTGCAGTCGGCGACCTGTTCTCGGCCGGCTACTACGCCGGTGTGTTTGTCGAACAAGCGGACTGCTGGCTGCGCCAAACCGCCGTTACTCCTATCCTCGGCGTCGGTGACCCCCACCTATTGTTTTTGCCAGCAGGGAACCGACTAACCAATTTTAGAATAGGCTATTTCAGAATAGGCTACTCGGAAGTATTATTCTCTGACGGAATAACATAGACGACAATTTCAGGATATCTTTCATACCCTGAATTTGGGGTTTCAGATACCAATCCGCCGAAACAGACAAGTCATTATCGTACGAATCATTAGGCAGAGTATGACCTTCTACAACCGGGATGACGAACTCGCTGCACTCGAGACTGCGTTCAATTCGCCCGGCCACGATTTTTATGTCGTCTACGGACGGCGTCGAGTCGGGAAAACGGAATTGCTCAAAGAATTTTGCACTGACCGTCCCCACATATACTATCTTGCAGCTCAGGAAGCCGAACACCGCCAGCGTGAGAAGTTCGTTGAACAAGTCGCCGACACCTTCGACGACCGTGTCCCACGCATCGATGGTTGGGATGACGCCTTCGAATATCTCGGAGACAAACTCACATCAGAGCGACACGTCGTTGTTGTCGACGAGTTTCCCTATCTGATTGCGGAGAACGACTCACTCCCATCGTATATTCAGGCGTTTGTCGACGAACAGCTCCAACACACTGACTCCATGCTCGTGCTCTGTGGCTCGAGCGTGAGTACCATGGAGTCAGAGGTACTCGGTCACGAAAGTCCATTGTACGGCCGTCGAACGGGCCAGATCGATCTCCAGCCGTTCTCGTTTCAACAGGCCCGGGACGTCATCACGTACGATCTTGCAGACGCGATTCGGTCGTACTCGGTTACTGGTGGGACGCCGATGTACCTCACGCTCTTCGACTACGACCGGACGCTTGCCGAGAACATCCAGACACAGCTCCTCTCACCGACAGCTGTACTCTACAACGAACCAGAGTTTCTGTTGCGGACCGAGCTACGAAACCCCGCTCGGTATATGAGTATTCTCGAGGCGGTTGCGCTGGGCCATACGACACCGAATGAGATTTCAGGAGCGACTGGAATCGATCCGGGACCGTTATCGAAATATCTCCAGACACTCCGGCGACTGCGACTCATTGATCGTGAGGTTCCAGTCACAGCATCGAGCCAGAAATCCAAACGGTCCCAGTATCATGTCGCCGATGAGTTCTTGCGGTTTTGGTTCCGATATGTCGAGCCGAATCGCTCCAGTATCGAAGAAGCGCCAACTATCGTCTTCGACGGCACCATCGAACCCGATCTTCCCACCCACGTCGCAACCACGTTCGAGGACGTCTGTCAAGAGGCCGTCTGGGAGGCGATTCGACGCGGTGAATTCGACCCGTACTCCAAGATCGGGCGATGGTGGTATGGCGAAGAAGAGGTCGACATCGTTGGTCTTGCCCCCGACGACGATCGAATCCTGCTTGCCGAGTGCAAGTGGACTGCCGAGCCTGTCGGATATGCACTCGTCGAGAACCTTCGGGACAAAGCTGAAAACGTTCGATGGGGGCCAGGGAATCGAGAAGAACGGTTTGCTCTCTTCTCGAGAAGCGGATTCGTCGATGGACTTGAAGAAGACCTTGATAGCAATTGGTCGCTATTTAGTATCGATGATCTTGATATACTATTCTCGAATAATAATCTCTGAGACACTAACGCATACTTTGGGGAAGACTGATCCAACTCATGCATCACACTTATAATGATGGCTGGCTAGAATATTGTTTTAAATAACCCCCGCGTCCGCAATGTCCGCCTGGAGGTTTCTTTAAATAACACCCCCACCCCCTCGCGCCGCATAATTCTCGTTCAAACAGGGGGGGAGGGGTGGATAGGATGATATACAACAAGAGGTGCCCGGGTGAGAAGACCAAAACAACCTCACTTATCATATACCTGTTGTGATCACTCACTCAGATACTTTCGCGACAGTTGGGAAATTAAGTCCCGTCTCCCGGGTACTTGGGAAGGAACTGCTGGGACGTTTGATCCGAAAATCGTGAACGTGGTTTTGGCTCCCCCACCCCGGAGTGCCGCCGCATAGAATGTAGAGGGAGGGGGATGGTTAGAGATGTTATTGAAATAATCTTTAAGACACGGTCATACACCGGACTTCGGATGTAAATCTCTATTTTAATGACGATATAGAGACTGAGACGCCAGATCTCATTCTGTACATACACCAGCATATATTGCTGATAAACATAAGACTTTACATACAGGACTCTTACTATTCCGTAATCCATCTTCGGCACACTGAAAAGCCGAGACGTCTTCGGCTTAGAAGACTTGAAATGATCCTTCAGTCTGTTTTACGGTAATCCAGCTATTTCGGTTCTATATGCGTGTGAAGAGGTTACTACGTAGATCTAACCCCTCTTTCAACTCCCCCATCCCCTTCGAATTCTATGCGGCGGCACTCCGGGGTGGGAGGGTCAAAAAACATAGGCTAGCCAGAAACGAAGGCTATCCCGTCTAGTCAACTGCGGAATCTCCTGTCTCTCACACCCTCCCCTTGTTTGAACGAGAATTATGCGGCAGAAGGGGGTGGGGGTGTTATTTAAAGAAACCTCCAGGCGGACATTGCGGACGCGGGGGTTAGTTAAAAGCTCTATAGAAATACAATGCGAGAAAATCTTTGAATCGTGGACGACCTCTTCCGCAAGTACATTGATATGGAAGTCAAGGTCGAGTTCGACCGGAGAGAGTACGCGGATACACAGTCACAAGATACGAAACGGTTCCGCGTCATCGGCGTCCACAACGAGGACGCCGACGATCTACCGATGTCGGTGGGGGTCGAGTTGCTGTCCCGGGAACTCCAGACATAGTACGAACTGGATCGATCGTGACTGCAACCTCGAAGAATCCAGCAACCGATCGACCGATCTCAGGAAAACGATGAGGCACTACAATCCGGTGCCGTATGGCGATTGTTCTCTGACATTCCCAACTCCAGACAGTGAAAGCTGGCGATAGCTGCAGGCGGCTCTCACTCACCTCACAAACTCGAATAACTCTGTTCGAGTCCGATCTTCGACGGTGACGATGGTGTCGTTATGCTGCCCGCCATGGGGGACCAAGAGGATTCGTCTCCTCTCAAACCCTCGAGTTTTACCGACGCCACCGCTGTTCCAGCCGCACGAGATGACCGTTGCACCGCTCGAACAGACGCGCTCGATTTCGTCTTTTACATCTGACCAGAATGTCGCCTGCGTCGTCTCAATCGACGTCTCGAGACCGATTGAGTCGTACACCTCTTTGATCTGCCGTGGCGAGTAGGGCGGATCAAACAGCACTCCACCATCGATTTCTCGGTCATCATACTGCTTGAGAAAATCGAGTGCCTGCATGGTGTAGTCAGACTCGATTTCGGGATTGAGATCGTTTGTCACGTCAGCGACGGTCGCTCCACCAGAATACGGATCGATCCATAGACCATCGGACTTGTGATACTCCTCAGTGACGAGATCTCCGATAGGCCCGATGTCAAACGTCGCGCTACTCGGCATTGCCCACGTGCGCTGAAATCGAATACCGTTATGCGTGGATTGCTCAGCATTGCTTCCCGACATCACGACCACCTCGAAACGGTAGTGTGGGTCGGACTATGGATTTCGTCAACGGCTACATGAGAGATCCGACGGTCACTCGTTGCGGTAATCGCACCTGTTGGGAGATATCCATTGCTATGGTTATTTTTGATAGACTGTTCGTCATCGTGTTCGTAGTCGCTGTCTTTAACAGAGAGACAGCGCGTACGTTGCACTGCGGGTTGCATGTATGTTCGTTTCATGTATGCTCAGTCTTTGGACCTGACACCCGCACTGCGAGGCCGCGGTCACCGTGTCATAGCACGGTGACTGACCTTGCGGCCTTGTGTCGTCTCAACTCGGCCTATCCGCAGTACGGGTGTCGGGTTGCATTTGATGTGCTGCAGGGATAATATATATAACTTGTGCACAATGTGTAGAGAATGTGAAACTCAATTACAGCTTACACTGCGCCGTCTTGCGGTTTTTTCGAGTGATAAACCTTTGGGGATGTGGGGGGTGAAGTGCTCAAATTTGCCCATTTATAAGTGCGTGTGAATCGCATTTTTCGGAGCAAATAATCTTTAGGATTGGGGTGTGACAAATCACTTTCACTAAACTCGCGCGCACCAAAGGTTGCTCTCAAACACACTCTTTCGTTAGTACCAGCTACTAACGTGAGGGTTGAGCTTCCTATCGCTACGCATGGAGAACGTCGCGTTCGGTCGCAGGATTGAGAGCAGGATCGCTCCGAGGTCGAGGCTCGAGGCCGTGTTCGAACTGGCACCACAGTCGCAATCGCAGCTGCAGCCAGCGTTCTGTTCAGTGTCGGATGGCTCTGTTGAAATCATATTCTTCAGATATATTCTCGTCTGAAACAGTCGGTCAATGAGAGCTGCGAATTGATCACTTAGAACCGGAACATGTATCGTAAATCTTGAGAGATAATAATACAATGCCTATAGATTCAGAGAGGCAGAGCGATATTTTACTGATGCTCTTTGCTGTACAGTTCACCCTACTTATCCTACTGGTTCCGTGGTTATGGCCACTTCTTCTCTTCCCGGTGCTTCTCACCCTACACGTAATGAAATCTGAGTATCACCGTCGATTAACCGAAGAAGAACTCCAGTAAGTCCTTCACCTGTATTGACCGTTCAGAGTGATCGGTCTATATTATGAATGAGACAGGCGATGGTGAGTTCACGGAACTGTTTCCACCAGCATCGTGATCGGACGAATGCACCGTACTTTCGCTTGAGCGTGGAATTGACAGTCTCGGATTGACTCCGCTGACCGTAGAGATCAGCGTCTATGCGTGCGTTCCATGCCTTGTGGAGCGATGTGAACTCACGATGCTTGATCAGTGGGCGAACCTCGTGTTGACGGGCAAGCCGTCTGATCTTCTGGTCGTCGTAGCCTTTGTCACCGAGAAGGATGTCAATGGTATTGGGGTTGCGTTTGATCAACGACGGCGCAATCTGGCTATCGTGCTTTCGTGTCGTCGTCACGTGTAGATCGAGGATTACGTTTACCTTCGTATCGACTAAGAGCGTGACCTTCAGCTGCTGAATCGTCAACTTCGCCCGTTTCGTGTAGTGCTTCGAGGCGTGAGTTCGGTCGAATCCTGACGCATCGATTCCCGCAACACTGTTGGTCGGGAGCAGTGACACAGAGAGATTGAGAAGCACTCGCCAGACCGCCATATCGAGTCTGTCGAACGCTTTGCACAGCGTTGACGGCGCAGGAAGTTCGGTAAGGTTGATCGCACTCCGAATGCGGGGCATCTCGATAAGTTCGTCGAGGAGTGTTCGATAGGTCGTGTTCTTCCGAACTTTGAGGCACAAGAGAACGATGTGTTGATGGAGCGTATAGCGCTGTTTCGAGAACTTTGAAGAGTATCGTGCCACAGCACGTTGCGCTAACTGAAATGCCTCCTCGACGAATCGGAGCAACCGTGATTTCGGGAGAGTCTGCATTTGGTTATACTACTGGCCAAACTTGTAACTCTTCAAGGATTTCAACAGAGCCTTATAGACTTATTCACATGAACCTACTGTACTCTACACGTGCATACTGACTACCAGAACACCTATCAGCTGTTTTAGAGGGCTTGTAAACTATCTGAGATGACTTTATGAACGATAGCGACAATAGTGATTATTAAAACACCAAAAGAAACCACAGACAGAGCCATTGGTATGAGATAATTGAGGATGCGAACCGGGAAACCTCCACGAATTATTTCTTCAAAAACCTGGAGCAACCAAAATATGAGAAACCCTAGATAGAGTGAAAGAAGGTCCTTGCTTGTTGCATACTTAATTGCATTCAGAGCAGTCATTTTCCTATACTGCTTTTACATATCGCTTAAAAATAAATATTACGTCTACAACCAATGCGGATATTTAATGAATTCACACTATCGTGTTTTCGTGTCGTCGTCACGTGTAAATCAAGGGCTGCGTTCACTTTGGAATCGACTAGCAGTGCTACTTTGAGTTGCTGAATCGTGAGTTTGGCTCGTTTCGTGTAGTGTTTTGAAGCGTGACTGCGGTCGAATCCCGAAGCATCGATCCCCGCAACGCCGTTGGTCGGAAGCAGTGACACAGAGAGATTGAGCAGCACTCGCCAGACAGCCATATCGAGTCTGTTGAACGCCTTGCATAGCGTAGACAGCACAGGGAGTTCAGTGAGATTCATCGCGTTCCGGATACAGGGCATCTCGATGAGTTCGTCGGGGAGTGTACGATAGGTCGTGTTCTTCCGAACCTTGAGACAGAGGAGAACGATGTGCTGATGGAGCGTGTAGCGTTGTTTCGAGAACTTCGAGGAGTACCGAGCTACAGCGCGTTTCGCTAACTGAAATGCTTCTTCGACAAATCGGAGCAACCGAGACTTTGGGAGGGTCTGCATCTACTCAGACTACCGTCTGAACCTGTAACTCACTAAGGATTTCAACAGAGCCTGTCGGATTTAAACGTCTGCCTTGGACGACCATCTAGGAAAGTAGTGCTGGGATCTGTGATAGAATTATAGTGCCTGAAGCGGTGGGAGGAATACCCGCCCAGGGGTGTTACCCTATGACTGAATTGGAGTCAATCCATCCGGCGGAGGCGTTCGAGATCTATCTTTAAGCAGCGAGAGAATCCCGTCGTTCACGACGGGCGTGAATCGCAAACGCAGACGCCACCCTCCCTGATTTGATTTGTAACGTACTCGTGGACGCTTCGAGCAAGTTGTTGCATCGTGTTTGCTTGGCGTTCTGTCGGGCGTCGCCCGCCGTAATAACTGTCTGTGCGGTTGGTGTCGTACAGTTGCCGGAGTTCGCGCGTCGTTGTGGTGGAGAGAAGTCCGAGGTCGGTGGCACGATCGTAGCAAGTGGTGTGGTCGTGGAAATCATTGAGTTCGTCGCCGCCTTCGGCTAATGCGAAGGCTTCGACCGATCGTTCGGTCGCACCGAAACACAATTCGATGGTAGCAGTGTAGAATTCCTGTTCGGCGATCGTATCGACTGCAGCCAGCAACCGGCACGCCTTCGTCAGTTGGGTTTTCCAGTCAGCGTCTGCGTCAATTGCCTCCTCTCGCGTAGGGACGCCGTATCCTTCTTCGTTGAACGCGTCGACGGCCGCGGTGAGCGCGTCGGTGATGGCCTGCGGGTCGGCTTCGCTACTCATCGAGATCACCGTGGAACACCATCTTCCGGACCGTTTCGAATTTATCTGTGTCGTGGACGACGAGCCCGTCGCTGAGTATGTCTCGGAGTTCGTCAGTGTAGTTCGGGATGGCTGGAAGCGATTCGACGTCGATCTCGTATGCGTACCGACCGGTGTCGAACGCGTGGTCTTCGAGATCTTGCCGGATACGGTTCGCAGTTCGTTGGTTCGCCATCCGGTCTTCCTCGACGAGGACCCACAGGTCAATGTCACTCCGCCGATCAGCGTCTCCACGCGCGACACTCCCGTACAACATGATACCGACGATATCGTCAAGCTGGTCCACCAATTCGTCGACGGCTGTGCGGACTGGTGTGTGGAATTCTGCTTGCGGGATCTGAAGAAACGGATCGTCGGGGTGGAGTAATCGTTCCCGATTGATCTGGACCAGTCGAGTGTTCCCTTCCCGATGGTCAGTGACGAGGTCGTTTGCAGCCAAAATATCGACGGCCTTTGAGATGCTGGGTTGGGAGTAGTCTACCGCGTCAGTCAGTTCCGTGATGGAGAACTCGTCGGTATGGTATTGAGATAAAAACGAGAGGACTTCGTGAACGGCCTGACTCTTGAATAGACTCGTGTCTTGGGCGGGGATATCGAGGGTGATCTTCGATCCACCTCCTGATCCAATATTCGACTTGCTTTCCATAGAAAAGCATTCGGTGTGCTAGGTACTTAAACTTCATAATGAATTCTGAGTCTTATTTATATGGTACCGGCATAGTTGAGGAACCTCGAATACCCAGTCAGATGTATCTCCCCGTGAAGTTCGCTGTACCGAGTAGTAGTGACATTCCGCCGTAACAGCCTTGATTAGTTCGACAGTACTTCTGTGGCTACGAACGGTATGGAGAACTATCTTTAGACAGCGAGAGAATCCCGTCCTGAAGCCGAGAGACGCGAGGCTGAAGGGCGGGCGTGAATCGCGTCACTCGATTCCACAACTACCGACGAATGCTGACTGGATATTCCACGCAGATCCATACCATTAAGTAGAAATATCCACATTGGCTATGTATGGCGATTAGGGTCACACGAACCTACGTTGGTTCCATCCAGAACCACCGGCAGGTTTGCGATGGCCTCGATTCGCTCGGAGACTCCGCCTCAAAAATCTGGAACGTCGCACGCTGGACAGCCGATCGGATTTGGGATGCAACCGGCGAGATCCCCGATGAAGGAACGCTGAAAGCGTACATGAAGAATCGCGAGTGCTGGAAAGACTTGAACGCACAATCCAGTCAGAAAGTCATCGAAGAACTTTCCGACGCTTTCCAGTCGTGGTTCGACCTGAGACACAAGTACGGTGAGGCGAATCCGCCCGGTTACCGCAAACACGGCGACACTCGCCCCCGAAGCACGGTTACGTTCAAAGTAGACGGGTTCAAACACGACCCAGAGAACAACCGCGTTCGACTCTCGAAAGGGTCGAATCTTAAGGAGTCTTGGTCGGACTTCATCCTCTGTGAGTATCAGACCCGCCCGGACGTTGACCTTTCAGAGGTCAACAAGGTACAGAACGTTCGCGCCGTCTGGAACGGCGACGAGTGGGAACTGCACTTCGTCTGTAAAGTCGAACTCGAAACCACCGACTCCGCAGGCGACGAAGTTGCAGGCATCGACCTCGGCATCAAGAACATCGCTACCGTTGTGTTCCCCGACGAGTACGTCCTATACCCCGGCAACTCCCTCAAAGAAGACAAACACTATTTCACCCAAGCAGAGTACGACACGGAAGGAGAGAACGGCCCGTCGCAGAAGTCGATGTGGGCACGTCGAAAACTCGCAGAACGCGAAACGCACTTCTATCACACCCTCACAGACAGCATAATTACGGAGTGTGTCAAACGTGGTGTTGGCACGCTCGCGGTAAGTTGGCCTGAAGACGTGCGAAAGTCCGACTGGGGCAAAACCGGCAACAAGAAACTCCACACGTGGGCGTTCGACCGTATCTACCAGTACCTCGCGTACAAGGGCGAGCTTCGTGGTGTCGAGGTGCTGAAAGAGAATGAATGGAACACCTCAAAAACGTGTTCGGCGTGTGGTGACGACACGAAGTCGAATCGGAAGCACCGTGGCTTGTACGTCTGCTCGTCGTGTGGGTTAGTCGGAAACGCGGATTGCAACGGCGCGGAGAATATACGTCAGAAGATAACTCCGAGTCCTCATAGCGAGGATAGGAGTAACGGCTGTGTGGCACAGCCATCGGTACACCTGTTCGATTCAGAGAGTGGGGTGTTCGCCCCGCGAGAACAAGTTGTGTCGTAGACCGGCAAATATCCCAACTGCGGTACGGGAAGCCTCGTCCGTTTACGGCGAGGAGGATGTCACCTTTAACTGCCCCGTTCGTAGCGAGAAAGCGTTCGGGCTTCGCCCAGCCTCGCTTCCAGTCCTCTGTGAGAACGACTCGAGAGGGCTAGCAGACCCCGCTCGTCCTGTTCTGTCGGCGGCGTTGCAGCGCTTGTTGATCGATTCACTGAGCATCAGCACCAGCAGTCCCATTCCAACCCGATAACCACCGAAGACACGACTACCACATCGACACACGAACAGTTCGATGCCGAACTCACCCGACTTCGCGATCGCATCACCCAACTCGAGGCCAAAGAAGCCCGAATCAACGCCCTCGAGACGGAACTCGAGGAAACCGAGCAGGAAAACACACGCCTCGAAGATCGCCTCAAGGACCTCGAAGTTCTCTGTCAGGCCACCCCCATCGGGGGTGAAACCCGCATCTCCGGATGAGGGAGATAATGTTGCTCTGGGTCAGCCGGTCGGTCGAAGATTGTGGCGTAAGTTCGGTCAGTGGGAGAACAGAAGCGGGGCCAAGAGAACGCCGTAGCGGGTCTCTCGATTGGTCCGTCTGCTGTCCCTCGATAACAATCACACCACACTAACTCCCACTAACTCCTTCAGCGGCACTACGGGCTTCGGTCACACCAGTCCTCCACGTACCAAAACCCGACCAGACGTCGTGGACCGGAAGGTCGGGTACACCAGAGGCAGCCATAGAGAGCGGTCAGAGAGGAGGTGTAGTTGCCTTCCGGTTCACGTCGTCGCGCCGATCACGGAGATCGTCCCTGTGGGGACAGTCCGCTATCTCGAGGCACCCAGCGCAAAAAAAGAGGCGTCCGACCGGCCTCACTCGTCGAGGACAGTCACGTGTTTGACCGCGTGGGTCTCGCCGCCGTCCATCCAGACTGCCTCGCCTTCGTACGTCGTCGTGAGATCGAAGTGCGTTCCGTCCTCGAGTTCGACCGTCTCCGAGGACACACTCGAGACTTCGGTCCACAGCTTCTCGTTGCACGACGAGTACTGGTACCCACCGTGGGTTCGAGTTGCTCGGTGCTCGACGACCACTTCGTCGCCGGCGTCGAGATCAGCGACCGAAGCGAGGCGACCGTGACGTTGACTCTCTTCGCCGAAGGATGTCTCGCCCTGTGGCAGCGACACTTGAACTCGAGCGCCGATCTGGAGCGGATCGGTTGGACACTCTCGAGCGAAGCGACTGCTCGATCGAGTGGACATCGGGATCGTGCTGTCGAGGTGGGGATCGCTCCCCTCGTCGTAGACGAGGTTGACCGTGTCGTAGGAGATCTTCCCGGGGTCGTGGACCCAGCCGAGGTTCCGCGCCTTCTTTCGAAGCGATCGGGAGTCGGAGCCACTGTTGGTTGGGCTCATCTCCGCAGAGGCGAACAGGCGACCGTCTTGTTCAACGACCGAGATCTGCTCGACGTATCGGTCGATTTCCGCTTCGAGTTCGGCGACGACGTCGCGGCTTTCGTTTGACAGCTGTGCAACTCCGACCGTCGTGGGTGTCTTAACAGACATTGGAATCACTCTCGGGATCACCCCCCTCAGGGGTGAAAACCCTCATCTCCGGATGAGGGCAATAATGTTTCTCCGTTTCTGACAGCCCCACGGAAGGCAAGAGCGAAGACAGAGTGTCGTCGACGACGTCTGGGACAGAGACCGTCGCTTTCAGTGGTTTCCAGTTCCTGCATTGGCAACTGCACTACGGCTTTGGTGGGGGTTGGGTAGCCGGCGCAAAAAAAGAGGCGTCCGACCGGCCTCACTCGTCGCTGCTCGAGCCGAACTTCACGTAGAGCACGTAGGCAGTCAGGGCGAAGATCGCAGGCGTGCTGATGAACCAGATCAGGGCTGCAGGCAGGAAGAAGATCGCGTGGAGGCCCACGCCGAGGATGCTCAGGAACGCCGCGGTGAAGTACGAGCCGAGCGCGAAGACGCCGATGGTGGAGAACGTCGCGTTCGGTCGTAGGATCGAGAGCAGGATCTCCCCGAAGTCGACATCGAGATCGTCGAACCTCGAGGTCGTCTCGGTGGCGCTGGTGTTCTGTTCGGTGTCGGTGCTACGCAGCTCGGAGATGCTTGGTCGAGACATGATTGATCGTCAGGCCCACCCCCTCGGGGTCGAAAGCCCTCATCTCCGGATGAGGGTGACAATGTTGTGTGGCCTGAGGATCTGGCTAAGAGACGGCGTCGAACAGGGATCGTCGTGGAGGCTTCTGTAGCCGACCGACGTCACTGCAGGAGTTGGAACCATCTGGTCTCGAGTTGCCCACAGACAGTTGTTCTTCCGCTGGTTTTCTCGACTTCTGTCGATTGGTTCCGGAACTGCACTACAGTCTGTTTTTGGTTCGGCAGTCGTCGCAAAAAAGAGGCGGCAGAGTGGTTAGAGGTAGTTGAAGAGACAGTCCTCGCAGGCATCGTGTCCATCGATTCGCCGGTCCGCTTCCGTACTCGAGCAAAAGTAGCAGCCTTCCGTCTTCGAACAGACCGAACAGCCACAGCCAGCATTCTCAGTACTCGGCCCAGCCAGTGCCAGCAGGACTACGCCAACGACAGCAGCACCCAGTGTGGAAAACGTCACAACAGTCACAGCGACGACGATGAACAGCATTGTTAGTATCTCGGCTCAGGCCTCCGCCACAATGTAGCCGATTGGGTTGGGACCATCTCGTCCCCCGTTTGGTTTGCCACCGTCGTTTCAGGATTTCGAGAGAAGAGAGTCGACCCGATTTCGGGAGACTCTCGGTGGGGGAGAGATCATAGTCAGGTGAGTGAGACGTTTTCCCGACTTCCCAGCGGCGACACCAGATTGCAAGTGTCTCATCGTAACTGCGTCGATGTCGACGACCAGTGGGATCACGACGGGGCAAACCCCACCGGCCGACTGGTCGATTTCGATGGGGTGATTTCGACCGGCAATTGCGACGTTCGTCCCTCGAACTCGAAGCGGTGTCCCGCCGTGTCTGTGGTCATCGATCAGCTGGCCAACGGCCACCACTCGGACGTGTCTCGATGAACTGATATGACTACCAGATCGGTCACCGAACGAGGATCGAAGATCGTCCAGCCTGTCGCCACGATCAGGAGGTGACTGGCCCTCCACGAAGTGGTGACTCGACAAGGTTGATTCGGAGCCGAAACGGAGGCCGAAATCGAGTCGAGATCGACGGTCGAACAGCGGTGGATCAACCACCGCATCTGTGGGTCGAATCGAGGCGTCGATCACGGCCAGTCGGTCACCGACGTCAGGGGTCGTTCACCGGGAGTCATCCACGGTTACAACGCGGTCAATTCGTGGCCGACTCTGAGGGACGAATCCCGGCGGAATCCAGCCGGCCAATAGCCACCGACATATAGGGCAAACTGACACAGAGATCGAGGCAACTCAGTGCCGGTGAATCGAGTCCGGTGGAACCACGATCGTCGCGACCAGTATGGCCACCAGAATCTCCCGTGGGTCGAGGGTCACCAGTCCCCCGTCGCAATCCGTGAAGCGGGAGTGGCCGTCGGCCATCAGGAGACAGCTGGATCGGAACGTCCAACAGCACATCTCGATAAGAAAGTCTCCCCACCACTGGGTCCGACTGACCGGAGGAAGTTGGGCTGGTTCTGTATATCAGATTCACCTAGATATTCGGCAGTCCAGTGTGTCCTCAGAGACGGCCAATCCTGACGGCCGTCGACTACTGGTGACTGGTGTTCGAGGAGAGGCCATCCGGCCGGTGGGAGGTCAGTTGGTCACGGCTCATCACTCCACTCTCACTCACCCCCATTTCTCTCCAGATCAGTCCATCCCCCTTCAGGGGGAAAGGGGGTGGTGTTGCTGTCTCTGGTCCTCCAATCCATTCTCATTTTCTTGACTCTTGGCCTTGTGGCCTGAACCCCCCCACCCAACGGGGGGAAATAGGGGTATATCTCAGACGCAGCGGCTCAAAATCGGGGGTGTCTGAGAACGTGAAATAAAGTCGAGTCTGTCGAGACCCTCGTATCGCGCAGATTCGAGCGAGACAGGTACTCGAGTCTCGAGGATTCGCTTCGAGGTCCAGTACAGCTTCTCACCCCCGGACACCCCGACGCCGTCTTGCGATTGTCCGGGGGTCGTCTGAGAGTGGCCCAGAAAGGCGATTATTTCAGCCGAACCCGACGCCGTCTGGTTATTTTCACGATAGAAACTTTTGTATCTGGGTTGTGGTAATTATATGCGGAATAAAGTGGTGAAACACCCCGGACATCCCGACGCAGTCTTGCGATTGTCCGGGGGGTAATTTTGGATAGTCGATACCCCCGGACACCCGACGCCGTCTGGTTATTTTCATGGTTTTCGAATATCCCATATTTCGAAATATGTCGGTCGTAAATATGGGTCTATGGAGGGGTTGACTGAAGGATATCAGCCACGGAGTTTATCACATAAAAATTTTCTTTGCATCTAACCCCCGGACACCCGACGCAGTCTTGCGATTGTCCGGGGGGGTATTTCGGAGGATCAAAGAGGAAACAGACCGCTGCTCAGGGGAGATTCTGGTTGGTTATTCAACAACTATAGCACAGCAGTTGTGGGGATGTTGTTTCCGCGCAATAGACAGTGGATTATAGTTCAGACAAGTACCGTTCTGAGAGTCATGAGAAAGAACAGATTTGGACCTCGAGTGTGCCTCGGGACGCAAAGGGAAGTGATCTGAAACACAGTGATTGAGAGGCTGAAATCAATGTCGAGAAAGAGAGGTTTTTGGGAAGAGTGTCTGCAAACCCGACGATAAAACAGAGAGTGAGTTACAGTATTCGGTTACTCGTCTTCGGCGAAGAGCCCCTCGAGTTGGGCGAGTTGTTCGCCCTGATCAGTGAGACTGATTCCGAAATAGCACCGGGGACGACCGCGTCCTTCGATAGTCACTTTTCGCTTGGGGTGATCATTGTTGAGAGCCGACTTCAGTCGGGTCGAAAACCCACCCGGAGGATAGGTTTTGACCTCCGCTTCGTCAGCGCTCTTCTCAGGATCTTGACGTAGATCTTCGAGGGTGATTTGCGCCCACGCATTGTAGGCATCGCGGATGTCTGAGACAGGGGTGACAGAACTCCGATCTCTATCCGCACTGATCTCGTCATCGATCTCCACGAACACGGTCAAGAATTGTTCCATCGGCTCCGGCCATTCATCTCCCGTCCGGTAGTAGTTACCGAACCGTTCGAGTGCGTCCTCACGGATGGCCTCATCGGGGTCCACATCGGGGGCCTCTGCCGGGCCATCACCGTGGCCGGTCTGGTCCTCTCTGGACCCACTATTATCGAGACGCGCTGGGGTGTATCCAGTCTCTTCTTCGATATCTTTGAGAACTGGGAAGTAGACGTCATCGGGGAGTTTGAGATTGCGCTTGAGCGCCTTCTCGTCCGACCCCGATCCGTCGCCATCTTCGCCCTCATCTGGACCCTCCGCAGCATCGAACTGCTCGAGGTCAGCTGGGTCACAGAAGTCGTGCTTGATCGCGTAGCCGACCAGCCCCTTGAGGGGGATCGGCGTGTGCTCTGGAACCAGTCCATTTTGGCGGGCGTACTTCCACAGCAGGAAGTACTCATAATCCTCAAGAGTCTGACCTTTCGCCGACGTGGACCCATCGCGGTGACCCATGTCGCAGAGTGCGAAGTGTTGGAAATTGTATACTGCTTCGCGCTTGTGACAGTAGGCGAAATCGTCGTCGATCACGACGAAATAGTTCTCCGATTCACCGAAGTGACCGAACGGATTCTTCCCTCGAGAGCCGGGGTTCAGTCCGAGGTCGCGGAGCTCGAGACTCCAGATCGGATTGTGTTTGCCGGTGAGTTTCTTGTAGTCGGCTTCCTCGACACGATCTTCGATTTCCTGTGGGTCGACGTCGATCGCTGAATCGCTGTCGGAGTTGACGAGCCCACTGACATTGCCCGAGGCTGCGGGATGCTGTGTGGGGTGGATCGTCGGGATGACACCGAACAGCGAGAGCGGTGGGTAGACGTCAGGCGACTCCGGGGCCGGCGTGAGTGCGTTGTTGTCCTGACGGAGGTCGGCAGCGTCAGCAACAGGATGTCTGTGAGCGGCCTGCAGTTCGTCGCTGTCGGCTTCGGGGTCGGAGTTGATGACATACGGGGACTTCACTGGGAAGTCGTCGCCTGCCGCTGCGTAGGGCAGCGAACCGACTGTGTGCAGGAGGTCGTTGGCCACCGGGTAGGTTAGCGAGTTGGTTTCCATCCCGGTCGGGTAGTCTGCGACGGGATCTGCCCGCTGGGTGAGAGCCTGCATCCACGCAGGGGCCGTGGTGTGTCCGTCACGCCGTTCTTCGACCGACGGACTGTCTTCCATCGACAGTCGGAGTGCCCAGTCTGCAGGTGGCGCGAGTGCCAGCCAGCCGTTCTGCAGATAGTCGTCGAGGTCGCGTTTCTCGTCCCCGAACTGTGGGAGTTCGATCAGCCAGACGTTCGTCCCGCCGTAGTCGAAGCGGTCGGGTTCCTCGAGAGAAGCTTGGTCGGCGTCGTCCTTAGTCGTCGCCTCTCCATCAGTCTCGGTATCGACTTCGATGACATCCAGCCGGCGGGCCACTTCTTCCCAGAGGTCGTAGTCGTCTTCTTCGGGGTCGGCATCGCCTTCGATGACTTCCTCGCGATAGACGTCGGCTGCGGCTTGCACTGTTCCCGTGAACGTCTCGTCCGGTGACGGCGTATGCGTATCCAGTACGCGACCCATGTCGACGGCGCTGTCGACACCGGGGCCATGGTTGTAGATTTCGATGACTTCGCTGATCGGGCCGGTATCTCGTGGGCGGTCGGCGTCGGTCGTCAGGAGATGGACCGGCACTTCATCGGCCGTGACCTGCGTTTCCTCGTCGGCGTCTTTCTCCGGATCAGCTGGTGGAGCGACACAGATGTCGTGGTCCTCGAGCATCTCCTCGAGGAGGTCGTTCGCGGCGGCACTCACTGCAGTCTTCGCGGTGAACTCCGACGGGCCGGGGAACTCCCCAGTACAGAACAGTTCCCGGATGTTCATCGCCCGCCGGCAGGCTCGTTCGTCGTGGTCCCGATCGTCTTCATCGAGGACGACGCGCTTCGGTGGGTCGCTGTCCTGCAGGAAGTAGACGTCGGGGATCTGGTGACTCCGAATGATATCGGCCAGCGTCTCGCGCTGTTTGATTTTGAACGTCTTCGTCACGGGCGAGATACACGGAATCCCGTGGGCGTGGGCCGTGATCGCGTCGGCCATCCCTTCCGTGATGACGAGCGGTTCGCCGTCGCGGATGGTTTCGCGGCCGTAGATCGGTTCGTCGACGATGGTGTAGTTCTTGGTCGTGGCGAGCTTGGCGTACTTGCCCTTCGTGAAGTCCTCGGGATGGATTCCATGCTCGGTGTCGAAGTCGGGTTGACGGCCGATGAAGAACGCGACCTGTCCGTCTTCGTCGTGGTAGGGGAAGATGTAACGTCCACGAAACAGGCACGAGAGGTCCTTCGGCTCATCGACTTGCGTGTAGTCGACGTAACCCTCGCCGTCGCTGTTCTCTCCGTAGGCGTCTCGAGGCTTCGTGAACAGCCCCGTCGCGATCATCGTATGATGAGCGAAGCCCGCTTCCTCGAGATGATAGAATAGTTCCTTCCCGAAGACGGGTGCCCAGCCGAGTTGTTTCTGGTCGACGATCGAGTCACTCCAGCCACGATGGTCAGCGCCGAGATACTGGTAGGGCTTCCCGTCGATCATGAAGTCGTTCGGACTGGCGACTTTTGTTTCGGCGTCGTCGACTGACTGAATGCCCGTCGGTTGCTCGTCGCGATGGGCGGGCATCGCGTCAGCTGCCTCGGGATCTCGCTCGACTGGGTACGCTGGGTCGTCTCCCTCGAGGGAAGTGAAGTACTCCCGTGGCGTCTCGGGCTTGCGGTAGCCCTCTTCGAACGCTCGCTCTTGGTTCCACTCGACGTTGTGTTCGATTTCCCGATCCAGCTGGTCGTGGAAGAACAGGGCGGCTTCCTCGAGACAGGCTTGGACAGCGCCGAGGTCTGGTTTGGGTTTCAGTCGAAGCTCCTCAAGATCGGTGTCGATGAGCGCGCTGTTGGGCTCGGCACGCGGCTCGCCGTCTGCGGTCTGGTCTGCACCACTCGTTTCACTGGACTCGCTCTGCGTGGCGCTGTCGGCCGCAGAATCGCTTCCGGTTTCGTCGGACGTCGTCTCGTCGTCCGACGACTCGAACATCTGCTGGTCGGTGATCGTTTCTTCCGACTCAGTTTCGGAACTCGAGTCTTGGTTTTCCGATTCGTTGTACGTCTCTGAGTTGGTCGCTGTGCGACTTTCGGCTTCAGATGTGGTCTCGGTCGTGTCGGTATTGGTCGGCTGCTCTCCGGGCGTGCTGTCCGACTCCTGTTGGCCCTCGTCGTGAGTCGGTTCGTCCGAGGGCGTCGTGTCGGCCGTCGACGTCGATTCCGTGGCTGGTTCGTCTCCACCACTCTCGGTTTGCTCGGTGGTTTCTTTGTCAGTAGTCTCTGTGGTTGACTGGCCAGTATTCTCGTTAGTTGACTCGGGAGATTCCTCAGTACCAGCGTCGGGACTCGAGCCAGAGCCGTCGTCATCATCTCCGTCGTCGCTGTTGTCTGCGTTCCCTGCGTCGTCGCTTGGTGGGTAGGCATCTGGATCGAACGCTTCCTCAGCGATCTCCGGGCCACGATCGTCTCGAGGCGTGTTGATGTAGTAGTGGTCTTCGGTATAGACGATCCCATGTTCACGGCCACGCTCGAGAGTTGCGTGTGCCTGATCTTCTGAGAGGTCGTGGACGAAAGTCAGACCGAGGATACACTCCTGTTCGGTGAACGAATCGTGAGGGGATCGGTTGTATTCATCGAGGAGCGCGCTCCAGAAGGTAGGGACAGTGCGGTCACCGAGTGCGAGCTGCTTTCCGTCTTCGATGATGACACCTGCATCAACACCAGCTCCGATTGCAGCCTTGGCGTCTACTCGCTCGAGGTCGTGAGTGGCGCGCAAACCCATGATGACACCCGGAATATCGATCCCATTTTCGGGACTGTGGCCGAGTGCATTCCAGACAGCAGTCCAGTTATCTCGCCGTTGCATCTTCGTGATCTGCTCATCCTCGAGGTGCTCACGGTAGGCGTCACGCGGGCCGGGGAGTCGAACGGCGTCTTCTTCTTCCCCAGCGGGGACGAGTTCGCCTGAGGCGAGGCCGAGTTGAACTGCGTCGGAAACTTGCGTCCGACGAGTGCCGGCGTGTTGGACGGCGCCGGGCAGTCGCTCGCGATAGATCGGCTTCGTCTCGTCGACGCTTGCTGCCTCCCAGACTCGAGTCCAGAACGTCCGGGTTGTCGGTTTCTTACTCCCGAAGCGATCAGCGACAGCCTCGTCGTCGATTTCGATATCTTCGGGATCGGTACTTCCGCCTGTGTCGTTTGCGATGTAGTTGTCGTTCAGATCGTCCATAGCTGCATATTGGTCGAACTCGATCTCTGCGATTCGCTCGGCGCCACTCTCGTCACTCGTATCTCCATCCTCGTCACCGAGAATGTCGATCGTTCCCTCGTCGTCCGTGTCTTCGACTTCAAAGCCATCGTCGGAGATTTCTGCATCGACCTCGACGTCTTCGACTTCGGTTTCGGCCGTGGCTTCTCCATCACTGTCGTCTGCCGTCTCGTCGCTGTCTTCGTTGAGTCCGACGGGGTCGGCGTCGTTGCCCTCCACTGCGAGTGCGGTCAACCCACGGTAGTCGTCCAGATGTTCGTCGGGGAAGAGTGACTCAAAGGCCTCGGGCGGTGCCTCGTGAACCTGATTGCTATGCGAAACCGATCGTTTTCCGCTGGTGTCCTCTGCTCGGCTGGGCATTTCCTCGGGCACGAGCGCTTCAGGGATTGGAACAGCCTCTCGAGTGAATCCGGCCCTTTCTGCATCGCTTTCGTTCCCTCCCTCGGCTGGTTGTTTCTCTTGCTCTTGGTCGAGGACTGCATCTTCAGGAACCTCGGCGATGTTGCTGATTTCCTCAGTAGAGTCTGAATCAGTCGAGGACTCGTCCGACTCTTCAGCACTGTCAGCCCCACCAGCAGGAGACAGGAAGTCAGGAAGAGGAGTTTGGACGATGTCCCATGCCTCTTCACCCGGAACATCTTGGAACTCTCGCTCGGGGACGAACGGTTCGTAGACGAGTTGCCAATCTTCTTTGAGGTCACCCAGCGTATCGTATCGCTGTTTCCGGCCTCCGGGGTAGACGACCCATTCATTGTTGTGAGTGTCGAGCCGACACCACGCCTCAAAGGCATTCGTCGAACCAAAGCGCTCATCGATGCGGAGTTTCCCTTGTTCCTCCGCATCGCTCATCCCATTATAGAGCGTCAGTTCGTTGTCGTCGGTTTTCGTCCAGACTGCCTGCTCTCCTCGTTCGATGACTGCGTGCTTTCGCTCGCCGTCAGTGGGTGTCCCCAACTGGAGATAGTCTGTCTTGTTGTAGTAGAGCTCCATTGGCGTCCGGTTCTGGAGATCGTCGACTTCCTCAGGGTCTTCGTTCGGACGCATCCGAATATGACCTCGAGTGAACATCGGATCTGTGAGGATATGGTTCACCCGAGCAGCTGGTTCTGCACTCTCATCGGACTCCGCTGCAGGGGTGATGAACATAGTCTTCCGGTCGTTTCGAACAGACCGGGCGAGGTTTTGGAGTGTGCGGGCCGGTTTCTTGTATGTGGCAGTCTCGGCTTCTATCGTGACTGCACCACCGTTAGAGAGTTCTGCCGCGATAGGATACTCCTTCTCGAATCGATCCAGCACTTTCGACGCTCGTTTCGCTTTGATTTTGCTCTCAATTGGTGGGAAGGCGATTGCGTCAGGTAGGCTTTCTTCGTGCTCCTGACGGACGATGGTGACTTCCATCCCGATCGCAGAGAACACGACGAACGCACGTCGCAGAACCTCGTTGTGTTTCTCCGTCTCGGGCCGCCAGTCTTCGTCGGCTTGCTCAAGGACAGCCCGGATGCCCTTGTCGGTGATCGTGAGTTCGGTGTCCGTATCCGCAATCCGAATCTCGCCGACCGGCGTTCCACCAGTCCCACGGAGTGAGTCGTCGTCATCGTCGTCTTCTGTCTCGATGAGTTCGACGTACTCCTCGTCGATCAGGACGCCATCGGGGAGCTCTTCGAACGCAGTCCCTGTTCGCGTCTTGAATCCGTCCACGATCTCCTCGACGGTGACCGTGAGCATGCCGCCGTCCGAGACTGTCTCGCCTTCGCCACCACCGCTCGGTGCGTCGATATTGAACGGCGGGGATGGATCCAGCACGTCGTACTCTGCCTCGAGTGTATCGAGGGCGTTCTGTCGGATCTGCTCGGCCCACAGCGCCTCGAGGAAACTCTTCGTGATATCGGCTTCGCCGCCGAGATGGGAGAGTGCGTGTTCGGACTCGTCGAGGTCCTGCTCGAGTGGATCGACACCGTACTCTGCAAGGCTCTCGGCGATGATCGACTCGGCGTCGGCTTTCGTCCGCCGTGGGGGGTAGTCTGCGAACGTGTTGGGGGCCAGTGGGTCCGACCGCATTGGCCCGTCTTCGTCCATCACCGAGATCGACGTCAGTGCCGTAAACGCCGGCAACGACATGAACGTACTCGAGTCGATATTCTCGTCATCGAAGCGTTCGGCGATGATCTTGGCGTCATCAACCTCGGTGACACCGAAGCTGATCAGCGTGTCCGAGTTCCCGAACATCTGCTTGAGCGTCTGCGGGGCGAAGTCCCGCACCTGCGAAGGGTTCTGCAGGCAGGTGATGACACCCATCTTCCCGGAGCGGGCCTTCGAGAGCATCTTGTCCAAGGCCATGTTCTCCGAGGCGATGTCGTCGAACTCGTCCATGATCGCGAAGAACGGTTCGCGCTCGGCTTCGGGCATCTTCTCGCGTTTTCGGATGGTCGACCAGACACGACGCATGATCCCCGTCGAGACGACTTTCCGAATCTCGTCGGAGCGGATCGTGTTCCGGACGAGGATGATCTTCCCTTCTTCGACGGCGTCGGAGATGTTGATCGTCCCGTCACGGTGGGCGACGATTCCCCGGGAGATGGGGTCTTCGACCCAGTCCTGAATCCGGCGCAGGATCGGGTCGATTTCCTCGTCGTCCATCTGCGCGATTTTCGTGGTGTACTCGTGGATGAACGTCATCCCCTCTTGGCTGACGACGTTCGAGAACTTCGCCCGACTCTCGCTTTCGGCCAGCACGTAGTACATGTCCACAAGCGTGAACTTACGCCGCGAGCGGATCATCGCCCGGGCGATGTTACACGTGATCCCCTCCATCTTCGGCCCCCAGTACTCGCCGCCACGCAGGACTGCCCGGAGGTCGTCGATGATCGACTCGACTTCTCGGTTGAACTCCTTTTCCGTCTCGCAGTTGCCCGGCTCAAGGAAGTTGATACCGGCGACCTGCTCGAAGGTTTCGCTGCCGGGTTCGACCCAGATGATATCGTCCATCCGGTCGTCGGGCAGCTGTGTTATCAGATCATCGACAGTGTCTCCTTTTGGATCAATGAAGACGTAGCCGTGTCCCTTCCGGGCGATTTGGTTCATGATATTATTCAGAGTTGTGGATTTCCCTTTCCCCGTCGAACCGAAGACGGTGGCGTGACGGAACCACGAGAACGGCTCGAGGCCGATTTCTCGGATGCCGTCCATCGGATTGGAATCGTAGCCAAGCCAGATGGGTTCGTCGGGGTTGTCCTTATGCGAATGCATGAGGCGGTCCCGAACGTCGAAGCCGGCGAACACGTCGCCCTCTTCGGCGTACTCTGTCCCGCTGGCGAACGATTTGAGCTCGAACGGGAAGTACTGCTGAAGCCCCGGCTCACGACGGAACTGCACGTCACTATCAGCCTGATCGTAGACGTAGTGAGCGTGGTGGGCCGAGTTGTCCATCCCGCGACGATCGGTTGTTGGTAGACCCGCTTCGGATTTCTCTGGGAGGGAGTCTGGCTGCTGGACCGTCTCGGGTAGGCCCGATGTCGTCTCGACGTCGTCGGGGACAGTATTCTCTTGGTCGGGGTCTTGGCCTCGAGTGTCGGTCGTTTCCCCAGTGTCTGTTTCGTCTGACTGCGTGGCCGGTTCCTCCGTCTGTTCCGGTTTCTTCTCGGGTGTGTTCCGAGCGCCGGGTTGATCGAAGATCGAACCGTCCTCAAGGTCCTCAAGGTCGATCCCCATTTCGTCGGCGCGGCGCTCGCGGAACTTCCGGAGGAGGTTGTCGGCTACGTGTTCGTTATACCGGGCTTTGATTTTCTCACGGGTGAGTTGGCCGTTGATGAACTGGCGATAGACGTCGTTGAACGCCTCCTGTTTCTCGGGCGTGTCGACAGTGATGACGTTTTGTGCGCTGTCCGCGCCACCAGTGTCTGAATCATCGGTTTTGTCGTCGAAGAGGAACCGGGCGAGGACTTCTGCCCCTTTCCAGAGTAGTGAATCGCTTTCGGACGTGTCGCTCGAGACAGTATCTGATTCTTCCGCCGAGTCGCTTGAGAGCGAACTCATCGCGAGGGCATCGCCGCTGACACTGGAAGTGTCCCGCTGGTACGCCATATCTGGTGGCTTGACCGTCCGCTTGGCTTGTGCTGGAGGGCGATTACCGGCACCTTTCCGAGTCCAGTCGACGTTTGTCGATTCGACGCCGTCGCCGGGAAGGTGAGCAGCCGCAGCGAGTTCTTCGACCGTGAGTGCGGTCTGATCGTAGTGGAACTCGCGGCCTGCTGCGCGGCGGGCTTCCTCGAGAAGGCCATCGCCATGGTAAGCCAGCGGCGTGAACGTCTGGTCGATCTCGTTGTTGTGGTAGATCGACGAGAAGATCGACCCGATACCGTGGGCGTGATGTTTGGCGATGTCTGCGGAAGAGGCAAAGACGAGGTACCGAATGTTGACGTAGAACGCCTGTTTCCCCTCCTGATTGAGGACGGCGTCTGCTGCTCGCAGGTCCTTTGAGGAGGGGTCGTCTAAGCGAGGACTCCAGTAGCTGCCTCTGACTCGACCATAGGTGAGACTATCGTTGATCTGGTCGGCGCTAAACTCGTGGAGTTTGTGTCCTTCAGTCCACTTGTCACTCGCGGGTGTGAATACGAACTGGACGATAGCGACTTCATCACTGTAGCCGACGAGTTCGCTCAGAATACTCTGATAAGGATCACTCTCGAATTGGTCGAGGCCATTCGTTCCTTTGATCGGGCGGTACTTTTCGCTGTGAAGCTCGAGTTTGCCGCCAGAGACATGCATCCCCGGTTCGATCTCGGGGAATTTGTTCTTGACGGGTTTGATCTCGGAGTTGGGGTAGAGTCCGGAGACCTGCTGGCGGAACTCCCGCTGCTCAATCGTATCGGGGAGGCCCCAGTGAAACTCAACAGTTTCGTCATTGAGGACGAGTTCGAAGGCGAACTTCTTGGGTTCCTCCGCGAGGTTGAATTTCTGAGCGAGCCGCGAGTGAGATGCGTTTTCGTTGTGGAGGCTGGCGATGAGTTCTTGGGCGTACTCGAGGCCGTCCTCGTTTTTGTGCGGACGAATGCGGTTGAGATAGCCTTGGTACGACTCACCTGCTTCCTGTAGTTGGTCGGCCTGTTCTTCTGAGAGTGCTACTGTGTCGTACGGACGTGACCCGAGTTGGTCATGTCGAATGTATTTGAGCCAGTCGGGCAGTGCATGATCGTCAATACGTCCTAATGGATCAGGCATGGTTGAAATAACACTGGTCCGTCTACTGAGATACAATCATATACTTCGCCAATGAAATTGGTTTTTTGCGATTTCTAACCTCTAATTTTTCGGACGTGGTATTTTCTTCTTTCATAGTTTGTGGATATAGATTCCTCTATTCGGACGTTTTTGCACAACTGGAGTGTCAACTTCTCGACTAGCGTGAACTATGTTCGTTCATCCAGAAACGACACTTGGTTCGGTTCTGGAAATTAGGGGCTCGATAGAGTTATGTTATTCACTTATCGGGGTTCGATTTTGATCACATACAGAGGCAGTTACCCCTCCGTTATAATTCTTTGTGAGTGGGGGGTGTGAAGCGAAATGCTTTGTAGGATCGCTAGACAGCACCGCCTCAATCGTATTATCTTTGTAGAAAGCTGGTCTGATTGAACTGGAAGCCACTCTGCCAATTGCACCTTCACGGCAGACCGATCGAGACGGGTTGCAGTCTGTCCCAGGGAACGGTGAGCAACGAGCCGAAGACGTACTCGAACGAGTTCAGTGAGAAGTGGAGGTCGTAGTACTCGCTATTCGCCAGACTCGGCAAGCCACTGCAACGTCTCGACGAGGGCCTGATTCGCAGTCCCGACGGTTGTCCGCTGTGAGAGCGTATTCGGGCCGCCGATCGGCCCCTCGAGAACGCGCCAAACACCGCCGTCTTGTGCGGCGACGAGCCGTTGCTTGCGATCGTGATCGTCGACAGCGATCATATCGTCATCAAAATCAAAGTTGATATTGACCACAGGTTAGTATTCTGCCACGTTGGTTTTGAATGCATCGATAACAGTCCCTACTCGCTATCCGGCGTGAGACTTGAGCAGGTTTAGGGGAACAGTTGGAACAATAGCTCGAGCCACTCCACGGAGATCTGAACGAGGAGTTCCCCGAAGACCGTACCGAGGAACGGATTCAAGAGTTGCAGAACCTCGAGTTGCTGTATCCTTGCGGTGATGAGTACGTCGAGTACCTCCCAGCGAACGATCCGTGGCATCAACGGAGGCGGTCAGCGTGATGTTTGATATGCACCGCCGGTGTTCACTCAGGCAGCATTTGTTCTCCGCAGTTCCCGCAACTAATTCCAGTGAATTCATCACCGGCTTTTATTATGCAGTTTGCTTCTGACCCGCAGTTGCTGCATACACAGCCCACCGTATCTACTGCATTGTTGCAGCAGTTTGCCCCGACAATATCCTGCATGACTTTGTAGTTCCTACCAGCGTCCGACTTCATCCATGCGTTCGATCGCTTCATCAACGGTCTCTTCAAGACTCGCTAATGCTTCTTCCGTCTCGTCTTTATCTAATCTGAGCTGGGGCAATTCATCAGAAGAGTCCTCTATAGATTCCTGCAAGATCTTTCCCAACTCTGCATCCTTCTGAGACGATTTCTCGATCTGTCTCGTAGCTTGCTGAAGCGCTTTTCCGAGTAGTTGGTTTTCGCGCTCCAGTTCTCTTACATAGTCGGTACTTCCCGAACGTCGCTTCGTGAACTGTGCTGAGTCATGGACGAACGGAGTGAATGCCGGTGTGGTAACTGAGTGAACGGCTCTGGTGAATCGCCAGACTGCGCCGACTTGATCCGCCACAACTAGGGAGCTGAAGCGGGAAACGGCGGATGGTTCATGTCCAAAATTTCCCGCTTCACTGGGAAGGTCGTGACGTTGGCTAAAAGTGCTGTTGGTGGCCGAGGCGAATCCGCCGCCCCGCAGGGTGGCGGCGGATTCGCCGACTACGCCGTCGTTTCGCTGCATTGTCTCCGGGTTTACTTGGAGAAATCCTACCGCGAAGCGCTTGATCTTCTGAGCGAAATGCCACAAATATTGGCGGAGATCGGCCTTGAGAAGGCCGATCTCCCAGATCACTCGACGCTAGTCAAAGCGTTTGACAGGATCAAGATGGCGGTCTGGCGAGTGCTGCTGCGCCTGTCGGCGCAGCTGCACGAGTCATCTGGTCACGCTGCGATGGACGCGACATTTTTCGACCGCGAAAACGCGAGCAAACACTACTGCCGTCGCACGAACTACCGCGTTCAGACGCTCAAAACAACCGCTCTCGTCGATACAGCGTCACAAGCTATCCTCGACGTTCACTGTACAACCGAGAAACGTCACGACACGCAGATCGGCTGGCAACTCGCCCGCCGCAACGCGGGCGAGTTGCACAGCCTCGCCGCCGACAAAGGCTATGACTGGCAACGATTACGTGATAAACTCCGGGAAGAGGACGTAAGACCGCTAATCAAGCATCGAGAGTTCCGTCCCATCGATCACGCGCATAACGCGCGGATCGATGGGACTCTCTACGGCCAGAGAGCGCTGTCTGAAACCGTCTTCTCCGTGATCAAGCGCACGCTCGGCAATGCCGTGCGTGCGCGAAGTTGGTATCGTGAGTTCCGTGAAATCGTCCTGATGTGTGCCGTCTACAACATCAAGCGGGCTGTGAGCTAAGCAAATCCAACGCTGTATGGCGATTCACCACGGCCAAAATCAGTACAAGTCGGTGCAGTCGTACCTTCCCAAGACCTCATCGAAGGATTACCGTGTCCGGTTGTTCAACTTCACGTTCGCGACGTTGCTGTACAATCTCTGGCGACTCACCGACTTTCTCGTGAAAGTCGGCATGGACCGTGAGATCAGATCGCCGCCAGTCGTGACCGCCAGGACATTCGTCCGGGCGGTCGGCCAGTCACTGCGAGAGATCGGCTGATCGTAATCAACCCTTGTGCTCGCCTGCGGCAAGCCGCAGGACTCGCGATCTAAGCGACATATTGGCGGCTGTCGTTCATTCGAACTATCCTGTCCAGCCAGCGAGGGATCCACGCATAGAACGCTCTCTCCCACCTCTCAGATTCTGACTAATTCGATCTATATTCATTTGTAGACGCTCTATATCCCGAAAACGTGGTAGTTTGTGATAGCGACGGCGAGGCGAAAGCACAGGACAAGAAGACGCTCCGTGAGGCAGGGTTATCACGCTATGGGGCGGATCCGTGTCACTTTATTCTCGCCTATTAAGGTATTCTTCGAGATTATTGATTATTTCTTCGTCATCAAACCGGAGATCGTTTCGGTCGAATCGAATACTCGGTAAAAGACCTGATCGATGTAATATTACATCGTTCTCTGATACTGTAAAGTATTTTATCTGTGACTTTGGTATAAATTGATGCCAGGTTAACAATTTTCCACTTCCACTCCGACGCTGCTCTAACCCAACCGGAGTAAGCTTATACGCTCTATCAGACAGCAGTGTGTTTGTTGTACCAACAAGTGTGACGACAACGAGAGCAGTTAACACAGTCAGATATGGAGGATACCAAAATGAAAGTAGCCCAACTAGGACCAATCCAGTGACCATGGTGAATATCTGCACCTTTATTTTGTGACCCCGCGGCCACCTGGAAGTCCATTCTATTAGGACATTCTCGGATGCGATAGCGGAAGACGCAACCCGATTACGGGCCGCTCGTATGGCGATCTCACCTGCCCCAGCTGCGACAATCCCGAGTAGGAACCCGGTCGCACCGACGAGACTTGACACGGGGATGGCAGCCGGGTCGATGAGATAGACAGCGACCACCTCGAGGACACTAAAATGGTAAGCCATCATTGGAACGAGTCCGAGAAGCGGGAAGAGCCAGGCTACCCAACCTGAGTTCAGCCAAGAGGCTATTTGTCCGTTGTCGGTTGTTAGGAATGCCGTCCCGGAACCAATAGTAATACCGATCGTTCCTAGAACGGCGAATGCAAGCACTTTGCTGCGCAAGCCCAAATACTCCACAGTGAACAAAGTAAGCGTCGGCGCAATCAGCGCGGCTACGTAGCTGCCGACGAGCACGCCGAATCGAGGACCCAATCCATCCGGTGAAACTACCGAGCTTTCGGTATTATATTTCATATTTGATTTTGATGTGGAGCGTATAAAGTATTTAGGTACGCTGAAGACTGAGTGTTGAGCTCAGCGTGAAGGAGGGAGTTGAAGCGGTTTCTGACGAGTGCTGTTACTGAAGACTTGCCGGCCCAAGGTCGCGGGCTGACCGTCAGCCCGTGACCGGAGCGTACGCGTCGGGACGCCGATACGTTCGTCTCGATCTTCCACCGCCACGCTACCTCTGCTTCTACTTCGTGGCGAATCCAGCCACAGAACGTCTGGAATGTGAACTGTTCGAGTAGGTCGCGCCCACCCTTTCGCGGTCGGATGACGGCTGTAAACAGATGCTGAACACATCCAGACGCAGACCTTCTCATGACAACTCGTCAATACGATTCAGCTGATTACGTCGGTTGGGAAGTACCAATCTTAGCAGTCACAATGCTGTGAAGATACGACATCTGAATCAGTCCCAATTTTAATGCCACATCCTTCATTAGTCAAACCGATATAGGCCGCAGTCACCGTCGCGAGGACGGCCGCCGCTGCCATCACAACCGGCGCCAATGCAGTTGCTCCAAAATAGGCGGCGATCGCAGTAGCGATAGTGAAGGTGCCGGCAGTTAATACGCTTCCCCACTGAATCTCATCGACAGCGTCGTCACCAAGATAGGCCACGTCGCCGTTAATCTCTGATTTCCCATTACAGTGGCTTTGGATCCGCACCTCACCTTGCCGATTGTTGTCACTCTTGAAAAATTCACTACGCCCTTTTTCGGTTAGATCAATGTCAAGTTCGCCAGCACTCTCTTTTATTTTCCAGTATCCTTTTTCTACACCCTTATTCATTTGTTTAACAATTTTTTGGACAGTGAATGTGAGCGATTTCCCGTTAGCAGAGATCTCGACTTTTTCCTTCCCAGATGTCCGACGTTTCGCCTTTTCCTTCCCGAGTGCGTTTGCCTGACCTTTCACTTTTGCCTTACCGTTGGCGACCGTGATTGAATCTGTGAGCTTTTCGAACTTATTAGACTTCTGATTGCCAATCGCTTTCTTGTCCTTTGCCGCAGCGGCGGAGCCAGCCATAAGACTGCCACCAATAAGACCGCTAGCTGATTTAAGAACACTACGCCTATTCACATCATTATAGACTTCTTTCATTAATACACTCATATTTTATCCTTACTAATTATAAATCTTCCCCATATCCTATTAGATTATATTATAGAAAGACTCCGATAGGAGGCCGCAGGGTTTGGAAACCGTATCCAGCAGTACCAACACCCTGCAAGACGTAGCTTCGGTAGACGACTTCTTGGATGCGGCGGCTACCGAGACAGTACCGCTGTTTGATCATCTTGCGTTCGAGTTTCTGTTGGAGTACGACGTGTTCGCCCCCGCTCGCCGGGGGCGAACACGAGTGCATTAGCCACCAGATCTCTTTCGTGGCTTTCTGCACTGCTACTACGGGGATGTCTACGGTACGCGCCCAGTTACACGAGAACTTCAGAACGGTCTTGTCTGGTATTACTGCGGACTCGACAAACCGCCATCTAGAGACACGATTGATCGATTTTTCACCGACCTCGAACACATTGTTGACGATGTCTTCGACAGGCTCATCGAGCAGGCCGCTGTCCGCGGCCTGCTCGACTTAACATACTCTATCGATTCAACCCACGTCAAGGCGATCCAGTACAACGACGCTGCATCGTGGAACTACGACCCAACAGCCGAGGAGTACTACTACGGCTTCGGTTGTACAATCGTCTCAACCGGTTCAAAGATCCCAATTGCAGCGGAATTCACCCAATCCAAGCAAGCATCTCAAGAGACGGCGAGCGCGTCACGCGTGACGCGCATCGCCGTCGGTACGCCGGACTGGATGCTCGGAGACAACGCCTACGACGTCCTTGATTGGCACGACCACCTGCTGGCCGCAGGGGTCGTGCCAATCGCTCCGTACAATCCACGAAACACTGACGACCCGAAAGACATCGGGTACAGGGTCGAAAATCGCATCGAGGAACATAACGAGGATGTTCAGCTGAAGCAATCTATCTTGAACGAGACGTACAACAACCGGACAGGCGTCGAACGAACCAACGACGCGGTCAAGGACTGCTGCCTCGGGCATGTCCGCGCCCGAGGCCGGGTTCACGCACGAACAGAAGTATTTGTTGCGCTCTGTCTACGACTCGGCGTTGCCATCACCAACTACGAGCGAGGAAACGATCCGGGCTGTGAGATATTATGAGATGGACCTATGAAAATCCTGCAAGCGAATTTTCCACTTGATCGGTGATAGTTGTTCGGGTGGGCGCTGCGCTCACCCGAACAAGAGGTGAGAACCGCTGGAAAGCAGTGACTTCGAGAAGTGAAACACCCGGCAGGCGGGGGACTTCTTGTTTGCGGTGCCGTTGCTGTTGAGAGCGCGAGCAGGTCGCGCCTGAGACGCTGGCCGCTTCTCAGGCGCTCACCCCCGGTGGATCGTACATTTCCTTTCGTGTGAGCATGTAGAAGATTGAGACAAGCATTTTCCGAGCTGTTGCAACAATCGCTACCTGGTGGTTCTTCCGTTGTTTTAGCCGAGTATAGAAGTTCCCGAAGTAGTCATCACACCGTACTGCGATGTTTGCACACTGAACGAGGGCCCAGCGCAACGGCGCTGAGCCCTCTTTACTGATGCTGCCGCGTATTTCCTTGTCGCCAGACTGGTGAACCATTGGATCAAGTCCGGCATAGCTCACGAGTTGCTTGTCGTTGTCGAAGCGATCGACCTCACCGACTTCAGCAACGATAACAGCGGCAGTATACTGCCCAACTCCCGGAATCGACAGCAGCCGCTGGGCTGCTGGCGATTCCAGAACCTCTTGTTCGATCTTCTCTTCAACTGCCTCGATCTGTTCGTCGTAGGCGTCGATCACCGAGAGGTGTGCCTCAATGATTGTCCGATCGGGATGACTGAGCGAGAGTTCCGCGAGGAACTCTCGCCCAGTTGGACCGAATAGCTCGCTATCGTACGTGTTGTCCGTACGCGTGAGGACTGCTCTGACGCGGTTTTTCTCGGCAGTCCGTGATTCGACGAGCGACTTGCGTGTCCGGACGAGATCCCGCAGTGTGCGGATCTCGTCCGGTGGAACGTAACTTTCAGCGAGCATATCTGCACGAAGCATCTGAGCAAGTCGCTTAGCGTCGACGCGATCGGTCTTGACCGTCGCGTCGGCGATGATCCGGTTCTTAGAAGGATTCACAAGGGTAACGTCGAGATGCTCGTCGAGCATCTCGTAGATCGGGCGATAATTGCCCGACGCTTCAATAGCAGCTTCACCACCAGAATACTGTTCGGCGAGTTCGGCAAGACGGTCGTTTGGCAAGCGAATCTCGTCTTGCAGGTTGCCGTCGCCGTCAACGACGGCAACCTGCGAATACCGTTTGTGGGTGTCGATTCCAAGGTACATTGAACGCCTCCGTTGGGGCTGATAGCGCGTGAATCGGAAAGGCACCTATACGTGCTCTGTGGCACAGTGTTCTTCTTCCTTCCACGGGCTAGGACCGGTCATTCTAGCGTGCTTGTTGCACTCCATCTCATTCGGTCTCTGCCAACCCCTGTTGTCCTGATTCACGCACAGGGGCTTCAAAGCAGGATTTTCATAGAGTCATTCTATGACACGCTCAGTGCCGTATGCTGAATAGTTTCAGGGATCTTTGGTGTTGCAGTTACTACCTTTGCTGGACACGAACTATGCTACTGTTATCCGTAGAACTGACCGAGGACGGAGAAGACCCACACAAGGACGTGCGCGCCGACGACTGGAACCAGCGTCCGGCGACTGAGATACACGAGCGTGAGAACGGCCGCGACCAGCGCGGTCTGAAGGAGGTTCCCGAGGGGCCAGTTGAGCGCGTGCGCGGCGGTGAATACGCCCCACGTGATCCCGCCCGCAACGAGCGAACTGTCCGTATACGCGAGTAATCGCTCGATAGGGTAGCCCCGGTAGAGGATCTCCTCAACGACACCCGTCGTCACAGCTCGCGCAAGCGCCACACCTATCCCGACGCTCGCACCCGCTGCGCTCGCTTCCTTGACCGAGAAGCCCAACGCCGTAACGAGCGGGTCCGTCATAGTATAGATGAGCAGAATCACCACGGAAGTCCCAACAATATACCCGAGATCGATCCAGGCTGGCCGTCGAAATCCGAGGTCGGCTAGTGACAGTCCTTCACCGCGCAGGGCAATCCCGACGACGATGCCAGCGAGTGCCCACTGGATACCGATCGAGACGACTGAGGGAATGTCGGCATCGAACACACCGAGTGCGAGCACGAACAGGGGTAATCCGAGGAAGGCGAGGGCGAGGTTACTGACGGTGAGTGCGGGGAGGCTGGACAGGGCGGACACAGACCGTCGGACGTTCTCCACCATATCGACAGCTACTCCCAGAATTCTAATAAAATTGTGTCACCTCATCAGTACAACAGACGACTAACGCGAACAGCTATAGTAATCGTTAGAACTTTTCACTCAGAGACTCTTGCAAGAGATAGTGAACCATCTCGACGAGATCTCCGTCGAGGAATTGGTCGCGTTGCAAATTTATCTAAAGTTTGATCCTGTTCTAAAAGTTCGTTCTCAGCTACGAACGTCGTCAATCGAATCGGAGACATCCTTCATCTTGACGTCGGCGTAGGCCTCGTGAGTAGTCTCGATCGAGTTGTGTCGTAACGCTTCCTGAGCCTTTTCGGACATCCCGCTGGTATAGAGGTCACGTCCGAGTGCCCGCCGAGCGCCATGCAGCGTCAGATAGTCGTACTCCCCATCTGGATCGATCCCAGCTTCGTCGGTGAACCGTTTTAACAACCGACGAACACCCTCTTTCGAGATTGACGGCGGCGGTACCTCGTGCTCGCGGTGCAGACGATCGAGGACCTCGGTTTTCCCGGCGTCACCCCTATCCTCAAGCGTCGACGATACTCGGTCCTCATCGAGTGCCTCCTCAAGTATGCGCTTTTTCGAGCCGTAGTGACCCGTCGGAAAGACGGGCCACGCTTCGGTCGTCGGCTCTTGCACCCGGTACCATCGCTTGAGGACGTTGTGGACACTCGCAGGAAACGGGGCCTGTTCGTACTCACGGGACTTGCCGTAGACTTCGATCAGCCGTTCGTCGAAATCGACGTCCTTCCACTGGAGGCCGTTACGCTTGTCGTCTTTTGGATCGGCGAACAACTCAGCACCACGCGCCCCTGTTCCGTCGAGCATGACAACGATCGCCCGGTCACGGAAGGCTGTCTCGGCGTCGGTCCGGATGGTTCCCTCGAGAGCCATATCCACACGCTTGGTGGCGTACTCGAGCAACGTCTCGCGGTCTTCTTGAGACCAATACTGGCGCTTGCGGTTCCCGTCGTCCTCTGGCAGCGGGTCCATCGCGGTGTTCGTATTCGCCGGGTTCGACTCGAGGTGTTGTTCTCGCACCGACCAGGAGAGAAAAGCTCGGACGTAGGCGAAGTAGTTGTGAGCAGTTGAAGCCGCCAGACCCTCGTCGATTATGACGCGGTCGTAGAGGTGCTCGCTGTAACTGCGGACATCGTGGGGTGTGAGGTCGTCGACGAACTCGAGGTCACGCTCGTCTCGACAGTGGTCGGCGAACTCACGCAGTGGTGAGCGCATGGTCGTCTTCGAACCGTCGGCGTTGATCTTATAGCGCAGGTAGCTCTCGATGGCCTCGTGGACGGTCGTTCCTCCGGAGGAAGCCCCTCGTTCCGTTGACCCAGACATTCGTATGTGGGGTACAGTGCCGACCCTCGTAAAGTCCCTTGGTTAAACTGGGATTTAACCAAGTGAATGCTGAAACGGCTCTATCGGGCGATTTCAGTAGTCTCGAATACTCGAGCGTGCAAAATCGTACTCGATAAACCAAATATCGCTGTACAAAACTCCGTTCGTGGGGCTGCGAATACCCCAAAATCCGTGCACGAGATTCGCGTCTGTCGGTAGAAATCGATCCCGAATACAGGGCCGATCAAGGAATCACGACCGCCACTCACCACCCGTGAGTGGCGGTCGGGTGGGCGAAAACGGTATAATCAGTCGATTTAGACAGTGATACCTCTCAGGAAGGGCAAGCACGGGGCGGAATCTACAGCAATGCGCTCACCTCCCTCCGGAGGAACGCACGAAACCGCGGGGCAGTCACCCGCGGTTTCGTGCGAAACTCGATGATGTCGATCAACGTCTGGACGAGAAAGTCCACAAGCAACCATAGATCGTACAGTAGAACTGCGAAGCCGAAGTGGAATAACCGGATAGAGAAGTTTGTCGACGTCGTCCACGGTGCGAACTCCTTGATCTTACTATAGGCCGTTTCGATCCCGCCTCGGCGTCTGTAGCGAGTGATTTGCTTTTTCGTCAAGCGACGGTCAAGACCAATCTCGTCGTTTACGTCGAGATTGGTCGCAAATACCTGCATCTCGTCGCAGTCCTCGTCTGGCGGGAGTCCAACCAGCGTCGTCTCAGCTCTGGTGTTGGAGACACCATGTTTTACCGGCCCGTACACCGCGTGCTCGGATTTGACTGTCACTTGCTTTTGTCCCTCTACATCCGTGTCCATGCGCGCGATGAACCGCTTGACGCGGTCATCGCGCGGTGCCGGAATCACGTAGAAAAGGTCTCGCTGTTCGAGTACCGAAAATACGTCCGTGGCGTAGAACTCCCGATCAGCGTAGAGTCGCCGCGTATGAACGCGACAGACGTCGTTGACGTGGTCGACGAGTCGGCGAACGATATCGCCGACTCGGTAACTCCTGTTTTTGCCAGGATAGCTCTCTGGGTCGTGGTAATCAGCGTGCCCGACTGGAAGCATCGCAGCTGCGAAGTGAACGTTGTCTCCAACAACGTTCGCGGTTGCAAACTTGTAGCACCAGTTGTAGGACTTGTCCTTCGGCGCACCCTGGACACGTACGAGTTCCTCACGCTCCCCGTAGAAAGCGACGTAGGTCATGTCGATCGACAGCATGACTGGTGTCTCGAACTCCAAGCGAGGCTTGGCCCGCGTCAAGACGCGGGCCGCGCTTTGGTTGACCATCTCCGCGATTTGTGTCGGTGAAAGGTCCTTGATCGCCTCCAGAAGCGTCTCTCCACTCGGTCCGTCCTCGTAGAAGGGATCGTCGAGATCTGGGTCAGGATTGACGAAATCGCCGTAGGTTTCGGCACCGCCGTTAGCGGCGGTGCCTGTCAGCCCGAGACAGGCCTCCAGCATCAGGAGTTCCTCGTCGTCGTAAACCGGGTCATCAGGCCGGTCAAACTCGAAGGCAGGCAACACGACAGTTTGGAGTTCGTCGAGGAGATCACGTGTTTTCCTCCGAATGAGACGGTTGACTGTGCGCTTCGAGGAGCCTGTTGGCTCCTCCGAAGCGCTGTCTTCGTACGGTGTCCCGATCGGACTACCGCGTTCGGCGGCCAACGCTTGGATCTGACGAGTAGCAGTCTCGATCGTGGATTGGAGGTCCGCAAACCGATTAGTCTGTGCCCGAGAGATCGTGCTTCGTGAAGGTGTGTCGTCGGGATTAAAGCCAAGAGCATCCGCAAGTTGAGGGTCACTGTCGAGCGTCCGATGGAGCCAGCCATCGGACGCGTCTTCGAGTTCCTTCAGGAGAATCGCCCGGAGCATCGGTTCGAACGGTTTAGAGTCGTGCCAATGGGGAATGGAATCAGCACGGCAGTATTGGCTGACATCGAGGTGAGTGACCAACTCGGCCGCAGAGGTCGTCTTTAATGATCGTGAAAACTTTTGTTGGCCACGTTCGCTCACCAGGTGATGGGTGAAGATCGTCGGAAGGAGATCAAATATCATCTTTCAGAAGAGAAAATTGATGAACTCCTCCGCGAGGCTAAAGACGATCGCCGGAAAGAGCGGTTGGGTTTTCTGAAGAACCTCTATTATGGCGATTCGATTGCGGAAGCTGCCGACCGTGAGGGCAGGTCGGCAGCGACCGGCGGTCGCTGGGCGGATGCTTGGAACGAAGGTGGGCTTGAAGGATTGATGCCGAGTTTCGGGGGCGGCCGACCCCCGAAACTCGACGAAGACGAACAGGAACAGTTGGTTGAGATGCTTCGAGAAGGACAGCCGTGGAAATCACAGGAGATTCGCCATCTTCTCAAACAGGAGTTCGACGTTGAATATCACCCGGACTATCTCGGGAAATTCCTCCGTGAGTTGGGCTTATCGTATGCAAAACCTCGCCCAAAACGCCCATGGCGACCGGAGAATCCAGAGGAGATTCTCGAAGAGCGCGTCGACGACGCGCTCGACGAAGATGATCAACCCCATAACAAACGTAAAGGAGATGATGAAGAAGGGTGGATCGTCGACGACGATATCTGTACAGATGGCGGCACTGTTCTCGGGTTTTTCGATGCATCACAACCGCAACCGTATGATAATTCACGACGTGTCTGGTACGTCGATGATCCACACGTTGAGCGGCCGTTAGTGAAGACAGAAGACTCGGCGGTTGGGTTCTACGCAGTGAACGGCACCAGTGTGGTCCAGTGGAAAGAAACCGAGGAGAAAGAGCAGATTTGCGAGGTGTTAGAGGCGGTACGCGAGCAGAATCCTGGCAAGCGGATTCTGCTCGTCTTGGACAAGCACGGCTCCCACATCTGTGAATACACGCGCAAGCGTGCGCACCAACTTGGCATCGATCTCGTGTTCCTTCCCTCAGGCTCACCGCATCTCAACCCAATCGAACAGGTTTGGAAATACCTCAAGTGGACGATGGCACCGATCATCGTTGAGAACGAAGACGAGTTCCACGAACTCGTCAAGGACGTATTTGATCAAGTGACACAACGAGTCAGTTTCGCAAAGAGCTGGTGTGAGAAGTTCCTTGATTTTCAAAAGTTTCCTTGATCATTATCGACGACCTCGGCGGCTTGCTTGGTTAGGGGCAGCCACCCGCCGGAGAGTGGACCGATATCTTGTAGGCGCTCGTCAACTGATCGTTGAGTGCGGCTGTCATCAGCAGCCGCAACACGATCTGACCAGTTATTTGTCACAGTGGGGGACGAATCGTCCCCCACCGGTCAGTTAATCGATGTTGAGATTCCGTGCACGGGTTCTGTCATTCGTAGCTACAGCCGTTCAATTTCCCCATACATGAAATGCCCGAAAACCAACGTCTGATACGTTCTATCTGCCGGATAGGAAATAGAAGGGTTGAATCGGGCTACTTGAGGGCCTCTACAACCGTCTCTTTCATCGCTCGGAACCGCTTTCCACGGTTGTCATAGAAGTTCACTCGCCGGAGACCTGGAATCACGATCACGTATCCCTTCGGCGGCGATCCGGACAAGGAGTAGACCACACTTCCAACAGCGTCGTGGCTATCGTTTCGTTCGTTCTTGATGAGTTCGCGATTGCTGTTATCGCCGCCGTAGTGGTCTGCCAGCTTCTCTCGAATTTCGTCTTCAGTGATCGTTTCCATACGCTCCGTTCGCTCGTGACGGTGTTTAAATTGCCGCCACTGGAGCGAAAGTGGAACTAGTCACTCAACTTCGGCCCGCTGACGAAGTGCATCCGTGAGCCCGAGATAGTAAGTGGCAGCTATCTCCCTAGCGAGTTCACGGGCGTAGTCGGTCCGATGAGAGTTGGTCTCCCACCGGTCGTGTGCGTATTTGACGAGTGCCTCGATGATGAGCAAGTCTTCTTGCGGCGTTCGTATATGGTCGCTGACCGTGGCTTCCGATAAAACCCCTACTACTAGTCAAAGTGACTGTCACGAAAGCGTTTATGTGTGATGCAAACGTTTGCGCAAACGGTTACGCAAATGTCTACAACAACAAAACGCGCCGCTACGTTCCTCGACAAGGGCGGGACTGGGAAAACGACCTCCGCGGCCCATCTCGGCGTTGCACTCGCCGAAGCCGGCGAAGACGTGTTGCTGATCGACCTTGCTGGAAAACAAGGCGACCTCGCGAAACACTTCGGCGTGTGGGAAGAGGTGCAAGAGCAGATCGACGAGGGTGATGACTGGCCGAACATTTCGACGGTTTTCGCTGAGGAGTGGGATCAGATCGCTACGAAACTCGGTGACGCGGCCGTCGAGAGTCTGATTATTGAGACCGACGAAGGTGTCGATCTGATTCCGGCCCATCCAGGGCTCGACTCGCTTGACGCCGACCTCGGGAACATCGACGATGCCCGCGAGCGATACTCAAGACTCGAGCAGTTCCTCGATGAGTACATCGACGATAGCTACGACACCGTGATTATCGACCTACCGGGTTTGACGAACAACGTCTCGTACAACGGTCTGTGGGCAACCAAACACGTCATCGCGCCCGTCGAGATGGGGCCGTTTGAAAGCGAACAGGCGGCGGCACTCCGAAACGACCTCGAGAAGATTCACGATCGCTTCAACGTCGCTGTCGAGCTGGCGATGGTCTTGCCAAACAAGGTCGACCGCCGAACCAACCTCGCGAATGAATACCTGGAAACCTTTGGCGAAGACTATGCCGACGCGATCGCGCCCGCACACGTTCCCGTCAGTCAGGACATTCGCAACGCTGCCGACGACGGCCAGACGGTCTTCGCACTTGAGGAACCGTCCACGACCGCCGAACGCGCACGCGAGGCGTTCCTCGAGAACGCAAGCGCACTCCAGCGTCGCCTGGATGGTTCGGCATGACCGACGATGCCGAACTCGAGGAACTCAAAGCGGCGACCCAACGCGGCGACCGCAACGACGAGGTCGACACCGAGGGACCGACGGCGTTCACCGACGAGATCGTCGACGCACTCGAGGCGATCGAACAGGGCGAGTTGGGGAAGACGATCGCTGTCCGTGACCAACCGATCGCCGCGTTACTGGCGACGCTCGATGCTGACGAGAACGAAGACAAAATGCAGTCAGTCGGACAGGCACTCGAGGACGAACTCGGGCGCAAGCACTCCAAGGTGTTCGACCGAAGTGAAATCGTCCGGCTTTCCCTCCGTGTCGGGCTCCAAGCTGCCGCCGAGGAGACGATGGCCGACTTGAACGACGCTGTTGGTGAACACGCCCGACAGAACCTGTAACGGTCGTTTTCAGTATCGTACACATTCGCGTTATCGTTCGCGTCTCCGCTTTCGCTTCCGCATTCGTGTGCGTTTGCGCTTACGTTTGCGCTTACGTTTGCGCTTACGTTTGCGCTTACGTTTGCGCTTACGTTTGCGGAAATGTCCTAGTGGTGGCGGTGGGGGTGCCAAGCCCCCACCCTCAAGTAATCCACAAGGAAGTTGGGGACGGTGTGCCTGAAATCGATATGCGGGGCGCCCAGAACAAAATTCCTCGAGAGGCTCTGTTGAAATCCTTAATCAGTGATAGGATTTAGCGACCGTGCTGAATAGACAGCGCGAATGTCGCACGAGATTCGGCTTGATTTACGACAATGAAGATCGGTCAGTACAAGCAGTGTAAGTAGCGTCCACCTGGCCTCCGAAAGGGTAGGCGAGGGCCGTCCGTAGCACCAGCAAGGAAGAGAGGCAAGCCATGTGAACACGAACCAACCCATATGAACAACGGAGAACAGCGTACCAGTTCTGGTGCTGATCGAGCCATTGAGGAGGGAGAGACGTACAGCCACACCGAGCACGGACACGCCGAAGTCACAGGGATTTGGCACCGAACTCACAGTCTCGATACAACGCGCACTGTAGATGACCAAGACATGATTATCGTCCGTTTCGTACCCGGTGAGAACGGTGACTGGATGGACGAACAGGCCGAACTGTTAGATGACTTTCTCAACGCGATCAACTGACTCCGAGCGATTGATACGCACACTCTATTGAGCGGTTGGTTCGCCCGTCTCGGCGTGAAACAAACGATGGCGTCGTGTTGCACATATTCTCTATATTCAGCAGCCGACTTTTGACATGCTTCGGACAAATCAATAGCTGCCTCGGTAACTGCTTTCCCTGAACTGGTCGTTAGATTGCTTGGTCAAGATTGTGGACGAGACACGCAAGAGCGAGTTCACGGAACTGCTTCCACCAGCGTCGTGAACGGACGAACGCGCCGTACTTCCGCTTGAGCGTTGAGTTGACTGTCTCTGATTGACTCCGTTGGCCGTAGAGGTCGGCGTCTAAGCGTGCGTTCCATGCCTTGTGAAGCGGTGTGAACTCACGGTGTTTGATTAGTGGACGAATCTCGTGTCGACGGGCAAGCCGTCTGATTTTCTGGTCGTCGTAGCCTTTGTCCCCGAGCAAGATGTCGATAGTCTCGGGGTTGCGTTTGATCAACGACGGAGCAATCTGGCTATCGTGTTTTCGTGTCGCGTTCACTTTGGAATCGACGAGCAGTGTTACTTTGAGTTGCTGAATCGTGAGTTTGGCTCGTTTCGTGTAGTGTTTTGAGGCGTGACTGCGGTCGTATCCCGAAGCATCAATCCCCGCAACGCCGTTGGTCGGGAGCAGTGAAACAGAGAGATTGAGCAGCACTCGCCAGACAGCCATATCGAGTCTATCGAACGCTTTGCACAGTGTTGATGGGGAAGGCAGTTCAGTGAGATTGATCGCGTTCCGAATACGGGGCATTTCGATGAGTTCGTCGAGGAGTGTTCGATAGGTCGTGTTCTTCCGAACCTTGAGACAGAGGAGAACGATGTGCTGATGGAGCGTATAGCGTTGTTTCGAGAACTTCGAGGAGTATCGAGCTACAGCACGTTGCGCTAACTGAAATGCTTCCTCGACAAATCGGAGCAACCGAGACTTTAGGAGGGTCTGCATCTACTCAAACTACCGACTGAACCTGTAACTCACTAAGGATTTCAACAGAGCCCCTCGAGAGGAATTAATCGCTGAACTGCACGAGTTGGCTGACGAAGTCGGAGGATCGCCCACAATAATCAAGTATGTCAGATACTCGGAGAGAGCATCTCAACACGAGTTTGGAAGGTAGAACAAGACGCTACTGGAGTTAGGATATGAATCGCCACGTTGACAAGCTGACACTCGCCGCGAATTGGTCAGACCCATTCGTGGAGTGTCTCAAAGCCACTCCCTCCCCCCGTCATCGATGTGTAAAACTGTGCAGAAGGAGTGGGGGTAAGAACGAGAAAGCTCCCAAGAGCATCAATGTCCCCAGAAACTCGCCGGAGACAGGCCTAAGCTCCAGAATTGCGTTTGAATAACGAATGTCTAATACATGGGAAAGTTTTATGTATAATACACGACAACCAAAACCGTAGTAGGCCTAGACATAGAGTTAGAAAGAATATACTTCGACTAAACGAACATCGACAACATCTATTGTAGCTCTTGTTCCATTCGCTTTCAGTATCGTTTTCAGGACTCTCGTGGTCTCTTTCCCTTATCGAGCCTTCATCATCACTAGACAGAAACCCCACCTTCCCGTGATTTACACATCGATGACGGGGGGAGGGGGTCACGAATTCTCCTATGAACGGTTTCTCCCGCATATCTCCTGACCTTGACAAAGACTGCGTGTTGCTCTTAATTCAGTCTGATCGATGATCGGTGTCTCCACTCCTCTCGAGTACCTTGCCTTCTAGCAGGTCGGATTTACACATCGAACACGGGGGGAGAGGCACACAAAACTTTCTCTGAATGCCTAATTTGTCCTACTGCTTGTGGAACTCATTCAGTTGTGCGTTGACGACTGTCTGGAGGAGATTCTTTTGTTCAACGATCCCCTCTAGCCGCGTGTCGTCGACGATCCGGTTCATTACCGCTTCCGGATCTCCCGTGAAAGTAAATTCCATGTACATTCCTCCTCCTCGTCCTCGACTCTTTCGCGATGTCGAAATCAATCCATAGGTAGAGAGTTCCTTGACATATTTGACGTACGTCTCTCGTGTCATCTGGTCCGTATCGAGCTCATCAGTGACCCACTGATAGACTTTGAACCCGACCGGACTTGGGACAGAACTTCCTGTTTGTTTCGAGTAGCAGACGACAGCCGCGGTCGCGTACAGGGAGATTTTCTTTTGCGTGGTAAGCCCCTCCACGAGTTTCAGTGAGCGATCTTTGTCGATCTCCTCTTGGGACTCACGAACGTGGTCCTCTGTGACTATCTCGTCTCCACGCTCATCCGCAAGGTCGCCAGCACCTCGGAAGAGGTCGATAGCCTTTCGTGCGTCACCGTGGCTTTGCGCTGCGAACGCCGCCACAAGCGGAATCACATCATCCTCGAGGGCGTCTTGTCGGAAGGCGTCACGACGATTTTCGAGAATTTCACGCAACTGGTTCGCATCGTAGTCAGGAAAGTAGATATCTCGTGGGTTGAACGAACTCTCGGCTCGTCCGTCGATGTCCTCCATGAACTTCGGGTCATTCGTTAACGCTGCGACCGAGACACGCCCTTCAATTTCGTTTGTATTACTCGCGCGCGACAGCTGATACAGTAGCTTCGAATAGGCGGGTTCTTCGTTTGCTCGGCGGCCGACAAGCAGGTCGATCTCGTCGAGAATAAAGATGACTGAGTCGTAGTATTCGTTGATGAGTTCGTACAGCCGTCTGTACTTGCGCTTCGTGGAGACACCCGTTTCAGGAACGCCGATGTCGACATCGACATCTTTCGCGACGGTCTGGACGAGTTCATAGACCGCTTGGTCCAGAGTATTAATCGGCTGGCAGTTGATATCGACGACTCCGAACCGTTCTCCCTTCGACTTACAGAGTTCGATTATCTGTTGTGTGACTGCCCCGATGATGAGTGATTTCCCCGTCCCGGCGGGCCCGTACAGTAGCATGTTCGGAGGGCGATTTCCTTGGAGGGTCGGCTTCAGAAACGAAACGACTGATTCGAGCTGATCGTCACGACCAACTATCCGTTCTTCGTCGATTATCGTGTCTGGCTCAACGAGATCTCGATTGACGAAAACTGATGATTCCCCCTCATCGTCGAGCATTTCCCGAATCGATCGCTGGGTACTATCTTTAGTAGATGCGTCATTCATTTCAGATGTAATCTCGTCTGTGGACACTCCACCAGACGTGTTTGTTTGCCCACCGCCATCTTCTGACCGAGTTCCACCATCGAGAGTAGATTGATTCGCACCATCCTGATTACTACCGACCATATACTTGCTGCTCAATCGAGCACTAAAAAGATTTACCTCCATCGATGTTTATCCGGTAGATATAGAGTGCATAAAGCGATTATTCGACTGTTTCAAGTCACGGGTGAGTAGACCCCTACCGAAGTATATCCGTCCAGAGGCCCCCCGTCGTCGATGTGTAAATCGAGCCCCTCGATTTCCTATGAATCTGTCCATTATGGTTCTGTCACTATGCTCCCCACTCCCCGCCATCGACGTGTAAGCCATGCGTCTGACACCCCGTCTTCGAAGTGTAAATATCATCCCACACCCCACCATCGATGTGAAAAACGGCTCCTTCTGGCATTCTCTGTAATGCTTCTTGCTGATTTTTGATTCGCACACGGGAGCTAAGCCTGACTTCCAAACTTACTACTCGAAAACGGGGGAAGGGGTGTCAATCTTCTTCTCAAACTATTCGTCCGGTCTGATGGGCCTTTATATCGTGATTGTCGGGTATTTTGAGGTTCGATCACTGGACGCCGGCTACCCTGTGCTGGGCGCGACGACGACCAGCTCGTCACCTTCGTGAACGAGGTCCTGATTGATCTTGAGGAGTGGTGCGGGGTGATCACACAGAGCGATGACCGTGTCCAAGAGCTGACGAACCGATACTACCGAGGATTCGAAATCCGTTAGGAACTCGACGAACTAGCGAATGATCTCATCCTCGAAGTCACGGAGATCAGGGATCGAATCACGTGCGCCTTAAGAGTTCAGTCCGGTATCATCACCTGAGTACCTCAACTCCGGAGTGGTTTCCAACTGGACCGGCAACTGCCTTCGCACGCTCGAGTTCACGGCTCTCTCGCTGAGCCTGTCGTTCGAGCAGTTCGGCTCGCTGACACCGTTCACGAGCGACGTCGTCGACAATGTCCTCGTCACCGATCCTGAAACGCTTGCCACGGTGATCGATCTGCTCGAGCATCAGTACCGATCCTTGTCTTCATCCACTGCAGCATCTCGAGCGTCCGCTTGGAGGTGCTCGTAGCGGACCTCACAGCTGTCCGAACAGAACCGACCAGCATATCCTGCCCGATCGCGAGCAGGTTCCGAACACGTCGGCATTCGGCACTCGTCGCGGTCAGTCATCTGGCGATTCCTCGGTTCAGGAGCTGAGTCGTTTCAGTGGCTGTCGACGTGATTGCTATCTCTCTTTGTCTCATGGGTTGCTGCGGTGGACTCCCTTCGAGCCCCCGCACCCCTCTCGGGGGGTACAAACCGTCTCGAGTGACGAGACCACTCGACAGTTGGCGACTGAACGTGCCATCCGGCGCAGGGACAAGTCTCGTCCGGATCTCGAGGTCGACACGCCGAAGATGCTTGCAGCCGTCATTTGACTGGTGCTTTCAATGAGCAATAAGTTCGGAGATCGTCAATCAAGTAGCCACCTGCCCTGAGTGGGGTCGGCTGGGCAGTCCCTCGCCTTCGACTGATTGCTGACTCTTTGGCGGCTGCATGCTCGAGATATGAACCAGACATGCCGGCTTCGGCGTCTTCTGTGGTGGAGACTGCCGAAATATCCGTCCATGGTAGTAGTACGGAGTTTTATAAGTGTTAAATACGTCCTTTTTAACGACTTATGACAGATCCGAAGGAATCCATCAATATCGAAAACGTCGTGGCATCGACTGGCATCGGACAGGAACTTGACCTCCAGAGTGTCGCAATGGATCTCGAGGGAGCTGATTACGACCCCGAACAGTTCCCTGGACTCGTTTACCGCACCCAGAACCCCAAGTCCGCCGCCCTGATCTTTCGGTCAGGAAAAATCGTCTGTACTGGCGCAAAAAGCACTGATAACGTCCACGAAAGTCTGGAGATCGTCTTCGATGAGCTCCGTGACCTCCATATTCAAGTTGAGGAGGATCCTGAGATTATCGTCCAGAACATCGTTAGCAGTGCCGACCTCGGCCGCAATCTTAATTTGAACGCGATCGCGATTGGGCTCGGTCTCGAGAATATCGAGTACGAACCAGAGCAGTTCCCTGGACTAGTCTATCGACTTGACGATCCAGAGGTCGTTGCCCTCCTCTTTGGCTCCGGAAAGCTGGTCGTCACTGGAGGGAAGAAAGTAGATGACGCCAAGCAGGCCGTCGACGTGATCGTCAAGCGTCTCGAGGAGCTCGGCCTACTCGAGTAACGACGGTTGGATATCGTGAGACTCGGCGCTATGGTCGTATGGTGCTGCAAGGTAGCCGAGATCGACACCCCCCAGTTCCGCTGTATCACTGCGGCGAACTGATCTGGATGGCCCGAGCGTCTCTTAGTCCATGATATCCGTCGGTGGTGGATTTGACATCCTCCTCCGCGTGAACACGGAGGAATCCCGAGCGGTGGGAGTTTCAGGTTCGCAGTCCAATCATCAGACTACCATCCCTTTCGGGCACGGGTAGTCCCACAGCATCGGACTGGTGGACTGCTGGCCATGCCAAGTGGCCGTTACCCCTATCCTCGACCATGTTTGGCGTCCCGGTGTTGTTTTTGCCACAGGGACACCAGCAGACGTCAGCAGACTTGGGGGTATCTTGGGGTCGCTTTCAGCAGTCGGCACGTCGGCACACCCTTCGAGGATGTGGCGTTCACCGACTGGTCTTTCGGATATTGCCTCGTTTCGTGGGCGGACAGGCCGCCTCCGTAGGACGGTTCGGAATCCGCTCCGTTCCGACCGATTCCTATCGTACAATATGGCGGCCTGTCGCTTAAACGTCACCGTAGGAAACTCGGAGCAAGCGTTTGAACGGTGGTCTGTTACCACAAGTGACGGCGCGTATCCACGGCGTTCACGCCGTGGTATTGCGCCTGTTCAGCATATAAAACGTCGATTCAACCGTCAGGACGAATTCGATCCGCATCAGTCATACCTACTTGTTCGAAGTCCATGTACCTCTGACTACCGCCGACCCTTCTCGAGTTTTCTCTACTCTTGGATATCAACTCGAGTTCTACAGATGAGCAAGGCGAGTGCTTCGGGGTCGTTCGAGAGACTTCGTCTCTCGTGATGACGAGACGCTCCGCGTCTCGAACCACTTGACCCTGAGGCAGTTCACTATTAGCGAAGTTGTCTGATCGGCTTGAGCACGAAACGGTTACATCAACACATTGCATCGAGAGTCGGATCTGATTGGTACGGTGGTTTATAAGTGATGATTCACAATGTTTTTGCGTAATGAGAAAGTCCACTAGCAAGATCCCGTCACCTTCTGAGTGGAGGGTCCCAGATACCGGTGATTCAAAACCTGGCGACGACCCCATCGTTTGGACGTATCTCCCGAATGGACTGATGACAGTTCGCATCAAGTCCCGATCCTCAGCAGAACCGCAGTACGTTGTTGAAAAGTCCAACGGAGATGAGACGGTCACATTCAAACCACCGAAATCAGACCTGACAGCAGCAGTCAACCTCGCCACTCTATTAATGGAGGGTGTCAGAGGTGTCAACTTCTCACGATTCAAGCGCTTCTTCGGTGTCCCTGACTCTGCGTGGCGTGTCCATGCCCGACTCAGTTCATGGGACGACCTCGAGGATGTCGCGTATGACGGCGACTTCAGCTATATCGATGGCGTAGATTCGGACACCAACGAACGGCTTCAGCGAGCAATCACTGGTCCATTCCTAGAGAAAACACCTGAGGTAGTCGCACGACGACTGTATGACGACGTGTTTTATGTAGCCTACAGAATCATCCCGGAACTTGATGGATGGAGGGTTCGGAAAGAATGGCGAGCTGAGTGCGAGGATGCCGACTCTGATTACTTAGCGTATCGTGTTCTGCTACCACTCTCAGAAGAAGATGGGAAGCTGTATCCAAGTCGAGAAGCAGCGGAGAGCGCTGCAAAAACGTTCGCTGAAAATCGTACTGGCGATCTATCCGATCATTGTGGTGTTGGTCGATCGAGGGCACCTGATGATGTCGGGTTGCCCAGAAAAAATGGAAAGCAACCAACTCTTTCAGACTTCACTGACGACTAAATAGATACTAAATCTAACAAAACCGGAAAAGAATAAGAACAACAACTCGAGGAAACCGCCCAGTTCTTCCACGACCAGCTATAGGGATTAGCAAATGAAATCATAGATTCGAGGAGGTTCGAGTGCTGTGAGGGCCGTTCTGAGATACTGTACAATGTCTGTGACGGTGAGAAACAGCTGATTTGCCCGCCCTTCTCGAAGTTGGTTCCAACACTGTTCTAACGGATTCAGTTCCGGTGAATGAGGTGGGAAGTACTCCAGAAGCAGGCAGTCGGCTGCGGCCTGCTTCTTGAGATCAGTGGCGATAAAATATGGAGCGTTATCTAAAACGATGACCAGCTTCTTGCCAAATTCGTGCTGGAGCGCCCGAAAGAAGTGCTGTGAAACTGCTGCAGTGAATCGATCTGGTGTCAGGCACATGAAACGGTCACCGTCGTCGGTGACCGCGCCAAGGAGATTCATCCGTTTTCTCCCGCCAAAGACGCGGACGGTAGGTTGAGAGTTTACCGGATACCACGCCGATTTTTGGACTGTCGCAACCGTTTCGGAATTAGCTGTTTAATGGCTTTTGGATCTTTCTCCGTTCGCAGTTGCTGGCGCAACTGCTTCTCATCTACGCCTTCCAACTTGTGCCCTCGCTTAGTCATCAACAGCTCTACGCGCTCAACGAATATGAATCAGATTCCTAATCCCTATAGGTAAACGACCACGGGTCGGGTGACCCGTGGCTTTCTAATTCCCTCAGCCTACGTCGTAAGCACTCCACGCGAAGCTATTTCGCGGGATGAGGATGGGCGGTTTACAGAGCGCCCCGACCCAGACAGGCTCACCTTCCGAACAAACGGTTGGGTTTTGCGAGTCCGGTAATTAACCGATTCAACATCTCCGTCAGCGTGTTTCGCCCACGCTCGCCATGCCACATTCACACTTGCATTCCGGTCAGCGTGGTCTTGCTGAACCTCACACGAATCATTCGTGCAACAGAACCGCCGACCCTGACGGTAGCCACGGTGCCCACAGCACGAACACGACTTCGAATTGTACGGCGACTCAACCGTCTCACACGGAATCTGATTCCACGTCGCTTTGTATCGAATCTGTTGCTCGAACTTGTGGAACGGTAGTTTGTGCAGACGGCGATTCATGTACGTGCCGTACTTGATGGCGTCTCGAATCCCGCTCAAGTCCTCGAACACGATGACCGGGTTCGAGAACTGTTGAGCGAACTCCACCACGACTCGGGACATTCGGTGAAGAACCCACTCCGTGTAGCGTTCTTCTTTCTCTCCGAGTTGGTTGTGGATGGAGTGTTGGCCGTGTTCTTGACAGCGTTTTGTGATGGTGTGGTAGCGTTGGCGTTCGGCTTTCACAGAGCCGTAATCAAGCACGAGTGTTCCGAGCGTGTCCATCGTCTCACGGTTAAGAGCGGTGAGTGCGATGTTTCGCTCGTTAATGTCCACTCCGACGAGCGTGTCGGCGTCTTCAGGTTCAGGCACTTCGACTTCTGTTTTGACCGTGACGTGTAGGTAATACACGCCATCTCGGTACAGAAGTTCAGCCTGTCTCAATGACCACTCATCCTCAGTCAAAGCCGACTCGATGAGGGCGAGGTCTTCGGGTCGTCCTCGAAGGTGTCCTTTCACCTTCTTGTACGGCTTCGGACTTACACGGAACGCTACGCGGTCGTCCTCATCGTTGTAAGTGAGGCGATAGCCTTCAGTATGCGCCATAACGAGTGGGTAGGCTCCTTTCTTGTCTGTAGCGGGTGGCGACGGTTTGCCGACGTTGGTGTCGTCTTGGTCGTCCCACCAGTTGAGGAGTTCTTTGTAGGAGTCCCACGCTTGCAGGGATTTCCCGACGACCGCGCACTTGTTGTTCCGAAGGAAATCTTCGCGGTCAACTTTTCGTTGAATCTCAGTGTAGCTTCAAGCGTGAATCTGTAGATCCTCTTCGGTCTCAATTGGGTAGAGTTGGCGTAGTTTGATCCGGGCATCGTCAGTAGTAAACTGCC
>NZ_FTNR01000007.1 GCF_900156475.1 Natronorubrum thiooxidans
GCGATTCAGCAGGAACTCTCGGAAGGGTGGAGTCGCGTCATCCAACACGACCTGACAGGGAAACTCGACGGTCACAGTTGGACCGTCGAGTTTCCCGTCTACATCGACTGTACGTACCTGAATGGACGATATGACGAGCAGGGCGTGGCGCGTCACGGCTACGCCGCTGACGCGCCGTTCATCGAGACACCACGCGACGCTCGATACCACTACAGCAAACGCTTCGGTATCGAGTCGAGCTATCGCTTGTCCGAGCAAGCGATAGCGACGACAACGACGCGAGACGCGACGGTCAGACTGCTGTACGTCGTAGTGAGTCTGCTGCTACAGAACGTTTGGCGGTATCTGCACTACGAATACGTGGCGACGCCCCGCCGAGGCGGGCGTCGCCTCTGGTGGTGGCCATACAAGGAGTTCGTCAACATGGTTCGACGGGCTGCGTGGACGGCCCTCGCGGTGCGTCGGGCCGTCCCCGCAAACCGGCCACCTGACGACCGGTTCCACCGGTAGTCACTGACCGAGATCGCTGCCTTGTGAGTGGCTACGCTGTCGCGTCGGCGGCTGACCGCCGCCGACAGCGACAGCTCCGTCCCCGATTAGTGTTGTTCAACCGCTATCGACGACTCATCACGACAGAACAGGTGACTCAGGTCAGGCTAACTGGTAATGCTTTGTGAGGTACTGAGTCTCGAACAGACCATCACTGGTATGGCGATTCCGATGACGCTTTTCGGGATCGGTCTCGGACTGATGATGGGACAACTCGTCAATATGACGCTATCAGCGGTTCCAGCAGACAAATTCTCGGAGGCATCTGGCGTCATGAACGCAAGCGGGATGCTGGGATTCGCGCTGGGAACGGCAGTCATCGGCTCGTTCCTGCTCGGACGGTTCTACGCCGGTGTCGTCGATGGCGTGTTGCGAGCCAGAGACGAGACAGTCACGGTGGCCCAACGGAACGAACTGGTACTGGCCCTCGAAGACGCAGCGGAGACAGCGACCGAGGCGACCCAGCAGGAGTTCATGGCGCAACTCACACCAGCGGAACAGCAACTGCTCGAGGGTATCTTTGAAGCCGCGATGGTCAATGCCCAGCAGACATCGTTACTCCTCCTCACACTGTTCGTCTTGCTCACACTTGCGGCGTCGACGCTCTTACCGAAGGAGGTACAGGAGACTGACGACCCGCTCGATCAACTCGAATCACCTCAGGAGCCACCAAGTGACCCATCTGAAACAGCGATAGAGGAGTGAACTACCCCACACCCTACCGCGCTCGGGGCTACTCGCCCCTCGCTTGTTGAGGGTGGGGTCGTCCGAAAATCGATCCAGAGGAGGCACTTGCCAGGATGACAGCTACCGCCACACTCGGACGAAAGATCTGATCAGTCTGGTGAGCAACACCGATAGACGTCGAACACACGGATTGAATATTCTATCAAATATATCATGATATGTATTCAGCCCACCGGTTGTACTGTCCGTATCCCGTGAGACGAGGTTTATTTTGACTGACAGCGTAGTAACAGTTGATCATGGACATAAATTGGACAGCGGTAGTAACTGGATTCGTCATGACCCTCGCGTTAGGGTTCATCAGCGGTCTCATCTACGTGGGATCGGAAGCCTCTGTCGTGCTCCTGTACTGGGGCGGAATCGGTATACTCGGTGGTCTCACCGCTGGATACCTCGCTGGCGGGACGGTGAGTTCCGGTGCGACCCACGGCGGTATCGCAACCGTCTTCGGATCGCTGGTCTTGTTAGTCATTGCGACATTCACGACCCTGCTATTCGCGGGCCTCGTCGCGTCGTTCAGCGTGCTCGTCCTCGGCATACTCATGCTCGCGTTCTACGCCGTCCCCGGTGCTCTGGGCGGTGCGATCGGCTCGTGGACAAAACACCGTCGGGCTGCTCCGGAGCCAACGGGCGCACGGGCATGAGCAATTACTGATTTTCAATCGGCACTGTGGCCTCTCCACAGGCAGGTGAGTTTCATCACCGTCGCAAATAGCCGCTTATTATCCTTGGGGTGGATTTATTCTCATCATCTCGCACAAGCAGTGGGCTAGTAGAACCGGTGTAATCACTGTTAGGTGGAACACCACGAGCCCATGAGTACAGAATCGAGACGTTCAAAACGGTTCCTGGTTGTACTCGGTCTTTTAATCGGACTTCTTTCGTTCCTGCTCGTCCTGCCATTTCTCACCTGGGTTCTTGTCGCCGTGATCCTTGCATACGCTCTCGCCCCTATCAATAATCGGCTTTTAGATCGGCTTGGCTCGGGACTTTCTGCCGGACTATCGATACTTATTGGACTCTTTCTTATTGTACTCCCGATTGTCATCATCCTTGGCGTTGCAGCGAGGCAGGCCCGTCAACTCTTTGCAGACTTCGAGCCCGGAAACGTCGCCCAACTCGACGACGTGATCGCAGATCGGTTAGGTGTGCAGGCCGATATCGCAGCCGCACACGATACGTTCAGCGGTGCCGTCAAAACGGGTGCCCGAGGCCTTGCTGGGAATCTCTTCAGTATCATCGGTGGACTCCCCGAACTCTTCATCGGGTTCACGGTCCTGTTTTTTGTCCTGTTCTACCTGCTCAAAGACGGCGACCAGGCTGTTGGGTGGTTTCGAACGGTATTACCAGTCGAACCAGCGGTTCGAGAGGAACTGTTCGAAGAAACCAGTCTGTTGCTCCACAACTCACTCGTCGGTACCGCCGCCGTTGCAGCAGCACAGGCACTCTTACTCGGCGTTGCGTTCCTCGTTCTCGGCCTTGGAAACGTCGTGTTCTGGATCGTGACAACGTTTGTCGCAGCGATGATCCCACTCGTCGGGGCATCGATAATCTGGATCCCGGCCTCGATCTATCTACTCGTTATCGGTCGCCCCGTTCCCGCCGTCGTGTTGTTCGTCTTCGGCGCAGTCATTATCAGTACGGTCGATAACGTCCTTCGCCCGATGGTGATGCGACGCGGGACACAGCTCAGCCCGGTTATCACGATCATCGGTATTTTCGGCGGAATCACACTGTTCGGCTTCGTTGGGCTCTTTATCGGACCGATCATCCTTGGACTGATGAAACTCATTATCGATATCTACGTGCGTGAGTACGCCGAGCCAGCACCACTCGAGCAGGCGTGAGTGTCTCTTTCTCACCGGATCGCGAAATTTATATATCGTTATATGGTTTATAGATAACGGTGAATGCGAATTTGCCAGAGCCAGCCCTCGAGAACGCACTATTCGTCGATACAGCAGAGTACAGTAGCTACTTTAGATTAGCCCAGTAATCACAAGTACTTGTATTGTCCACGACGCCGTCCGGGCATCGTAGTTGAGAGAAGCCGTGGAAACACCGCTTGAGACGCTGTCTCCTCAGGATGGATGCTGATGACTGATTTTCTCGGCGAACTGACCAGGGACCGGCGTCCCACAATCCACACACTTCCAACGCCGTGTCGCGATCCCAGATTCTTTCTCGAGGTCCTGGTAGAACTCCAAAAGCGCGCCACAGGTGCATCTGTAGGTCGTCCGGGTCATACAGTATCGCTCGAGGGGCACAAGTGTAAATGGTGTGCCGACGAGGCCACTCAAGACGGACAGACACAACGACTACCACAGCATCCCCCGTGGGTGGAACCGATGACCGAAACAGCGCACCAAATTCCGGTCGCCGACGGAGCCGCCGTCAGCGCGATCCACCACGAGGCACCCGGCGACGACTGGGTCGTGTTCTGTCACGGGTTTCTAAGCGACAAACGCGGAAGCTACGAACACCGCTGTCGGCGAGCGGTCGAGGAGGGGTATAATGCTGTCCGGTTCGACTTCCGCGGCTGTGGCGAGTCCGACGGCCGGTTCATCGACCAGACGCTCAGTACTAAACTTGCGGATCTCCGTGCCGTCGTCGAGCACGTCGATCCCGCGTCGTACGTGCTCTTTGGCTCGAGTTTCGGCGGGAAAGTCGCATTCCACGCGACAATACAGGATCCACGGGTCGACGCTGTGGTGACACGAGCACCCGTCACGTACAACCGCGCGTTCGAGGCGTATCGAACGACTGTCGAACGGGACGGCGAGTACCGATTCGAAACCGGCGACCGAATCGATCGTCGGTTCTTTGAGGATTTCGAGACGTACCGCTTTGCCGACGTCGAAGCATCGCTCGATGTTCCGGTCGCAATCTTCCACGGCCGAACGGACGACGCCGTGGATATCGACGACAGCCTTGAGGCTGTGGCTCGACTCGAGACGGACGTCCTTCTCGAGACGTTCACAACGGAGGGACACCGCTTTTCGACGCCGGCGGAAGCCCGGCTACTCGAGCGGACGTTTCACTGGCTCGAGACGCAGTGATGGGACTCGAGTGGGTCTGTGATGGGAGTCGGGACCGGTGTCAGCCAGAATAAATCACGTATCGATATATGATATGGACAATCCGAGACACGCCCCATCGCGATGGGTGAGAGGTGTTCGGTTGCGGCCAAGAGGATCGAATTTTCTCGTTCAGAAAAACCGGACCGTTTTTCATACCGATGCCGGAACGATGAGCTAACAGTGAGTGAGGATACTGATCTGTCAACTGTGCTTGCCGTCCTCGACGACGAGTACGCACGCGAAATCCTCACCAATACGAGTATCGAACCAATGTCTGCCAGTACCCTGAGCGAGCGATGTGATGCGTCCCTGCCGACGATCTACCGGCGACTCGAGCGGCTCGAGGAGTGCCATCTCGTCACCGAAGAGACGGAGCTCGCACCCGACGGCAACCACTTCAGCGTCTACAGCGCAAACCTCGATCGGCTCGAACTCTCCCTCGAGGACGGCTCGTTTGCGCTCGAGTTGACGTATCGTGATGAGGACGTTGCCGACAAATTCACCCGGCTATGGGAGGGGATGCGATGAGTCAGAACGTCGTTCGGATCGACGAGGCACCCCTGTTCGAACTGCTCACCGTTGGGAGTCTCTTTCTGGTTGCGCTGATCGGGACGATCATCGCCTACCAGGCCTACCGGGGCTACCGCCGCAACGACGCGCCGTCGATGCTCTATCTGGCTGTCGGCTTGCTCTTGTTGACGCTCTGTCCGTTCCTGATCAACGTGGCAGTTACGACACTCTTCAGCGCCGAACAGGTGATAACGGTCTTTCTCGAGAACGTGAGTCGACTGGTCGGGCTGGTTGCGATCATGTATTCGCTGTACGGACAGCATTAGTGGCGTTCCAAGCCTGAACTGGAGGATCGAATCCAGCGGTACAATCGATTCGACCCTTCGTCGACGCTCAGGAGGTGAGTGTGTCTGTTCTGGCTGGAAAGCTGGCATCGAGAACAGTCGTCGGGCCGGTCATTGGTCGATAAGTGGTAGAATATCGAACCCAGGAATCGAGAGCAAAATACCGGGGCGACGATCGTGTGTTGTGGGCCGAAGCGGAGGGGAAGGGGGGACCACTGGATGAGCGGGAATCGAACGGACGACCGCTCGGATAGCTGTCACGGCCGTCCACCGGCGGGATCTGTCCAGCGACGATCAGGGGGATACCCGACCCGGATGGGACACGCCGTGCCGAGACGATCGTCCCCACTCACCGCTTTCGGCTGGTATCTAATAATGGCACGAGCGTGTTTTCTGACTCGGAAAATCCCTGTTCTGAGACGGACCACATCGCCGCTCCTCTCTGGTATCGTCGCTCGATGCAAGACGCCAGTCGGTTGAAAGGTGCCCACAGCTTCTTTTGGCTGCCGTTCGAGAAGCCGATATGCATTATCTCGCTGGCACTGCATCCGTCCACACGACGGCAGCGATCTGTGACTATCTCGACGGGCGAGCGACCGCGACGGATACCGTGACGGTCGTGGCCGTCGCGCCACCCACCGATACGACGGCACGGCGAGACGCCCAGGAGGCGCTGAATGTTGCCCCCGTTCGGCTCGCAACCGTCGACGAGGTCACCACGGAACTTCGCGAGGACGACGGCGATCCAGCCAAGATACTCCTCGAGGCCGCAGCGGCGACCGGTGCTGACGAACTCGTCATCACATCCGCTTACGGTCTCACCGATGGGTCGACAACGGTCGGATCAACTGCACACACCGTGCTCGAGGGAGCGACACGACCGGTCGTCGTTATCCCCGCCCTCGAGGGATGATTGACTGCTCGGCCCCACGTCGACAAGCGAACAGCCACCGAAAGCGTACGAACCCGGCTATTCGGCGACGAGTACAGACGTCTTCGCCTCCCTCGAGACCTGTTCGGAGACGCTCTTTCTGAAAAACCGTTCGATACCGCGGTGTCGGCCCATGACGATCAGATCGATATCGTGGTCGGCGGCGTAGTCGAGGATCGCTTGATGGCGAAGCCCGTGTGTGACCGTCGTTTGAACGTCGTCGACCCCGGCCTCGACTGCCTGGCTTGCGACGTGGTCGACGGCGCGTTCTCCGATCGGCTCGAGGTCTTCGAACTCCATTCCCGGTGCGATTTCGGCGGAGTTGATGACGTACAGGGCGTGGATCGAGGCGCCGTGAACACGGGCGAGTTCGATCGCCTCCTCGATCGCTCGCTCGGTGTTTGGCCGGCCATCCGTCGGAACCAAAATCCTGTCGTACATGGCCCGTTCTTTGGCGACGACCGGCAAAAACACCCACGAGATTCTGCGTCATACCGAGCCCCATCCGGGCGAACAACTCGAGTTCGACGATGGCCAGTCGCCAGAATTAGCCTCGGACGACGAGGAGCCGGCAGGAACGAACCGATAGGACGATACCGTGAGCTGCGTGAGTTATCCCCACGCGGATGACACGGACGCTTCTCGTTGCAGGAACTGCAAGTCACGTCGGTAAATCGACGGTCGCCGCCGGCCTGTGTCGGCTGCTCGTCGATCGGGGCGTCTCGGTTGCCCCGTTCAAAGCACAGAATATGAGCAACAACGCTCGCGTCGTCGTTCAGCCCGAGGCAACCAAGGGGGAAACCGACCGACCGAGTGACGACTCGAGCGCCGAGCAGTGGGGCGAAATCGGCGTCTCACAGTTCGTCCAGGCACGAGCGGCCCGTATGACGCCGACGACGGACTGCAATCCAGTCCTGCTCAAACCCCGCGGCGACGGCGAGAGCCAACTCGTCGTTCAGGGGCGGGCCCACGAGCACGTCCCCGCAGGCGCGTATTACGAGGAGTACTGGAACGAGGCACGCGCCGCGGCTGAAGAGTCCTACCGGCGACTCGCGGCCGCCCACGACGTCGTCATCGCCGAAGGAGCCGGCAGCATCGCCGAGATTAACCTCCACGATCGGGACCTCGCGAACGTCGAGACCGCCCGGTTTGCCGACGCCGAAATCCTCCTGCTGGTCGATATCGAACGCGGCGGAGCCTTCGCCAGTCTCTACGGAACGATCGAACTGCTGCCCGACTCGCTGCGCGAGCGCGTTACAGGCGCGCTCATCACGAAGTTCCGGGGCGATCCGACGCTGCTCGAGCCCGGAATCGAGGAAATCGAATCGAAAACCGGCGTCCCTATCCTGGGAGTGCTCCCCTACGACGACCCCGGCCTCCCCGAAGAAGACAGTGTCGGGCTGCCTGCCACGAGCGAACGCGGCGTGCTGGGCGACGACGACGGCGTCCCCGACGACCAGCGGCTAACGATCGCCGTCCCGCGGCTGCCGCGGATCTCGAACGCGACGGATCTCGAGGCGCTGGCAGCCGAACCGGGCGTCTCAATTGTCTTTGTGCCAGTGGAAACAGGACCGACGAGTGACGATGGGACGCCGGCCGACGATCCGCTCGAGGACATCGACGCGGATGCGGTCGTGCTTCCGGGAACGAAAAACACCGTCGACGACCTCCTCGCGCTCCACGAGGCCGGCTTCAGGGACGCGCTCGCGGCGTTTGACGGCCCGATCGTCGGCATCTGTGGCGGCTACCAGTTGTTGGGCGAGCGAATCACGAACGCCGCACTCGAGGGAACGGGCGAGGACGACGTCGTCGAAGGGCTGGAGCTGTTGCCGGTCGAGACGCGGTTCGAGGGAACGAAACACGTCGAGCAGACGGCGGTCCTCGTCGATAGCGACGCGACACCGTTGCTCGCGGGCGCGGACGGTCAGGCTTCGGGTTACGAAATCCACGCCGGTCGAACGCGGGCGCTCGAGACCGTACGCCGACCGCTCGGCGAGTCGAGTGCGGCCCGCGGACGGATACTCGGAACGTATTTGCACGGCCTGTTCGACAACGAGTCGGTCCGAACAGCGTTTCTCGAGGCTGTCGCTATGGACGCAGGAATCGACTGGCCGGCTAGTGATGATGAGGACGGGCAATCGGCATCGAACGCTGGCTCGAGAGCGACGACCAGCGCGACGCCGTACGATCGCGCTGCAACGTTGGTTCGCGAACACGTCGACCTCGAGGCACTGGGCGAGCCGTTCGAGGCAGATATCGCTCGCGGAGCCGAAACGAACAGTCGGTAGCGGCCAGTTGCTCGAGATGCTCTAGGCGGGCTGGCTTCGGTAGGTTCCGAGCAACTCCTCGAGGATAATACACTCTTGATCGGTCGCATCGTAGTGGGTGTCGATGAACCGTTCTGCGGCCTCGAAGTCCCCACGAAGCCCGTGTTTGCGGACCGTGATCACGGCATCGAGAAAGAAGGTTCCGCCGTCGGTACCCAGCGCTTTGGCGTGGTCTGCCTCGGTGATATCGAGTTCGGATTTGATCTCGTCGAAGTTGAACGTCTTGACGTCGTGGTCGCCGTTGATTAGCGTGAGGACGTACTCCGCGGAGAACCGATAGAACTCGGATTTGCTCTCGAACATACCGTCTTCGACGAGGGAATCGATCTCTTCGACGACCTCGTCCGGATATCTGACGGTATCTTTCGCCATATCGTCATACTGTTCGCTACTGGTTCATTATTGTTTCGAATAATTGTCATACAGAAGACGTTTTTCGGGCCGAGATTCCATGCTTCGAATCGGACACGGCTTGGAGAAGTGGTTCCATGGCTGTTTGAAGTGAATTATTGTCTTAGAACAGCTAAGAAAGGTTATCGGGTGTGTTATCGGCTCGATAGAGAAACGGAACTGGTCGTTGCAACTACCTGCAAATTTATTATTTATCGTGTGCAAGTAGAGCGCGCAATGGCAGACGCAACTGAAATCCGCGAGCAGATGATCGACGCGTTCGAAGGAGCCGACTACCCAATCTCGAGTCCGATGGACCTCGTTCCGGCACTTCCGAACGGACCCGGAACGAAATTCGAATCCGGCGACTTCTCGGTCACCGCAATGGAACTGAACACGAAAACGTCGGGCGGGGACTTCCCCTACGACGATCCCGAATCCTTCGTCGACGACATCATCGAGGACCTCAAAGAACAGGGCGAACTGTAGATCGGTTCGCCCACAGCGGACACGTATCGGGATGTAAACAGTCCGATCGGCCACGATACTGATTCAGTGCGCAAGATACTGATTCAGTGCGTAAGCGACATCGAAAGTGGGTCGTCCGGACTCGGCTCAAGACGCCTTCGGCCCGTGTTTTCGAGGGGTTATCGGCCCGATTGAAATGTACACCGTGTACACAGTGTAGACAGTGTGAACTGTGCAGCGAGGCTGACACCACAGCGACCACTGGACCCAACGGGATCGGGAGTCGACAATCGCATTGCAAGCCGACAAATCGACTGGCCAGTAGTCTTTTGTTCTGTCATTGTGTTGTTTCCGAAAGACGCACCCGGCTAATTACGATCGGAAACCACAACAGTTTGGATTACTGCATGCCCCACGAGACCCGACCCGGACCGATCCTCCACGTAACGACCGCTGACTCGAGTTCGCTCAAGCAACGGCTGCGTACCGCGACGTCGTTCGACGTTCGATCGGATTCACCGGAGACCGTTCTCGAGACTATGCTGGATTCCGAAGTCAAATCGGCCCCCGAAAACCGGGCTGAAGACGGCTCGACCGAGCTCGCTGGCATCGTCCTCGAACTCGAGTGTACGGAGCGGACGAAAACGGTACTCGAGCGCATCAACACGGAAATGCCGGCCGTTCCGACGGTCGTCGTTCCACTGGCAGGGAGTGAGGCACTTGCAGCGGCTGCAGTACGGACGAACGCGGACGACTACGTTCAGCCCGACCGTGACGATGATCCCGTCGAACGGGTTCTCGAAGCGATCCACTCAAATCAGACTGGTGCGGCGGAGACACGACCGATAGCGAGCGCGGTCGATACCGATTACCACCGGATTCTCGCAAACGAACTGCCGGACGAAGCCTTCGTCATCAGCGCCGACGGGACCTACCTCGAGACGAGTGTCCGTCCCGACGTCGCTGATCTCGGCTCGATATCGGCCGACGAGTTGACCGGGAACCAACTCGAGGACGTGTTTCCGGACGACGTGGCCACGGAGTTACAGGCGTGTATCGACCGGACCCTCGCCACCGGCGATACCCAGTCCATCGAGTACAGCATCGAAACGACCGATGGACGCCGACAGTACGAGGGTCGAGTCGTCCCGATCGACGACCGAATTGGCGGAGCGCGCGCTGTTGTCTGGCTCGCGAGAGATATTACCGAACGGGTACAACGAGAGCGTGAACTGCGATCACAACGGAACCAACTCGAGACACTCAACAAAATCAATGCGGTCATCGGTCAGGTAATCGAAACGCTGGTGGAGGCACGTTCCAGAGACGCGATCGAACACGAAGTCTGTGACCAGCTCGTCGACTCGGATCTGTACTGTGGTTCCTGGATCGCCGAACACACGGGTGATAGATCCCTTCGGTATCGAACCGGAGCCGGCAGTGCCACCGCGGACCTCGAACGTGTCACCGACGCCGCCGTCGATCAGGGGTGGCTGGCACAACGGGCCGTCGAGACGGGCACGATCCAGACACAAACCGGGATTTCTGAGAATGAGACGGTTCCCGACCCGCTTCGAGACGGCGCACGTGACGCTGGCGTTCGATCCGCGATCGCCGTTCCGATCCGCCACAATGAATCGATATACGGCGTCTTGACCGTCTTCTCTGGCCGTGAGGAGGCGTTCAGTGAGGGAGAACGTGCTGGGTTCGAACTGCTCGGTGAGACGATCGGCTTTACGATCATGGCCGTCCGGAACCGCCAGCTCCTGTTTGCCGACGCAGTCATCGAACTCGAGTTTCGGATCGACGGCGGAGATACCTTTTCGTTCGACCTCTCCGAGGAGTACGACTGTACCTGCTCGCTCGAGTGGGCTGGGACGACCTCGAACGGGCGTACCGTCCAGTATATCACGATCGAGGGGATCGATTGCGAGACGGTGCTTGAAGCAGCCACCGCCCACGATTCGGTCGAGGAGTGTCGACGGATACACCATGGTGCCGACTGCTGTACGATCGAAATGAGCCTCTCGGAGTCGGGGGTCCGGGCACTTGCAAACCACGGAGCGACGATCAGAGAGATTACCGTCAAAAACGGTGTCGGCACCTGTCTGGTCGAGGTGTCTCAGGATGCCGATGTTCGAGAGATTGCGGATACCCTGACCGGCGTCTACGAGAACACCGAACTCGTCGCTCGCCGGGAAGTCGACCGACCGGTGCGAACGGCAACCGAGCGGTGCAGTCGAATTCTCGATCAACTCACCGAACGACAACTCACGACGCTTCGACTCGCCTACTACGGCGGCTTCTTCGACTGGCCACGGGAGAGCACCGGCGAAGAGGTCGCCGAAACGATGGACATCTCGCCACCCACGATGCACCAACACCTGCGGAAAGGGCTCAAGACGGTTTTAAAGGAGTTCTTCGAAATTGATAGCAGAACTGAACAAACGTAGCGCTGGAAGCGATAAATAGGCGAGATATGGAGAGAGGTACGGCTCGATCCGAACACGAGTTCCTGACCACACAGTCCGACCGAAAATATATCAAACGTCTGGTGTCTAAGTCATATTTACCGGGTGTGAGAGACCGGCACAAATGACAAGTAGGCTTATTCTTCACCGGAAACGTGGTGTGTTGGTCGTTCCGACACGCAGTATCACACCCACCACAGAGTCATATGTTTTCTGATACTATCGGCAGCCATCTCGAGGCGACACGTTGTGAGGGTGTCACATATATATCAAACGTCGTGAGACTCTCGAGATAATAAACGTACTCTATGTGAACCCAAACGCCGATGCAGAAAACCCGATATCGTTCGAGTGGAATGGGGACGGCGATCACGCGAGTACCGAGTTCCGCAAGCCGATCCGCGGAGGACAGAGCGCCGTGATAGCGGATACACCCGTCAACAGACTCTACGAGGGGACGGACGGTCACTACTATACCGACTGTCAAATCAGAAACCGACTCCGTACCGAACGATGGAAGCCGTGCATCCGACAGCGTGCGCCGGATCGATGGCTGGTAGAAACGAGCGATCAAAGCCTGCTGCTGTTGACACCGACCGACGAACTCCCCGCCTGGGCGGAGCTCCGGGTCGACGACCGCGGCGCTCGCGTCGTCGACACACGCCACCCACTCCCCGACTAGTCAAGAGCCCGCCGGATTACTTGCTGCCCACAGCGGTGGGGTCGATTAAAGACACAGGATCGGTGTGCAAATCGTTTCAGTCGTGACTATCATGCGACGAACACAGATGTAACTGAGGCCTTGACGCCCACGTTAGGACGAACGGCATCAGAGACAGTTACTTGTCGTCGTCATGGTCGCCCTCGCCGCGGACGAAACTGGCCTGTGTATTGCCATCCTGCGTGGCATCTTCCGCGCTGGGGCCTTCGATAAGCGACTCGAAATCGTCGACATCATCGTACTGGTCGCGGTAGACGAGCGCTGCTTTCCCCATAGAGGTAATCTCGTACAGTCCAGACCGTTCTGCTGGCCCGATCTTGCAAACGAGTCCGTAATCTTCCAGTACCGGCAGCCGGGTGTTGATGTTCTTTCGGCTTTTCCCCGTGTGTGCAGCGAGGTTCGTTGCAACGTTTCGTCCCTTGTCCTCGAGTTCCTCGAGAATCAGGAAATCAGTAGGTTGACGCAGTTTCACTATCGTTCACTCTCATTACCCACTATATTTCCAGTGGTAACTAATACTTTCGACTTTCCTGCTTGTGTTTTATACCGCGATCAGTGTCGAAAACAGAACAGTCAGCCCGAACCTCGAAAACCCGGTCTCGAATCGAACAGATATCGCGGGGCGAGAAACACATCGATACTGCCGAATACAGGGACAAGCGGATCGATCAGTATCCTCGCTGCAGCCGGTTCTGAGGAACCACCGTGCCCTCTCTCTGTTGTCAGGGATGTACTGGCCCACCATCCTGAGGACCGGTGATCCCCCACCGGATTCAACTCTCGAGGAGGTCGACGCCGACCGAGTCGAGCCAGTTCAACACTGTCGCAACCGCGGTCGGGGAGTCGACTCGATAGGAGGCCGCAGACGGTTCATCGCCACTAACTCTGATGCCGATTCCATCGGGTTCGACGGTCCGGAACGCCGATTCGTCGGTTACGTCGTCACCGATATAGATCGGCACCGTCTCGGAGGGCATCTCCGACGCGATCAACGCGACCGCATCCCCCTTATCCCAGGACACTGACGGTCCGATTTCGAAGATTCGTTTCCCGGTCGAAACCTCGAGCGAGCCATCACCGAGTCGGTCGACAACCGCATGTGTCTGCCGCCGAACAACCGACCTGACGCTGGCAGGGACGGACCTGACGTGGACCGTCCCCGTCAGTCGTTTGTTTTCGATCCGACAGTTCGGGATCGGCTCGAGGACCGTCTCGAGTGTTTCACAGACCGCCTCGAGTCGCGACATCCGTTGGCGGGCAACTGGGTGGACCGTAACCGATCCGTGGCGAGACAGTTCGAGGCCGTGATTCCCGGCATACGTCTTCGGCCCATCGATACGGTCACGAACGTCTGCCAGCGCGCGACCGCTGACGATTGCCGTCGACACCGCGGGCTCTGTGGCGAGCGACGCCACCGCAGCCTCGTTTTCCGGCGTCGGCGCCGCCGCATCCGGGTCGTCGACGATCGGTGCCAGCGTCCCATCGAAGTCCAGACAGAGGAGGAGTCGCGACGCCGACGCAAGCCTCGAGCGGATCCGATCCCGATGCTCGTCGATCGGACGGGGAGGAGTCGTTGGCGACATCGGCTACACTGACGACGTCCGTTCGTAAGGATCGAAATCCGAGTCCGAATCCGGGTCCGAGTCCGAATCTGCCTCCGAATTCGAGTCGAACTCCCGCTCGGCATCGGAATCAGCAACTCGAGTCGCATCATCGCGGAGTGTCTCGTTTCGGACGCGACGTATCCAGTCGAACTGGGCTGTCATCCACCACTCGAGGTTCCCATCGAAGACCCGTTTTCGAAGCGTATTCATCCGGAGATGGCGTTCGGCGGGCGACAGCGAGAGTGCCCGCTCGAGTTGACGGGCAACACCGTCGGTATCGGTCGGATCGATTGTGAGCGCATGAGAGCCGAGCGTCTCGTGAGCACCCGTTCCCTGACTCAACAGCAACATCCCGTCACCGTCGACGCTCGACGCGACGTACTCCTGTGCGACCAAGTTCATCCCGTCGACCAGCGGACTGACGATCATCAAGTCTGCACGTCGGTACAGCGCACAGAGCTCCGCCGCCGAGAGATAGTCTTCGGTGTAGACGATCGGATTCCACGCCTGCGTGCCGAATCGCTGATTGATCCGTTCGACTTCGCTCCGGACGAACTCGCCGTATCGTTCGTAGGCCGGAATGTCGGTTCGAGACGGTGTCGCCGTCTGGACGAACGTGAACTCGCCGTGGGACGACGGGTTCCACTCGAGAAACCGTTCGACCGCAGCCAGCCGTTCGGGGATCCCTTTCGTATAATCGAGTCGGTCGACACCAAGGCCGATGACGTTCTCGCGTGCGATATCGTATCGGTCGAACAGCGAGGAGCGTTGTGACGCCGAGACGGACCGGGCGTCCTGATCGTAGGATTCGGCGTCAATACCCATCGGCGTTGCAACGACGCGAGTCGTCTGCTCACCGGACGTAACGGTCCGTCGGTCCCAGTCGACGTCAGCGGCCGGGAGATATCGGTGGACACAATCGAGAAAGCGCTCGGCGTATCGGTCGACGTGAAAGCCAAGCAGGTCGTTTCCGAGCAGTCCCTCGAGAAGTGTTCTGCCGGCCGGACAGTGCTGGAACGTCGTCGATGTCGGCCACGGTATGTGCCAGAACTGGGCAACGGTCGTCGACTGTGGGACTCGATCACGGATCATTTGCGATGCGAGTGCGAAGTGATAATCCTGAAGCCAGACTACCGAGTCAGCGGTCGCGTGCTCACGTACTGCCTCGGCGAAGCGCTCGTTGACCGTCCGATACCATTCGAAATCGTTCGATCTGGTTTCGACGAGATCCGTAAATCCATGGCACAATGGCCAGAGGACGCGGTTACTGAACCCATAGTAGTAGGAATCGATCGCCTCGTCCGAGAGCGCGATCCGCTGGAGCGTATAGGATGGATCGTTCGGTGGGACAGCCACGCAGTCGTGCTCGTCAGTGACGTCGAAGTCAGCGTCGCCATCGCCCCAGGCGATCCAGGTTCCCGCCGCCTGCTGCAAAACCGGATCGAGCCCAGCAGTCAGCCCGCCTGTCGGTTCGTCGACCGTGATCGGACGGGTGTCGGTCTCGTCAGTCGATTCTGGAACCGTCTCATCAGTCCCTGTCGCCGCGTCCGCAGTCGTGGCCGGCCGATCGCTACCGGCGGTCGATGCCGCCGTGTCGTATTCGTGTCGATACGGTTGCCGATTCGAGACGACGATCAGAGAATTCGGACAGGTCGGTCCGTCGGACCCTGTCCCGTCAGTCCTCCGGCCGCCTCCATCGGCCCGTAGCTGTCGGTTACTCGGAGCCGTCAACGACAATCGCTCGTCGGTAACTCGCATTCGCTGCTATTGGACAGCCTCGTCCCGGGTTGATTCGTGGCTTGCACCAGCATGGGTGTCTAATAGTGTCCCGATACTGGCCGAAATCAACTGACCATCCAACCGGCGTGACTATCCGTTCAACGGTCCGAAGAGACACGGACGAGTCTGACACGCCACAGAATCATTGATTTGCAAACAGTATCGAGAGTCGAGCAGCGAGGAGACACCACGTTTCCGGTGAAACAGCCGTTTGTCTCGTCCAGAGTGGTCGGTACTGGAAGGTCATCCGTTTATCAGAGGTCGGTCATGCGTCGTCCGTCTCGACGAGTACCTTCCGGACGACGTCCGGATCCTCGAGCAGTTGGTGTTCGGTGTAACTCCCCTCTGCACTTCCCCCGCTCTGACGGGATTGCTCGATAATGTCGAGAAAGGCGTGCTCTTTCAGCAGGTCACGGACCCGACGCAACGAGAGCGTGTCGGAGCCTTCCTGGCGACAGATTTCCTCGTAAACGTCGTAGATACGAGTCGTCCGGAAGCCGTCCTCGTCTGCGGTGTTGAGTGCAAGGACTGCAAGCGCCTGCAAAACGTACCGTGAGTGAGGTGTCGACCCCCGAATGAGCTCTCGGAACCGATCAGTTTCGGCCCGCTCACGGGCCTGGACGACGTACTCCTCGCGAACGGTCTCGTTACCGGTGGACTGAGCAATCTCGCCTGCATACCGAAGGATATCGATCGCCTTCCGGGCGTCACCGTGTTCTCGAGCGGCAAGCGCTGCAGCCCGTGGAATAACTGACGAATCGAGGACCCCATCTTTGAACGCGTCGCTACGGGCCTGCATGATGTCTCGAAGCTGATTCGCGTCGTATGGCGGGAAGACGAACTCGCGTTCACAAAGACTCGACTTGACTCGTTCGTCCATCCGATCTTTGTACTTGATCTTGTTGCTGATCCCGATCACGCCGATCTTGCACGACTCGAGTTTGCCGGCCTCGCCCGCACGCGAGAGTTGCATAAGAATATCGTCGTCGTCGAGTTTGTCGACCTCGTCTAAGATGATGAGGACGACCTCGAACTGTGTATCCAACACTCGCCAGAGGCGCTTGTAGTATGTCGATGTACTGAGTCCTTTGTCGGGAATCTTGACATCAGTGACTGCCGAATCGTTCAACGAGTGGGCGATCGTCTGGACCGCCTGGGTCTCCGTGCTATCCTGCGCACAGTCGACGTAGGCGAACTTGGCCGTGACACCCTCTTCTTTCGCAACGCGAACGAGCTGTTCGGAGATATGTTTGGCACAGAGCGATTTTCCAGTCCCAGTTTTTCCATAGATAAGGAGATTGCTCGGACTCTGGCCGAAAATGGCGGGGTTGACGGCATTCGCGAGTTCCGCAATCTCGTCGTCTCGACCGACAATTCGCCCCTCCTCGGGGAGGTGATTGATCTCGAGCAACTCCTTGTTCTCGAAGATCGGATCGTCACGGGTAAAGAGGTCATCGCCGGAACTCGACATAGATTACAGACACCACGTTTCCGGTGAAACGTCTTTACTGTTTGGACTTGAATCCGGAAAACCGATGAGAGCCGTAGATTTCGGCAAGAGAGCCGTTCTCAAGCAGGTGGGTGAAACGAAAGTTCTTCGTGGGGAAAACGGAGCACACACACACCACGTTTCCGGTGAAACGGGGAAAATGGGGGTAAGGGGTTCCAGTTGAAACGGGGGTTGGTGAGTTCTCGATGATTGTAATACCGGCAGTTCGATGATCAAAAACAGTCTTATTGAGGGTTCTACTGACGGAAAATAGCGGAATAGCGATCCAAAAGAATGACAAACGATCGACGCATCTATCTACGAACTAGAAAGAAACGAGCAGTAGAAACACATCGTTTTGGGCGGAATCCGCTCCGAAACGTCTCAAACGGAGCTTCAAATCGAATTTCCGGTGAATTAGAAGTGTATTGACTACCGTCAATTCTTTTTCTGTTTTAGGACTTAATGGACTTTTTCCTTTGAGGCCACTTATATCTATCCATACACAAGTAGCACTGGACCATCCTAGTAGTATAGTTATGTTTACTCAAGGGCATATCTAGGAGTAGTTATTGCGACAAAGCTAAGATTAGAGCGATCTCATACAAATACACTCTATTCTACCATATATCTATGGTTATACAGCACTCTTTGTTTTTATCTATGATAGAATCCATAGTACATCAATATACTATCCAGAATAGATCCGGAGTAAGCTCCATGTTACGCCTAAAATCACCTCTCTTGTAGTTCTCCCTCCTTCCTGTGAAAGGCGTTTCACCGGAAACCCGGTGTGTGCGCGCGGCGTATTCAGCGTGATACCCCCCCCCTTGATTATTTCCCGTTTCACCGGAAACCCGGTGTGCGCGCGCTCCCAGTCAAGACACTCTCGATCGTTATCTACTTCACCGGAAACTCGGTGTGTGGGTGCACGTCGTTTCGGACCGATGCACTGGGTACGCCGACCAGATCGTCAGCTGCTGTCCAATTCATCGGAAACCCGGTGTGCCCCCTTCACCGTTCATGGATGATCGAGCCTCTCTCACGACCGAGAGATTACTAACGTTCATATTATCTCTTGTAACTAAATATCATTCAGAACAGTATTTCACCGGAAACGTGGTGTGTGCTCGTCGGACCTGCTGTGTACACCCGGCCAGCAGCTGAACCCGGTAGTCGATACTGATCTACGGGTAGTTGGTTCTGACTCGAACGCGAGTCAGTAGCCGAGTATCAGTCGGCATCTACTGTTTACGGCGAGGATCTACTGTTTACGGCGAGGATCTACTGTTTACGGCGAGGAGGATGTCACTTAGTAGTAGTAGAGTTCGAGTTCGTGTCCACAGTTCCGACACGCCGTTTCACTCCCCTGTAGTCGGTTGGCATGACTCTCTTCGTCGATCCCTGGCCCCGGTGGAACGGACGCGTTGATCGACGTCTCACACTCCGGGCACCCGATATGCACCTCTGCTGGGTCTGACTGAGCCATACCTTGGGCGTATTCGACTCACTCCAATAGTTATCCCAACCGTACGATCGGTTTCGGGAAGATTTCTCAGACAGACTACTGGCAGTCTGGTCCGGCGCGACCGCGAACTCGATTGCGGTCGCGCCGAAAACCAGGGATAGCACACCGTCTCACACGATGTATGTTACATCTTCGAACTCGAAAAATGCCGTCTCGTAACCGTCGTGTCGTGATACCTGTGGTGGAGCGTCGACGGAAACCGTTATTTCGTCGCCTGACTCGAGGTTGTCGACTTCGAGTCCGTAGTGGTGGCCGAATTCGTGATCGAGCGTCTCGGTCAGCGACTCAGGCTCGAGGACGACCGATCCGGCGCGCTCGACCGTCACGCTCAGTCTCGCAAGCGGAAGGATGACATCGTTGTACGGGGTTCGTTTACAAACGACAAGATACGACCCGTCGTCGGTTACTCGATCCTTCTCACTGACTAGTGCGGAGATTTCAGCGTCGGCGCTTTGTTCGGTACCCAACAGTTTACCGGGTAACTCTTCGACTGGTTGCCCACTCGACGTGGGGGGATAGCCGGGTCCGTTGAAACTATCTGGACTGTTGATCCCTCCGTGATCGTGTGCGTCGCCGTGTTCGGTCCCGTGATCACCATGCTCGCTGTGATCCATCAGTGATAGTGCATCACGACTGCCGCGACGGTCGTCGTTGACTTCCTCGTACTCGAGGTTGTGAATGTCCGATCGCTCGAACTCGAAGTCTATTTCGAGCGTTGTCGCGCTTTCGAATCGGTGTTCGAAGGTCCCGCTTCGCTCGGTCTCGAGCGGGCCGATCCGGATGCGAGCCGTGTACTCCCCTTCTTCCGGAAGTTGGATGTTGTCGCCGTAGTGAAATCCCATCCGCTGGGAGAGCATCGGCCAGGGTGAGAGCCGCCCGCCGACCGAGTTGCCGTCGTGGAGGAGTTCGAGTCCGACGTTCACCGGAAGGACGGTGTCCGTCTCGACGTCCCAGGCGGTTATCATGAGGTGCATACTGTCGTCGACGTCGACGTCGACCTGCTCCGTGTCGCCGGCGACGAGCCAGAAGCGGTGGGGGAACGTATAGCTCAGTTCGACGGCATACTCGCCATCGATTGCTTGTCCATAGGTGTTCATCTCCTCGCTGCCTGCAGGGAGATAGACGGCATCCGGTCGATTCTCGACGAGCGGTGGGTTCGACCAGGCGGACTGTTCGTCGAAGCCGAGGCGATCGAGACAGCCAGCGACGCCGATACTGCCGACGACAGCTGTTCCGTGCAAGAAACCCCGACGATTCATTATACTCGAGTAGGGGAGGCGGTGACAAAACGCCTGTTGGTTCAACGATCGAATGACTTCCAAGTAGCCGGTGATTCTCCGCACCGACTATCTTTAAACAGCGAGAGAATCCTGCCGTTCACGGCGGGCGTGAATCGCGTCGGTCGACTACGCAATCCACGAACTACAACCGACTGAATACCCCACGAAACAACGTTTAATACAATTGGCCTCATTGTATCAGGTGAGGCCAAATGAAGTACAACCTTCAAAAAGGGTCGCACACAGTCTACGCGCTCCAATATCACTTTGTGACCGTCACGAAGTACCGTTCGACCATCCTCACCGAAGAAATCGCGGAACGTATCGGTGAGATTGCGAACGAACTCTCGGAGGACTTCGGGGTTGAGATTCAGAACGTGAACGGTGGGGCTGACCACGTTCACATCCTGTTCACTGCGAAACCGACCACCGACATGACGAAGTTCATCAACTCGCTGAAGGGCGTCACGTCGCGGAAGGTTCGCAGTGAGTATCCCGAAGTGAAACAGACACTCGAAGGTTCGTTCTGGCAACCGGGGTATTTCCTCGCCAGCACCGGGCAAGTGAGCATCGACGTCCTCATGGACTACGTGGAGGATCAGTGATGTCTGGTACGGCAAACAAGACGCTCGAGGCGACTCTTGCCCCGCCGACAGCCCACAAAGAGGAGAAGCTTCAGGACACGCTCGAGACTTATCGTGAGGCACTGCAAGATGCGTTCGACTCTGGCGCGGATACGATGGGCGGTGTCTCCGAAGTAGTGACGCCGTTTGACCTTCCGTACCAAGCGAAGGCTGCGCTCTGTAGCTACGTCAAGAAGCTCCGAACGACGTACAACGCTCGAGAGATTGACGACGAACACCCGCTCCGTCTGACGAACCAAGCTGCAAAGTTCGATCACTCAAGCGAACGTGAGCACGAGTTCACGTGGTGGGCACCGCGACCGGGGCGCGGAACGAACTTCTGGATTCCGCTCCGAATCAATCCGGAGCAAGAATCACTTTGGCACGATCTCCTCAACGGGGACGCGAAGGCCGGACAGATTCGACTTCAGCGCCACCGGAAGAACTGGGTACTTCACGTCACCGTCGAGTACCCAATCGAGGAACCGACGACAAACGGTGACACCACACCAGTCGGGCTTGATATCGGTGAGACTGCGCTGATTACGGCCTGTGGCCTTAAGCACGGTACACCGACAAGACCCGTTCTCTGGAGTGGCAAGCGTGCGAAACACCTCCGAAAGGAAATGTCGACCACGCTTCAGCGACTACAGGAACGCGATGCTGAATGGCGCATTGACGAACGGTTCGACTACTACCAGAACGTACTCACGGATATCCTCGAGAAGGCCAGCTGTGAGGTCGTCGAATACGCTGGCACCTTCGAGAACCCGGTGATGGTGATGGAGGATCTGACGTACATCCGTGAGAACTTAGACTACGGGAAGTACATGAACCGGCGACTTCACGCATGGGCCTTTGCACGGCTTCAGGGTCGTGTTGAGGACAAAGCGAGAGACGCCGGTATCCCAATCAAATACGTGAATCCAGCCTACACGTCGCAGACGTGCCACGAGTGCGGACACATCGGAAAGCGAAGTACACAAGCGGAACTCCGATGTACGAACGATGATTGTCACGTCTCGACGTTTCAGGCAGATATCAGTGCAGCAGCAAGCATCGCTAAGCGGGTTGATCCGTGGGGAGAGAGCGTTCCTTGGAAACCGGAACGCAATGACTCGCCTCGGGATGGGAGTGGTAGTGACACCGCCGTAAGATCACCCAAGCCGAGCGTACCTACGCAAATGACGCTTGGAGCGTATGAGTCTTAAAACCTTACCGGCAAACCCGGTATTCCTACTGCGTGGGAAGCCTCGCCGTTTACGGCGAGGAGGATGTCACTAGGTGATCGTGATTGATAATTGAACTCCTCTTCGGTGGCCGAACCAACGGACATTTTATCGCCCACTCCTACATATCGCGTATGAAACGGCGGACAGATCTTCACTCGCTTGGGGTCGCCGGTGTTGCTGGCTGTCTCGACAGTCTCGACCGCGAGAGTGGCGACAGCCGAACGATTCTTCCACCGCCGGACGATCGTCTTCCGGACGCCGAACAGGAGGGCGGCCTTGAGACGGCTGTCGAGGATCTCAGGGTCGTCATTGGGGTGGCATAACGATGCGCCGACGGGACTTTCTCGCCGGAGTCGGCAGTGTTGGCGTCGTCGCTGGTGCTGGTGCAGTCGCCGTGTACGGCGTTCCGTCTCCTGAGTCCCTGCGTGACGGCGGTGGTGAAGACGGACCATATGAGCCACTCGAGATCGAGACGATCGACGCGCCGGGAAGCGAGGCCGGGACGATACAGGTCCCGGATCCCGAACAGGCAACGTTCGTCGATTTCTTCGCCACGTGGTGTGGGCCGTGTATCGATCAGATGCCGGCGCTCGCCGAGGCCAACGAACGAATTGGTGACGAGGTGCTGTTCTATTCCGTCACCAATGAGAATTTCGGCGATGACGGTGCATCTCCCACGGCTGATCTCGCCGACTGGTGGGCGGAACACGACGGCAACTGGACCGTCGGGCTGGATCCGACAGCAGAGTTGTCGGCGCGCTATCTCGATGGCCTTCCGACGGCCGTCGCAATCGATGCCTCGGGCCGCGTTCAGTGGTCCGACTCCGGCGTCAAAACCGCGGACGAACTGGTCAACGGGATCGAACAGGCACTCGAGGCCGACGACGGTGACGGGCTGTTATGATCGACGGCTCGCTGCCGCTCGCGTTCGCGTTGGGGGCGGGCGTTGCGACGTTCTTCTCGCCGTGTGCGTATCCGCTCTTGCCGGGGTACGTCGGCTTCTACGTCAGTCAGACCGAAGGCGAGGACGCATCCCTGTCGGGTGCGCTAAGCCGCGGCTTGATCGCCGGAACCGGCGCACTCGTGACGCTTGGAGTGTTGTTGGTCGCGGCCTATCAGATCGGCCACTCCACGCTGTCGAACATCACGCTGTTTGAGCCGATCGTCGGTGCGCTGCTGGTCGTCTTCGGTCTCTTGATCGTGTTCGATCGGGCCCCATCGCTGTCGATCACGCTCCCGAAACGTCGCTCGAGCGTCCTCGGGTTCGGTATCTTCGGGGCCGGCTACGCGCTGGCGGCTGCGGGGTGTGTTGCACCCCTGTTCATCGCCGTGATTGCACAGGCACTCTCCCTGCCGCCGTTGTCGGCAGCACTCGTCATCGGAACCTACGTCGGCAGCATCGTGTTGCTGATGGTCTCGCTGACCGTCGCGACGGGGATGGGCCTCATTGCCAGTGCTGGTCGGCTGGCAGCACACAGCGGAACGCTCAAGCGAATCGCGGGTGCGATCATGATCGTCGCCGGGCTCGGACAGCTGTATCTCTCCATCGTTATCCTCGACGTCCTCTGAGTTTATTTGCGGAAAAATAGAAGCCTCAGGGCTTGAACCCGAGGCGGTTCATACACCACAGCACCGTCTCGGACTCCACGTCGGCTTTCGTTCACAAGGCGATCACTTGTTTTGCTCCCCGTTGTCCCACTATCGATGGACTCGAAACGACCCGACGTCCGACTGGAGGACTCACCGGACGACGACGGACTCGTGACCAAACGCGGTGACTCGAGCGACGACTCGTCACTGCTCGAGCGGCTTCGCTCGTATCTGCGGCGGTAAGTACGCCTACCGGCCTCCCGACGCACAGCCCGTGGTCCTGCGAAGCGGGTCGGGGTCAGCCTACTCCGGATCTTCGAGCAGCCCGAGATCGGTCGCGACGAGATCTGCGATCTGGTCGGCGATATCGGGGTCGACCATGGCGATGTCGTCGCCGTCGTGGAGCTGTTCGTTGTGTCGTTCGATCGCGTCAGCCACAGCATCGAGTGACACACGCGATGTCGTTTCGCAGTCGGCGCAGACGATCGGGACTCTGGGATCGTCCGACTCGGTTCCGGCTGTCATTGGTGAGCACTCTCGAGCGGATGGTGAAAATCCCACTGATCGGACTCGATCCGTACTCGGTGAACGGTAGCCGAGCGCGTTGGGGTCCGTCAGCGAGCCCAGCGACGGGAACTGACGAGTGCAGCGAGTGCCAGCGCGAGAATCGCAGTGACGACGCCGAATCCGGGGACTTCGTCGTCGGTGTCAGTGTCATCGTCGTTCGTCTCGCCCGTCGTTTCGGGTTCGGTGTGCTCGCCGTCGTCGTCACTCGAGTTCTCGTCGTCGGAGACGGGTTCGCCGTCGGCGCCGGTCACCTCGCTATCGAGTTGGAGGACGGCGACGACCTGTCCGTGTGAGCCGCCGGGGTAGTAGGTCCAGCCGCCACCGGCGTCCGCGTACGGCTCGGCGGCCTCGATCGGATCGGTGTCGGTGTCCCACGTGTCGTGTGCCTGTTGGATGTAGCCGACGGTCTCGATTTTGTCGGCGTGTTCGCCCTCGATCTGGATTTCGCCGTACTCGACGGTTCCGTCCTCGGGCAGACCGTGCAGTTCGATGCAGTGACTATCCATGTAGCCGCTTCCCTGTGGAAGGTCGTCGGTCGTTCCGAACTGGTCGGCATCGAGTGGCCGTTCGTAGTTGTCGGTCAGCGGGTAGGTGACGGTCATTGGATCGGCGTGGCTGTGCCACGACGTCGACTCACCGGTCGGGAGTGTCACCGTCGTGTTCGGGACGGTCTCACCGACGATGGGATCACCCGCCTCGTTGAGGAGTGTGACACAGATCTTCGCGGACCCCTCACCGAGATACGGTTCTCGGTACTCATCGCGCGGGTTGACGTAACTGACCCAGTTGCCGTCACTGGCTTCGTAGTACTCGTCGTCCGGGCCCGGTGCCGCTTCGACATATGCGTCTTCGGAGACGTTCAGTTCGGTGTCCGAATCGGGGGGCGTGAGGGCCGGATTCGTCGCCGGATCGTCGCTTGCGCCACCGACCGCAGCGACCCCGACCAGTCCGATACAGAACACGACGAACAGGCCAGTTGTGACGAGTGTTCGCGACCGGACCATGGCTAGTCACCTCCTCGTGTTTGATTCGTCTTCGATCGTTCATACCCGACATCGTATCGCTCAAGATGATCATTCGGCCGGTGTCTCGAGGACACGTGCTGTTGTACCCGCGATGGTCGCTGTATCATCAATCGTGACTGTCATGCGATTGGTTGTATATATGAATCATCTAACAGGACGTAATACGCTATTAGAGACTATTATCCAGTGCCTACGAACCAGAGACTGTCGTGTCGACACTTGAGGATCGTCGGCAGCACTGTCAGTCGCGATCAGTCGAGGTCCATTGTGGTCTCGACCAGCGTCTCCAACTCGAAGTCGTTGAGCGGATGGGGTTCGTCCTTTACTGTCTCGACGACGAACTGCGAACTCGTTCGGACGACTTCGCTGATGCTCTCGTAGTCGCTGATGAGCCGGTGGACCATTTCACGGTCTGCGAGGTGTGCGATCACGACGAAGTCGGTCTCTCCCATCGTGAAATAAACCTGGTTGACGCCTTCGATCTCGGCGAGTTTGTCCCCGACCTGTGTATGGTACTGCTCGTCGTACTCCGCGATGACTTCCGTAATAACCGTGATCTCGAGGCCGAGTTTCTCGAGGTCGATATCGAACAGATCGTCCAGGACGATTCCCTCTTCTTTGAGCTTCGTGATCCGATAGTGGACCGTCGATTTCGGGATATCGGTGTACGCTGCAATTTCGTCTGGGCTCCCCGTGCCGAGTGTCGCGATCGCCTGGAGAATGCGAATGCTGCGCTCGTCCATATTCCATACAAGGTTGTGGCTGGGTAAACACCATTCGAATGAACAGTTATCGAAAATTCAAGGCGGATACCCCGAGGCTTGACCTCGGGGAGGACGCCGACACTCTTCTCCACAAACCACGTCCGATAGCATAGCCGACTCCAAATCCAATATATAATTTTTAAGTATCTCTACATATACTAATGAAGTATGGAGGTTGTTCGGAATATCCAAGTCAAACTCGACGTGTCCGAAGAGGACTACGAAGTCCTCGATGAGACGTTCGAGCAGTTCCGACAAGCGGCGCAACACGTTGCTGACCACGGATGGGACGACAACCCCTACGGAATCACAGACACGAAGAATACACTCCATGAGGAAACGTATTCTGACGTTCGTGAGAAACTCTCCCTGCAATCCAGTCTCGTTCAAAGTGCCCGCAACCTCGCAACTGACGCCCTCTCAAACTGCAAAGACCGCAAGTTCGATGGCGAGAAAGCCAGCAAGCCCGAGTTCAAAGGCACAGTCGTTGTGTACAACGGTCGCACCATCACGTACAACGACGACCACGTCTCCCTCGCTACTGTGGACGACCGCGTGACCGCAGAATACGTCACACCCGTCAACGAGGACGGCACGCCGTTCGAGGACTACTGGACGGATGAGTGGGAGAAAGCCGAAGCAACACTCCACAAGCGCGATGGCACGTACTACCTCCATGTAGCCGTGAAGAAAGAAGTCGAACCCGCTGATTCTATCGACGAAGAATCCGAGAACGGAGTGGTTCTCGGTGTTGATTTAAACGTGGATGGGTACGTCGCTGTCACCAGTACGGGAGCGTTCCTCGGTAACGCAGACTCCCTCAATCACCGTCGAAACGAGTATGAGCGTCGGCGCGGCAATCTGCAACAGACAGGCACTCGCTCGGCCCACCTCACTATCAAGAGCATCGGCAGCCGATTCGCTCGATGGAGCGCCGACTCCCTCCATCGCATCTCCAGCGAAATCGTTCGAGAAGCCGTGGAGAACGATTGCACGGCGATTGCGTTCGAGAACCTGAAACACATTCGGAAACGTATCTCGAACGCCTCGAAGTTCCAGCAGTGGGCGTTCCGTGAACTCCAACGGCACGTCGAATACAAAGCCGAAGAGTACGGTATCGACGTAGATGATGTGGCTCCGGCGTACACGAGTCAGCGGTGTAGTCACGGCGAATGTGGATTCACGCACGAGAATAACCGTGACGGTGACGAGTTTGAGTGTGTGAAATGCGGAAAGGAACTGCATAGCGATTATAACGCCGCTCGGAATATCGGGTGGCGTCTTGTTCAGCACTGGCTCAAGTCTGGTGCTGAACGAGCCACAAGTCAACTGGCTCTGAAGTCAGGGACGTTGAACGCGAACGGTCGATTTCGACCTACTGCCTTACGCAGTTAGAGCGGGAGTCCACTGACAAGCCTCGGGGCTTGACCCCGAGGCAGTTGACTGACGAGCCCCGACCCCTGCGGTCATGGGTGTTGATATCCGAACGTCAACCGAGTCTGGTGGGCGATTTCGGGACAAATATTCATCACCTCGATCTGACAATCACGGTTCTATATGAATTATGTTCAACAGCATCTGATAAGTTAGACTTATTTGCCAATAGTTCCCATCACACGGTATTGTGTTCGAAAGGGTGCTGATCGCGAACCGCGACGAGATCGCCGTTCGAATCATCCAGGCATGCACGGAACTCGGTATCGAAGCGGTGGCAGTCTACAGTGATGCGGACGAAGACGCCAAACACGTTCGACTGGCCGACGACGCCTACCACATCGGCAGCTCGAAAGCAAAAGCGAGCTATCTCGATCAGAACGCGCTCCTCGAGGCTGCGCGCGCGGGTGACGTCGACGCGATCCATCCGGGATACGGCTTTCTCGCCGAGAACGAATCGTTCGCCGCCAACGTCGAAAACAGCGAGTTCGAGTGGATCGGCCCACCGAGTGACGTGATGGCTGACTTCGGCGAGAAGACCAAAGCCCGCAAAATCATGCAGGCAGCGGATGTCCCGATCGTTCCCGGTACGACCGAACCGGTAACGTCGGCGGCTGAAGTCGAGGCCTTCGGCGAGGAACACGGCTATCCGATCGCGATCAAAGCCGACGGCGGCGGCGGTGGTCGTGGCCTCAAGATCGCCCACGACCCCTCCCAGATCGAATCGAAACTGCAGGAGGCAATCCGCGAGGGCGAGGCCTACTTCGACAACCCCAGCGTCTACCTCGAGCGGTTCCTCGAGGATCCACGGCACATCGAAGTCCAGATCATCGGCGACGACCACGGCAACATCCGCCATCTCGGTGAGCGCGATTGCAGCATTCAGCGACGCCAGCAGAAACTCGTAGAGGAGTCGCCCTCGCCGGTGTTAGACGAGGAAACCCGCGAGGAACTCTGTGCGGCGGCGTGCCGGGGGGCTGCCTCGGCGGACTACGTCAACGCCGGGACAGTCGAGTTCCTCTATGAGGGCGGCGAGTTCTACTTCATCGAGGTCAACGCCCGAATTCAGGTCGAACACACTGTTACCGAGGAACTCACCGGGATCGATCTGGTCAAGTGGCAGCTTCGCGTCGCTGCCGGCGAGGAACTCGCCTTCTCGCAGGACGATATCGAACCGCGCGGCGCGGCGATCGAGTTCCGGGTCAACGCCGAGGATCCCGACAACGACTTTATTCCGCTGCCCGGCACGCTGTCGACGTATCGGCCGGCACGCGGGATCGGCGTTCGCGTCGACGACGGCGTCGATGAGGGTGATTCGATCGCGCCCTTCTACGACTCGATGTTTGCGAAACTGGTTGTCACCGGCGAGGACCGAGCCGAAGCGATCGCCCGCGGCAAACGCGCACTCGAGGAGACCAGTATCGAGGGCGTGCCGACGACGATCCCGTTCCACCAGCTGTTGCTCGAGGACGAGGGATTCGTCGCGAACGAACACACGACAACGTACGTCGAGAACGACCTGCTCGCCGAGTAACTTTCCGTTCGGAGTTTCTCGCCCGTCTCGGTCCAATTTTGCGTTCACTGTCGGTGTGCAGTTAGACCGTCTCAGACGACTTCGGGCAGCGACGCGAGTTCGATATCAGTGTCCTCGAGTCGGTCGTGAATCGCCTCGAGCACCGCGACGGCGTTTGGATTGTCGCCGTGGATACAGATACTGTCCGCGGGAATCGAGATCTCCTCCCCGTTTGCTGCCTCGACGACGCCGTCGGTGGCGATCGAAACGAACCGATCGGCGACGAGTTCGGGATCGCGATCCTCGAGCGTCTGTTCGACGATCAGGGAGCGATCGGCTCGGTAGTCCAGATCGACGTAGCCCTCGAAGACGGCTCGGAGGCCGTCGACGTCCTGTGCGACCTCGTAGATATTCATATCGGTCGCTAGGTAGATGAGGTCGTCGTCGACCTCGAGCATGCCTTCCATGACCGCACGGGCGTGGTCGGGGCTCTCCGAGAGCATCGAGTACATCGCTCCGTGCGGTTTGACGTGCTGGACGGTTGCCCCGTGGCGGCGTGCAAACGCCGTCAGCGCACCGAGCTGGTAGACGACATAATCCCGTACCTCCTCCGGGCTGGCATCGATCTTCCGGCGTCCGAACCCCATCTTGTCCGGCAGGCCAGGATGAACGCCGATGCCAACGTCGTGTTCGGCGGCCAACTCGACTGTTTCGCGCATGACGTGGGGGTCACCCGCGTGATAGCCGCCGGCAATGTTCGCGGACGTGATGTAGGGCATGACGGCCTCGTCGTTGCCCATCTCCCAGTTGCCGAAACTCTCGCCCATATCGCAGTTGATATCGATCGTTGCCATGGGTGTAATTCTATCACAATCGTGCATATAACTTCCGTCAGGCTGTCCAACGCCGTGACGAAAGCTGCATATTGTCCATACAAATCCCGTCGATCTCCTTGCTATTCGAACTGAACTTTTTTGTTGAATTCGAGTGCGAGAGGCGAGAAACTCGTCACTTTGCGGTCACGCAGTTGGACGGCTACTGCATCCGAATGAGTCACCGCTTTCTTTCTTCGTAACCGATAGTTGAGTATGACCTCCGACCAGTTCGAGTACGATGCTATCGGTGTGATCCGTACGCCCTTCGAGTCGCCCGAAGGGATGCCGATCCAATCAGCCGGCACAGACGCTACGGGGACCGTCGAACTTGCGGAGTCGTATGCGGCGGGATTGCAGGACCTAGCGGAATTTTCTCACTGTATCTTGCTGTATCATTTCCATGCGTCCGACGACGACGTCTCGTTGACGGTCGAGCCATTTCTGGATGAGGCTGAACGGGGACTCTTTGCGACCCGTGCGCCACAGCGCCCGAATCCGATCGGCCTCTCGGTCGTCGAAATCGACACCGTCACAGATCGGGAGATAACTGTCAACGGAGTGGATGTCGTCGACGGAACACCGCTGCTGGACATCAAACCGTTCGTTCCTCAGTTCGATGCCCCGGACGACGTCGACGCAGGCTGGCTCGAGACGTCCCAGTCGGCAGTTACCGAAAAACGAGCTGACGATCGATTCTGCTGACAGCAAAGCGCTGTCTCCGGCACCCAGTTTCGGACCGTTGACGCCTCGCTCGAGATCGTTACTCGATCGTGACGAGTTCTTGATCGGCTTCGATCTCGGCTTCGTCGTCGACGAGGAACTCGCTGATCGTCCCTGCGCTGTCGGCTTCGATATCGTGGAAGTTCTTCATCACTTCGACGAGACCGATCGTCTCGCCTTCCTCGACGGTGTCTCCCGCTTCGACAAACGGCGGGTCCTCGGGATCTGGACGGCGATAGAAAACGCCCGGCATCGGTGAGTTGACTGTTGTTTTATCGGACATGGTGTGTGTTCTGTGTTGAACTCGGTCTGGATCGGCTTCTTTGTTTTGGCTTTTGTTCGGATTCGTGTCGGACTGTTGGCTATCAGTCCGTCGACTCGATTTCGGCTCGAATCGTCTCGAGGCGTTCGTCGCGTTCTTTGCGGGCAGCGAGTGCTTCGTCGACATCGACATCCTCGAAGTACACCGACTTGTGCGTCTGTCGCTGTGCGAGCAGTCCGCGGTCGGCACTGATGACGGTCCCAACGGTCGCGTAGCCCCCGCCCGTGACCGCATCCTGCAGGAGGACGATCGGTTTCTGGGGCATCTGGATCGAGCCGATGGGGTAGCCGAGGTCGACGACATTTGATGGGTCGGTCCCGGCACCGAATGGCTGTTCGCGCTCTTTGAACTCCATCTCCGGCCCCTCGAGTCTGTAGCCGATGCGATCCGCTTCCGGCGAGACCGTCCACTCGGCCTCACAGAGCGTCTCCTTGCTTTCCTCAGTCAGTCGGTAGTCCGTGAGGCCGAGGACGACACGGACGGTGTCTTCGTCAGCATACGCCGGAACGTACTCGTCGTCGAGTTGCGTCCCGACCAGGTCGGTCGGGGTGTCGTCGGCCTCGCCGATCGGCAGTTCGTCTCCCTCCTCAAGACTCCGTCCTTCGTGACCGCCGATTCCGACGAGCGTGTACGTCGAGCGACTACCCATTACTTCGGGGACGTCGATCCCGCCGGCGACAGCGAGATACGCACGTGCGCCTTCGGTCGCAAACGCCAACTCGAGTTCGTCGCCAGCGTCGACGGCGACGGTTTCCCACGTCCCGATCGACTCGCCGTTGAGACTCGGCGACATGTCAGCACCGGTGATGGCGATGACAGTATCCTCGTCGAACGTCGCCGTGATCCCCTGGTAGGTCATCTCGATCGTCGCGGCGTCGGCCTCGTTGCCGACGAGATAGTTTGCGACCGTGTGGGCGTACTTGTCCATCGCTCCCGACGGGGGCATGCCGATGTGGTAGTGGCCAAAGCGCCCGCGGTCCTGTACCGTACTCGCGATCCCGCCTTCCTGAATGGTGATCATGCGATTTCCTCCGTGAGTTGGTCGGTGTACTCGAGTGGCGATTCGAAGAATTCGTCAGTCGAGAACGTCACCTGTTCGGTGGTGTACTCGTACGTTCCGGCCTCGACCTCCTCACGGATCGCGTCGTACTCCTCGCGATCGATCCGTCTGTAGTTGAGGATGTCGCCGGGGTTCGGGAGCACCATCGAGTCGTTGAAGTCGGCCAACTGCTGGTCGACGTCGAGCACTTCGATGGGCGTCCGGCCGTACAGTTGGTAGCCGCCAGCGCCCTGGACCGGGTAGATGACCGAGAACGCGCCGCCGAATCCGACCGCGCGACTGGGCGTGTCGGTCCGTGGCTCGACGTATTTGGGTACCTCTAGCTGCTGGTCTCGAGGCACCATCTGGAAACACCACGGCAGCCCCGGGACGAACCCGACCATCGTGACCATGTGGGGTGCCGAGACGAACGCATCGAGGAAGGATTCGACGTCGTCAAAGCCGTTGAGTTGGGCCGAGTACTCGAGGTCGGTCCCGTCCGGGTCCTGGTGGCGATCACGGAACTCCATGAGTGTCTCGTGGGTCCACGGATCTTCGAACAGGACGGGCACGTCGATGACGCGGGTGTCCCACTCGTAGTTCTCGATGTCGGTCGCCGCTTCGATCTCTTTGAGTTCCGCGATCACCTCGTCCGGATGGATGACGCCGGGATCGATGCGAAGCATGTAGGAGGCGTTGGCCGGACAGTTCTCGATGATCCCGTCGATATCGCGCTCGGCGACCTGTTGGGTGATCGCCATCGCCTTAAAATTGGCAGTAAAACTCATTTCCTCCGCGAGCTCGACGAATACGTGGTCATCAGCCCCGTACTCGTATCGTGGCTCGGGAAGCTCCTGTGGTGTAATCTCGCTTGCCATGCTGTACGATGACAATTCAGAGTACACGCATGAATAGATATTGGTCCGTGCGTAACATTCTCACCACATCTCGAATCAAATTCAACCACCGGGCGGGCAGGGAAATAGCATACAATACCCGAACCGGGTGCGACCGACAGTGTTGCGTGCCTGACTCGAAACCGAGACGATATCCTCAACTGTCGTCGTCAGCGCTCTCGAGTCCCTGTCTGTCAACCCGGTCGGTCACCGCCAGATTGGATTCCCCAAACTCACTTCCGGGCTGACGTGGGACACCACGTAATGGGAGTTCAAACACGTCTCCATCGCGAAGTGATCTCGGCGTTCAGTACAGGACCAACGGACGATCGCTCCTCAGACGGTCGTCTCGGCAGATATCTCCTGGTTGCGGTCGGTGCCCTGGTCGTCGCCTACGTCGTGACTCGAGTACTGGGCTCGAGCGACGACGCTGTCGACGAGATCCGGGAGCGAGCCACGGATGCGGTCCCGGACGACCCAACCCAGGCTGCGACCGAGACACTGGATCGAGCTGACGAGGTCGCGACGATCCCGATCGGGGACTCCGAGAGCGACGAACCTGAGCCCGATGCCGAGTCAGCTATCGACTCGGACGACGACGTGATCGACGACGCGGAGACGAATGCTGAGTACACTGACGACGAGCGTTCGGCCGACGAAATCGCCGAGCGTGCGGAATCGAACGTTCAGGAGGAACCGGCCGAACCGGGCGAGATGACAGTCGATGAGGACGTCGCGGAGGAACTCGTCGACGAGGTCGATACCGACTCGGCGTCCGAAACCGAGACCGAGAGCGACAGCGCCGACGACGAGGAGTGAGGTCGACAGCGCCGCCGACGCCGCGCCGCATCGATTGCAGCGGCTGCCGTCTCGCTCAGCCGCTCGAGTCGCACGGAACGTGGTGTTTATCCGCCGCTCGTCCCTAACGCGTTCCGATGACTGACGGGGACGTCGCGGCGTTTACACACCTCGGGCCGACGGTTCGTGGGGCGCTCTCCGAACGCGGCTTCTCGAGGCCCACGCCACCACAGCGACTGGCGATTCCGCCGCTGTCGGCCGGCCAACAGACGCTCGTGATTGCCCCCACCGGCAGCGGCAAGACCGAGACGGCGATGTTGCCCGTCTTCGACCACTTACTCGAGGACCCGCCCGAGGGATTCGGCGCGCTCTATGTCACCCCGCTGCGGGCGCTCAACCGCGACATGCGCGACCGCCTCGAGTGGTGGGGCGACTATCTCGACCTCGAGGTCGACGTCCGCCACGGCGATACGACCCAGTACCAGCGCGGCAAGCAGGCGGAAAACCCGCCGGACGTGCTGGTGACGACGCCCGAAACCCTCCAGGCGATGCTCACCGGGGAACGCCTGCGGGAGGGTCTCCGGGACGTCTCCCATGTCGTGATCGACGAGGTCCACGAACTCGCGGCGTCGAAACGTGGTGCCCAGCTTGCGATCGGTCTCGAGCGGTTACAGGACCTCGCAGGGCCGATCCAGCGAATCGGCCTGTCGGCGACGGTCGGTGATCCGGCCGAGGTCGGCCAGTTCCTTACTGGGGGTCGGCCCTGTGAGATCCGAGAGATCGACGTCGGAAGCAACATCGACGTCACCGTCCGCGAACCCGAGATCACCGACGCAGACGAACGGCTGGCGGGCGAACTGATGACTGAAGCCGACACGGCCAGCCACGTTCGATTGATCCGAGACCTCGTTGCGGAACACGAGTCGGCACTGATCTTCGTCAACACGCGTCAGACAGCGGAGGCGCTTGGCTCGAGATTCACCGAACTCGACCTCCCGATCGGCGTCCACCACGGCTCGCTCTCGAAGGAGGCCCGAATCGACGTCGAAGATCGGTTCAAAGCCGGCGACCTCGAGGGCCTGCTCTGTACGTCCTCGATGGAACTGGGAATCGACGTCGGTCGGGTTGATCACGTGGTCCAGTACAAAAGTCCCCGGCAGGTGACGCGACTGCTCCAGCGAATCGGGCGTGCGGGTCATCGCCAGGACGCGGTCTCGAGTGGCACCATCATCACGACCCGCCCCGACGACACGCTCGAGGCAGTGGCAATCGCCCGTCGAGCTCGAGACGGTGAGGTCGAACCGACGGCAATCCACAACGGAAGTCTCGACGTGGTCGCAAACCAGATTCCAGGATTCGTCCAGAGCCGCGGCTCGACATCCTTCCGTGAGGCCTACGAGACGGTTACGCGCGCGTACCCGTTTCGTGATCTTCCCGAGGAGACGTTTCGCGAGGTCGTCTCGGAACTCCATCGCAATCGGATCGTCTGGTTCGACGAGGCCGAGGACCGTCTCGAGACCACGGGCGGTACCTGGCAGTACGTCTATGCCAATCTCTCGATGATCCCCGACGAGGAGACCTACGAGGTCCACGACATCGCCTCGAGCACCCAGATCGGGACGTTAGACGAACGGTTCGTGGTCAACTTCGCCCAGCCCGGCGAGGTGTTCATCCAACGCGGCGAGATGTGGCGCATCGCCGAGATCGACGACGAGGAGGCGCGAGTGAAGGTCAGCCCGATCGAAGACCCCGCGGGCGAGGTGCCGTCCTGGACCGGTCAGGAGATCCCCGTCCCCGCCGCCGTCGCCGGTGAGGTCGGCGACATTCGGTCCGTCGCCGAGCCACAGCTGTCGGCTGGTGCGGACGCGGGAGCCGTCTCGAGGGAACTCGCCCATCGATACCCGGCCGACGAATACACGCTCACGCAGGCCTGCGGGCAACTCGAGCGCCACGTCGCGGCCGAGGCACCGATGCCGACGGCTGATCGACTCGTCCTCGAGCGGCAGGGTCGAACCATCGTCCTGAACGCGCCGTTCGGCCATATGATAAACGAGACGCTCGGTCGACTGCTTTCCTCGTTGCTCGGCCAGCAGGCCGGCTCGTCTGTGGGTCTCGAGACGGACCCCTACCGGATCGAACTCGAGGTACCGACCTCGGTCGCGACGAGCGACGTGCTGGCGGTGCTCGAGGAAACTAATCCCGACCACGTCGAGGCGATCATCGAACTCGGCCTCAAGCGCTCGGACGCGCTCGCCTTTCGGCTCGCGCAGGTCTCGGCCAAGTTCGGCGCGCTCAAACGCTGGCAGAACAACGGCTCCGGGCGACTCTCGAGCAAGCGGCTGTTGGCGGCCCTCGAGGACACCCCGATGTACGCCGAGGCGATCCGCGAGGTGTTCCACGAGGATCTCGACGTCGATCGGGCGAGTACGGTCCTCGAGCGCCTCCAATCGGGCGAACTGGAACTCGTCACTCATCGAGGCCGAACGCCGGTCGGACAGGGTGGCCGCTCGGCTGGCGGCAAGGAGCTTCTGGCACCGGAAAACGCGGATGCGAGCGTGATCAAGACGGTCAAGGAACGCCTGCAGAACGACCGAATCATCCTGCTCTGTACCCATTGCACGGAGTGGAAGGCCAAAACAAAAGTCAGGCGCGTCGCCGACCAGCCCGAGTGTCCCGAGTGTGGCTCCACTCGGATCGCGTCGCTGAACCCATGGGCCGACGAGGTCGTCCAGGCAGTCCGCGCCGACGAAAAAGACGACGAGCAGGTGTCGATGACCGAACGCGCGTATCGGAGCGCGAGCCTCGTCCAAAGTCACGGCAAACAGGCCGTGATCGCGATGGCTGCTCGCGGCGTCGGGCCGCACAACGCCGCCCGGATCATCAACAAGCTCCGGGAGGACGAAGCCGAGTTCTATCGCGATATCCTCTCGAAAGAGCGCGAGTACGCGCGAACCCAGTCGTTTTGGGATTGAGGCGGCTGCGACAGTCACAACTGACCGATACTCTCTCTGCTGAATGAGACTGCGTCTCACGGTGAACCCAGTCCTTATGATGGTGACAGGCAAATCATGGGCAATGGATTCCGGTCCGCCCTCCTCGTCATCCGCCGGAAATACGGACCACAGCGATGGGTCGAGCATCCACGACCACGGGACGGGATCGCTCCTCGAAGCGGCGGGTATCGCTAGCGTCTGGATGCATGCGGACGGCACGATCACCGACGCCAACGACGCCTTCGTATCGTTGACCGGGTACAGCCGCTCTGAGCTGCGTGGAACCGCGTTTTCCACGCTCGTCGAGGACGATCTCCCGTCGCTCGAGTCACTCGTTGCCGATGACGCGACGAGCCCGGTCTCGACGAACCTGTCGATCCGAACCAGCGCGGAGACGAGACGGTCTATCGAGATCCATCTCGAGCGCCTCGAGACTGACGGCGACGAGTCACGGATCGTCGGCCTCGTCAACCGTCGAGCAACGCCGACGGAATCCGTCTCGTCGTCCGAGTTCACCTACGGGCGGACGTTTCAGGCGCTCGCCGACGCGCTCCCTGACGGGATCATCGTTCTGGATACGAACAGCGATATCCAGTACGCCAATCCCGCCGTCGAACGCATCCTCGGCTATCCGCCCGGCGAACTGGTCGGCTCCAACAAGGTCACGATCATCCCGCCACGGCTTCGACAGGCCCATATCGACGCGTTACAGCAGTATCTCGAGACCGGCGAGCGAACAATAAATTGGACGTACGTCGAACTGCCGGGCCAACACAAGGCGGGTCACGAGATCCCGCTCGGGATCTCGCTCAACGAGTTCTGGTTCGATGACAACCGCTACTTCGTCGGGCTGTTCCGCGATATCTCACCACGAAAGGAGGCCGAACAAACGCTCAGGGCAAAGGTCTCCCAGCTCGAGTCGATCGCCTACCTCGGTCGACACGCCCTCGAGAACCGGGATACGGATGCCCTCCTCGAGAACGCGACTGAGCTGGTCGCTGCGGCACTGGATCTCGAGTGCTGTGTCGTCTACGATGCCGAGACGAATAGCACCGACGACGCGTTCCGGGTTCGCTCACACGTCGGCTGTGACGACGCCGTCCTCGAGACTGAAATCCAGCGCTCGAGTACCGACTCGCTGCCCGACGCCACGCTTGCCGCAGGCGAACCGATCGTCGTCGAATCCTTCGAGACCGATTCTCGAGTGCCCGATTCGACTGCACTGACCACCCACGGCATCAGGAGCGGCATCGGCGTTCCGATCGGCCCGACGACCGACTCGCCGGGTGTGCTCGTCGTCTACGGCACCACCGAACGGGAGTTCGCCGACCACGACGTCGACTTCCTCGAGAGCGCTGCGACGATCATCGCGACAGCGATCGAACGCCAGGCGTACGAGCGCCGACTCAACGACACGGTCGCCGAACTCGAGGTTTCCAACGAGCGGTTAGAACAGTTCGCCTACGCGGCCTCCCACGACATGCAGGAACCGCTGCGGATGGTGTCGAGTTATCTCCAACTCCTCGAGCGCCGGTACACCGACGAACTCGATTCCGACGGCAAGGAGTTCATCGAGTTTGCCGTCGACGGCGCTGAACGGATGCGTGATATGATCGACGGGCTTCTCGAGTACTCTCGGATCGACTCGAAAGGCGCGCCGCTCGAACCCGTCGACCTCGATGCGGTGCTCGAGGACGTCCTGACCGACCTGCAGGTGATGATCGACCAGTCCGACGCCGAGATTACGGCCGCGTCGTTGCCCGAGGTACGGGGTGACGCCGGCCAACTCCGGCAGTTGTTCCAGAACCTCCTCTCGAACGCGCTCGAGTACAGCGGCGATGACCGACCGCGGGTCCATATCGACGCCGAACGAACCGGTCCGATGTGGACACTGTCGGTCCACGACGAGGGGATCGGTATCGATCCTGAGGATACCACACAAATCTTTCAGGTGTTCCAGCGGCTCCACAGTCGCGCGGAGTACGCTGGCACGGGGATCGGCCTCGCGCTCTGTCAGCGCATCGTCGAGCGCCACGGCGGGGAGATCTGGGTCGACTCTCGACCCGGTGAGGGGTCGACGTTTTCGTTTACGCTGCAACCGGCCGAGACCGCCCAGCGGGACCGGTGAGTTCGAACCGAAACAGTGTATTGTCTGGCTTTCGCCACCATCGTAACGGCCATACGAACCGATCGCGTGTGTTAGAACATGAAATTCGCGCCGGGGGCCTGGAAGTATGCCATTCTTCCCCTGCTTGCTGCACCGTTCGCGCTCCTGTTTAGCGTGACTGCGAGTCTCCTTGCACTCGCGACCAGTGTTGGAACGCTCGCCTTCTTTCGTGACCCGGACCGAACACCGCCGCCGACCGGTGTCGTCTCGCCCGCCGACGGGAACGTCTCCGTGCTCCGCGAGGAGGGCGACCGCGTTCGGCTGGGCGTCTTCATGAACGTCTGGCACGTCCACGTCATCCGCGCGCCGTTCGACGCCACGGTGACCGACGTCGAACACATCTCGGGTGCGAACCGGCCGGCGTTCTCGAAGGAATCGGATCGAAACGAGCGCGTCCACGTCCGCCTCGAGACGGCATCGCCGAATCTGCCTGCGGTCGAGCGACCGGCCACGGACGCGACTCGAGATCCGGACGACGCCTCGTTGGATTCGAACTCGAGCGACGCCGACGTCACGTTCATCGCCGGCGCGTTCGCCCGGCGCATCCATCCCTACGTCGAACGCAGCGACGACCTCGCTCGCGGCGACCGAATCGGCCACATCGCGTTCGGGAGTCGCGTCGACCTGCTCTTTCCGCCCACCGTGGACCTCGAGGACGTCGCCGTGGAGACGGGGGATTCGATGACTGCCGGTGAGACGGTCGTCCTCGAGCCGGCGGCTGAGAGAGATTTTGACGGCCTCGAGTAAACGTCTCAGAACACATCGAGAGCGGTCCGAGTCTGTACTGTGTCTGCCCTCGCAGCAACCACTGGACTATCGCCCAGTTATATTTGGCTGGCCACCGTTCGAGCGGGCATGTTCCGTGCAATCCTGCCAGAAGGCCAAATCGACTGCGAGCGGTACGAGCACACGGAGAACGGACTCGAGTTGTACGACGAAGACGACGAGTTCCTCGCGTTCGTTCCGTATGCGAACCTTCATGCACTGGCCGATGAGGAGATTTATTCTGGCGATGAGCGATCGATCATGTGATCAGGCCGGCGCTTGATCTATCGCCTCGAGTTGTTCGCGATACCGATTGCGAACGGTGACGACGGTTGTCTGTGCGGTGTCGGCGACTGCGCGCTGGGGAATCGTCTCGTCACAGATGAGGCCAGCGGCGTAGATGGCCGCCGCGGCGAACCCGGTCGGTGATTTCCCCGAATGGAGTCCCTGCTTGGTCGTTTCGTCGATGATCTCGACGGCCTTCGTCTCGACGTCTTTGTCGACGTCGAGTTCGGAACAGAACCGGGGGACGAACTGGCGTGGATTCGTCGGCTCTAAGTTGATGTCGAGTTCGTCGGCGATGTACCGGTAGGTCCGGCCGATCTCCCGCTGGTCGACCCGTGAGACGGCGGTGACTTCCTCGAGGCTGCGTGGGATGTCTTCCTTTCGACAGGCGGTGTAGAGGGCGCTGGTTGCGACGCCTTCGATCGAGCGGCCGCGGATGAGGTCTTGCTCGAGTGCCTGTCGGTAAATGACGCTTGCCGTCTCTTTGACGGGTTTCGGGACGCCAAGCGCGCTGACCATCCGGTCGATTTCCGAGAGGGCGTACTTGAGGTTGCGCTCGCCAGCGTTTTTCGTTCGGATTCGTTCTTGCCAGACGCGGAGCCGATGGAGTTGGCCGTGTTTGTCGGCCGACATCGAGTGTCCGTTGGCGTCTTTGTTCCGCCAATCGATCGTCGTCGTCAGTCCTCGGTCGTGCATCGACTGTGTGAGCGGTGCACCGACTCGAGAAAGTTCGTCGTGCTCTTGGGCGTTGAACGCTCGCCACTCCGGGCCGTAGTCGATCGGGTCTTCGGTCAGGACGAGCCCACACTCCTTGCAGACTCGCTCGCCGCGGTCCGGGTCGTGTACGATCGTCTCGGTTTCACAGTCCGGACACAGCTCGTGCTCTGTCTTCGCTGATTCGTGCTCCGTGTGATCGATGAGGGACCGCGTCATCAGTACTACGAGAATCCATGCAGGCATTGTAAGGGTGTATCATGGTTTCGCGAGAAACCCCGACTTACCAGATCGGTCGGTGATGCTCGAAGAGGAGAAGTATAGGCAGCGATCTGTCGTCGCCATGCCCGATTGAGGCGATCGACTGCATCGTGCCGAAACCGTGTCCCATCGGTCTTCTGTGGACGAAGTGCCTCGGTGGCATCTTCGCCCTACCATGTGGGACGTGGGCATAACACATGAAATGGGGGCATAGTTTCGCCGATTGGACGCCGTAAATCACACATTCATTCGGTAAATTCGTCTTTCTGACTCGAACTGTCGCTCGCCTTTATGTCGTAGGCAGCAAACGTTCCGTACCAGTGTCGTGTCGCCGCTCTCCAATTCGGTTCTCGTCCCCGCCCCAGTTTCTACCCAACCGTTTCACATGTACGCGACCGATACGCACACACAAGCGTTTGATACTGCCCACTGCTGATTGGGGGATCAAATGGGTGGTGTGTCGGTGTTTTGCCTCGATACTACTGTGGCTGAGAAGCCGCTCCGTACCTGCTTTGCAGCCGGTGCGAAACGTGGCTGTGCTTAAGAGTGTCAGTATTGGTGTACAACTTGGTGTGTCAATCGTGATTGCGACTTGCCGACTACGAACGATGCGGCTTCCGTCGACCCGAGCGTATGGCCGTTGTTCCGCTCCCCATAACTCGCCACAATCAGACTTGAACGGGCTTTCGGGTCCTGGAGGCCAAGACTAATGTCGTCGATCGATACCTCGCTTCCGGACGAGATCGCGTCGGTAGCTGAGTCGGATGCAGACCAACGGCTGTCGAAAGACGTGATTTTCGAACTCCTGAAGAACCGCCGCCGACGAGAAGTACTCGCATACTTACTCGAGGCCGAGGAAACGGTGACACTCGGTGAACTCGCCGAACAGATCGCTGCTTGGGAGAACGATACCGACGTCGCTGCGCTTAGTTCCGATCAGCGAAAGCGAGTGTATGTCGCCCTCTACCAGACTCATCTCCCGAAGATGGACGATGCTGGTATCGTCGAATACGATCAGGATCGGGGACTGATTTCGCTTGCGGATAACGCCGACCTGTTGATGATGTACCTCGATACGGATACCCATCGTCAGGATCGGTGGGACCGATGGTACGCCACGCTGAGTGTCGTTGGTGCAGCGCTCGTTACCGGGGCCTTTCTCGGCCTTCCGCCGCTGTCGTCGATCCCGATGCTCGGTGTCGCTGGCATCGTCGTCATCGCGTTTTTCTTTCTTTCGGCTGCACACGCCGTTACGAACCGCCAACAGGAGCGAAACGTCGACGGCAAACTATCGCGAATCGAGTGACTGTTCTGGGACTCTCTCACACGGACTCCTGTCAGTCAGTGCTGGTGCAACCGCGACCGCCCTGCGGTTGCATCGGTACCTCGTTACGGCAGACCGTATCAAGCCCCGATTACAGACTCGGGTCGTCGGCTTCGGTACCGGACCTGGCGGTTTCAGGCAGACTAATCATGCGCGAAGAAGGACTTTTATTCACGGATCCCGAACGGACGACTGGCTCCCGACGACCGTCATCCAGTACCGGAGCAGTTCGCGTGCCAGCATCTGTTCCCGTTCCAGGCGCGGGGGCCATTTTTGATCGAACTCGTCTCGACAGTCGACACGGGCTCGTTGCTTCCGACAGTATCAGGCCGTATCCAGCTCCATCTCGACCGGCTCGCTGCGTGCTGGTTCTGCCGGCTCGGATCGCTCTACTGCGTCGTGACAGAACTGCTCGAGCCGTCGCGCCTGCTCGCGCCAGGTAAACGCCTGAATATCCTCGCGGGCCTGCCTGCCGAGTGTGTCTCGGAGCTCGGGCGACTCGAGGACCATGGTGAGCTTGTCGGCCAGATCTTGTGGGTCGTTGACCCGTGCGAGGAGCCCGTTTTCACCGTTGACCAGATACGTCTTGATCCCCTCGAGAGCCGTCGTCACGACCGGGAGTTCACAGGCCATCGCTTCGACGTTTGCCATCCCGAAACTCTCGTTGTGGCTTGGCAGACAGAACACGTCGGCACCGGCGTGGTAGGCCGGCAGTTCCGGATGTGGGACTTCGCCGTGGAGTTCCACTCGCTCCCACATCCCGAGTTCGCGGGCCCGACGTCGTAACTGCGCTTTCTCGCTGCCACGACCAACGACGTGGAGTTCCTGCTTGCCCTCGAGACGAGACACTGCCTCGAGCAGGTCGTAGATCCCTTTTGATTCGACGAGTCGACCGACGAAGAGGATGATCGGATCGTCACTCGAGATCGCGGGCTCGACTCCCGGCTGGAATCGATCAGCGTCGACGCCCGGATAAATGAGTTCCTCGACGTCGGAGTCGAGTGCGTTCGTCACTCGCTGTGCGGTTTCGTCCGAGTTTGCCAGCAGGTGCTCTGTCTGTGAGAGCTTGTCTCGAAGTGTGACGCCAAGACCGAAACCCGTGAGCCGATGGAACGTGTAGACGGTCGGCACGTCGACTACGTTCGAGAGGAGGAGGTCATCCAGAAACTGGTAGGTAAAGAGGATGTCGAGGTGCTCGTTCATGTGGTCGATGAGGCCGTTTCGGATGGCCCACTGGGTCATCAAGAGCTTGACTCGGTTTTGGGGGCCAAGTGGATGCACCGGATCGAGCGACTGCGTCCAGTGGTCCTCGAACGAGGGTGTTTCGATCACGGTCACGTCCGACTCGGTCAGCAGTGGTGACAGGTCCCCGTTCTGGGTGTAGAGGTAGACGTCGTTCGATCGGCTGAGTGCTGCCGCCATCTGCTGGGTGTAGACTGCGACCCCACCCGCATGGCGAGTCCCAGCAGCGTCGTGATAGAACCCGATTTTCATACTCTAACTAGTGTGTCACGACTGTTTTGTTATCTATTTCGTACTGTCAGTACTCTTCACGTATCGGTGTTCGCCTCGAAAACGCAGTCTCGTTGCCGACGAACCTGCTGCCGGGACTGCTGGAGTCGCTGCTCGTCGATATCTTCTGCCCAACGATTGATATGGCACGGAAAACGGAATGTACGGGAGGGATTACAATGACGCTGTTCAGAGTAGCGGCGATCAAGTGAGCTCGACTCTCTCTCCACGCATTCGGCGGTCGATGTCGCCACTGGCCCTCTCCTCGAGTCTCGGCAGTCGCTCGTGTTGTCGGTGCCTGATCGGCGGCGACGGCTGGCGCTCCGACGACGAACTGCCTCGAAATCGAACTGCTGACCGACGAGTTGTCGAGCATGTCGCTCACTGATCGTATTCTCGACGGGTTCAAGGCAACACTCGGCGCTCGCCTCGTCAACAACATCGCGAACGGGCTCCTGTTGCTGTTGCTTGCCCGCTTTCTGTTGACAAACGATCAGTATGGGCTGTTGTTTACGATCATCTCCATTGTCGCCGTCGCACAACTCGGTGCGGACCTCGGCCTCGCTCGCTCGGCAGCACGCTATATCTCCGAAAAAAAGGAGACTGAGCCCTCGGTCGTCCCGTATCTCGTGCGGACGTCGCTTCGCTACCGGATGCTCTTGCTCGGCGTTGTCGCTGTCGTCCTCATCGCAACGCGTGACATTCTCGCGACCGTTCTCGAGATTCCTGAACTCTCGACGCTGATGTGGTTGGCCGCCGGCTATCTGATCGTCCAGTCGCTGTACTCGTATCATATGTCGCTGTTTCAGGGGTTCAACCGGGTGAATCTGAGCGCCGTCCTCGAGGTCATCAACAACGTTACACGTGTCCTGTTCGTCGTCGGCCTGACAGCGCTCGGGCTGGGTGTTGCTGGGGCACTGTTTGGATACATTCTGGGCGCTGCTCTCGCAACGGCCGCCGGGCTGGTGTTGCTTTACCGTCGATTCTACACCCGGTATGCGGATGGCGGTGGGACCAAATCGCTCCGAAACCGGATGCTCGAGTACAGCGTCCCGCTGACTGCCTCTCACAGCGCGAACATCCTTGACCGGCAGATCGATACGATTCTGGTTGCGTTTTTCATCAATCCGGTCGCAGTCAGTTACTACGTTCTGAGCAAGCAGGTCACCGAATTCGTCCTCGTCCCGGCCAGTTCGCTCGGATTTTCGGTTTCGCCGGCCTATGGCGAAGAGAAAGCGAACGATTCGCTCGAACGTGCGGCCCGAATCTACGAGACGACGCTTCAGTATATGTTCTTGCTGTACATTCCAGCCGCGGTGGGGATCTTGCTCGTGGCTGAGCCTGCTATTACGCTTATTTTTGGCACCGAGTATGCGGGTGCGGCACCGGTGTTGCAAGTGCTCTCGGTTTACGTCGTTTTCCAGGCGATCACGGGAGTCACGACGCAGGGACTCGATTATCTCGGCCGGGCGAAAACACGGGCGTACGCGAAAGGTGTGACGTCGGTCGCAAACGTCGGTCTCAACATCGTTTTGATCCCGATCTATGGCGTCACTGGCGCAGCTGCTGCGACAGTGCTCACGTTTGGGCTCTACACGCTGGTCAACGTCTACGTCATGCACAGCGAACTGTCGCTGGATTTCGTTCGGATCGGTCGATCGCTCGTCTTGACGTCGGCTATTGCCTGCGGGATGGGGCTATCAGTACTCTTTCTCGTCCCGTACGCCTCGTCAATTCCGGCATTGTTCGGCGTAATCGCGGTCGGCATCGCTATCTGGGGCGTTCTGGTCACAGCAAGCGGCGTCATCGATCCACGCCAGACGATCGCACAGCTCACGTGACTGTCTCGCTTGCTCTATCGCTTAGACGTGGAACGCCGATCGCCGGCTCACCACGAGAAGTGAGAAGACTGGTTTTCGATACCGGTTATTGCTGTGCGAGCAGCGGCGAGTTCCTCACTGCTCGCGAACGTTGTACTGGACGTCGACGGTTGCGTCGCCACAGAGTTTGAACGCCTCGATATCGCCCTCGAACCAGTAGGCGTCGAGCCAGTTGCCAACGGCACCGCGAACGGCTCGGCCCTCGACGACGTCTTCGTCGTCGATCGTGGCGTCTCGGTAGGTCGATTTGACAACGGCACCACTGGCCTCGAAGGAGTACGTGCTTGGCTTCTCAGCGTTCGTTCCGTCGATAACGAGTGCGTGCGGGAGCACCTCGTGGTCGCCGTAGTCGGCTGGATCGATCTCTTCGCCATCGAGGCTGACTGTCGCCTCACCATCGATGAGCGTGACGTCTGTCAGTGCACCCGAAAAGCGGAATATCTGGCTCCCGTCGGTGACAGTACTCTGGCCTGTCGAACCGGAAACCGTCGTCGCTTCGTCTTCGGGATCATCGTTGCCAGCGAGTTCGATCGTCCCTTCGACCGTAATCTCGAAACTCGTCGGCGAGCCCTGGCCCTCGACCTCGAGGACGTGTGGGAGGTCCTCGCCGTAGTCGGCGGGATCGACTTCCTCGTCGTTGATTAGCACCGTTGCCGGCCCGTCGACGGTGAGTTCCTCGAGGTCGCCGGAAAAGCGGAACGCGTCTTTCCAGTCTGCGACGACGCCGCTTGCAAGCGAGTCTTCGATCTCGGCTTCGTCGTCGATCGTCGCGCCCTCGTAGTTCGATGGTTCGACGTCGCCGTCGACTTCGAACTCGTATCGGGTTACGTCCGAGCTGTCGCCGTCGAAGAGGATCACGTTCTCGAGGAGGTCCTCGTCCGCTTCATCGGCTTCGTCGTCGGTACTGTCCGTCCCGCTTGTCCCACTGTCGGCGCTTGCAGTTCCCGATGCAGCTGCCTCTGCCGAGGTCGGAACGCCGTCAGGGATCGAGAGATCCGGCGAGCTCGAGACAGCGTCATCGACGGAGACGGTCGAGCCGCTCGCACGCTGAATGTCTCCTCGGTAGCCGCCGCTCTGGAAGTTGACGCGGCCGGGCGAGCCGTTCGCGCCGGCGACGAGCGCGTAGGGGTATGGCCCGTCGGCGAAGTGTGAGTCCCGAATCGTCACGGTCCCGCCGTTCCAGACCCAGACAGGTCGGCCGTTGGTCTCGGTGTAACCACCGTAGCCGGGGCCGTAGTCGGTGGTGTCGTTGTACGCGACGCAGTTTTCGATCACGTCGTCGCCGCTCGCACAGCGGAACGTCGTGACGCCGTTGTTCTTTCCGAAGCAGGTATCGAAGTGGACGCTGCTCGGTCCGGAGGCGGTGTTTGAACAGTAAAAGCCGTTGTTCGGGAACCCCTGGACGTTACAGCGGCGGAACGTCAGGTTCGCGTCGCTGCTGCGATGCATGAAGACCCCACCGGGGCCGTGGACGAAACTCGAGCCTTCCTTGGTTGCCCCATCGCCCATATAGATGTTTTCGAAGAGAATGTCGCCGCGACCAGCATTGATCGAGATCAGGAACTGATCGCCGCGATAGAGGCCTTTGAACCCGATGTTTCGAATAACCGAGTTCGCGCCTGTGACGTTCAATAGGACACTGTTGCCCGTCGAGACGTCGATGAGTTTGTTTTCGAACGTCTCTCCGCGACCGATGGTGATCACCTGTCCGCGTGCGCGGATGACGTCGTAGTCGTTTTCGTCGGCGCTTGCGCTCGTGCCGAACACCGTTGCTGCTGCAGTCGTTGCACCGGCCAACTTCATATACGAGCGCCGGTGGAGTAATCCCGAATTACCGCTCTCGTCTGCCGGCTGGTCCTCGCTGCCGGCAGATCGATTTTCGTTCAGTACCGAAGATTCGCGTGCCATGCAATCGGGTAATACGATACTACCACCATAAACTTTCTCTTCTATTTTACTTAAAATTTATAGACTTTAGATACTATCTGAATGTCATTTGAAGCAATCATTCTATTTTCTTCGTGGAATTTTATATATCACAGCTGCCCGCCGTCCGCTCGAGTAATACTATATTACCCCTATTCTGGTCCCGAACGCTCCGCTAACTGAGCAGTAAGCTGCTCTTACGGACGGTTTTGATCCGTTCGTTCGCCCGGTTACTGATCGCGTGGCGCGGTGTCGTGGACTCGTCTCGAGGCGTGGCGCTTGCTGAGCGGTCACTCCTCGGAGAGCAGGCGGTGAAAAACAGCGCTCGTTCACATCCGCTAGCCACTGACCGCCACACCATATCGAACGACGACCCGGCGAGGGTGTCTCTCGGTTCTGGTGGTCTGCGAGTCAAAATGCAGTGGAGTTCGAAGTGGAGGGAAAGGAGCGTCCGCAGCAGCGCGATCGCGTCAGCGGGAGGACCGATCGGTGTCCGTTACAGTGACCGCTTCGTTGCCGTTAGTTGTCGCCAGCAGCTGCCTCTTCGGCGCTGGTCGGTGTGCCACTGGGGATGACCGCCTCGGGGGCAGTACCCGTGTCGCCCTCGAGTTCGACGGTCGAGCCAGCGTGTTCGGCGATGCCGGCTTGCTCGTCGTAGTCGGTATCGCGGAGCACGACGTTCGTTCCCTGGCCGTTTGCCCCGGCATCGATCGCGGTGTGGTTGCCGTTCATCTCGATCTGGCAGCCCTCGACTTCGATCGTGCCGGGCGACCAGGCCCAGATTCCGCGGCCTGCATAGCCCTCGTTGTCGACGTACACGCTCGAGTTCGTGACCTTGCTGCCGGCCGTTGCGAGTCGGAAGTGCGAGACATAACAGTTGGCAGCGAAACAGCTGTCGATGTGGATCGTGCCGCCGCCTTTGTTACCGGGGGCAGAGCCGTAGATCGCGTTGTCCGCGAAGCCCTGGATGTTGACGTTCGTGAAGTCGATGTGGCCGGAGTGGTCGGGAGCAACCCAGAATGCGGTCTGTCCGTGACCGTTCGGATTGCCGTTGCCCGTACTCGAGCCATCACCGAGATAGACGTTTTCGACGGTACAGGTGCCGCCGCCGGTGTCAGAGATACCGAACGTGGCAGAGCCGGTCCCGGAGGTGTTCTCGCCTTTGAACCCGATGTTCCGGATCGTCCAGTCACTGCTGTGGGCGGTGATGACGATGTCTTGGCCGGTCGTCATGTCGATGAGTTTGTTCTCCCAGGTCTCACCGTCGCCGATGGTGATCGTCTGGCCGGCGGCTTCGATAACCTCGAAGTCGCCCTTGCCGGTAGCGCTGGACTCCTCGGAGTCGTCCTCGGCGGCGGTCGTGCCGGTTGCACCGAGAGTGGTTGCTGCAGTCGCGACCGCAGCGAGCGAGCGCACGTAGCTGCGGCGGCTTAATCCACTATTACGGTCTGCATTCGGCGTAGTGTCCGTCTCGGACGTACGGGGGTTCTGCGCCATACACTTGCGTAACCTGGGCTTACAGCTATAAACTTTTCTTTGTCAATGTAGATAAAATTTACAGAATATATTTCTAACACTGCAAAACCAAACAGAATCTGTGACTATTTCTTCACGAAACTATGAACGATCCGCTTCGCATTCGTCCTCGAGTAATCAGTTTTTTCTGCAGAAATATTGGCTTACCACACGCGAGAGGCGGTGTATCGTCCGATCGCTGTTTGTCGCTACCGACACCGAAATATCGACGCTATCGGCTTTCGAGATCGAATCAAGGCGATCAGTCCACTATTACTCGATTGAAACCGGCGGTGGGAATCGAACAGCGAGATCACGTGATCGTCCAGCCGCTACTGCACTCGTGCCCACCGCAGTCCAACGATGGACCGGTAGCCCACGTCGGTCGGGACGACGAGCGCGATCCGCCTCGAGCGGACGGCTGGATGTCACTCGTCTGTCTGCTGTGGCTGTCCATCGAACACCGTCTACTTCGATCAGTGGTGGCTCCGACGCGGGTTCGCCACTCGTGGGGGCCCACACAGTATCGGACACCCACGCCTCGCGCACGCGCGAAGAGAATCAACGCATTATCTGTTAGGTTGCAGTCGGTGTGCCGTCTGTCCATCGCCGATGCCAGTTCTGGCTGTCCTGGGTCGTGTTGTCGTCCTGCTACAGTGGGCTCCGGCGCTATTCTGCGCCGGAAACGGCGTACATTCGGAATTCGTCGTTCGAGAGTACCTTGTTCGCATCTGGGGAGGTCTCGAACTCCTCGAGTGACTCGTCGCTGTGATAGAGTTCCTGGTAGACCTCGATCTCGCGAACGAGGTCGTACTGGGTCACGATGAAGTAGTAGTCGATGCCGTTGTACGCCTCGCCGTAGTTGCCGGCTTCGAACGCGTCAGGATCGACGGTTCCGCTTGCGATTGTTGCGCCGCTCAGTGTTCTTTCCCCTTCGACGCCGTTGATCCCATGGTCGTATCGGTAGGGATCATAGCCCATCCCTGCATGGGGAATCTCGTCGTCTGCGTGTTCCAAGCCGGACTCGTAGCCGCTGAACTGCTGTGCGGTGACGTGTTGTCCAGGATCGTAGATCATGGGTGATGCGAACACGGTTATCAGCCCGAGGACGAGACAGGCACCGAGGCCGACTGCTGCGAGGGCGTTTCCGGCCGGTCGGGTACTGTAGTTCGAGAGCGTGCCAACGCCACGTGCAATGGCAACCCCCGCGAGGATCGTCAATATGACCGCGAGAAAGCCAATCTGGCGGAACGCCATCGTCGGGGTTCCGATGAAGTAGACGGCGAACAGTCCAGTCAGCGGTACCATCGCGATTGCGAGATAGTTGACCACCGATTTCGTTTCGGGGTCGAGGCTAGTTCGACCAATCCACAGAAGCAGGATGAACACGCCGACGACGAGTGAGATCAGGGCCAACTCGAGAAACATCTTCACGAACAGTTCGCCGAGACTGCCGCCGATCGCTGCGAGCGAGGCCCCGCGCTGGTCGACCTCAGCACCACCACCGACGTCTTCGGTGAGGATACCGACAAGGAGTCCGATCAGTGCGTCCCTGAACCGCTCATTGCTCGCTGCCCAGAGAGTAAAGACGGCTCCGAGGGTGATCGTGTGTGCATACGTCGTCGGGTGATCGAGGATCGGGTGGTCGTCGAAGCGGCGTCGAACGACGTACTGGACGACGCTGATCGTTCCGATCAGGATGACGACGTTGACCATCTGCTGTGGATGGACCAACAGGAGTCCGACCCCGGAGAAGACAATCAGGAGGCTAAACGGTGAGAGGCCAAGCGGCAGCCGCTCGATTGCGGCCCGGCGACGGAGATAGGCGACGACCGCGAAGATGACGACGGGAACCAGAAAGAGGGCGTTCGAGTTCGTGTGCACGCCCATGTGTGTCGCGATGTTGTTGATCGGCAACACCATCCAGGAGACGATCGCTCCGACTCCGATCGCCATACTGGTACCCGTCAGCTCTCGAACGACCAGTGGAACGAAAATCACGAACGGCACGAACAGGACGACCATGCTGAACAGGAGCCCGCGTTCGATCGGAGTACCACCCACGTAATGAAAGACCGACGCGATCGAGTGGACCGCGGGATAAAACAACTCGTGGGGGGCCAACGCTCCTGTGGTGATGTCTCTCGTCCAGCCCAGATGTGTGAGTGCATCGCCCATCCCGGAGAACCGATAGTTTCTGATCACCGGAAGACTGACGATTCCGGTGACTGTCATCGCGCCGAGTCCGATCCCGAGCGCCTGTTCGCGGCCACGACAGGTCAGTGCCGTACTGACGGCGATCGCCAGCGCGACGGCGAACGCGACCCACGTTATCGCCGGTGTGCCCGTATAGATCGACGGCTCGTAGCTTGTCGCCGGATTCGCCCTCGCGACGAGGAGTCCGATCGCGGCTGCGAGAAAGCCAACAGCGACCGTGACGTTGAGTGTCGACCGTTTCATGTACTCTCGAGTGAATAGCTGTCCGTTCCAATGTCGATACGCATGTCTTGAGGAATGGTCCTCGAGCCAGCGGTTTGTTATCCGGCTCCTATCCTGTCGGTCACCAGTGAGTGAACCCTCAACAGTGTCTCATGGCTTATCGCCCGCCGCGACAGCCGTTCGTGTTCGATCGGGGTGTAAACCGTATTGACCGATACGCTCTCCCGACGTGACACGGACTGTGTCCGTCGCGCGGTCGCGTCCGGCTGGCCCACTGTCACAGTGATCGCTGGCGACTCGTTGGACAGCCCACGCTGCCGGTTCTCGGCCGTTGACCGGAATCGGACGGCTGCTCTCGATTTCATCCCTCGGTCACGTTCAGGCGGAGACGCACACTATCGGCTGCGTGTATGCGATCCCTATCGCTCGAGGACTGAGTTGTATGGATTGCGTTTTCGATTCCCGAACGATCAACGGTTCTGATGGTTTTTGTACCTCTCCGTGATCCAGTCAGGTGACAGCGAACAGTGGGTGTCGTATACTGCCGAAGTTCCCGATGTACGGGTCACGATTACCCGAGTCGTCGAACGCCGTCGACGGCGTATACCCGGCAGTATTGCCACTGAGCAGTCAGTTGAAACTCCTATGTCATCCATCGTTATCGACCACGTCAGCGCCGACGGCACGACCCTCGAGTCGGACGTTCGGACGTCCGCGGACCTCGAGCGGTTTTTTACGGACGAATCGTTTCGAACCGACTACGACGTCTCGATCGCGGACGTCCCCGAGGGGGTGCGTGCGATCCCCGTCCTCGCACAGGTCTGTCCCGTCGCGTGGGCAAACGGGGCCGACGTCTACGTCGACGAGGTCGACGCGACCTTCGCGAGCGCCCTCGAGGACGTCAAGGAAACGCTGTGCTCGATGCACGACTTTCTCGAGGGAGGGACGCTGTATGCAAAGCGCACGATCGACGCCGACCCCGACGCGGGCGGTGAGAGCGGGCTACTTTTTACTGGCGGCGTCGACTCGACGTGTTCGTACGTCCGCCACCGCGATGAGTCACCGACGCTCATCAGCATTCGTGGCTGGACGATCACGCCCGATCCAGCCGACGATGACGACTGGAACGCTCTTCGCTCGCGCGTCTCGTCGTTCGCCGCCGACCACGACCTTGAGACGGCGTTTCTCGAGTCGAACATGCTCTCGTTTCTCGCTCATCCGATGTTGCTGGCCCACTACAAGCGCCACGTCGACGGCGCGTGGTACAGCTCCGTCGGTCACGGCCTCGGGCTACTCGGTCTCTGTGCGCCGATGGCCTACGCTCGCGGTATCGAGGACCTCTACGTCGCCGCGACCCACTGGGAGGGGATCGACCTCGAGTGGGGGTCGCGGCCCGATATCGACGACAACATCCGGTGGGCCGGCACGCAGTGTCACCACGATGGTCACGAACTCACCCGGCAGGAACGACTCGATGTCATCGCCGACTACGTCCGCGACGAGGAGCCGACACTCGAACTCCAGACCTGTAACGTCCGGATGGACGGCAACTGCGGCGAGTGTGAGAAGTGTTATCGGACTGCCGTCGGCCTTCGACTCGCCGGCCTCGAGCCAACGGCACACGGCTATCTGTTCGTCGACGAGGACTACCACGAGATTCGGACTGCACTCGAGGAGGGGCGGTGGGTCCTCGGACAGGACGAACGCTACATGTGGGACGATATCCGCGAGCGCGCTCGCGAAACGGAGCCGACGTCGGACGCCGAAGCGGCGTTTTTCGAGTGGCTCGACGCGGCTGATCTCGGCGACCTGGTTTCCGACTCCTCGCCGCCGCTGTCACACCGACTACTCCGTGCGGGCGCGAGAAACGCGCCGGCTCCCGTCTACAACACGGTCTATCCCGCTTGGACGTCTGCGAAGTCGGGGCTGCGACGTGTTCGACCCGGCCGGTAGCGGACTCATTGCAACCCCGGCTTCGCCGTCACCACTGGCTCGTCGTCCGGCCGCATCGCTGCGCTCTCGTGTGGTGGTGACCGCAAAACTGCATCCGACCCGGCTGGCTGCGATTACCGTTCGGGAACGCCGTAATCGACGTGGACGTTCGGAACGCTCGCGGAGTCCGGTGCTTCGACGCCGTTCCAGTCGACGACACGAACGTTCGTCACCTGGCCGGCAAAGCGAAACCGCTGGACGCCGACGTCAATCGCGCCCTCCGCGACGCTGCCCGAGACGACCGTTCCCTCGGCGAACGGGTCGTGTGCGTCCATCTCAATCTCGCCGTCGACGGTGATTTCGAAGCTCGAGGGGACGCCTCGGCCGATAATCGTCACGAGGTTTGGGAGTGGTTCTGATTCTGTCGTGGCAACCTGGTTCTGTACCGGTGTGTCGCGTGCCATACTTCGGTAAGTCTGTCTCTGCGCCATAAGCCTTCCTGTCGACTTATTGGTAGCTATTCAAGAACTATTGGCACTCAGATACAGAACGACGAGTAAATAGTCATCCAAGATATGACGAACGCCGGAGAGGACAACCATCAGGTGACGGTCAGTGATCGACCGTTTTCGTCCCGTCGTCCGGTGAATCCGTCCTACCGGAGCGTCGAAAACGTGTTCAGGAGGTCGCGAACGAACGGGCGTGGATCGTCGCGGCTGAGGTAGTCGAATCGTGGTTGCTCGTAGAGCGATCGCGCCACGTCGATCACCGCCTCGCTCACCGATGGCTTCTCGACGAGATCGATCTCTTTCCTGAGCACCGAGTGGAGATACAGCAGTTCGCCACGGAGGAGGTGACCACCGATTCCCGGCCGGTAGTCGTGGTCGATCAGCTCCTGTTGGCCGTTTGCCAGCAACCAGTAGTAGTAGGGGAAATCCGACCCGGTCTGGACGGAAAACGGAAGCGACGACCAGAACCGCGGGTTGACTTCCATGAGTTTGAACTCGCCGGTCTCCTCGTCGTGCAGGAACTCGACCATCGCCAGCCCGTGCCAGTCTAGCTCGTCGAGCAGCGCCAGGCCGGCTTCCTCGAGGGCCGGAATGTCGACCGATTCGCGAAACGCACTGGGGCCACCGGCGTAGCTGTAGCCCCGCCGCTGTCGGTGCTGGAAGGTTGCCAGCGGGTTCCCCTCATCGTAGAGCGCGAAAAACCCGTACTCTTCGGTCGTCGAGACGTACTCCTGGATCAGCGGCACGTGGTGCATCTCCGTGTAGACGTCCTCGGTAGTGGCGGCCTGTGTCGACTCGAGATACCGGGTCGATGGCGGCGCGACACAGGTTTTGGGCGTGTACTCGTCGATGTACTCGTCCCCGAGGATCGTATACCGTGGTTTGACGATCCACTCGCGCTTGCTATCGGGTTCCGTCGTAAACAGGGCCGTCTCGGGTGCGGCGACACCCGCTGTATCGGCAGCATCGAACAGCCGCATCCGGTCTTGTGCTCGTGCCAACGTCTCGAACGTCGGCCAGGGCGTACGCACGTGTTCTGCGAACTCGTCTCTGTACTTCGAGAGCACGTAGATATCCGGCTCGCGAACGGGGATGATCGTTCGCACGTCCGGGCGCATCGCAAGCGAGCGCAGTGCGTTTTTGTACGCCACGAGATCCTCGTGTGGCGACGGCACACGCACCGCCTCGTCACAGTATTTCGATTGAAACGCCGGGGTTGTTTCATCACTCGAGACGACGATCGTTCGGATGCCGCGTCGGCCGAGCGATCTCACACAGGCAACCGTACTCGGTGCGGAGATCCCCGGAACGACGACTGACTCGTTTCCGTTCCAGGCGGCGTTGTCCATACGACCACTCCAATATCGGATAGAAATGTTATGACGTGGCTAACCCGACTCCCGGATGCGCTCAGTCGTCGGCTACAGTCTCCGCGATTCGTGACCGGACAGCGTGTCGCCGACTCACTCGAGATAGCCGAGATCGGCGAGCCGTTTTTCGACCCCCTCGTCCGCCGTCTCAACCGATCGTGTGCCGTCGAATCGGGGATACTGCCGTGTGCCTGCCGGTTCGACACACGGAAGCGACTCGCCGTCCATCCGTTCGTCGACCGCCAGCCCGAACGTCGACAGAACCGTCGGTGCGATATCGAAGAGGTGTGCGTTTCCGACGCCAGCGTCGTGATCGATATCGTCGCCACGAGCCGCGACTGTTCCCTCGAGTTTGTGATTCCACGGCTCGCTCGGTGGGCCGAACGTCTCGTCTCGCAGCGTCGCCGACAGGAAGTGGTCGAAGTCGGCCGGGATGGTCACGATGTCGACGGCGTGCTCGCTTTCGGGGCCATGAAAGTACTCCTCTCGGGGCCGAACGGCCTCAAAAACGGGACGCCCGTTTGGTGTCGTCACCGATCGCAGGGCGTCGATGATCTCGGTCCGGACTTCCTCGTACTCTGCTGGCTCGACGACACCATCTGGCTCGCGCCCCTCGAGATTTATCCGAACGCCGAGTTCGATCCGCGAGCGCACGTACGCCGTCGATTTGGGGAAGTCGACCTGTGTTGCCCCCGCGTTGACGAGTCCAGCGGGGGCGTACGCCGCGACGACCTCGTCGAGCCCGAGTCGCTCGAGGACGGCCCCGATACGCTGGCTCGTCACGCCGAACCCGGCGGCGGTCGCCATCGCACGCTCGGCGACGCCGGATTCGTACCGCGTGGTATCGTCGCCCTCCTTGAGATTGCCGTCACGAACCGTCGCCCAGTTCGGCATCCCTCGGCCACCGCGTCTCGTTTTGACGAGCCCCGCGTTGCGGAGGTGCTCGTTGATCCGAAACTCCTGGCCGTCGTACGGCCCCATCCCGTGGTCGCTCGCGACGATCACGTTCGTCGGCGTCGTTGCCTCGAGGATCTCGCTGAGCTGTCGGTCGACCTCGCGATAGATCGACCGGATCGCCGCCTCGTCGTCCGGCCGCTCGTGGAAGATCGAGTCCGTCGCCTGGAACTCGACGAACCCGAACTCGGGCTCGTACTCATCGGCGAGGTAGCGAAACGCCTCTCCTCGCATGCGCACGCAGTCAGTGTATGCCTGCCCGAGATCGGCCACATTCTTGTCGGGGTAGACGCGGTACTCGCCGATTTCCGCTCGGACATCCTCGAGCAGCCCTTCGGGATGACAGTCGGGATCCTCCGGGGCGGTGTAGCCTGGAATCAGCGCGCCATCGAACTCTCGTGGCGGATGCGTGACGGGGACGTTGACGACCGCGCTCGTGATCTCGTGGCGATCGAGCAGTTCCCACAGTGTTCGCTCGTGGACGTCGGTCGCGTTGACCACGTCCCAGTCGTAGCCGTCGAAGCTAAGAAAGCCGTAGACGCCGTGTTTGCCGGGATTCATCCCCGTGTACAGCGAGGGCCACGCCGAGGCGGTCCACGGCGGGATCTGCGATTCCAGTGGCCCACTCGTTCCATCTTGATAGATCGACTCGAGGGTCGGTATCTCGTCAGCTTCGAACAGCGGTTCGAGTACGCGATCACAGGCGGCGTCGATCCCGACGAGCAGCGTGTGAAGGGAGGAGTCGTTGTTCATCATCGACATTTCCGCGATACTGACCTTTCGTTATGACCTAGATTACTTGCAGGGCAGCTGTTCCTCGGGCGGAGACGACTGCTCTGGGCCACGAGTCAACCGTCGATGATCGCTTCAAAACGGCGGCGAAATCACGTCCTACTTGACGCTGTCGTACAGCGACGCGACCGTCCGCATCCCCCACGAGCCGTACTCGAGGCTGTAGTACGTCTCCAACGTGGGGTTGAACTTCGCTTTGTACCGGTTGATCCGGCGCGTGTCGGCCCCGACGAGGTCGTACGTCTCGAGGTCGCGCTCGAGGCCGTCGTTCATGATCGCCCAGTCGAGGAGGTCGTTCGTCGGCACGTCGACCTCGGCGTCGGTTCGCACCCCGCCCATCCACCGGCCCGTGGTGTCGTTGTACTCGAGGGCCAGAATGCCGCCGACGAACTCGCCGTCTACGCGGAGGGTGTACGGTCGCACGTGGCCGTTCTCGGTTCGGTCGGCGAGCTCGAGGACGAACTCGACTGGCACGCCGAAGCTGATATCCTGCGACTCGTACCGGTGTGTCACCTGCTCGTGGATCAGACGAATCTCTTCGGGGCCGCCGACTGTGACCTCGTAGGCGTCGTCGTCGGTGTTCCGGATGTTGTTCCGCGCGTCGCTGCTGAACGACATCAGGAGGTCCTCTTCCCCGACGGTGAGGTCGACGGCGTAGGTGTACTCCGGCGTCACGTCGTAGGCGTTCCATTTGAACGGCCGCGAATCCTCGAACGCCGTCGCCGTCCGGATGTGGCCGTATTTCGGATTCAGTTCCGACTCGATCCACTCGAAACAGCCGTCCATAAAACGCTGGCGGCGACGCTCGCGCTTTCGCTGTTTCAGCTTCCCCATGTTCAAAAACGCCGGCCCGAGATACGGCACTCGGAGGTGTGGGGGCGGAGAAAACACCGTCGTGACGAACTGCTTTCTGATCTCGAAGACGGGAAACAGCCCGACCGGCTCCTGCCCTTTGAACCCGATCAACGGGTGGACCTTCGCATCGGCGTGTTCTGCCTGGACTCGCAATGCCTCGAGTTCGTGACACAGCGTCCCCTGTGGCGACTGCGCGACGTAGCCGTTCCATCGCTCTAAGTCGTCGTCGGTCGCGATACGAACCTCGATGCTCATCTGTTCGACCACCCGGAGACGGATACTCGAGTGTTGTCGTCGGTTTCTCGGTGTCTCATACGGGATCGGTCGCCTTCCGGCCACTTTGTAAGCACCCTGTTTCCGTCGTTCTAGACCCTCGAGCACGGCTGCTGTTCAGTGACCGGTTCGATCGACCGTTGATGACGGGACAGCTATCGCTGTTGAAGAGTCGGGTATGGGACTAGTAACAATGATCCGATTGATCGTAATTCGGATACCTACCGAATAAATGAAAGACCTCCTGCTCCGAACGTTTCGGCCGTTTGCAACCGTTGGCCTCGGGCCCACGCTCGCCCGGATACCAACCGACCTGGTCGGTGTCGCCGGATTCGTCGCGGTTGCGACCCTCCTGCTTGCAGTTGTGGACGTCGCGTCACCGGTCGTTCGAGCCATCGTCGGGTTCCCGTTGTTGTTCCTCGCACCCGGGTATGCGATGGTCTCGGTCCTGTTTCCGCGCGAATCGCCGATCGAAGCGACGGATTCGACGCCGCTGATCGGACAGACACGGGACGTGACCGACGTCGAACGCGCGGCACTCGCGTTCGGCCTGAGCGTTGCGCTCTTGCCACTTCTCGGACTCGTGATCGCCGCCCTCTCGTGGGGCTTTACGACGTCGACCGTGGTCGCTACCGTGGGCGGCTTTGTCTTGGTCGGTGTCGCCATTGCCGCAGTTAGACGGGCCCGGATCCCCCTTCAGGATCGATATCGGTTCCAGCTCGGTCGTCTACTCGGTGCCGTTCGCGCGGCCATCTTCGGGTCGGGGTCGGCTGCCCACACTGCCGTCAATGTCGTTCTCGTCGTCAGTCTGTTGCTCGCACTGACGAGCGTCGGCTACGCGCTTGTCTCCCCACAGCAGGGCGAACAGTATACGTCGCTGCAGTTACTCACCGAAGACGAGTCGGGTGACCTCGTCGCCGGCACCCCGTCGACTGTCGAACCCGGCGACTCAATCGCGTTTACCACCGGGATCGAGAATCAGGAAGGCCACGAGCAGGAGTACACCGTCGTCGTTCAGGAACAGTGGCTCGAGGACGGTGACGTCTTCGAGCGCACGGAGTTACAGCGAACCGAGCACAGTGTCAGTGCCGGCGAGACGCTCACCGTCGACCGGGATGTGACGCCGACCGCCGAAAGCGGCACCGTTCGGATTGCGGTGTTGCTGTACGACGATGCAGTCCCCGAGACACCGACCACTGACAACGCCTACCGCGATGGCTACTTCTGGATCGAGATCGGCGAGGACCTCGAGGATGTGTAAATCCGCTGGCGATTCACATCGCTGCCGATATCGTAACAACTGAAACGGGTTACACACCAATCACACAGCTGTCGTGCGATCGGGCGTACACTGTCGTTGAGTGACTACTCTCGCTGAACACGGACTCCGTTTGTTCTCCGCTTACGGTCCGTTTTCTTCGATGACGGTATTGTTCGACTCACATACAGAAACCAGTGAATAACAAGGTCCGTTATCGGCCAACGTCGCAGCAGTTCGAATGTCTCCTCAGTCAGCCGTCGATGACGACCTGTTTCGGAAGGTGGCGCTCGTGGTCGGATTCCTCGCGGTCGCAGGCAGTGCACTCGTTGCACGTGCCAGCCCAGCAACCGGGTACGAGCTATCGATTTACGCGATGACATCCCCGCTCGTCTGGGCGGGACTGGTGATCGCACTGTCCGTTGCGCTTACCGTTGCGTTTGTGCCGTCCTCGAACGCAGCTCATGTTCGAGGACATCAGTCACTCGCGCTTGTGCTCGGCGGTCTCGTGATGGCCGTCTTCGCTGGCCTCCCGATCATTAGGGGGTACAAGTATGTCGGTCACCACGATGCCCTGACCCACCTTGGGTGGGCGCGAGCGCTCTCCGAGGGGACGATCACGCCGTTTGACCTCTACTATCCGGGCATTCACACCGTCGGGGTAATGATCCACTCGGCACTGGGCATTCCGCTCACCCGTTCGATGCTCTTCGCCGTGCTTCTCCCGGTGATCGTCTTCTTGGTGTTCGTGCCGCTATGTGTCGGTACAATCGTGCCCGAGCGTCGTGCGGTCGTGATCGGCGCGTTCGCCGGGTTCCTCCTGTTGCCAATCACGACGATCTCGATGTACCTTGAGGCGCACGCAATGACTCAGGCCGTCCTGCTGTCGGCTGTATTCCTGTATCTGTTCACGAAGTATCTCCGCACCGATCGCGGCGGCTCGTACACGGCGGTTGGCGTCGCCCTCCTCCTAGTCTCGATGGCGCTGGTGATCTACCATCCACAACTCGTCGCCCACCTCATCGTCGTCTTGTTGGGGATTTCGGCGATTCAATTTCTCGCCCGTCGCGTGTCGACCGGAAGCCGGATTGCAAGCCAGACGACCGTGTACGGACAGACCGGGTTCCTGATCGTCCTGTTCGTGCTGTGGACGGCGACCGACGGTTTTTTCTCTGATATTGCCCTCCACTTCGTCGGCTCCGCAGTCGAGTTTCTTTTGACCGGTGTCGGCGGTGCCGGCGACTCCATCGCGACCCAGGGCGCGTCGATCCAGGGAGCCGGCGGCAGTCTGCTCGAGATTTTTTTCAAGCTCTTTTTCCCGCACTTGTTGTTTACGCTCATCACCGCCGTGGTCGTGCTCGGGGCGCTCGTCCGCTGGAATCGCTTCGACGACGTCCGTGCCGAGACGTTGTACTTCACTGTCGGCCTCGTCGGGCTCACCGTCCTCTTCGGCGTCTACTTCGTCACTTCGGGCTCGATGATGCACTTTCGTGTGCTCGGACTGATGATGTTGTTCGCGACGATTATTGGCGCAATCGGCATTCACCACCTCACGGCAGCTGACAGCACAGAGTCACGTTCCTGGTTTGCCGGCTCAAGGCAACCGCTACTCGCCGTCGGCTTCGCGGTGCTGCTGGTCCTCTCGCTCGCGGCTGTCTTCCCCTCGCCGTACACGTACAATGCCTCAAGCCACGTTAGCGAGTCGACACTAAATGGCTATGCGACGGCGTTCGATTCCAGCGACGACGACGTGGACTTCGTTGGCCTCCGCAACGGGCCGAACCGGTACGACGACGCGGTCAACGGCAACGAGGAACGAATGCGGTTCCACACCGATGTCTCGGACGACGCGGTCAATGAGGGACTGCCCGGACAGTTGGACGACGATCGCTACCTCGTGTTGACCCAATCCGATTACGACCGCGAGGTGATCGCCTACAACGAACTCCGCTACAGCGAAGCCGACCTCGACTCGCTGTCGGACCACCCTGACATCGATCACATCCAGTCGAACGGCGAGTTCGACATGTACTACGTTCACGCCGAGACGGCGGCATAACTGACGCGCTGTCGGTACACCGACGAACCGATCGCGACACTTCGATTTTCGACCGTCATTAATTCACAGCGGTCGGTACTCGAGAGTAACTTTGCGAGGGGCGATCGGCCGCGGAGACTTCCGCCCCGAAATCGCGGAACGGGATCGTTACCCGCCTGGAAGCTGCTTGATAACAAAGTCCCTTATCCGGGTTTCCCAACATAATGAGTCAGCGACAGCCGTCTCCCCCTCGACCGGCTCGTCTTCGTTTCTTCGGTCATCACACCGCTCGAGTTGCGCTCTTGATGGCCAATCGAGCGGGACTAACCATGTCGCTGCTCCGGAGGTGAGCGAGCCGATATGGTAGACCGAGAGCACGAACTCTCGGCGCTGCTTTCGAGTGCGGCGCTGGTCATGCTCGGTGGAATCGTGAGTACGGCTGCCAATCTCGGCGAGCGGATCGTCATCGGGCGACTCCTCTCGCCGGACGCCTACGGGGAGGTCAGTGTCGGCCTCGCGTTGTTGATGTTCACGCTGACGGTTGCACTGGCCGGCTGTCCACAGGGCGTCTCACGGTATATTCCCCGGTATGAGACGACCGCGGACCGGCGCGGGGTCTGGATCAGCGGCCTATTGATCGCGGCCAGCCTCTCGGCCGTGTTCGGCGGCGGGATGTTTGTTTTCGCCGATGCCATCGCCGAACAGTTGTTCGAGACCGACGAGGCGGTGTCGTTCATCCGACTGCTAGCGCTCGCGATCCCGTTCACCGCTGGCTTCCGGATCGCCGTCGCCGCGATTCGGGGGTACGAAAACACGATCTACCGAACGGTTATCCAGAACTTCCTTGACCCCTTCGTTCGTATCGCGCTAATCGCCCTCCTGATCGTCGCCGGAATGGGAATCGTCGCGGCCGGTGCCGCCTATCTCCTCGCGGCCGCACTGACGCTCGTCGTCTCGCTAGCCCTTCTGCACCGGCTCATTCCCCTTCGCGGCCAGTACCACACCCACGTCCGGGAGCTGTTTACCTTCTCGCTCCCGCTGGTCGTCTCGAGCGTGATCGGCGTTTTGCTCATCCAGACGGACACGCTGATGCTCGGTTATTTCCGCAGTTCCCTCGAGGTCGGGCTGTACAACGCGGCGTACCCGCTCGCGACTGGACTGACTGTCGCGCTATCGGCCTTTGGCTTTCTCTACCTGCCGATCGCCTCGCGCCTCGATGCGGACGGCGAGCACGACGCGATCAACGACATCTACGCGACGTCGACGAAGTGGGTGTACGTTATCACGTTTCCGCTCTTTCTCCTGTTGGTTGTCTTCCCGCGGGACATGATCTCGCTGTTCTTCGGCGCGTCTTACACCGACGCGGCGCCGGTATTGCCGATCCTCGCGGCGGGCTTCTTCCTGAGCGTCGCCGCCGGCCGGGACCGGGAGACCCTCTCTGCGGTCGGCGCAACCACCTGGATCGCCGCCGGGAACGTTGTCGGCCTCGTCGTGAACGTCGGAATCAACCTCGCGCTCATCCCGAGGTACGGCTTCATGGGCGCCGGAATCGCCTCTGTCACCTCGCTGGTCACCGTCCACGCCGTCATCTGTGGTATCCTCGCGATGAAGTACGATATCACGCCGTTCTCCCCGGAGGCACTCCGGAGCTACGTTGCTCTTCCCCTGATCTTGCTGCCGCTCGCGGCGGTCCTCTCCTCGTGGGTCACAATATCGCTCCTGACACTGCTGCCCGCCCTAATCGTCGTCGGCCTCACGTCGCTCGTCGTGATCGGCCTCATCGGTGGCCTCGAACCGGACGACGTCGTCGTGATCGACCTGCTCGAGGACAACACCGGCGTCACGATTCCGTACGTCCGCCGCTGGATGCCTGACGACGAGGCGAGCGGCGAGCAGGCCGATCCCTTCTTGGCGGACTGATACGGACTGTTGTAGTCAATTACCGCCGATCACCGACCCCGTCTCTGGTGATCGGCGGTAACTCGGTACAACAGACCGTATGAGCGGTGCTGGATCAGATCATTACCGAGAACGCCGATCTAAGTACGTGTCCGCGCGAAGAAATTGAATCGAGTCCGTCGGCCTCAGTCGGAGAGCTGTCCCGGCTGCTCGCGAGCCAGTGCGGCCTCGAGTATCGCCTCGAGATCGGCGGTGTCGACGTACATGTCGTTGTTCGGTCGTTCGCAGTCGAGGTAGCCGTACCAGCCGCCGACCTGCTTTGCGAGCATGAAGAAGATTCCGTTGACCCGATCGCGCGGCATGAACTCGACGACAGCGGCGTCGTCGGTATGGATCAGGTCCGTCAGTCCGGCGCCGTGGGGCGCGACGACGCAGTCGGCCTGGGCAAACAGCGCGACCGTCTCTTGGACGCTCATCTCGGTGAGCCGGTACGACTCGAAGCCGTAGTCTTCGAGGACGTTGCCGACGGCCTCGTCGTTGATGACGCGCCGGGTCGCCGCGTCGGTCCGGCTGATGTAGACCCGCTCTGAGAAGCGCGACGTGTCGACGGCCTCGAGGGCGTCTTCACGCAGCTGGCCGCGAAGCCACTCGTGGGAGAACGGAGACGGGTTCGGCGGATCGATCTCTCGGCGCATCGACGGTACAACGAGCCGATCGACCGTACAGTGCGCCGAACGCCAGTTGACGAGGTCGTCCTCGTTGTAGCCGAGCAACTCGAGCGATTCTCGCTGGAAGGACGTTAGGTCTGGACCGACGATCAGTTTCGGCTTCCGTCCGGTCTCGGCCCGATATTGCTCGACGCCCTCAAGTCGCGTTAGCGATTCTGCCACCCAGTGGAAGTAGCCGTCGACCCAGCTGTGATGAAGGAGGACCGCCTCCTCGAGGCTGTCACCGCGGCCGTTTCCGGAGAGGAGCCGCCGTGGCGTCTCCCGGATCGAGTCGATGATGTTGAGCGTCTGGACGTTACGGCTCACGGATGCGTCGCTGATGTACTTGGTGCCGGCAAACGCGAGCGGCGGCGAGCCCACGAGCCGGGTGTCCGGGACCGTCCCGACGAACGGTTTCGAGATCGAGTGCGTTCCAATCCACCGGTTCATCTCCAGCAGTTCGCCGGCGTAGGCGTCAGGCCTCGAGACGGTCACCGATCCGAACTCGCCATAGTCGATCACTGAGCCGTTTCGCTTGACACGATCATATAACTCCTCGCGCGTGATACGGTTGTAAGTCGATCCGGCAATGCTGGTCGCGTACGGAAATCCGCGTTCACCGAGCCGCCGACCGAGTGATTTCACGCTCATTAGCTCCAGTAACTGCAACTCCAGCCTTTACTATGGTCGCGTTTACGTGAATCCGGGGGCGTTTCGTCGTTATCGGCGGCAACGGTTGCTACTGTGTCGGTGACCGACTGCGCACCCCGGAACACGACTTGGCCGTCGAACGCGATCGTCTCCCCTGTTATATTACTGTTGACTCGAGCCTGTCGGGACCGACTATATTTTTTGCTGTGACAAAAACCATCAAACTCTCAACACCTATTACAGATAGTTACGACATTCAGGAGTGACATACCGTCATATTTCTCCAACCATAAAGTGCACACTGGTTAATACAATACTACTCGGCAGTAAGTTCGGAAAACAGGAGTGTATGCGTAACCGAGATAGCGAACCTGACCAGATCGTCAATCGACGAATGTACCTGAAGGGGGTCGCGGGTGTGGGTGCGACGATCGCTGCGAGCATGGGTGTGTCTGCCAGCGATGGCGACTACGAAGAGGTCGTCGTCGATGCGTACGACTCCGTCACCTACACTGTCGGCAGCGGTGAGACACTCGAGAATCTGCTGATCGACATCTCCGCTCCGCACGCGAAGTTCTACATTCGCGCGAACGGTCGCGACTGGACTGTTCGGAACATCGGTATCAAGGGAACGTGGGACGACGACACGAAAGAGGAGCCGTTTATTGTCAACGTCTCCTCCGGCGGTACCGGTCACGTCGAGAACTTCTACTGGGCTGACGGCACGGCGCCGTTTGATAAGCAGCGCACGTACGGCGGCGCGGCGACCGGCTGTTACATTGCTAACGCCCACTCAGGCACGCTGGTCATGGAGAACCTCAACCTTCAGGGCTTCTCCGACAACGGGGTCTACGGCTCCTCGCCTGGCGACCTCCCCTCGCACCCCAGCGGCGGCGGCGGCAACGGCCAGGTTATCATCCGCAACTCCTATGCAGCCAACTGCGCGCCGGCCGGCTTCCGACTCGGCTCTGACGGTTCTCGCCTCGAGAACTGTGTTGTGACGAACTGCACCCGGAACTACTGGGGATTCTACCGCGACACGGAGATCGTCGACTGCGACCTGAGTGACACGAGCCAGCACGGCGACATCGTCGTCAGTGATAGCCACTGGGACGACAACGCGACGGTCACTGTCGAGAATACGTACTTCGAGCGGACCGGAAAACATGGCTCCAAGGGTCGTGTCGTCGGTAGTTCGGCTGACAGGACGCCGCGAACCCGTCCTGACCAGGTCGAAGGCGTACCGTTGACGCCTGAGGAAGCGGCATTGGGCTCCTCGAGTGCGGAGCCGTCACTGCCGTCAAACGGTGACGACGGAACCAGGGACGAGGACGACGACAGCGACGAAGACGAGATCGGCGCGGATGATCGCCACCTACTCGCGTTCGTTACGGACACGAACGCGCGCAACGCGAGATACGAGTTCACGGCCGAGGGGCCGGTCGACTTCGCGTCGGCCCCGTACGACAGTCCCTCCGGCGGTAACATTGAAGGTGGACCTGGGAACGACTCTATCGATGAAGCAAACGGAGCGGTCCACGTCAACGGCCTTACCGGCGGTGGCTTCGGCGACGCGTTCACCGTTGAGGGACCGATCACGGAGATCAATATCAAACAACCCGACGTGATGTGGGCCGAACTCAACGGCGAGCAGATGACGCCCGAGGAAATCGTCACGGAAACAGCTGGCGACGCCGAGGACGACAGCGGGAGCGAGGACGAGAACGACGACGAATCCGACCACCCCCCAAACGCGATCGTCATCGACGCGACCGAGACCCGTGACACCGCCGACTACTCGTTCGAGGTGTCCGGTTCGGTCGAGAAGGCAACTCACCATGCCGCCACGATCGACGACGGCGACAGCGTCGAGGGGACCGCCGTCAAAGGTGCCGTCGACGACTCGAAGGACGCCTACTGGTTCAGCGGCGATATTACGGACTTCTGGCTGAACGGAAACGCGTTCGTCGACGTCGAGTATGGGGCTGAATAACCGCTTCGGATCGGAAAATCTGATTTCGGTCGGCCTCGACGACTTCGACGAATTTGGTTATCGAAGTATCGACGATGTAGCCGCTTGACTACTGCAAACACGCGATCAAACCGACGACTGCGTCACTTTAGCGAGCCACTCACTGTACTGTAGACCGACTTCGCGAGCGTCATCTCGAGCCCCGCCGACTCGACAATATAATACGGCCGCAACTCGCCGTTGAATTTCCCTTTATACTCACAGAGCCGTTCGGTGTTGGCCCCGACGAGATCGTAGCCCGTCACCGACTCGAGGGCGGGGTCGGTGACGATGTCCTCGAGAATGGCGCGATGGAGGAGGTTGTTGACGCTGACGTGCTCGTAGGAGGCGGTGACGCCGCCTTGCCAGTAGGAGGCGAGATCGGGCGAAAAGAGCGTAATAATACCACTCTTATACGTCCCATCGGGGGTTCGGGCCGCATACACGCGCCACCGATCGTCGTCCAGACTCGAGAGCAGGTCACGAAGGAACAGCCGAGACATCGGTGCAGTATCGTCGTATTCCTCGTACTGGTCGACGACGTCGTCGTAGATCCGGAGGGCGGTGTCGATGCCTTCGGTATCGATCGTCAGATCAAGCTCGTCGTAGCGTCGCATCTCGTTTCGGAGGCTCTTGCTGAACCCGCTCATCGCATCCTCGAGATCGTCACAGCTCTCAAGATCGACCACGTACGTGAACTCCGGTTCTATCGAAAACCCGTTCCAGCCGTATGGCCGGGGATCGGGATACTCGAGCGGACAGGTCATCCGAAAGAGTGTCGACCGTTTGTCGACCTCGAGGTCGTCGGCGACCGCGTCGGCTAACTCACTGTTGATCCGCTCCCACTTGCGGCGTTTCGGGCTGTTGGGGTTGATGATCGGACCCAGTCGAGGGACGCCAAACGAGAGGGGCGGCGAAAACACTGTTCGGCCGACCGATTTTTCATCGACGAACACCGGCAGCAGTCCGACGGCCTGTTGGCCTTTGTACGTCCCGTAGAGTTGTAACTCGGCGTCGACGTGATTGTCGAGGACGGCGAGTGCGTCCGGATCGTGAAACACCTCGTATCCCGACCGCGGCAACGCCTCGCCCCACTCCTCGAGCGTCAGTCGTTCAGTCTCCATGTGGTTCTTGATGTGGTGACTATTCGTTTTGTTATCGCGTTGTTACCGCGCGTAACGGCGGCTGTAACCGCGTTTCGATGGCGACCGAGACACACAAACCGGTTGCCGGACCTGCTGGGGCTGGTCATGCCTCGAGCGTCGCCAGAATGCGCCGCCAATCTTCGCCTGCTTGAGTCAGCGAGAACGAGGACCGAACGTCGGTCGCGTTCGCTGCGAGCGCGTCGCGCTCGTCAGGGTCGTCCAGACACCGAGCCATCGCGGCTGCGAACGTCGCTGGCTCTCGGTCGGCGACGACGAGGCCGTTGTGGCCGTCGCCGACGACGTCCGGAATCGAACCGACCGCTGGAACCACGGGTGCAAGCCCGGTCGCCATCGCCTCGAGCATCACCAGCGGCAACGCGTCGCGACTCGAGGTGAGCACGAACACCTTCGATCGTTGGTAGTAGGAGACGGGGTCGTCGGCCCAGCCGACGAGGTCGATCCGATCGCCAACCCCCAGCCGATCAATCTCTGCGACGACATCGTCTCGAAGCGCGCCGTCGCCGACCATCGCTGCCCGGAACTCTCGGCCGGTTGCATCGAGTTCGGCAACCACGCGAACGAATCGAACCGGGTCTTTCTCCTCGCTGAACCGGCCGACCCAGACGAACTCGTAGTCGGTTTCGGCGTCGTCGTCGGGCGGTCGGTAGGTCTCCACGTCGATCGCGTTGGTCAGGATCTCGATTCGGGTGGGTGCGACGCCACACCGGACGAGTCGTTCGGCGTGGTCGGAGCCGGGAACGGAGACCACATTGAACCGTCTGAACGCCCATCGAGGGCCAGCGCCGTACCACTGCCGTGCGTGATGATCGAGGTCGATGCCGATGATGCCGAGATGGGCCGGATAGCCGTAGAGCGATTTCAGGACCAGCGCGTAGATCCCGTAGGGAACGAGCGAGATCGACGCGACCGCGTCGTACTCGTTGCGATAGCCCTCGTAAAGGGCGAGGAAAAACAGGAAGACGATCCGAACGATCCGCGGACCGATGTCCGGCACCGGCACGGCGGTCGCGCCGTCGATGTCGGTGTCCGGATCGAGACACACGAGTGTCGTTTCGCTGGCGACGTCCGCGAGCGGGCCGTAGTGACGCTCGTTTTTGTGTGCCAGCCCCGTGACGACGAGGACGCGAAGTTCCTCGGGACTGGAGCCGGTCGCGGTGTGTGTCCCCTGGTGTTGGTCTCGAGCGGCAGTCGCTCGAGTGTGCGGACCCTTACCGTCGCCAGTCGATGCTGGCTCGAGAGTGGTCGCGTCGTTCGTTCCCGTCGATCCGGGCGCGGGCTGGCTCATGAGTGAAGCGACACCCGTTCGCGTTCAGTCTCCACGCTCGACTGTTCGTCTGCTCGATTGTGGGTCGCCAGCAGGAATTCCGACAGCGCGTACGACATCCACCCCTGACACCACCGCATCAGCGTCACTCGCTTCGTGTGGTGGCGATACTTTCGGTAATAAAACTGCCCCTCCTCGACCTGGAGGTTCGCGAGCACCCACCGGAGGATTCGCTCGGCAAACTCGAGGTCACCCTCGCGCGCGAAAACCAATATTCCTTGCGTGCTAGCGTGGATATCGCGCGGATAGGCGTTCGATTCGTCAAAGTTCGGCGCGCCGTCGAGCTCGAACAGCTCGGTTCGGTAGAACTCGAGCGCATCCGCGAGCGTCTCGGCGTAGCGGTCCGCATCGATGACGTCGCGGTAGCGCTGGAACGCCTCGATGACGAACCCGTTGTGGTGGTTGTCCATCGAGAGGTGTGACGCCGATGCGGGCAGCCGGTACGGCCAGCCGCCCACGTCGGTCTGGTTGGCCGCGATGTGATCGAGGATCTTCGTCGCTCGCTCGCGGAGGTCTTCGTCGCCGAAGTGCTCGTAGAGGTCGACGAGCATCCCGGCTCCCAGCGCGGCCGCGTTGACCGTGTAGGAGTCCTCGGGATGGTTCATGTGGTAGTCGATCTTCGCGCCCTCCTCGACCTCCCGGTAGTTCAGGTCCTCGACCAGAAACGCCGTCGCTGTTCGGGCGATATCGGCGTACTCGTCACCGAGACCGTGTTCCGTGGCCCGCAGGAGCGCTTTGACCGCGTACGCCGTCGAGACGATATCCGGATCGCTCGGCACACCTTTCGTGTGGAAGTGTTGGATTTCGTGTCGGTGACCGCCACAGAAGCCGCTGTACCCCGTTATCTGTTCCTCGAGGAGCCACTCGGCGAGTCGGTCGGCTTCGGCGACCGGATCGAACGCGAGGTCGTCCACCTCGCCGCGGCGACTCGCGAACTCGTGGTAGTTGAGATTAGCCATCGCGAACAGCGCCGCCCCCTTGTAGTTTCGCCGGTGTTCGACGCGCAACAGCGGTCTGATGTCGACCGGCGTGCGTTTGACGACCTCCTGGACGACCAGATTGAGCACGCGATTTTCGAACGGCAACGCCTGCAAGAGTTGGCTGCTCATCCCGTCTCCGTAATCCGGGCCGATGTAGTCCCGCCGACGGGCGTACGCGAGGGTCGAATCGAGCACCGAGACGTAGGTATCGACGTCTCGAGGACGCCGGATCGTCTCGGGGTATCCGTCCGACGCGGGAGATTTTTGTGACTGCATTACTGGCATTCTCGGATGATATTCACATTATTATACGCTCGCTACCGCCGTCACCCTCGAGACAGGGATCGACTGCTCCCGGTCTCGGTATCCGTTACATTCCGTACGAGCTAGATAACAAACCCACCTGCTAGGAAATCTGTCTCTCATGCGAGGGTGCTATTCAGCATGAACTACCTGTTTTTCACCAACACGCCGGCACACGTCCACCTGTACAAACACGCTGTCCAGCGGCTGCGTGACCGTGGTCACGAGGTCCTCGTCCTCGCTCGAGAGTACACCTGTACGGTCGATTTGCTCGAGTGGTACGAACTCCCGTACGTGGTTTACGGTGCCTGTGAGACGTCGAAAGGCTCGCTGCTGAGCCGGCTGCCGGCCCACTACGCCCGGGCGATCACGCACGCTCGACGGTTCGACCCGGATCTCATCTTTGGCATGGGCGGCTACGCGGCACACACCGGCGCGGTAACGCGAACGCCGACGGTGTTGCTGATCGATTCCGAGCCGGCATCGTTCGATCACACGATCTCGACGCCGTTTGCTCGCTCGATCCTCACGCCGAATACGTTCCGGAAGGACCTGGGCGAGAACCACTACGTCTTTCTCGGATTCAAGGAGTGTGCGTATCTCCATCCCGAAACCTACGAGCCTGACCCGTCGGTCCGGGAGCAACTCGACCTCGAGGCCGACGAATCCTACGCGATCCTCCGACTCAACGCCTTCGGCTCACAACACGACGTCGGGAAACAGGGACTTACGGACGACGACTGTCGCCGGCTCGTCGACCGCATCGGCGACGATGTGACGGTGCTCGTCTCCGATGAGGGCGGCGACGCTGCCCTCGAGGGGCTTTCGGCTCGCTCCTTCGACCTCCACCCCGCATTGATGCACGACGCCCTCGCTGAGGCCGACCTGCTCGTCGCCGACACGCAGACGATGGTCACCGAAGCGGCACTGCTTGGCACGCCGGCAATCCGGTCGAACTCGTTCGTCGGGGACGACGACATGGGCAACTTCGTCGAACTCGAGAACCGGGGGCTGATCCACAACGTCGCGTCGGCCGACGAAATCATCGACCGGGCGGTGCCGCTGCTCGAGGCTGACGATACCGCCCAGAAATGGCGGCGGCGACGCAACGCACTGCTTGCGGACAAGGTCAACCTCACCGACGTTATTGTCGACGTGGCGCTCAATCTGGGTGCCGTCGACGACCTCGAAGCACTCGAGCAGTTCGGGCAGCTGCCAGAGCCCGAACCGGCGACGTCCGTCGGTGTCGGTGGCGACTGAACGGGCCGTGAACTGATCGACTGCGGCTGTTCCGCTCCTGAGTTTTTCTGACGCTGGCCGATTGGCCTGACGGGACTCGACTCTCTCCGATGAGACGTGACTGGCTCGACGGGGCCTGGAACTGCTCCAGAGGCCGGGTAACTCGACTCCAGCGAGCGGATCGACGGTGGATTCACCGGCGGCGATGTGGGCTACGGCTACACATTGTGGCCACTGCAGACATCTAGTGAGCACCGAGGTCCCCCTCCGAAGGAAGCGGCCAAAACACAGTACTGCACGTCAATGAGGACAGGCGCTCCGAACGATCGCGACTGCACTATCGGTACCAGTAGATCGTAGCACGATTTCGTTATTCAGAACACTCCTGAAACTGAATCAGGGGTTTCGGCAACTATTTTCGTCCCCTGACCTATAGATCTCTAAATAGAGCACCTAGGAAGTTCTATCCATCCTCAAACCACCACCTATGTATGGCCGATCGTGTGAGAGTTGGGTTCGTCTGCGTAGAGAATGCTGGTCGGAGCCAGATCGCCGAAGCAGTGGCCGAAACACAACTTCAGATTCGAGAGCGTGACGACATAGAGATTCACAGTGGCGGAACTGACCCCGCTGACAAACTCCACCCGGTCGTTGTTGACGTGATGACTGAGAAGGGATACGACCTCTCAGATCAGTCGCCGCAGAAAATCACTCGAGACGAACTGGCACGGTTCGACATTGTTGCCCTCATGGGGTGTGCGCTCTCTGTGGAGGATTTACCCACAGGAGTCGTCGTCCGAGATTGGGGATTTATTAACCCTGCCCGAGGGACCCACGAGGAAGTGCGGGCAATTAGCACAGAAATCGAACAGCGAGTCATCGAATTACTCGATGACCTGCCGACGACAGAACAACGACAGGCGACCCTGAACCGATGACAAATACTACTGCCAACGGCGAGTCTGTTCGGGTGGCTTTTGTGTGTGTCCAAAATGCAGGTCGCTCTCAGATGGCATACGCCTTCGCTCAGCAAGCATTGGAAAAGCGTGGACTCGAAGACGAGTTCGAACTTATCACTGGAGGGACACAGCCAGCGGATCATGTCCACGAGATGGTCGTCAAGACGATGGCTGAGGCCGGAATTGGTATCAGCGACCGCACACCTCGTGAAGTAACGTTCGAGGAGATTCAGGGAAGTGACTACGTGATTACGATGGGCTGTGCTGCAGAAGACGTGTGTCCTGCAGGGTGGGCCGGTGAGAATAGCGACTGGGACTTACCCGACCCGGATGGCAAGTCGGTAGACAAGGTCACAGAGATTCGTGATGAGATCGAACGATGCGTAGAGAAACTGTTCGACGAACTACAGCCCGACAAATAAAGAAACCGTCCTTCCAACTACTGTTGCTGATTGCGACTGCGCACCGCCCACAGCGCGGTGAGCAACGCGATCGCCGCGACAGCTATGCCGATCTCGAAGCCAGGAATCGCCGACTCGGACTCCGACGGCTGTTGTTCGGCCACGGTCACGGACGCGAGCGAGTCGACTTCGGCTGTGAACTGGTACGTTGTGCCGGATTCGTCGCTCACTGTTGTCTCGGCTTCGACCCACTCGCCGTCCTCAGCCGCGTAGAGCGCGAGATCCTCGGACTCGAGACCGTGCTCCTCAAGGAGTGCTGCCTCGACGCTGAACGTGACTGTCGCCGGGGCGTCCTGTATGGAGTCGCCGGTGATCGTCAGGGACGATAGCGAGTCGACCTCAGGGGGGGCGGCTGGCAGGTCGTCTGGTTGTCGGTCTTCGAACGTGACCGACCCGCTGTCTTCGATCCCGGTCAGTTCGACCGTCTCGAACGTGACACCGTCAGCCGTGCCAGCCGTCGGCTGCAGGGTGACTCGGTCGTCCGTCGACGCGCCCTCGATGCTGGCGGTCGTGCTGTCATCAGTTCGGTCATACGTGACTGATGGACCGTCACACGTTCCGGTTCGGATCGTGACTGGCTCCTCGAGCGACAGCGCTGTGCGGTCGGGAGCGTCGACATCGCCGGAGAGGACTTCCCAGTCTTCGATTTCCCCGTCGCCGTGGAACTCGGGATCGTACAGGTCCTCGTTGTCGTAGTGGTCTGCATCCTCGTTGAACGCCGGCTGAATCGTCACGGCGAACTGGTCATTGAGGCCGCCCTGAATCGCCCCACCGTCAGTTCTGGCGTCGCTCCAGATCCAGGATGCGGAGGCCCAGCCGTCACCGCTATCCCACGTTGCCATGTTCGTTTCACCGTCATAGAGATCGTCCTGGACGACCCACTCGGCCTCGGTTGGCAGGCCAACGATATCGAACGTGGCGGCCCCACCCTCGGTATCGCCGTCGAGCCGGTCGTGGACCATGACGAGACTCATTCCATCAGTTCCCTCGTGCAAGAAGAGCAGACTCGTGTCGTCTTCCTGGAGGTGTTCGGTGCCGTACGAACTGTACATTCGTTCTACATCCTCGGGATGTGTTTCGTGGTTGCGGTAGTCGTAGAACGACTCGACCGTCCCGTCGGTCGATAGCGGCTCGATCGGGTGGCAGGACTCACCCTGTTCGATGACGTAGCTGTCGGTCGGTGGCAGACTCGCCTGTGCGGCACTCAGCCCCGTATTTGCGGCAGAGGGCTGTACGATCCCACCGACGCCACCGACCATCAGCAGCGCGGCGACGGCGACGGCAGCCAGTGCGTTCGCCCTCATGAGTTGTCCCCCACGATCGCCGAACTGGCAGCCGACGGTGTTCCGTCGACCGTTCCGTCGGCTCTCCGACTCTCCGGTGTTTGGTTACCGTTGTCCTCGAGTGTCTCACAAAACGCGCCGGGTGAGCCGACCCAGGCACCGAGTTCCTGTGCTCGTTCGACCAGCCAGCGATAGAGCGTTCGGTGGCCGGGAAACTCTTGTTCGTTAAAGTAGCGTGGATGCCAGAGCACCGTCATGATGGCGTCGTTTTCTGCGGCTTCCGTCAGTAGCCGCTCGCAGATCCGGCGGGCAGCCTCGAAGCTGCTTCCGGGATCCGGCAGCGCCTGATCCATGATCGTCAGCGGGAAGACGATGAACTCGTCGTCGAACGGTCTGAGCGGCCGGTAGCCACCGTGGAAGCCACACTCCGTACTCGAGCCGAGACTCGTGTCGTAGTCGAGACCGATCTCCCGGTGGTGGTGCCACGTGTCTGGCACGCTCAGCCGGAGGTGGTGCTGGCGGCCGCCGGTAACGGAACCCTCAAGAATCTCCTCAAGGGCGTGCTTTTCTTCGCGCAACCGGTCCCGATCGGTTGGCGAGTGATAGGAGCCGTGGAGGCCGACCTCCCAGCCGCCGGCGTCGAGCGCCCGGATAACGGCGCTGATCTCGTCGCTGGTGATGTCGTATCGCCCGAGGTGTTGGACCCAGTTCGACGGCGAGACCCACTCGCTGACCGGCCGATCAGCGAGGAGGTGTTGTTCGTTCAGGAAATAAAACGCGGATCGGACACCCAACTCGTCCTCGAGGGCCATGAGTTCCCCGAACTGCCAGTACGGGTTCGACGACGAGAGCGCCGTTCGGAGGTGGTATCGGGGCCGCTCCTGAGTCGCGTAGTACAGCGATCGGAACCCCTTGTACGGACGATCGACGTCATGGGTCAGACAGAGCCCGAACTCGGCGTCATCAGGCAGTGTCTTCACACGTGAGAACTGCTGGCCACCGGTTTCGTCGTCTGACGGCACCAGTACGGTTCGGTCGCGCCCGTCGACGACTGAACTCGAGGCGTGGCGCACTCTCGAGAGACGATCGCTCCGACTCGTTTCGCTCATTACTGCTTCACTATCACCGGAACCAACAGGATAGTAAACGACGACATTACGGAATCATTGGATGTCCATAACGGGAGCCGATCGACTGTTCTACAGACGGCAACAGTGCCTTCGAGACGCGGCTGTCGCGCCTACTTTCGATCCTTCGAGCGATCGCTCCGTGGAAGCATACCCGTGACGAGCCGTTTGCCACCGAGCAGACATTCCCGGAGGACGGGGGCTCCGTCTGCGAGCCAGACGAGCGCTGCGACCATCACAAGTCCGAGTTGGAGCCACATGTATGTCGACAGCTCACCCGCCACGAGGTCCTGCTGGTACTGGCCGAACAGCCGCGAAAACTCCTCCAGAAAGCCCTGACTGTGGTCGTTCGTGCCGACCGTTTCGACGGGCCAGAGCATCAGTTCGGGGTATGCGTGCCCGCCCCGGAGGTAGCCATCGAGCACGTCGGACAGCGGGTGAAGCAGATAGCCGAGGCCGAACGCGATCCCGGCCGGCGTCCGCCCGATCGAGCGAGCGCCAACCCCAACGACGACGGCGAGTGGTATCGCAAAGAAGATCGAATGCCCCAGCGCATACCCCGTCTGAAACACGCCGAACTCCCAGGCGAGCGGCTTATCGATGAGATCCGGCAGGACCGAGGCGAACACGGCCGCAAACGCTGCGAGGCCGGTCGGTGACTCCCGGTAGTAGAGCCGACTGAACAACGAGTAGGCGAGATAGCCGACGATCGCATGCTCCCATGGCCACATCAGGGGAAGGCAGCCGCTTTGGTGGGTTAGTTATGGGTGCGATACGCGCCCCTTGCAGCCCACCGAACCGAGTCTGCTTGCGAGTCAGTTCTGCGAGCCACTGTCGCCAACCTGTTGCTCGAGGTGACGCACGATTCGAACCGCCGCGTTGCCGCTCCCGTAGAGGTCGGGTTTTGCCGGCGGATCAGCGGCAGCGCGAATCGCGTCGACGATCTGTTCCGTTTCCGCGCCGACGAGGGTGTTCCATCCAGCATCGACTGTCTCGACCCACTCCGTCGTCTCCCGGAGGGTCACACAGGGCGTGTCCAGGTAGAACGCCTCCTTTTGCACACCGCCGGAGTCCGTCGCGACGCAGGTCGCTCCCTCGACGAGTGTGATGAACCGACCGTAGTTGACGGGATCGATGAGCCGGGTGGCGGCCATCGCTCGCTCTCGGAGTCCGTACTCGTCTAATGCGGCGACCGTCCGTGGGTGGGCGGGGAAGACGACCGGCACACTGAGCTGTGCAAACGCGTCGAGGATCGCCTCGAGTCGATCCCGGGTGTCCGTGTTCTTGGCACGATGAACCGTCGCGAGGACGTACTCGTCGGGAACGGCGGGCCCGTCGAACTCGGTTGCACGGAGCTGATCGCGAATCTGGAGGAGCGTATCGTACATGACGTCGCCCGAGACGAACACGCCCTCGGTAATCCCTTCCTGCTCGAGGGTATCTTTCGCGTGGTCACCCGGAGTGAACAGCAGATCCGAGCAGTGGTCGGTAATCCGTCGATTGACCTCTTCGGGCATCGACCAGTCGTGTGACCGTAACCCGGCTTCGACGTGGGCGAGTGCTGGTGACGATTTTGCCGCCACGAGCGCGCCCGCGACCGTCGAGTTGGTGTCGCCGTAAACAAGGACGACGTCGGGTGATTCGTCGTCGACGATTCGCTCTAGCTCGATCATCATCTCGGCGGTCTGGCGAGCGTGGGATGCGGAGCCGATGCCGAGCTGGAAATCGGGCTCCGGAAGGGCGAGTTCGTCGAAAAACACTGCGGAGAGTTCGGGATCGTAGTGCTGTCCGGTATGGACCATCACTTCCTCGTGGTCGTCCTGTAACTGCTGTGAGACGGCGGCTGCTTTGACGAACTGCGGTCTGGCACCCACGACCGACAGGACGTTCATCAGCCGGCCACCCCGTTCGATCGGTGGTTCCGTCTCGGTCGGCGACTGTTCGACGACGGCCCCGCTCGAGGGCAATCATCTATGGGCACGATCTCGGTGTCGGTACAGTCCGGCTTCCGCCTGATGTGTCCGCTATTCATACACTGTTTGACCGTCTCAATCACGCGACAGACACGCTATTAGTAAATAATCGTATAACAGATACTCTCTTTCTCGCCATCGAGTAGCGAATCGATACCGTACCTGTGACTGGGTTTCGGCCTCGAGTGGCAGCGACTCGCGCTCTGCAACCACGATCGTGATGGGCGATACTGTCGGCGACGCTGCTCGACGATCTCGAGAACGAAACGTCGTCGATTCTGTACCGACAGCCGAGGCGAATGCGCCGGGGTCGGTGGAATCTGCAACCCATTCTGTGGGAAGAGGACGCTGCAATCCATCCCGTAGAAAGAGGGTTCTCGAGGCGTGACCCCGAGGCACGTCACGGTGTCCGGAATATCTGGTTGAGGGACTGTTTCGGCGATAGCGCGAGTCGACTCCGTATCTGTCGAAGACGTCCTCGAGCGGTAGCCGTCTCGTCGCGACGACTGATCGACATGGCAGTTGGTGACTCGGCTCGATCGGATCGCTGGCGAGCGGTCGCAGACAACAGGCTAGAACCGAGAAGCGCGACGATACCGATCGCTGTGCTTGCGATACTGACCAGAAGTGTCTCTTGGTTCATGATGTCGTCCCGGTGTATCGGCTGCGTGAGCGTGTCGTCGGGAGTCGGTTTTCGTTCGGTGTCTCTGATCGATGTGTGCGTCTCAGCATCCGTACGACGACCACACCTCATTCGTTTCCTTAATTATACGTACAGTTATATTTGGAGGCGATGGCCTACCGGTGCATAGCAAACGCGTACTGCTGTTAGCAGCGGTCTACTGCGGCGAACCGTTCGTTCGGCTTAAACGATACTGGTCACTGACCGTCAGTACGTCACTCCATGTAGCCGAGTCCCTTCAGGCGGTCCTCAACGTCGGTGAAGTCGTCGTCGACGTCCTCGCCGCGGTCCGTCTGTGAGACGCCGGTTCGCTGGACTTTGGTCTTTGCAGGCGTACTCTCCGCCTCGAACGCATCGAACAACACCCGTCCGTCGGCGTTTTTCGGGACGGGTTCGCCGATGCCGTGGAGCAGCGTCGGGGCAATGTCGACGACGCGTGCACCGCGAAGCGTTGCGCCGGCGTCGACCGACGGTCCACGGCAGAGAACAATCCCCTCTTTCCGATGACTCGCGGCGTACGTTCCGGTGTCACCAGTTGGCTCGCCGGTGAGTGCGTTGCGTGCCTCGTAGACCCCACGCCCGTTGACGATGAGATCCGGCGAGCCGTCGTCGGTTGGGAACAGTTCGTCGCCGTCGAACACGTCGAGCATCCGTTTCCCGTCGTCGTCGGTGACTGACTCGAACAGGTCGGTCAGTTCGTCTTTGATCGCCGGGATCTGACTCGGATCGACAACGCCGTCTTCGAAGCGTTCGGCGTCGTTTATATAACAGTTTCCAGCACCGTGAACGAACGCGATCGTCCGATCGTAATCGACGTCGTACAGCGCGTGATCGCCAGGAATCTGTTCGGCGACTGAATCGACGAGCGCCCGCGGGAGCGTCGAGACGATCATCTCCTCGGAGATACCGAGTCGCTCGAGTGCGCCCGTGATGCGATCACGCGAGATGCCGAGACTCGCGAGTGCCCCGCGCGTCCCGTCGTCTTCCGCTCTGAACAGATACTCCTCCCGCTCGAGGAAGTGGTTGACGTAGACCAGTTCCTCGATCGGGCCGAAGCCGTGGTCGGAGACGACATAGAGATCGGCGTCGTAGCGGTCCGTGTATGCCATCACCTCGCCGAGGATCTCGTCGAGTTGCTTGTAGTGTTCGAGCAGCCGATCCATATCCCAGACGAGGTGCTGGAAGCGGTCGGGGGCGGTGTAGACGAAGAAGAACAGCCGCCAGTCGTCACCGGCCTCGTCCATCTGCAACTGCATGAGTTCGTGACGATTCGCCAGCATGTCGTTGACAGCTACTTCGAACTCGTCGAGACGGTTGGCGTAGTCGGGATAATCGAGGCTGATCTCATAGTCGGGAATCCGTGACTCGATCTTTGATTCGAGTTCGGGTGGCTGGGTGTACGCTTTGTCCGTCGAGGGAGTCATCATCCCCGTTACCATCGTTCCATCGATCTCCTGGGCGGGATAGGTCATCGGGACGTTGCCGACGTGGGCGGGTGAGACCTGTTCCCAGAGCGTCGGCTGTCGGAGGTCGTGGCTCGTATACATCTCGTGGGAATACCCCGACGAGAGGTTCTGAAAGCCATAGATCCCGTGTTTGTCCGGCCAGACGCCCGTCGCGATCGACGGCCACGCCAGTGGTGTCGTCGCGGGCTGGGTGCTCTCGAGGGTCCCGGATGCGCCTTCCTCGCGCATTCGAGCGAAGTTTGGGAGCTCGCCCGCATCGCTCCATTGTTCGATGAGTTTCCACGGTACGCCGTCGAATCCAAGCACGAATGCTCGCTCGGCTGTCGGAGAGGACCTGCTCATGATTGTATACTGAGACGTCGAAGACGTCTACTGTCCTCCAGGTGACGGGATTACCGTTTTGTTATGGGGAGATTTCACAGCCCTTCGAGCCGATGAGTGGCCGATTTAGTCGATCTACTGCCGAAATTCACAATATAGTGTACGATCGGTTTCGTCGGTCGTACTGTGGTGCTACACAACCCGTTGCAGAAGCTATCAGTACCGAAAGGTAACCCATAACAAAACCGTCTCTTGGACAGCATCGAGCTATGAGCCACAGGCAATGGCTGTCTGCAGGTGGTGGCTGCCGTGGGTAGTGTTGTTCTTTCACTCGATGCCGAACTCGGCTGGGGGTTTCACGACCTTCCGGAGCCGCCGACCGACCGCGTCGAATCAGGTCGACGCGGCTGGACGGCGATGCTCGAGTTGCTCGAGGAGTTCGACATCCCGGCGACGTGGGCCGTCGTCGGCCATCTCATGCTCGAGTCCTGCGACGGCGTCCACGCCGACCATCCGGCCCCGGATGGCTGGTTCGACCGTGAACGCGGCGAGTGGCAGGATCGGGAGGATCTGCGGTTCGGACGGGGACTCGTCAGGGACCTTCTCGAGTCGGATGTCGACCACGAGTTTGCGAGCCACACGTTTTCCCACGTCCTCTTCGGTCGGCCCGAGACGGACCGGGAGCTGGCTGTCGCGGAACTCGAGCGGAGCGCAGCGATCGCCGAGGAGTGGGGCTGTTCGTTCGAGTCGTTCATTTACCCCCGAAACGACGTCGGCCATCGAGACGTCCTCGCGGAGCATGGTGTGTCTGCGTATCGGGGCTGGACGCCCAATCGAGAGGGAGTGCGTGCCGTATTCGACTCGATGGTTCGCGACCGATCGTTGCTCGTCGAACCCTTTGTTGACGAATACGGGCTAGTGAACGTTCCGGCGTCACTATTTCTCTTTGGCTTTGAAGGTCCCGCCCGGAGTGTTGCAGAGTCGATCTGGGAGGATCCGATGGTCGCGCTGGCTCGCTGTGGTATCGACGAGGCGACGACCAGTGACGGAACGTTTCATATGTGGCTGCACCCGAACAACCTGACGACCGAACGGGACGACCGGCGTATGCGCGCGATCCTTTCATACCTCGATCGCCGTCGGTCAGACTCTGATCTCGTCGTCGAAACGATGGCCGACGTGGCCCGTCGGATCCGCTGTTCACGCGGGGTCGATGGAGAGCCAACTCGCATCGATGCGCAGGCGAAAGCGAGCTGGAACTGATCGCCCCCTCGTATGGACAGCATACACGAGCGGAACGCGAAGGGGCGTACTACATCGGTGAATATGAAATCGATAACAAAGCCCGCTCCCACCCCGGTCTGGGGCAGATGCCATCAACACTTTTCGGCCGGTGGACCGACTCGAGTGCGCTCTCACTCGGCGTACTCGGTGTCGGTAATATCGGCATGGTACACCTGAAATCGGCACTTGCGATGCCTGCCGTCGACGTCGTTGCGGCTGCCGATACGGTCCCGGACAATCGCGCTCGGGCCGAACGAGCTGGCGTGGCCCGAACGTACGACGATTACACGACGCTGCTCGACGCCGAGGATCTCGACGTGGCGGTCGTCGCGTTGCCACCGTTTCTCCATGCTGACGCCGTCGAGCGTGCCGCCGAGGTCGGCGTCGACGTCTTCGTCGAGAAGCCGCTCGCCCGTTCGACCGACGAAGCCGACGAGTTGCTCGAGGCGGCTCGCGAGGCGGATATCGCTGTCGGCGTCGACCACACGCTTCGCTACCAGCCCGATATGGCCGGTGTCAAGGCCGACTACGACGACGGTACTGTCGGCCACGTTCCCTACGCCTCGATCACGCGACTCAACGACCACCCCCTCGGTCGCCCACCCGCCGACGATGCACCGCCGGAATGGCCACTCGACCCCGACGCCGCCGGCGGTGGCTCATTGATCGAACTCGGCGTTCACTGTTTCGACGTCCTCGAGTGGCTCTTTGGCGACCTCGAGGTTCGGGATGCGACGATGGGCCAGAGCCTCGACATTCCCGCCGAAGACGCCGCGACGGTGTTGCTCCAGGCTCCGGAGACGGGAACGACGATCACGCTCCACTGTGGGACCTACCAGTGGGAACAGCTCCCGGAGGTCAATACGCGCTTGCGACTCGAGGGGATCACAGGCACGATCAGCAACCAGGACCACCTGCCCGAGAACTTCTATGCGAGTGCGGCGACGGCTGCGCTCTCGAACGTCGCGAGCCGATTCACGAACAGCGAGCCCGATGTCTTCGGCCCGACGTTCTACCTGCAGGCCCACTACGACGCGCTGGAAGACTTCTGTGACGCCATCCGAGAGGGTGCAACGCCACCGGTCGACGGTGCCGACGGTCGACGGACACTCGAACTCGCCGAGACCGCCTACGAACTCGCCGAGACGGCCGATAGCGAGCCACTCGAGATCCCGGAGGTGATGTCGTGAGTGTTCACGTCGCCGCCGTCGACGCCCCCGAGCGACGGGGTGGCTGGACGACCAATACCGACCGGCGGCTGGCGATCCTCGAGTCGCCGGTTCGTTCCGTCCTCGAGCCCCATCTCGAGTCGTTGTCGAACACCGATCGGATCACGCTCGTTCCCGACGCCCACTACCCGTTCCACCCGTCGACGGGGATGGTTACCGACCCTGCCGTCGTCGGCTCGACCGCTGCCGTGCTCCGGGCACGGACCGAGGCTGACGTCGCCGTCGCCGGGATGACCGACGACCGTATCGCGTTCGATCGCGCCGCCGGCTATCTGGGCTATCCGTCCGTTCTCGAGCGCTTTGACACCGAGCTGGTCGATCTCGCCGACGAGTCCCGACGGGATCGCGTCGTGTCGGTCGCAGACCAGCAGCTTTCGGTATCCGTCCCGGAGCGACTCCTCGAGAGCGCCGTCGTCGTTGTTCCGTCACTGCGTCCAACTCGAGACGGGCCCGTCGCCGGGGGGATGCGCACGCTCGGGCGACTCGCCGCAACCGTCGCCGACGCCGACCTGACTGCCATCGGCGCGACGCGGGCTATCGAGCCCGCGTTCTCCGTGCTGGATGCGACGGCCGCCTACGGCGGTGATCCGATCGCGGCCGACACGCTAGTCGTGGGGCCGATACCGCAGGTCGACGCGATCGGTGCGTCGTTGCTCGGCCGCTCGCTCGAGGACGATCCGGTGCTCAGACATACGCTCGGTGCTGACGAGTCGGCGATCACCGTCGAAAGCGCTGCGGGCGACGACGTCGACCTCACGGCGCTACGACGTCGGATTCCCGATGGCGAGTTGCCGCCGCCCGACGATACTCACCCGGCCGTCTCGACTGCCTACCGACTCTACGCGGCGGTGGCCGGCGATGCCGTTCCGCCACAACTGGAGCAGCGCCGATGATGGGGCCGAAAACCGCAGCCGTCACCGGCGCGACGGGCTTTCTCGGCTCGCGGCTCTGTGCGCGCTTGCTCGAGGACGGCTGGGACGTCCGCGGCCTGAGTCGGCCGATGTCGGATCGGGGCGACCTCGAGGGCGTCGACTGGCACGTCGGCGATCTGTTCGACGACGAGACGCTGCGATCGCTGGTGGATGGGGTCGATGTCGTCTTCCATCTCGCTGGCGTCAGCCTCTGGAACGCGACGCCGGAACAGGTCTACCGGGTCAACGTCGACGGGACCGCGAACCTCCTCGAGGCCTGTCGAGATAGCGAAACCGGGCGACTTGTCTTTACGAGCACGGCCGGAACGCGCCGTCCACCTGACGATGCCATGGTTGCGGACGAAACCGATGTCGCCACTCCTGTCGGGGCCTACCAGTCCTCGAAGGCACAGGCAGAGCAACTGATCGATCAGTACGCCGAAACCGACGGCGACGCCGTCACCGTCCACCCGACGTCGATCTTCGGCCCCGGTGACGAGGCGTTTACCACCCAGTTGCTGTCGATGGGGCTCGAGCCGACGATGCCCGCCTATCTCCCCGGCGGGTTGAGTATCGTCGGCGTCTCGGACGTCGTCGATGGCCTGCTCGCGGCCGCCGAACGCGGCCTGAACGGCGAGCACTACATTCTTGGCGGCGAGAACCTTACCTACAACCAAGCTGTCTCACGGATCGCTAACGCCGTCGACGGCTCGCCGGCCCGGATTCGCGTCCCAGCGACGGCAATCCACGCCGCCGGCCCGGTCGCCGAAGCCGCGAGTTCCGTCGCCGGTGTTCGAATGTTTCCCTTCGACCGGCAGATGGCCCAACTCGCGACCAAGCGGCTGTTTTACTCCTCGAGGAAAGCCAGTGCGGAACTGGGCTACGACTATCGGCCGCTCGAGGATCATCTGCCGGAGACGATGGACTGGTATCGGTCCGAGTGCTAACTATCGGTCCGTTTTCACCGGTGGCGACGGCGCTCTAGCGAGACGGGTTCCGAACAAACCGTCCTGTGAGGACTCTCGAAACCGTTCAAACGAGGGGTGTCACTCGAAAACCGTGAACATTCTACTCCGATGACCAATCAGCGGTGTCGCCGCGCGACCGCGTCGACGGCGGCCGTTACCCGTGGCCGAGTTCGTTTCTCCGTTCCTGCGACCCGTTCATAGACCTCGAGCAACTGATCCGTGGTCCGGTCGATACTGACCTCGCGGGCGGCCTCGCGGCCGTTCGATCGCTCCTCGCGTTGCAGGACGTCGATTAGCCCGTCGACCAGTTCCTCGTCGGTCGTCGCGACGTGAGAAGGGGAGACGCCAGCTAGCCGTTCGCGGACGTCGCCGACGTCGAGTGCGACCACGGGCAGGTTGCAGGCCAGCGCCTCTTTCACCGAATTCGGCGAGCCCTCGCTGTCAGAAGTCAACAGAAGTGCGTCCGCGGCGTTCATGTAGTCGGCGACTGCGTCGTGGTCGACGCCGTAGACAACGCGGAGCTCGACTGGTCGCTCGAGCAGATTGTCGACCACCGAGACGATCCGTTCGGCTCGCGAGTAGTTCTTGACCTCGCGTTCGGGTGGGTACGGAAAGAGCACCTGGAAGGCGTCGCCGACGCCGTCCCAGCCGACGGCCTCGCGAGCTCGAGTCTGTGGTTTCGGCTGGAATCGCTCGAGGTCGACGCCGTCGGGGATCACCCGGCAGTCCTGACCTACCTCCGTCCGCATCCCTTCGGACATGACGATTACCTCGTCACACAGCGGCGCAGCCGCGACGCTGATCGGCTTGACGGGGCCGTGGACGTCCGATCCCCACAGCGACAACACGACCGGCGCTTGCCGCTGGGCCAGCGCCATTGGAGCTATCAGTCCGTAGTGGGCGTGGACCAGGTCGTATCCGTTGCCCGCCTCGCGGATGACTCTCGGGACGGTACGGAGGTAGTCAGTCGGCCCCCGTGCGGTGTCGGCGCTGACCTCACCGGCGACCGACAGTGTCGAAAACGAGACGCCGCGTTCCTCGAGGGCGGCCATCTGCTGGGTCATAAAGGGAGCGTCGGCGTGTGTCGTGAGTGTGAGGACGTGCATCTCGAACTGCCGGAGAGAGGGGCTCGACCCGTTTTGTTATCCGTGTTGCAGCACTGCTGGCACCGCAGTCAATTCCGGAATACCCGCTGCAACAGTCTGCTGGCCGTCGATCCGTTGTTGGTTTTCTTCTCGTACACGCACATGTGGATTTCTCGAAACTGCTGTTTTCGGCCGATGGAGGCCGTAGCAATACGATTACAAAGCATCGACGGCGGCTATGCTGGGTCGATGCGGATCCTCGTCTTTGCGAACACACCTGCACACGTCCATCTGTATCGACACACCGTCGATCGGCTTGCGGCCGCGGGCCACGACGTGCTCGTCCTGACTCGAGAGTACACCTGTACGACGGACTTACTCGAGTTCTTCGGCATGCCGTATCGGGTGTATGGCACCCACGGCACTGACAGCTACTCCAAACTCCGATTCGCCCGTGAACTCGGCGGGCAGTTCGTGACAATCGCCCGCGAAGCAGTCCGATTCGATCCGGATGTCATCTTCGGTCGGGGACCCTACGCCGCCTACGCGGGAACGCTCGCTCGAGCGCCGGTCGTCCTCGTCCTTGACGACGAGCCGGGTGATTTCAACCACACCGTCTCCCGTCCGTTCGCGGAGACGATCCTCTCGCCGGCGGTCACCCGCCGCGATCTCGGCGACGACCACTACACCTTCGAGGGGTTCAAAGAGTGTGCGTATCTCCATCCCGACGTCTTCTCCCGCGACGAAAACGTCCGCGAGTTCCTCGGTGTCGACCCGGACGAACCCTACGTTATCGCTCGGTTCAACGCTCTCGATGCGCTCCACGATACCGACCTGGAAGGCTTCAGTCCTCCCCAGCGTCGTGATCTGATCGAACGGCTGAGCGAGCACGCGACCGTCTTCGTCTCCGATGAAGGTGGCGAGATGGACCTCCACGACCTGCCCGCCCGGCCGTACGATCTCCATCCAGCGTTGATCCACGACGCGATGGCCGACGCGTCGCTGCTGGTCGCGGACACGGGAACGATGGCCACCGAGGCAGCACTGCTGGGGACGCCTGCGTTCCGATATCGTGGCACTGACGACCACGAGTACGGCGAGTTCCAGGAACTCGAGCGTGCCGGCCTCGCCGAGCAGTTCGACGAGTACGCCGCGGTTCGGGATCGCTCCCTCGAGATCCTTGCCGACGACGATGCACCGGCTCGCTGGCAGCGACGACGGCAGGCGTACGTCGCGGGGCTGGTGAACCTGACCGAGGTACTGGTCGCAGTCGCCGAATCCCGCGGTGCGATCGATCGGCTCAGTCCGTCGACGCGACAGGCGTTACAGCGCGGACGAGAGACACCGAAGCCGTAGCCGCTGGCTGCTGTTGTCCTGTCGACGGTGACGGATCTATCGATGACTCCCGGAAACGGCAAGTCTGGGATGTATCCGCCGTTCCGTCGAGTAGCTAGCCACAGATGTACCAGGACCTGTTACTCGCGACCGACGGAAGTGAGGGCGCTCGCCAGGCGACAACGCACGCGATCGAACTCGCTTCCCAACTCGACGCAACGCTGCATATCGTCTCGGTGTCCGAGGACGGCCCACACAGTTCGGAGAAACAGGATCAGCTGCGCACCGATCCGGAAGACGAGGCCACCCAGGCACTCGAGGAAGCCGAACGGGCGAGTGCCGACGCGGGACTCGAGACGACGACGACCGTTCGCCACGGTGTCGCTCAGGAGGAGATCGTCGACGTCGCCGAGGCGGAGGCGATCGATCTGATCGTGATGGGAACCCACGGTCGTACCGGCCTCGATCACCTGATCGTCGGGAGCGTCGCCGAGGAGGTCGTTCGCAACGCGCCAGTTCCGGTTGTGACCGTTCGAGAACGGAGCTAACGCGTCGTCCGGCTCGAGTGTCTCAAACCGTCGTAATCACGCACTACCCAAAGATACGGCCTCGATAATTAACCAATCTGCGCTTGAACGACGTGGTATCGTGGCTGTTCGTCGTTTGATGTCCTGCAGTCGGTCGGTGACTGAGTGGGCGGTCCAGTCGCCACGCTCGCTCGAGCAGCCAAGCGATCGACCGTCGCACACGGAGGTGGCCGCTCGGTGAGCGACGGCACGACCGTCGTCGGCGACGTCCTTCGCGTGCTCGTCGTCGGTGACTCGCGACCGATCGACGCGGCGATGGATGCGCTCTCCTCACAATTCGTCTCGATCTCGCTCATCAGAGAACGAACGCTCTCGAACGCAGTCGATCGACTCGATCAACTCGAGATTCACTGTGTCGTCTGTCCGTTCGGGCCGACCGACCGGGATCGATCGACACTCGAGGCGCTTCGGGAGCGGGCCGAGGAGTTGCCGATCGTCGCCGCCGTGGACAGCGAAACGGCCGACGAAGAAACACTCGAGTTGGCACTCGAGGCCGGGGCGAGTGACATCATCGAATCCGATGCCCCTCGGTCGCTCATCGCGACTCGGATCAGAAACGCGGCCGAGCGGTTCCGTCTGGAAGGTGGCGCAGACCGGCGCGGCCGGTCGATCCTCGAGCGATCCGACGCGCTCGTCTGGGTGGTCGACGAGACGGGTGCCATCGAATACGCGAGCGCAGCCGTCGAGCCGCGGCTGGGATACACGCCTGACGAACTCGAGCGGACGTCTCTTTCACAGCTCGTCCATCCGGACGATCGTAAACTGGTTGACGAGCGCCTCGAGCGCGTTTCGGCGGCTGCGTTCGGAGCGACCGAGCGCGTTTCGGTACGGATCGGCCACGCCGATGGCACGTGGCATGCGTACGAACTGACCGCGGCCAACCGGGTTGCGGACCCACTCGTCGAAGGACTTGTGCTTACGCTTTCGGCAACACCGGTGGCCGAGTCGGCCGACGGCGTTCGAACGGCGATCGATCGTTTCGAGGACCCGTTTTTTACGCTCGGGCCACAGTGGGAACTGCGCTATGCCAACGAGGCTGCGAGCCGACTGTTCGCCTCAGACGCGACTGCTGAGCCTGGAACTGTCGTCTGGGACCTCCTCGATCCGGCCGTTCGAAGCCAGTTCTACGAACGGGTCCTCGAGGCGACGACGACTGACACCGTCGTCGAGTTCGAGACTGTCTCCCCCGGGAGCGAGACTCGACTCGCGGTTGCCGTCCACCCCGGCGAGGACGGTGTTACCGTGACTGCACGCGAACCTTCGGATGCCGACTCCGCCGTCGACCGGGAGCGGTTCGACCTCCTCGAGTCGGTTGTCGACGCGCTCGAGGACGGACTCGTCGTTCTCGAGGGATCGACGATTCGGTTTGCCAACGCGGCACTGCTCGAGTTGGCCGGCGGAGAGACGCTCGTCGGCCGCGGGATCGATACCGTTTTCGACGACGACCTCACGGCGGCGGTTCGCGAGCGCGCACAGTCACCGGTCGTCAGGTGGATGGATCCGCTGTCGGGATCGCTCATCGCCGGCGCTGCCCGTCGGCCGGTCGACGTGTTCGTCGCACCGCTGTCCGGCGACGAACGAACACTTTGTGTCGTCCGCGATCGCCGTCGATCGCCGGCTGCAACCCTGTCGACGATCCATCGGATGATCACGGCGATGCGTGATGCCGAGAGCCGTTTCGGCGTGTTCCAGTCGGCCGTCGATGCAACAGTTGCCAGTTCGGACGCTGACCTCGCCGGCTGGTATCTCATCGAGGCGGACGTCCTCAGACCGGCAGCAGTCGCCACTCGAGCCACGACCGATCACGCCGAGCCGCCGCCGATCGAACGCGCCGAGATCGACCTGCTCGAGCGCCTCGAGACCGAAGCGGACGCCGATGGTGAGGGTGTCGTCTTCGATCGCCCGGACATCGAGCCTGCCCTTTCCCGGGCCGGAATCCGTGCCGAACGGGTGCTTGCCGTTTCGATCGCCGATCACGGGCTCCTCCTTGCGACGAGTACCGATCCGATGGCTTTCGAGGCACACGAGCAGACGCCGGTCGAAATCGCCGGCCGGGCGGCTGCGACTGCGCTCGATGCGCTCGAACGCGAGACGACGATCCAGCGCCACCGCGGCGACCTCGAGCGACTCGAGTCCGCCGTTGCCCGCTGTCAGCAACTGCAGACGTTCGAACGAACGCTGCTCGCCAGTGATTCCCGAGCGGAACTCGAACAGGATCTCTGTGAGGCGCTCGTCTCTTTCGAGTTCGACGACACGCTCGGGACGATCGATCTGGCCTGGGTCGGCGATGTCGCCACCGGCTCCGAACGGATCACGCCGAGTGCATGGGCCGGCCGGAACGGCGAGTTCCTCGAGTCGGTTTCGATTCCGATACACGGCGATGATGAGCCACCCCATCCAGCGGCGAGGGCAGCCGAGACGCTCGAACCGGCGGTTATCGACGATCTCGAGGCCGGTGGAGTCGATCAGGCGTGGCGACGACGCGCCCTCGAGAACGGGGTTCGATCCGTCCTGAGCGTGCCCCTCGTCTCCGAGGGATTCTGTTATGGAACGCTCACCGTGTACGCCGATCAGCCGTCGCTGTTCGACGACGCGATCGAACAGCTGTGTACCCATCTTGCGACGGTCGCCAGCGCTGCGATCGCGTCGATCGAACGGAAACGCGCGTTGTTGACCGATCGCATCACCGAACTCGAGGTTGTCCTCCGGGACGACACGGCGGCGCTGTCGGCGATTGCACATCGACTGCAGCGGCGGCTCGACGTGCAGGCGGTCGTCCCCCGCTCTTCTGGTGGTTCGACGGTGTTCTGTATGGTCACAGACGTCGACGAGGCGACGATCCACGCTGCCATCGAGTCGGCGTCTGGGGTCGAATCGGGCCGATTCATCGGTGATCGCGCGGACGCCTCGGTGATCGAACTCGTCCTCACCGAGTCCTCCGTCGCGGAGACGCTTGCGAGCCACGGTGGGATCTTGGAATCGGTGACGCCAATCGACGACCGAACCCGATTTGTTATTGCCCTCTCGAGTACCGTCGACGTCCGGTCGTTCGTCCGGATGCTCGAGCGAACGTATCCGGGCACGGAGTTGCTCGCCCGTCGCGAGCGAGACCGGTCCGATCGGCCCGTCCGCGCGTTCGATGCCGAACTTCGCAGTCGGCTCTCGGAGCGACAGTTTCGGACCCTCGAGACGGCGTACTATGATGGCTTTTTCGGGTGGCCTCGCGAAAGCACCGGTGAGGAAGTCGCTGACTCACTCGGTGTCTCACAGCCGACGTTCAGCCGCCATCTTCGCCTTGCCCAGCAGAAACTGTTCGAACTGTTGTTCGACGATCGTGCAACCGGTGGCACTGACTGATACAGTCTGTTGTGATTCGTTCCCGGTGGTCGCCCGACTGGGGCGGCGATCACCGAGAAACGGCTACAACGATCCGTCTGAGGCGCTCACGGAACGTAGTCATATCTTACCGCCGCTGCTCGTTCCGAAATAGCCGGGTAACATAGTATTTCTTTCTATAAAAAATAGTCAGCACAAACGACGCCTGAATAGGTATAGCGGTCCAGTTTTGATCCCGTTTCCTGTATAGCGTCTACGACCATATGGCCACGGTCGAATCAGACGTTCAATGAGCGAGTTCACGGTAATCGAATATTACAGGGGTCATCCATCCGGATGGCGGATCGATCTGTGAGTATCGAGACGACTGAGTCCAGGCGGAAGCCGGGGATCCGGTCCCAGGCGGATGGTGGCGTTATCACCCAGCTCCGTCTCGACCACTCGTCGCTGTTCTTGCGACCGACGCTGCGTCGCGCCCCCGACGTCACTGTCGAACCCGAATACTGGACGACACTCGAGACGGGCCGAACGCTTGTCTTCTGTAGTGTCTATGGAAGCTCGTTCGACAGCTTCGAGACGGCACTCGAGACGGATCCGACGATCGACGACCCGATCCTTGTCGACCGCTATCCCGACCGGCGCGTCTATCGGGTCGCGCTGACCGACCGGGCGGTGTCGTTCATCGCGGAGACGGCAACAGCCGGCGGCCGCCTGCTCGATCTCTCGAGTTCACGCGACGGCTGGCTCGTCCAACTTCAGTTCCCGACCCGGGACGACCTCGTCTCATTTAACGACTACTGTCGCGAGCGAGATATTTCGGTGGCAGTTGACCATCTGCGGCTGTCGGACGACGACGACGACGGCGTCGTTGCCCTGACGGAAAAACAACAGGAACTGCTCGCCGTCGCGCACGAGGAAGGCTATTTCGACGTGCCGCGGGGAATCTCACAGGACGAACTGGCCGACAGACTTGGCGTCTCGAAATCGGCCGTTTCACAGCGGCTTCGACGCGCAATCGGCGAACTCTGTGCGTCGAAGCTGTGCTGATCGTCGTCCCAGCTTCTCTCTCGAACGAGCAACTCGCTGTCGAGAAATTGTGAGAGTCACTCCGTTGCGGTCCGTTGATCGGCCAGTGTGCGAAAAGGCAGAATTACTCCGTTCCACTGAGTTGACCCGGCAACGCAGTGGATGACGACTGTCGTGACTTGTCTCCGATCGCTTACGCGTCGTCTTCGTCGTCGTCTTTCATCGAGCCGAGTTGGGACACGAGCTCGTCGGTCGAGGCGTCGGACTCGAAGGACAGCTGTCCGTCGTGGTCGTTTTCGTGGACGTTGACGGCCTCTACGTCGTCGTCATCGTCGGCCGTCTGTTGCTGTTGTTCGGATTCGTCGTAGCTACCAAAACCCATATGATAACCTCATTAGTGAGTGCTAAAGGTGTGCCGGTTCGTTCCCTCTCTGTGAACTGGAGCCAGGACCTAATTGCCACTCCAGCGTCATCAACCGGCCGAAATGTCGCGGTCGTAGATCCGCTCTTGAGTCAATTTCGCATCTACCCAGCCGCTTTGATCGACGCGTTCGATCGGGCTCACGGTGTCCTCGTGGCCGGAGCAAGTACGCCGATCCGAGTCGGTTCTGCACGCTCCGGCGACGATGAACAAAATTATTACGCCGGTGGCTGTACGTCGGATTATGGGACGATACGGCGACCTCAACTATGGTTTCCTGACCAAAGCCGGGTTCCTGTTCGGCCTCGGATTACTGCTTTTCGGTGCGGGTGGCGAGATCCTTGGCCACGCCGTCTACGGGGACCTGCCTGCCTGGCAGAACACACTGTTTACTTACTCCGAGGGAATCGGTCTCGTTATCGGCTTTTTCTCGCCCTGGATCTTCGGGATTTTCCTGCCCCTCACCGAGTAACAGCCGGACGGCCTGTTTCCGGTCTGACCGCTTCGCGTTCGCGACCGAAGCGGGGGGTCTCTCGAGTTCGGACGACGTTTGGCCGTCGATACAGCGCTGTCAGCTACCCGTCAGCGATATCGCTTGACTCCACTCGATCGATCGAAACGACGGGATTCAGTATGGCCGACAATATATTCGTTTGTACAGCCATACTCGGTCTCCGTTTGACTGTTCGGTTGACATACTTCGGTCTAAACTGTGTTTCGACCGTTCTTTTGTGGATCGTCCGGCACAAATCGAACAAAAATTGTAAAATTTGATATGAACGTGTTAGTGTCCCCAGTACTGACATTCCCCTGATCCCCGATCGAGCAAGTCTGTTACCTGCCAACTACCGTCTCTAGTAGTTCGTCTATAGTAATGGATGCAGATGGGTAGGTCTGTATCATGTCCGTGCACCGTTTGCCATCTCGAACAGTTACCACGGGCGACCAACTATCTATGACACGATCACGACCGCTACGAGTGACCGTTCGCCGTCCTCGCCGCGTCCAGTGGAGGCCGAGCTCGAGTTTCGAAACCGCCACCACGTCGTTCCGGGACCGCGTCCCCGAACGCGCTCACGGTGAGTGAGTGACCGATGTGTGGAATTATCGGTCGGGTCGGCGATGGAAACGCCCTCGAGCCGCTGTTGACTGGCCTCGAGAACCTCGAATATCGAGGCTACGATTCGGCTGGTATCGCCGTTCAGAACGGCTCTGGCATCGATATCCAGAAACGGTCGGGAAAGGTCGACGAACTGAAAGCATCCATCGGGGACACACCGCTCGAAGGGGAGGTCGGCATTGGCCATACGCGCTGGAGCACACACGGCCCGCCGACCGACGCGAACGCTCACCCGCATACGGACGGCACGAAAGACGTCGCCGTCGTCCACAACGGGATCATCGAGAACTACGTCGAACTCAAATCTCGGCTCGCCGACCGCGGCCACGAGTTTACCAGTGACACCGACACCGAGGTCATTCCCCATCTCATCCAGTCCTATCTCGACAAGGGCATGGAAAACGAGGCGGCGTTCCGACGTGCGATCGCCGACCTCGAGGGAAGCTACGCCGTCACGGCGATGCTCTCGGGCGAACACGTCCTCTACGCTGCTCGACAGGGATCACCCCTCGTCGTCGGCATGGAAGACGGCGAGTACTTCCTCGCAAGCGACGTGCCGGCGTTCCTCGAGTACACAGACAGTGTGGTCTATCTCGAGGACGGAGACGTCGTCATCGTCGATGCCGACGGCGTCGAGTTCACCGATCTCGCGGGCAACCCCGTCGTCCGCGAGCCCGAAACAATCGAGTGGGATCCCGAGCAGGCCGGCAAGGGTGAGTTCGACCACTTCATGCTGAAGGAGATCCACGAGCAGCCAACGGCGCTGACACAGGCACTCGAGGGCCGAATCGATCCCGAACACGGACGGATCGCGCTCGCGGATTTCGAACCGGGGACGTTCACCGACATCGAAAGCGTCCAGCTGATTGCCTGTGGGACGTCCTATCACGCTGCGCTGTACGGCTCGCTCGTGTTGAATCAGGCCGGCGTTCACGCGACAGCGCTGCTTGCAAACGAGTACAGCGTCTCGTCCCCGCCGATCGACGACGACACGCTGGTGATCGCGGTCACCCAGAGCGGCGAGACGGCGGACACGCTGAACGCCCTTCGACAGGCCAATGCCGAAGGTGCAACGACAGTCACGGTTACGAACGTGGTCGGCTCGACTGCCGCCCGGGAGGCCGACGAGGCGTTGTTCATCCGGGCTGGGCCCGAGATCGGCGTCGCGGCGACCAAGACGTTCTCCTCGCAGGCCGTCATGCTCACGCTGCTCGGCCAACGGATCGCCGCCGATCTGCGTGGTGAGCCGCCGGCCGATCTCGAGACGCTCCTGGCGGAGCTCGCTGCGATGCCCGACGCGATCGCGGGGCTACTCGAAGATTCCGATGCCGACGCAATCGCCGACCGGTACGCAAACAGCCAGTCGTATTTCTTCATTGGCCGCGGCCTCGGGTTCTCGGTGGCACTCGAGGGTGCCCTGAAGTTCAAAGAGATCACCTACGAACACGCCGAAGGCTTCGCCTCGGGCGAACTCAAACACGGCCCATTAGCACTTGTGACGCCTGAGACGCCGGTCTTTGCGGTGTTTACCGGTGAGGAAGACGAGAAAACCCTCAAAAACGCCGAGGAGGCACAGACCCGTGGGGCACCCGTCATCGCAGTCTGTCCAGCCGGACACCGAGCGGTCGACGTTGCGGACGATCACCTCGAGATCCCCGAGATGGAAGCCGACCTCGCTGGGCTCCTCGCGAACGTCCAGCTCCAGTTGGTCTCGTACTACGCTGCTGAACTCCTCGGTCGCCCGATCGACAAACCGCGCAATCTTGCCAAAAGCGTCACCGTCGAGTAGCTGCCGTCTCGCCGTTTGGACCCGCTGTTAGTTTTCGACCGCGTTTGTGCGCGTCTATGCCCGGGCTCGGCTGCCGATGGACTCGAGTACGAGTCATTGGTACCGACGGACCCGGACCACCCCCGTAGACTCGGGTCCAGACGGTGTCGTTAGGTGCCGACCCGCGACCCGTACTCGAACGAATCGGCATCGCCCTGGAGAGAACGGTCACGCTGTTTGTCGAACTATTCTCTCCACCTAGCTGGCCACCGCATCGGAATATAAATACCACACGTGATAATGACGGCTACGTGATGATGATCTCGGCGGTCACTGATCGCATATCGCTTCCCGATCGACCGAGTGGGTCATACACCCCGTAAAATGAGTTATTATCAGAGGTAAATACTGTATTACTGCCGTGTAAAGCCATGACACTGCCGTTTTCCGAACTTTCTGTAATACCTGATTTTCACGATAAACAACCGAATGGGTTCTCATTTATCTTGATTATGCTGTCTATAGTAAATACCGTTCTATGGCTACAGACTGTTGATGTCGACGGAACCAACCGATACGAAGTGGACACCGATGACGTCCGGCCAGCAAACGACTGCTCCCCGCTGTGTCAACTGTGGGAACCAGGTCACTCGGCAGTTCGCTCGTGTCTTCGGAGACAATCGTGACGTCGTCCACGCCTGTCCTGACTGTGCCACGTACCGAGAGATGAAAACGTCCGATTTCATCCCGAAAGAACGCCGGTAGCAGTTCTCGAGTTCGTGTTCCGTTGCCGACACTGTCCTCACCGCTGTGGTCGTGTGTCACGTTTTGACGTTCGTGGCCTTGATGTCGGTCGAATCCCGCCTGCGGCGACGTTAGCGGCACCCTATATTTCTGAACTGTCTGTATCGTATATACGCAGCACTCGCGTTGGACTCGCCTGATGATGGATTCAGTCTCGTCTCATCGTGTCGGACGAACCAAAATCGCTGGTCGACAGGTCACAGTATGAGTGCAACCGAATCCGATACCGAAGCCGACGATCCGGCGTCACAGGCGTCACTGACCGACCTGCCGCCGAGCTCGAAACTCGTCTACAAGGTCCTCGAGTACGAGGGATCGATGACCCAAGAGGAGATCGCCGCGGAGTCGCGGCTCTGTTCGCGGACAGTCAGATACGGGCTCGGGAAACTCGAGAACGAGGGACTGGTCTCCAGTCGTGTCTACCTCGAGGATGCCCGGCAGTCGAAGTACCGAATCGTCGACTGATACGGTTTACTGTAGTCAATTACCGCCGATCGCCAGAACGGGTCGGCGATCGGCGGCAAATAGTTACAGCAATCCGTATGAGAGGGGGTCTCGTCGCCAGCCGGGTATCGCTGCCCAGAGCTGTGCAGGTTCCGTGGCTCGGTTTCCGTGCCGTAACCCGCTGAACGGCTACGAGAATCCCTCTGAACTCGTGTTTGCGGTTTCGACTATCGGTGTTTCTGGTACTGATCGATCAGCAAATCGAGGCCGAACGCACCCGACGTAATTTCGTAGTGGAGTTCGAGGCGCGGATTGAATTTCGCTTTGTACCGGTTGATGCTTGGCACACCGGCACCGACGAGGTCGTACCGATCGAGGCCATCTCGGAGGCCATCGCGCATGACGTGCCAGTCGAGGAGATCGTTGATCGGCAGATCGATCTCGGTATCTGGCTTGACGCCACCCTGCCACCGATAGCGGGTTGTCTCGGATTCGACGACCAAAATACCGCCGACGAACTCGCCGTCGACGCGACAGACGTAGGGCCGAATCGAGCCGTCGGGTAACACGGTGTGAATCGATCGTGCGAACGCTGGATTCAGGTGGAACGCCCGTCCTTGATTTTCGTAGCGGTTCGCGACCTGATCGACGATGCGCTCGACGTCGTCGTTGTCGCCTTCCTCGATGACGTAGGCGTCTGCATCCGCGTTCCGGACGTTGTTTCGGGCGTCGCTGCTGAACCGTTTCAACAGCGTCTCTTCGTCGTCCTCGAGTTCGACGACGTAGGTGTAGCCGGGTTCGACGTTGTATCCTGCCCAGGTGAACGGTCGCACGTCGTCGAACTCGGCGGCGACGAACTTCGAGTACACTGGCGAAATCGCTTCTTCGATCCACTCGAGGCTTCCCTCGACAAATCGTTTTGTTCGCCGGTCGGCTTTTCGCTGTTTGAGTTTGGCGACGTTCAACAGTGACGGGCCGAGGTAACACGACCACGAGAACGGGGCTGGCGAGAACGCACCCGTGATGGGGCCTTTATTATACTCGAAGACGGGGAAGAGGCCGACGGCTTCCTGTCCTTTGAACCCGGTAAGCAGGTGCAGCGTCGAGTCGGTGTCGTCGGCCTGCAGTCGCAGCGCTTCGGCACGGTAGAACGGATTGGTGCCGTCCGATCGCTCGACGTAGCGGTTCCACTCGTCGGCGTCGGTCCACGGATCGAGTGCGGTTACCTCGACACCCATCGTTAGAGATACCCCAGATCCGAGAGTCGATCTTCCACAGCCGTGTCGTCGGTCGCACGGATCTGATCGGGCTCGTAGGCGGGGTACGCCGCTTCCGTCCCGCCGTCGATAACCGGCAGGGTCGTCCCGTCCATCTCGGTATCGACCGGCACGTCAAACAGCGTACAGATCGTCGGAGCGACGTCGAAGAGCGTCGCGCCCTCGAGTGTGGCTGATTCGTTGAATTCGCTGCCTGTGGCCGCGACGATGCCGGTTCGCTTGTGATTCCACGACTCCATCGGTTCGCCGAACTGCTCAACCCCGACGTCGGCGACGATTGCGTTATTGAACTCAGCAGGGACCGTCAGAATATCGGGCCCGTTGTCGATGTGTGGGCCATCGAAGTACGTCTCCCGCGGTTCGACTGCTTCGAACACGGGTTCGCCGTCGGGAGTCCGAACCGCCGAGAGCTGGTCGATCAGCTCCGCACGGACGTCCTCGTACTCGGATTCGGGAACCTGTCCGTTCGGCTCCCGGCCCTCGAGGTTGATCCGGACGCCCAGTTCGCTTTTCGATCGGATGTACGCCTTCGATTCCGGGAAGTCGACCTGTTCGCTTGCGGCTCGAATCATGTCGTTTGGCACGCGCTTGCCGATCGGCTCTTTCAGACCCACCGTCTCGAGAGCGCTTGCAACTCGTTGGGTTGTGAGTCCGACTTTCGCGGCCACGCTCATCACCCGCTCGAGGGCACTTTCGTCGTGTTTGCCGGCGTCTTCGCCCTCGAGGAGGTCGTTTTCCCACGCTTTCGACCAGGTCGGCATTCCCTCGCCACCGCTTTTGGCCTCGAGCAGGCCCTGCTCCCGAAAGAACTCGTTGACCCGAAACTCCGTGCCGGTCACTTTCCCCATTCCGTGGTCGCTGACGACCAAGATGTTGTCCGGATCGGTCGCCTCGATCGTTTCCGCGAGTTGTCGGTCGACAGCGCGGTAGACGGCTTCGATCGCCTCCTTGTCGCCCGGCCGTTCGTGGAACACGGTATCGGTCTGCTGGAACTGGAGGAAGCCAAAGCCGGGATCGACTCGCCGACAGAGGTAGCGAAACGCCGTCCCGCGGCGATCGATCGTCTGCTCGTAGCCCTCGATCGATCGGTCGGGTGCGTCGGTGCTCTGCGGGTAGACGTGATAGTCGCCACAGGCCAGTTTGACGTCCTCGAGGATCCCGTCGGGGTGACAGGTCGGGTCTTCCGGCGCGGTCATACCGGGAATCAGGGCCCCGTCGAACTCCCGTGGTGGATGGGTGACAGGAACGTTGACGACGACACTCGAGATCCCATGTTCGCTCAGGAACTCCCAGACTGGGCGTTCCCGAACGTGTGTCGAGTTGACGACGTCCCAGTCGTAGCCGTCGAACGAGAGGAAATCGAAGACGCCGTGTTTGCCCGGGTTCTTGCCCGTGTACAGCGACGGCCACGCGCTTCCCGTCCATGGGGGGATCTGTGACTCGAGATCGCCGCTGGTTCCGGTCTCGAACAGCCGCCGTAGGGTCGGTATTTCGTCCGCCTCGAACAGTGGCTCGAGAATCGAACGGCAGCCCGCGTCGAGCCCAACAACGAGGAGGCGAAGGTCGGTTTCGTCAGTCGAATCTCTCATAGTCGCCTACCACAGCCTACCCCGATTTTGTTATTCGACTGTTTTCTCCTGTAGGCTCGGACTGCGTTCATGACACCGGATCGTGTGAGTAACCGGATCTGGTGTGTAAGCAACCCCTGTCTGTGACCGTCCCAGCAGTATCTTCCCAATCACTATACTCGCTGTTCGTCTACCCACCGACGGAACCTGTGTTAATTGTCAGCAATTATATAGAGGTGGACGCAGATGATCAGTGAACATCCATCGTTCTCTGCTCGGTTCCTGTCCGAGTCACAGCCGTTACACATCACCTCGTTCCTCGAGCGCTTTTCGGCCGATTTCTCCTTTTATGGGTCCGGGAAGGCTGCTCTGTCCGATGGCCTTGCCGGGCTCGTCGACCCCGGCGAGAACGTTCTCGTTCCCGCGTACCTTCCCGATGCGGTCGTCGAGCCCCTGTTCGATCTCGGCCTCGAAGCCCGATATTATCGGATTCAGGAAAACCTCGCACCGGATCTCGCCGATGTCGAACGCCGACTCGATGACGAGACGGTCGCGGTCATGTCGGTCAACTACTTTGGGTTTCCACAACCAGGTCTGGCGGAGTTCATGTCGCTCGTCGACGAGTACGAGTGCTATCACATCGCCGACAACGCTCACTCTCCGCTCAGTGTCGACAACGGAACGTTACTCGGGACCCGTGGCGATCTCGGCGTGACGAGTCTCTGGAAACTGCTACCGATTCCCGACGGTGCGATTCTCTACTGTAACGATGACGCTGTCGCCGAGCGGCTCGATCCGTCGTCGTTCGCCGGTGTTCGTGAGCAGTTCGGGACCGACGACTGTCTGTTCGTTCTCAAATCGATCATCGCGAGCCTGCTCGAGACCAACGAGACGATCAGGCGATCGGTCGACGACTTCGTTGCCAGTCGAGGTCCATCGATCTCGGTTCCAAGTCCCAGTGCCCGATACGAGGCTGGCAAAACGCCGATGTCGAAGCTCTCGGCATACGTCGTCGAACATACTGACCCACAGATGATTCGAGACGCCCGTCGCGAAAACTACTTCGCGTGGCAACGTATCGTCGAGCCTCGTTCCGACGTCGAAGTCCTCTACGAATCGCTTCCCGAGGGGATCTGTCCACAGGTCTTCCCGCTTCGAACCAGTATCCCACAACGGGTACTCGAGGACCTCGAACGCTGTGGCGTCGACGGTGCTCACACCTGGCCGCGACTCTCGAGTACTGTCTTCGAGAACCCGGAGTACGACCGTGCGACGACGTTGTCTCGAGAAATCCTCGTGTTGCCCGTCCACCAGCATATCGACCCGTCGGCGATCGAGGACGTCGGCGATCGCTTGCCCTGGTAACGTCTTACTCGGTGCGTACCAGTGTCTCCAGCTTCGACCGGACGTCCTCATCGAGCGTGTACGTTCGCTCAGTTGGTCGAGCGAGGACGCCTTCGGTCCGTAACTCTGACAGGAGTCCCTGGACTGCAACCGTCGACCGGTTGACTTCGTCGGCGACGGCTGCAGACTCGAGGGCCCCGTCTCGAGCCAGCACGGCGAGTGCGTTCCGTGCCGTCGCCACGGTACACTGTGATTGTTCTGTTGCGCGCACGAGTCGGTCGTCGATCCACTCACCATCGAACCACTCCTCGTGAGTTGTCGACTCCGTCGTGGCGCTTGACACCCCGTCGTCAGTGTCCGTGCTTGCCGTCTCCTCGACCGGCGTGTAGCCGAACTCGATATCATCGCCGCCGGCCTGAATGATCGTCGACTCTGACGTCGATGGTGTCCCTGACTCCTGCGTCGTCTCGAGTTCGCCGACTCGATCACGCAACCGCTCGTTTTCCTCGCGCAGCCGTTCCATCGCGTCCGTTCGCGACGCGAGTTTTGTCTCGAGCGTCTCGATTTGCTCGTCTCTGTCGACGAGTTCGGACTCGAGTTCGTCTCGCTCGGTCTCGAGGGCGTGGATTTCGTCGTGAAGCCGCCGTCGCTCGTCCTCGTCTTCCGGGAGCTGTGTCTGGACAGTCTCCGGTCGCGTTAGCGCATCCGCCATCTGTTTGGCCGCACTCGAGACGTCCCGTGCCGACTCGAGTTCGGTCTCGAGTGTCTCGATGCGTTTGTCCTTTTTCTCGAGTTCGTTCTCGAGTTCGAGGATTCGATCCTCTTCGCGTTGCTTTCGCTCCGAGATATCCTGCAGGTCGCCGACGAGGGCATCGGAGACGGACTTCAGTTCGGGGCGCTCGAAGTCGTCGAGTCCAGGCGTTGCGCCGGCGTCGAAGGTCCGCTTGCGGCGGAACTGGACCTTCCGTACGTCGACTTCGGTCCAGTCGGTCTGGACGAACGCCTGTCCGTCGTTGAGTTCTGAGACGAGTTCCGAGTACTCGGTGTCGATGATTCGCCCGACGACTTTGGTGTCGTTGTCCCAGGTTAGCCGATGCCAGACGAGCCAGTTCGCCTGCGTGATGAAATCCTTCTTGACGTCGGCCGGGCGCTGGCTGATGCCGAGGATACCGAGGCCGTGCTTGCGCCCGCGCTTGCTGATCTTGATCAGCAGGTTCCCCGTCTCGCCGACGCCACCGCCTTCCGGAATGTACTCGTGGACCTCCTCGACGACCAGCAGGAAGGGCTTTTTCAGCTTCTTCTCTTTGACGAACAGCTGGCGGGCGATCTTCCGGAGGAGTTCATCCGCCACGTCCTCGTCGAGATACCCCGAGACGTCGAGGATCACCGGGACGTTCTCCTCGAGTGCCAGCGAGGCCATCTGTTCGGCGTGTTCCGGCCCGATCTGGATATCACACTCCTCGTCGGCTCCGGCGTGGAGCATCTCGTACTCCTCTTTGAGCCCGTAGTACTCGCCGTCGGTGTCGACAATCAACAGCGGGAAGCCGGCCTCGAGTAACTCCTCGGCGATGACCGACGCCGTGTTCGACTTTCCAGAACCCGACTTGCCGGTGACGAACCCGCGGCCAGTCAGCAGTTCGACGACGGGAAGATGCAAGTTCTGTCTATCGGCCGTCTCGCCGACGAGAATCTCACGTTGGTCGCTCACCGCCCCATCACCGCCGACGCCTGCGACGCGTTCATATATCTTATACTCCGAACACTCTCCCTTGAATATTGGCCTCGCATGGCTGTTCCATGCGTGTAATCTGTGCGGGATGTTCGCTTGGCTGTTCCTCGCCAAACAGTTTACACTTTGTACACGGTGTAGGATGTTGATACTGTCTGAACATCACCAACTATTCGTCGTCATCCCATCCGACTGCTACTCGACACTGTGTACACATTTTAGACCGTGCACACTGTTCCACGAACACTCACAGTCAGTTGCGACGACACCTAAGGCTCGAGTGTGGATCAATCGTGACTGAATTCCGGACCACGAACTGCCCGAACGCTCTCTACAGCTCACACAGTGCACACTTTGTAAACAGTCTATAATTTGTACACCGTGTGAACTTTTTATACTTCCTCGACTGAACTGTTCAACACAGAACTGCGTTGTATGCGCCCAGAGGCGGTTCAGACACTATTCCCAAAACAAAGTTTACACGGTGTAGATCAACCCAATAGGCACACAGTGCAGACTGTGTAGAATGTGTAGACAGTCTTCCGCTACTGTTAAGTCCGATTACTTGAATGATAGGCGTGTTACCCGCCACGGTAGACTGAACCGCTCTCAACCGGACATCGTACAATGTTTCCACCGTATACACGCTGTTCGCCGCTTGCGCATCGGAACCGGTCTGATCAGTCGGGTAGTCGCTCGAGTTTGGTGCTGTCCAAACGGTTTACACTCTCTAGACTGTCCACACATTCCACACGGTGTACACTGTGTCGACGGCTCTTCCGTTCGACACCGCTTGGTCCATACTCGCCTCGGCGGTATTCACTTGAACGGTGTACACAGTCTACACTGTGTCGACCGTCTCGACCTCGAGAACGGTGTTCGGTGTCCGACCACTCCTCTCCGGCTACGCGGTTGCTGTGGCGACTGCGGTGTTCTTACAAATGACAACACAGACTCCACGCGCCGTCAGCGTCGCCCTGCAGAAAGGCGGCGTCGGCAAAACGACGATCGCGATCAATCTCGCTGAACGACTCGCCAACCGAGACAACGACGTCTTGCTCGTCGACTTAGATCAGCAGGGCAACGCCACCGAAGGCGTCGGACTGAGCGCGGCCTACACGAGCGACGTCCACCTCGGCGACGTCTTGGAAGACGGCTCGGAGACGACCCTCAAGGACGTGATCCGTTCGACCGATTCCTTCGACGTGTTGCCGGCCCACGAAGATCTGGATAGCGTCGAGAACAGCATTCGAAGCGCGACCTTCGGCGAGTTGTGGATCAGAAACGAGATCGTCGACCCAGTGCTGGGTGACGAGTACGACTACGTCGTCGTCGACTCGCCGCCGAATCTCGGCCCGCTCGCCGACGCCTCGCTGATCTCGACCCAGAACGTCATCGTCCCGTTGCGGATGAGCGAGCCCAGCGTGAGCGGGTTCGAACGCATGTATACCCAGCAGATCGGCCCGATCCGCAATGAGATCGACCTCGATATCCTCGCGATCGTGCCGAACTCGCTCGCCGGCGACAACGAGGAAAAGCGGATCATCGGCGATCTCGAGGAGTCTCAGTTCGGTGAACTGCTCCCGTCGTTTGCGCAGTCGGACCACTTCGATGATCCTGATTCGCCCGGCCCTGGCCTCCGCGAGCGAATCGCGTTCAAACGGGCGTGGCGCGAGGGCGTCCCGCTCGCCGAGTACGATCCGGACAACGACATGCTCGAGCGCCTGGACGAACTGGCGGCGATCGTCGAACGCGGAGGTGTCGACGATGCCTGAGGACAACCGGTTTGCCGGACTCAGTGAGGCTGTCGACGAGGACGACTCCGATGACAGCACCGGTGGCGAGTCGGCAACCGACGACGTGGACACTGCTGTCGACTCGAGCGACCAGTCGGGTTCGACGGAGGTCGACTACGATTCGGATAGGGACGAGACGGTGACCGAGTCCGAGCCGTCGCCCGACAGCACCGACACCGAACCGGCCGAATCCGACGATCCGACCGCGTTTCCGTTCGACGCGACCGAAAAGAAGACGGTGTACGTCCGCCCCGAGACGGTCGCGGAGGTAGAAGACGTGCGGGCGCTGGTCGACGCACAGTTGCGAACCGACCACGACGTTCGGGATCTAACTGGGCGGGAGTTCTACGACGCGGTCTTCCAGCTCGCGGCGTCGGATACGGACGGGCTGATTGAGGAACTGCTCGAGGCCCGCGAGGAGTAGCACCCTCGCGTCACTCGTCGTCGCTGCTGTCGGTTCCGTCGGTCGTCTCGACCGTCTGCTCGCGGATCGTCATCCCTTTGCGACCGAGATGCTGGAGCTGTTTCCGGGCGAAATCCTCCTCACGCGTGCCGTAGGTCGCGAGCACGTACACCAGCGCGCCGCCGGCAGGCCGCATCGTTCGACCGGCTCGCTGGGTTCCCTGCCGTCGCGAGCCGCCGAGGCCGGAGGCGATGATCGCGAGGTCGGCCGTCGGCAAGTCGATCCCCTCGTCGCCGACGCGGGAGATGACCAGCAGGTCGCGTTCGTTTCGTCGAAACTCCTCGAGGAGCCGCCGTCGCTCGTGGTGTGGCGTCTCGCCGCTGAGGAAGGGCACGTCGAGTGCGGCCGCGATGTCGCGGCCCTGCTCGAGATAGTCAACGAAGACGATCGCTTTCGAGTCTGGGTGAGCCGAGAGCAGATACCGGACGTCGTCGATCTTCTCTCTGTTTTTGGCTGCGATTCGGTACTTCTCGCGGCCGTCGGCGGAGACGTAGGCGTTTTGCTGTTCATCGTCACCCCACGGCACGTAGCGGATCTCGAGTTCCGGTTCGGCGACGAAGCCGGCCTCGAACAGCGCCTCCCAGTCGGTGCCGATCGGCGGGCCGACGAGCGTGAAAATCTCGGTCTGGCGGTCGTCCTCTCGGATCGGACTGGCCGAGAGCCCGAGTCGATGGCGGGACTGCAGGTGCGTGCTCCGACGGTAGACGTCCGAGGGGACGTGCTGGCACTCGTCGAAGACGACGAGCCCCCACTCGCGGTCGTCGAACAGCGATCGGTGTCTGTCCATGCCCGCGATCTGGTAGGTCGCGATCGTGACCGGGCGGACCTCTTTTCGGCCCCCGTGGTACTGCCCGATCTGGGCGGGCTCGAGGGAGGTATACTCCGCGATCGACTCGGCCCACTGGCGGGCGAGATCCCGGCTCGGGACGAGCACGAGCGTTTCGCCGCCAACGTGGGCCATTGCCCCCATCGCCGCGATCGTTTTGCCGCTGCCCGGTGGGCCGACAAACACGCCCTCTCCCGCATCAGCGAAGCGATCGACCCACGTCTGCTGGTACTCACGCAGTTGCACCGCGAGCTCGATCGGCAGCTCCTCGCCGGTCTCGAGCGCTCGCTGATCTTGGACCGGATAGCCCGCCTCGTAGAGGATGCGCTTGATCGCCGCTTCCGAACCCTCCTGTACCCAGTCTTCGGTTTCGGAGATCGGCGCGTGAACGTGTTCCTCGTCGAGTTTCTGCCGGGCAACGTTCCCCATGACCTCCGGCGTTTCGGCCTCGAGGATCGTGTAACCGTCCTCGTGGGTCACCAGCCGGAACTGGTGGGCGCGATCCCACTGGCTCTCGACCCACTCCTCGAGCGCATCGGATCGCTGGCCAAGCGCTTGGCGCATCGTTCGGGCGAGTTCCGCGAAGCTGTCGTGAGGGGCCTGCCAGATGTCCTCCGGGCGGACGACGTACCGATAGCCATCCTCTCCGTTTCCGTCTGCGAGGTGGGCGAACTGTGAGAGTTGTGCCCGTGTGAACTGCTCCGGTCGGTCGACGATGATCTCGCGCCGTTTCGGAAAGACGACCACGCGCTCCCGGTCGGTCAGGTCCTCGAGTTCGCTCGGATACCAGACGACAGGGTCCGTCTCGACGGACAGTCGCTCGACCTCGCCGTGATTTGCGAGTTCCTCGAGTGCGTCGCTGGCCGTTTCGTGGGGGATCTCGAGGGAGTGTGCAACGGATGCAGCGGTGAGCACGGGCCGTCCAGCCTGTTGGCACGCGTCGTGGAACGTCGCGAGCGTCAGGTGGTCCGGTTGCTGCTCACTCTCTGTCCTGTCCGCTGTTGTCTCACCCTCGACTGCCACACTGGTCTCCTGCTGGTCGTTATCAGTCACGTCCGGGGAACGTTCGTCGGTCACTGGCCGACCTAACGGCGGTGGGGGTAAACCGATTTCGTTCATCGGGAGCCGGCAATCGGATTGCGGTCGCAACCGCCGTGTTTGGGAACGAGAACATAGAGCTGATGCGATAATTTATACGATAGCACGCGCCCAAGCCGGGCATGGTTCACCTCGAGTGGGAGATCGATCGACGGGAGGGCGTCACGTTCATTTCGGCGACCGTACGCAACACGCACACGACACCACAGACCGTCCGTCTCGAGAGTCGACTCGATGGGGAAACGTGGGCTCCCCGACGCGGCGGTGACACGGTTCGCGAGTGGAACGGCGACGTCTGGACGGGGGTCGTCGACCCGGGACGCTGTCGCGGCGTGGGCTTTGCGACGCCGGCAGCGCCGGTGGAGCCGCCAGTCGAACTCGTCGACGCCTGTCGGGCATCGGATGCCACCGGGTCCCAATCAGCGAGCGTGCTTCGGTCCCTCGAGGCGTGGCAACCGACCAGAGACGTCCTGCCACGGATGCCATGATCGTCGCCGTCACCGGTGGCAAAGGTGGTGTCGGCAAGTCGATGGTGTCGCTGAACCTCGCTCGAGAACTCGATGCAGTCGTCGTCGACGCCGACCTTACGACTCCTGACGTCCCTCGCAGTGGCGGACCGAATCTGCACGATATTCTGGCCGGGCGTGCGGAGCCACTGGACGGACTCGTGCGAATCGGTTCCGTGCGCGTCCTCCCTGCAGGTCGAACGCTCGCCGGCGCACGCGCGGCCAAGCTGACGGCGTTTTCCAGAACCGTCGACCGGATCGAACGCCAGTGTGGACACGTCGTTGTCGACTGTCCCGCAGGGCTGGCTCGCGATGTCGGCACTGCACTCGACAGCGCACACGTTGCGGTGCTCGTCACCACGCCGACCGAGTCGGCGGTGGTCGATGCACTTCGGACGCGTCAGGTCGCACTCGACCTCGAGACACCTATCGCAGCGGTCGTCCTCAACAGAACCACGACCGCCGACAGCGAGGGACTTACCGATCGACTCGAGCGCCATCTCACCGCGCCGACGATCTCGATCGAGGAACTGTCGGTCGTTACCGAGGCACAAAGACAGTGGCGTCCTGTTCGAGAGATCGACCCGGCGTGTCCGGCCGTCGATGCCTTCGAAACGGTCGCGCAGGCGGTCGACCGCTGTGAGCAACGACGCTAGTCTCACGTTGTCTCCGGGTTCGGTTCAATCGCCATCGGCCTCGAGTCACCGAACGCGAGTTCGACTGTCTTCGTCCCCGCGCTATCGGCCCGAAACTTCCGTATGGACAGTTCGTATTCAATGGCCGTTCCAGAGTCCGCCGTGGCCGGTTGGAGATCGAAGACGGCATCGACGGCATGGATCGTCGCTGTCCGATTATTCGGTGGCTCCGGCGCTGTCAAACAGTGTAACACGGCGATACTCTCGTTCTCGACCATTCGTTCTTTGAGACTGTTCAAAAACGAGACGTACGTCGACCGATCGTGTCGCTCGAGTTCGGCGATCGGATCGACGATCAGGGTCGCACCGTCTGGCAGTTTCTCGAGCAGTTCCGTCGCGTTCTTGAGTGTGTCTTTCCCTTCGACAGACCGAATCGTCGGAGTACCGGTCTCTACCGTTGTCGATGCAATCGCTCGCCGGACGTTCGCCACCGATCGCTCGGTCGAGAGATACAGCGTCCCCCGGGGAGCGGTCATCTGATACAGCAACTGCTCCGATTGGCTCGCCGGTGGGGCCGAAAGCGCGACCACTGTCCCCGGTGCCAGCCCACCACCGAGGTTGTGATCGAGCGTCGAGATTCCTGTCTGACATAACGCGTCGTCGTACTCCGGTGGCGTTCGATTTGTCGCGTTTCGTGTCTGTAGCGTCTCGATAATATCTCCATACGCTTGCTGTGTGGACTCGTCGGTCAACGGCGTCTCCGTCTCGGGAACCAGCCCCAGTACCGGGACGTCGATCCACGAGTCGACCGCTTCTGGAACCGTCTCACACCGGTTCAGTACGGCTCCGAGTATCGGTGCCTCGAGTCGGCGAGCCATCTCGATCGTCGTCTCTGCGGCACTGATGCTGCGTTCGGTGGCGGTCGTCACGACGATCACGCCGTCTGCTGCCGACAGCGGCTCGACGACGTCCGGGCCTGCACCCGACGGACAGTCGACGAACGGCTGGACCGTCTCGGTATCGAGCGTCTCGAGGACCGACTCGATCGCGCCTCGCTCCGACGGCATCGGTGCCGGTACGATCCCAGCGTTCGAGGCGCGAGGGCTCTGGTGGGCGATCGACTGGAGTTCGGTTGTTCTTTCCGTGGTCGACGCTTCGCTTGCAGTCGGTCGATCGGCCGACTCGAGTGCCGCAAGCGTCGGTTCGCGGTCGACTCCCGCTGTGACGTGGAGATTTGGGAGTTGTCGATCGGCGTCGATGGCGACCGACGCCATCCCCGTCCGGGCGAACGCCTCGGTGAGACCGATCGTCGTTACCGTCTTGCCACAGCCACCTTTCGATCCGGCGATAGCGATCATATCGATACTGGTTCGCCTTCCTTTTTGAACCTCGGTATCAGCGGGCGTCCGCGGCAACTGTACGAATTTACTCTATACGCTCACGATCGTCACGTGGTACGCCCCGGTTTCGGGATGGCGGGTGAGCCAGTCGACGTCGCTTGCAACGTCGTCGGCCGTGGGGCCGGGCGAACAGAGCTCTCGAGTCCGACCACCGCGATCGAGGGAACCGCTACACGCCCGTGAGCCATCGACGGCCACTTCGATAGTAATCGGATAGCGCAGTGCGCTCGTATCCGATTCGTCGTCCGGAAAGAGTTCGATGTCGACCGACTGCGAATCGTCTGCCATCACCGTTGCCGTCGTCTCTCGGATTTGCGGATCTGTGCCGTGGTTTGCGTGGCGCGTTCCTGAGAACACGAATCGCAGTTCACTCCCTGGATCCGCGGTGTGTGTGATCGAGACGTCCGTCGCGTACGAATCTCTGGAACTGCCGTCTGCAGGGGCAGCGCCGCGCGCTGACACCGCAAGCACTGATCCCGTCTCGACGCGCACCGATCTGACGGCCAGCTCGCCGTTCGCCGGTTGCCACTCGCCGCGGTTCTCGGCGGCGCCAATGACATCGTCGAGAAACTCCCCGCCGACGTCTCGCCGGTCGCTCTGGCGGGCGTAGCCATACTCTGCCTCGAGTGACGCGCCGTGAGCGATCCTCTCGAGGCGGTCGTCTCCCAGCACGGGGACGAACGTTCCATAGGCGAGACTCGAGTGTGTCGTCCCGTGTTCGTTTCGCAACGAGATGGTGGTTCGCTCGAGTTTGACTTCGTCGGCGTCGTGGTCGTACGACGCACTGGCGTCGTGTACACTTCCTGTCGTCCGTTCGATCGCGTTCGCAGCCTGGTTTGCGTCCGGTGGCGGCCCCGTGGGAAAACTGAGTACTACCCCAGCGACGGCAATACTGACGAGAGCGACAGCCAACCAGACGGACCACGCATCGACGGGAGCCTCCCAATCCATGGGTCCAGTGGTCGCGCTTTCGTATGTAAACCCCGTGGTGAGACTGGTTCTCGGCCGCGATTCATACGGTCTGCTGTACCGATTTACCACCGATCACCAGCATCGGAATCGGTGATCGGTGGTAACTGACTACAGCAGTCCGTATCAGAGAAGCACGCCGATCCCACCAACAGTTACGACGTACAACACCATCGCGGAGACGAGCGCTCGGCCGACGTGATAGCCGATGAGCGCCCGATCCACGCCGTGTCGGAGTGCGATCGAAAGCGGCAGCAAAATGAAACACAGCATGACGAGGTAGACGCCGACCACGATCGCGAGCGATTCGGTAGGGAAGACTGCTGCATCGACTGCACTCGAGGTAAACAGCGCCTCATTTGACATCATCGCAGCCATTCCCACGGTCGCTCCGGCGACCAGCGGCGCAAAGTACGCAGCCGTGTTGTCGAGTGTCCCCGTGACGTTTGCCAGACTTCGTCTGGTTTCAGCTTCAACGTCGGCCAACTCCTCTAAGTGGTCGGCCATCGACACGATCGCGCGGCCGGCAGGTTTCCCTTCGTCCGCTGCGATCGCAAGCAGTGCAGCCGTCCCTCGAGTGCGAGGGCTGGGAATGTCTCGTAGCGCGCCGTACCGGCCGAGAAAGGCTTCCTCGACGCCGACGTGAAGCCGCTGTTGGACGCCAGCAGCGTGTTCGAAGACGGCACCCGTTTCGCCGGGAACGCGTTCTGCCGCGAGTTCGACCGCCGATTCGACGGATTCGCCCTCGGCGACCTGCCGGCCGACAATATACAACGCGTCAGTAAGGTGTGCTTCGACGTCACGGACGTGGTGTCGTACGGAAAGGATCGGGCTGTAGACGGCGAGTAGCGCAACGCCGATCCCGAATCCGACGGTGACGACTGCTGCGAGATGGGGAGGGCCGAACGCGACTGTCGCAGTGTAGCTCCCACCGCCGGCGAGCAAGCCCCACAGTGCACGGGTCCAGAGTCGATCGGGAACATCGGGGTGATCGTGACCGATCTTCGGCGGTGGAAACGCGACCGGACGGCGAACGAGCAACCAGCCGCTCGCGACGACAAGACAGCCCGGTAAAACGACGTTGTACAGCAGGACGATGATCCAGATGTTGACCGAGAATCCGACCATTGGGACGGTTGGCACGAGCGCAATAAGCGCGAGCGGTATCATGATCCCGAACGCGAAGAGGCCGTTCGTGGGTGCCTGGATCGACGACCTAAATGCTGCCATCTGACTCCGCGTGCCGTTGAGGACGGCTGCGAGCGCCCGGTCGAGCGTCCGCGCCCGTTCCGCCTCGGGAGCTTCCTGTGCCGTTGCGAGCAGGTGTGACGACCGCCGAAGCGCTGGAAACCACTCGGCCCACTCCGCTGCAAACGAAAGCAGTCCCGTCTCCGGCGTTCCCATCGCCCGGTCGGTATGCGCAGCGAGGCTGTCCGCTAGCGGGCCAGTTCCGGTGTCGGCCGCAAATCGGACGGCGCTCTCGAGTGCCGGCTGGACCTGCATGCGAAGGACCGCTCGACCGATGAGATTCGGCGTCGCGCCGAGCGCTTCGGTTCGGCGAAACGCCGCCTGGACGTGTGGCAACGAGTGCACGGTGTGGATCGCTGTCAGGGGTGTGACGAGCACAAAAAACAACACGAACGGGAGCGGTGCTGCAGTTTGCACTAATAGGACTGGGACGAACGCGGCGACGATTCCGGAACCGTACCCCGCCCGAACGATCGTCTCGGCGTCGTGTGGCGAGTCGACGAACGAGAGCGCGTCCACCAGCTCGTCGTTATCGACGTCGACGGCGTACGGATAGAGCGCGGCGAGGCCCCGTACGACAGCGGAGAGTGACAGCCCCATCATCGACGATTACCCATCCTCGAGTCGGCACTCGACACCGGCTGTGGCCACTTCTCGAGGACTCGTCCGGCCGTCGTCAGCAAGCGTTTCGATCTGTGCCGTCCGCTCGCCGATCGCCCTCCGAACGTCGGCGTACGTCTCGGTCGGTCCAGCGAGCTGATTTACGACCCGGCTCTCTCCGCGGTCGATTCGGCCGGTTGAAACGGCTCGCGTTCCCTTGAGTTCGTACAGCGATTCGAACCAGATCCCGTCGCCATCGGTGATGACCTCTTCGATCCTGGCAAGCCGTCGGCTTCGACCGTTCGCCGTTCGATGTGCCTGTACCGTGACGACCAGGTCCGTCGTCCCGAACGAGGAGGGATCGACTCCGAGGTCGGAGACGACGCGTTCGTAGACCTCGTCGGCCCCATCACCGTGGATCGTCCCGAGTACCGCGTTCGCGTTGGCACCGACTCGCATCGCTTCGTACAGCACCTGTGCTTCCTCGCCTCTAATCTCGCCAACGACGAGTGCGCCATCGCCCAGTCGAAGCGCCGTCTTGAGCGCTTCGTTGGGCGTGATCTCGGGTCCCTCCCCACTCCCGGTTCGGAGGGCCTGTACGTCCCGGCCGACTGATTGGAGCGCCTCGACCGGGAGTTCGGGGGTGTCCTCGATCAGTACGGTTCTGGTATCCGGCGTGAGTTCGTACAGCAGTGTTCCGAGCAGCGTTGTTTTTCCCGAGCCGCGGGTTCCGGCGATCAGTGCAGCGGCGTTTCGCTCGACGGCAACAGAGAGAAACGCCGCCACATCTGCCGGCATGGTTCCGTTCGCGACGAGTCCAGGCAGCGTGAACCGATCGTCCGCTCGCTCACGAAAAGCGAAGGCGACGCCGTCGGCGACTGGATCAGTGACGCCGGCGACTCGGATTCCGACACCGTTCTCGAGGACTGCCGTGGCATCGACCGTCGGATTCGCTCGCGAGAACGCGCGCCCGCTGGTCCGGCGGACGCGGGAGGCGAGTGCCTGTGCACCGTCCTGGGTCAGAAAGACGTTCGTCGCCATCGATTCGCCGTCGACGACGACACGAACCGGATTCCGTGCAACCGGCGACGTGACGTAGACGTCAGTCAGCCGTGGATCTGCGAACAAATCCTCGAGAATTCCATAGCCCGCCGTATGCTTGCTGAGAACGTCGGTGAGCAGTGGGTCGGCCGGTTCGTCGGTCACCTGCTCGAGTGCTCGCGATGCGACACGGTCGCCCTCGACAGTTCCTTCGGCGATTGCCTCGTAGCCATCGACGAGGTGTGTCCGTTCTGCGCTCGTCAGCGAGAGATCGATGACGTCGAGCATATAGCGTGGCACACCACCGTGTCTCGTGTATATGCGGGCGTCGCTTCCCGTCTCGAGTGATCGAACGTCCCTGAGCCGAGCACCGTCGTCGATCGACGGCTCGAGACGGTAGTGGCCGATCGTGAGCCCAACGGTCGGCGAAAACGCGTCTTCGTAGCTATCGATCGTCCTCGCAACACGTGTAAGCCCAGCGTCGATACCAATATCAGCCACTGGACCGACTCGCGTGTCCACCTCGTCGGCGACCCCGAGTGGATCACCCAGCGCTGCCGTCGCCAGCCGGTCGTTTCGATCGCCGAGCCGTTCGACGAACCGGCCGGCCGAACCGAGAAGCTCAACGCCAGAACCGCGGTACTGCTGTTCGAGACCGGTGTTTCGAACGACGATCCGACTCGCATCACGGTCCGCCAACGCGTCGACGACGGTTCGACGACACGCAGTCGACGTCGCCAACTGGCCGTCGCAATCGCTCGCATCGAGGACGAGCGTTTCCTCGTCGAACGAAACGTGGCACGAACACGCGCCTGACGATTCGTCCTTACGGCCGAACCGATCAATACTGCTGGCGAGCAACCCACCCACGCCGGTCCGCTCGAAGACCGATCGAAGCCCGCTTGGCGTCCCGTCCTGCGTCATGGCGACACTGGTCGCGTATTCCGATATAAACTCACGGGTGCCTCGCGACGACAACGGGTTCGCCGTCCATATCTGAGTGTAACGTGAGCACGAGCTGGAGCTCACCGGGTCCATCAAACTCGATCGGCTCGGTTTTCGCTGGATCGAGCCAGACGATCCGTTCGTCAATAACTGCCTCTCGTGTCGTCCCGTCCTCGAGGACGTATCGTGCATGGCTGAAACTGCCGTTTTCGTGGGGTACAATCTCGAACTGGTCGACAGCGGTGGTCGTCAACGACTGGGCTGGTAACGTTACCTCGACGACCCGCTGTGGATCGGGATGACCCGCTGGCGAGCGCTCTTCAGTTGCCACGGCCGTTGCTGCGTCGTCGACGGCTGCAATACTCGAGTCGACCGTCCGTTCGGTGTTCATCGTCGCGCCCCGATCGAGTGCGGGCATGGCGACTGCCAGCATCGCAATCGCCAGCATAACCGCAAGCACGTATCGAATCACGGGAGTTTGGATCGAAGCGAGGCCAGCAGCCCCGTTCTCGAGTCGGCTGATTTATCGGCTGTCGGCGATTCGGGTGTTTTCCTGTTGCTGTTCGGCTCGTCTGCCTCCGAGAGAATATTCGTGGCCGTCTGTTCTACGGTCGCCGAGTTGTTCGCCTCGGCTGATCCGTTGTCTGCTTCGAGTGCTGTCGTCCCATCGTGGTCGATCTGATCGGTGACCGGCTGGATCGATTCGTTCCCGTCTCCCTGGATCAATTCGTCCCCGTCTTCTTGGGTCGATTCAGACCACGCGAATTCGGCTTCGGCCTCGACCCCGGACGTAGAGTTCTTGGGATGTGCATCGGTGAGACATCGCTCGAGTTCGGCGAGTCGATACTCGAGTCGGTCGACGGTGGCCACGGCCGCGTTGGCCTGTCGTTCAACGGCGTCGTTGACCGATGCGACGTTGCCGGCGAAACCATTGAGGGCATCGAGTTTTGCCTCGAGGGCAGCGATTCGACGATCGTGAGCATCGATGCGTGACTCGAGTCGGTCGATGTCGTCGGCGAGCGTGGCCACCTCGTCGAGCTCGTCGATCGCAGTGTCGCCGTCGACGACGACGCGCTCGACGGCGGTGAGTCGCTGTTCGAACCGGTCCCTGCTGGGCATGGGCCGTCTGGTCGCGGCTTCGTATTTAAACCTATATTTCGACATTGCTCGCTCGCGGACTGTTGCCACCGTGTGGTGTTTCACGTGTGCGGATCTGTACCGCGTGGACTGTCTCCGTCGCGTCGTCGATCACGACGACCTCCCCCGGTGTCTCTGGCAACCGATCGGTATCGGCAAGCGAGCCGTTCATGTACGTCGGCTGAGCCGCTACAAGCGCCTCGAGGTCCGTCTGGGCGGTTAGCCGATGAGCGAGCAAGAGATCCGACTGGGAGAGACAGAGTGCGGGGACGGCACTCGGTCGCTGTGTCGCAGCGACGAGACTCACACCGGGTGCACGGCCACGCGTCAGAATGCGCTCGAGTGCGGGTTCGGCGACTCCCGAAAAGAAGGTATGGGCCTCGTCGAGCAACAGCCACGGCAGGCGCTCGATCGTCTCGGTGACGCGTGCTCGATACAGCGCTTCGGCCACCCCACGACAGACCGCGTTCATCGGCGCGCTCTCGAGTCCGGAGACGTCGATGATCGTGACCTCCGGACCGGCGAGGTCTGTTGCCTCGAGACCTGTCGCGTCGAAGACGTCCCACGACTCCGCGAGATGAAGATGGTTACGTGCAGCACGTTTGTCGATCTGTGGGGCGTCAGTGCCATCGATATGGGCACGCATTTCGGCTATAGTCGACGTCTTCTGTGCGGCCTGCCAAACCAGTCCTCCAGCACCGCGTTCGGGTGAGAGTCCGAGTAGTCCACACCACGACTGTGGGTCGAGCGCAGTTGGCTTGACGGCCGGATCGTCGATCACTGTCGCTGGAATTTTATTATCACGTTCCGTGTCGGTGTTCGTCTCCGCGAGAGTTTCGAAGGCCCCCATTGGATCGACGATGACCGGTGCGAGGCCATTCGTTTTGGCGAGTTCTTCCGCGAAGACACCCATCGTATAGGACTTTCCGTAGCCGCGTTTTCCGACGATCGTCACCGCGTGTGGGCCATCGAGGTCACAATAGAGAACTGCGCCGCTGGTGCCATCCAGCGCACGGTAGCTTCCAAGATGGCCGACAGGTCCACGGTCTCTGTCGCCGTCGCGGCCGAGTACGAAACTCACGGTCGCCACTCGTTTCGGCTTGCTACTTGAACGTTCGTTCCAGGGTTTAAGAGAGAAGGCGAGCCCAAGCGGGGCATGGCTTCGAAACGAACGATAGCAGCCGATTCCAGTACGGAAGCGCGTTCACGGGTCTCCTTTATTCGGGACGACCGTGCGATCGAGGGATTACCGATCCGGTTGGTGATTGCGCTTGTCGTTGGCGTCGCGGCGCTGGCATTGATGTTGAATATGCTCGGCGGCATCGGTGACGTCGGTGATACGGAGGTCACCGTCCGGATCGATGACGGCGAACTCATCGAGGCGGACCAGGGCGGCGTGGACGGTGAAGTCGTGGTTTCCGTCATCGACGAGAACGGGAATAACGTCGAAGACGCGACCATCATTGCAACGGCGGGCTCCGCTCAGTTAGACGGCGTTGTTCAGGCGAAAACGGGTCAATCACCGGGTTCGCTCTCGAAGAGCTACAAGCTTAAGGACAACCAGGCAGTCCTCAATTTCGACGGCGATCAGAGTCTCCGTGCCGATCAGGACATCGGCACGATCGAAGTCGAGGTTATCCCGCCGTCGGACAGCAACTACATCGACGAGCAGCCCAATCCCGAAATCCGGGTCGCATCGGATTTCTGATGATCGATTCCGATCCTGAACACAGGTGGCTGACTCGAGCGCCCTGGGAGTGCAATGTGGGGACTCGATCCCGACTGAGAGCTCAGTTATGAGTTTCTTGTTCATCACTCCTGACGAGATCGTTCTGGGACTATCGGTTGGGTTGCTGCTCGGACTCCCGCTCGCTGGGCTCGTCGGCTGTGGCCGCGTCGTCGTCGGACAGACGACGACCGACACCGTTCTCGGTGCGGTCGTCAGCGTGAGCGCAGTCGGCGTCGCCGGAATCACCGCAGCTTCGATGGAGCTGATCCAGCTGACGACGGCACAGCTTCCACGGCTATCGATCGGCTCCGGCGTCGTCTTCGCCCTCGCGTTGTACGCCGATAGCTACGGCGCTCGGCTGGCCGACGAGTTGCCGCGGGCGACCGCACAGCCGACTGTCCGAACGCAACCCCTCGCTGCCGATGCGATCGATGCTGTCGACGCCGCTGGCCAGGTAACGATCCGCTCCGTAGGCAGTGTTCGTGACCATGAGGGATATCCACCGCTCGGTCCGTCGCTTCGAACGACGCTCGAGGACGGACGGTGGCGACTGCCGGCTGACCTGTCGCGTTCGGAACTCGAGACGCGACTCGAGGATCGGCTTCGAACGACCCATGACCTTGCGGCCATCGACGTCGCTATCGACGGTCGCGGCCGAGCAACGATCACTGCGGCCCCGCCGATAAACGATCTCGCAGCGGATGTTCCTTCGGGATGGCGGGCCGTCTCGGTCCAGACGCTCGTTCCGGCAGGGATCGATTCTGGTGATGAGGTTCTCGTTTCGACAGCCACGACGACGATTCGTGGAAGGGTTCTTCGGGTGGCTGTCGACGAGGCTGTGCCGCACGAGGATCGGCCGGCAACGGCACCCGATATTGAAGAAACGGTTCTCATTGCGGTTCCGACGCCGGAAACGTCTGTTCTTCTCGAGGCAGATGCAGTTCGGCTCGTCGTCACCCCGACACAGATGCGTCACGAGTTCGACGCGATTTCGCTGCTCGAACGAGGCGGCGCGACGATTCGACGGACGACAATCACAGCATCCGTTCGGGATGTCATTGTCGACGATGCTGTCGATGTCGACGCGATCGCAGTTCGACCGGTGGACGATGACGCCCGTACTGCTCGGCAGACATGGACGTTCGAACCGTCTACCGACATACTCGAGATCGGTGACGATGCGTTTCTCGTCGGTACCGACCGCACAGCCGTGGACTCGATTGATCGCAAGCAGTCGGCTCCTGAGGTGAGCTACTGAATGGGAGACGCCATACCGACGCTGGCCGTCGAGGTGCAACAGATGGCCACGCTCGCTACGCTGGATCTAACACTCGAATGGACTCGAGTGGCCACCCTCGGAATTCCCGGATACGGGCTGCTTGCGGGTCTCGTTACTACGGTACTCGCGTTTGGCTATCGCGCCAGAACAGCCCAAAATCTGGCCCGTGGTCCGGCGATCATTGCTGGACTTGCGGTTCCGCTCGTCTGGCTTTGCATCGAGCTGTGGCAAGACGGGGTAATCGTCGCCGACTCGCCGCTTGCCCACTACACAACTGGCATCTATTTGCTCGGTGTGGTAGCTACCGGCGCTATCCTTTCGACAGGTGGTCACCGACTCGGTGATCACCTCGCATGCGGCGTCTTCGGAGTTTCTGGACTCGATGCATCCGGACCGATCGCAGACCGTATTCGCTTGGCCGGGATCGCAGTCGTTCTAACGCTTCCGGAGACGATCGACGATGCAGATGGGTATCCACCGATCGATGACGACAGCAAACGAAGGCTCGAGGGACGGACAGTACTGCTCCCACAGGAACTCTCGCCAGCCGAACGCCGATCGCGGCTTCGACGGCGACTGGAGGACGATTTCGGTATCGGCTACGTTGCTACCGAGTTCGCTGCCGACGGCACCATCACGTCGCTTACAGTCGGTGCGCAGCCAACCGGTCTCAGTGCGAGGCTGCCACCGGACCGTGTTGCCGTCGCAGTTCGGGCCGCGTTCCCTCCGCGTGTAAGCACCGGTGATCCAGTCGAAGTCTGGACGACCGATTCCGACTCGAGTCGACTCGTGGCGACGGGGACGTTCCGTTCCAGTTCGGGTTCAGTCGCGACGCTCATCGTCGACGAAGACGACGCCGCTGTGTTCACCCTCGAGACACGGTACCGGCTGACGGTTCACCAGGAGTTGCCATCTGACGGCAGCGAACTCGCAGCAGCAATTCGGGCCGCAGACGAAACGATTACACTGGCGACGGTTGTGTCGAACGGACCACTCGAAAGCGAATTCGTCGGGTGGGTCCCGGGTACTGTTCTCGCCATCGAACGTGGCGAGTGCGTGATTACGCGTCCAGAAGACGGAGAACCGTTGCAGGCAGGCGATACACTGTACGTCTTCGGTACTCCGGAAATACTCTGTCGACTGCGCCACCGGATGCACACCGACCCGACGGTGTCCGATATATAATAATACCTGTGTTGGTAAAAGAACACTATCTTTGACGTGACCGATACGAATCCCTCGCCGTTCGAAAATGGACCGTGAGAATGGATCGTGAGGCTTGTCGAAACCGCCAGATTACGTGATCAGCAGATAGTATTGGATAAAATATAGTTATACTAAACTACCAGTATAATAAACTGTACACTGAATTTTTCTTGGCGTCGATGAGCATCGCTATAGAGCTGCTATTACTACTATACACTGTCTAATAGAAATATTTGATGTGGAATGTCGGTGTACTGTCTTCGTCTCTATAATTAATCACCAGCTTATTTATCGTATTACAAATACTACATTTTGGCTTATGAAAATTTTACAAAATGTGTGGTAACCGAACTACTACTGAGCTACTCAGCAATGATTTACGTGGGTATCACTGTAAACCAGCATGGACATCGTTTCAGTTACGATCGGCGTTGTCCTCGTCAGGTAACAGGTGTTCGCTTCGAAGTGCTTTTTATGTATGGAACAGTACACAAAACTATGACTACTCACAACCGCGCCTCGGAGTCGGAGAAGCCGTGTTGTAAAACTGGACGGATCGCAGATAAATACAATCTTTCGACCCTCAATGACGATCTCATCGCGTACTGGACTGGAGACACTACTGAACAGTACAGTACTCGTGAACTCGCAACGTACGTAAACCAGCGCGTCCTCGAGTCCGCACTCGAGACGGCAGGTGTCTCCGTCAAGGAAGGTGAGATCGAAAACACGTATCGCTTGCTCACCGACGACGACGTCAGCAGCGGGACACGGGTTCAGACTCGGACCGAACTCGAACGCGATGGCGTCCCGATCGAACAGGTCGAATCGGATTTCGTTTCCCACCAAACGGTCTACAACCACCTGACTGACTGCCTCGAGACCTCACTTGCGACGCCAAGCGACGAGGAACGACTGGAGCGAAGCGCTGAGAAACTCGGTGCGCTCCAGAACCGAACTGCTGCGGTGACGGAAGATACCGTTGCCCAACTCGAACGGAACGGGATTCTCGAAATCGGTGAACACAGCGTGACCGTCTCGATTACAGTGACGTGTCAGGAGTGTTTTCAGGAGTACACTATCCGTGACCTCCTCGAAGAGCAGGCCTGTGACTGTTACAACTCGAGCACAGCTGAACAGTAATCCTGAGTTGTGGACGTCCTGATAGTTTCGCCGTCGTTCTGCATTTGGAACTGGAGTGGTAATACCTATCTGTTGGGAGCCAAAACAGCGGTATATGGAACATCGTTTAGACACAAAGAACCGAGACGTCCCAGACGAAGCAACGCTTGAAGTGAATAATATCGGTGGGATCGATGAGACCACGGTGTCGTTCCGACAGGGGGTGACAGTGCTCTCCGGTCGAAATGCGACGAACCGGACCTCACTGTTACAAGCAATCATGGCTGCACTCGGCAGCAATCAGGTGAGTCTCAAAGCCGACGCGACGGAAGGCAGTGCCGTCCTCGAGTTCGGCGATGAAACCTATCGACGGACGCTCACACGTCGAAGCGGCACGATTGCCACGGACGGAGAGCCGTACCTCGAGGACCCGGAACTTGCCGATCTGTTTGCCTTCCTCCTCGAGTCGAACGAGGCACGACAGGCCGTCGCTCGCGGCGACGACCTCCGCGAACTGATCATGCGCCCGGTCGATACCGCCGCAATCAAATCGGAGATCGAACAATACGAACAGCGAAAGCGCAACCTCGACGACCAGCTTGCAGAACTCGACGACCTCGAAGGGCGTCTCCCCGACCTCGAGGCAAAGCGGACACGCGTCACTGACGAAATCGAGACGCTACAAGCAGAACTCGAGACGGCCCAAAACAAACTCGAAGAGACGAACGTTGACGTCGAAGAGCGCCGAGAGGAACAGTCCGAACTCGAGGCAAAGCTCGACGACGTCCGTGAGACGCGATCCGAGATCGAACACACCCGAAACCGAATCGAGACCGAACGCGCGAGCATCGAGGCTCTCGAGGAAGAGCAAGACGAAGTTCAGGACACACTCGAGTCGCTCTCGACGGGTGATGAGACGGAGATCGGACGTCTTGAGGCGGAGATTGAGACCCTTCAGGCCGAAAAGGCTGACCTCTCCGAAGAGATCTCCCAGTTACAGAGCACCATCCAGTTCAACGAACAGCTCCTCGAGGAGCCGGATTCGTTCCTCGCAGAGACGAACGAGACCGATGACGGCCCCCTGACGGACCAGTTGCTCGGCGATTCGGAGACGGTCACGTGCTGGACCTGTGGATCGTCAGTTGCTCGAGACCAGATCGAAACGACGATCGAACAGCTCCGAACCGCACGACAGGAGCGACTCGAGGAGCGCTCCGAGATCAGTGCCGACCTTAACGATCGGCGGGAGACGCTGTCGAACATCAACGAAAACCGCACCGAGTACCAACAGACACAGCGGCGTCTCGAGTCGATCGCCGACGAGATCGACCGTCGAAGCGATCGAATCGAAGAGTTGACCGAGGAGCGTGAGGCACTCGCCGACGAAATCGACGAACTCGAAGCCGAGATCGAAGCTCTCGAAACCGAAGAGTACAGCGGCGTGCTCGACCAGCACAAGGAGGTCAACCAACTCGAGTTCGAACTCGAGCGCAAAGAGCGCGAGCGTGACGAGATTGAAGACGAGATCGCCGAGACCGAAGATCGTCTCGACGGTCGCGAGGGACTTGAGGCCCGCCGGGAGGACGTCACTGACGAACTGACGGCGCTTCGCACTCGAATCGACCAGATCGAGGCCAACGCGGTCGAGGCGTTCAACGAGCACATGGAAAACCTCCTCGAGACACTCCAGTACGAGAATCTCGATCGGATCTGGATCGATCGGACTACCCGTGAGGTTCGTGAGGGTCGCCGGAAAGTCTCGAAATCGTCGTTCGATCTCAAAATCGTGCGAAGCACCGACGACGGTGCGGCCTACGAGGACACGATCGACCACCTGAGTGAGAGCGAACGGGAAGTGACTGGGCTCGTATTCGCACTGGCCGGATACCTCGTTCACGACGTCTACGAGACGGTTCCGGTTATGCTCCTTGACTCGCTCGAGGCGATCGATGCTGAACGGATCGCAACGCTTGTCGAGTACTTCGAGTCGTATGTTCCGTATCTCGTCGTGGCGTTGTTAGAAGAGGACGCACAGGCAGTCGAAGGAGGCCACGGTGTAATCACGGATATCTAACCACCGTCACGAGTGTGATGCGGACATTCCGTTCTGAGCGATGGATTACAGGGGTATGCTTGTAATAGCGTGTCGGCTATCGTCGAGTCCGGCTGGCAGCCCTCTTGTGCCAACTGGCGTAAATCTCACATCAATCGTACAGCTGTCGTGCGATCAGTAGTCTCTCGGCTGTCAGCAGTGACGAACGTCGGTGCTCAGTTTTGATGAAAGATATTCCGACTTTCCCGGAAAAATTCTGTGAGGAATGATGCGAGTTTCGTCTCGAAACGAGCGAGAACGAGACACAGTTATCGAGGATATCTAATAAATAATCCCGTGCCGGTCCTGGATCGTGGTTTCTCTTTCATCATTGACTACACTGAATAAGAGGATATTACTATAATATAATCACTTGAAGGTGATTCGACTCTGCCGGAACTGAATTCATTTAGTAGAGGTATGTTAACAGTCCACAAGTAAGTGTGAATATCTGCCTTCTGGACTTCTTCGGTATCTTATCCACGTTTCGAGTGATGGATAACCGGAAAACTGTACTGAATATGTATCTCGGATTTCACCCAAATTCGAAAATGTATCCGGCGGAGTCGAAACCTTTCTGTAGCTTGCGGTTGTGGGTCCAATCATGGGAGGGAAATCCAACAGGTCGGTCGAACGGGCCTTCACGCTCGTCGACGAACTCGCAGAAAACGGTGGTGGGGGCGTTTCAGAACTCGCCGAACGGCTCGATATGCCCGTCAGTACCGTTCACGACTACTTGCAGGCACTCATCACAACGGGATACGTGACGAAAGATGACAAGGAATACCAGACGACGACACGGTTTCTCGAGGTCGGCCACCGGCAGCGACATCGGTTAGAGGTGTTCAAAGCCGTTCGTGACGAACTCGAGGACGTCGCTGTGGAGACCGGTGAACACGCAACCCTGCTTATCGAAGAAGCCGATCAGGCGGTGATCCTTGCGGTTCAGGAAGGGCCGGACGCCGTCAATCTTTTTGCGTATCCTGGTGCTCGGATGCCACTGCACGCGACCGCGCCAGGAAAGGCGATGCTCGCATACATGCCCAACGAGCGAGTCGATGCGATCATCGACCGACACGGTCTCGTTGCAGTGACGTCTCGAACGATCACCGATGCCGACGTCCTGTTCGAGCAACTCGAGTCCGTTCGCCAACAGGGGTATGCGATCGACGAGGGAGAACGCATCGCGGGCATGGTTTGTATCGCAGCGCCGATCCTCGATAAGAGCGATCAGATTCGCGGGTCGATCTGTGTCTGTGGGCCACAGAGTCGGATCGACGAGACACGTCGCGACGAGATCGCAGACGTCGTCAAGCGGGCCGCAAACGTTACGCAGGTGAACCTGGACTACGTGTAGGATACTCGACTCGGTTTGGTTTGAGGCTCGTAACGAGTGATTACGACTTCGACACTGGGGCAAGCGCTTCGATCGTTCCTTCGGCCAGTTCGTCGGCAGCTTGTTCCGGAATCGTCACCAGTGGCCGATCGATCGCGGTCTCGGCGACGAGGTCCCGAAGCTGTTCGCGTGCGTCGTCCGGCGTGCCGGCGACACCGAGATCGTGGACCATTTCGTCCGTCACGAGGCTGGTAGCCTCCCCGCGGTCACCCGCCTGCCACGCCTCGGCGACGCGTTCGGCACGGTCGGGGAACTGGGTTGCGACCGCCTTTTGATAGCCGTCGGCGCTGCCTGCGTAGTAGGCGATGTGGCCACGAACGGCGTCGTAGGCTTCGTCGGCGTCGTCGCTGACCGCCGCCGGAACGTATGGGGCGATCGTAATCTCGTCCGGATCACGATCGGCCTCACGAGCCGTGCGTTCGACGACTTCGAAGGCGTTCTCGAGTTCGGAAAACGGGATATTGTGTGGCATCCACCCGTCACAGAGTCGTCCGACGACGCGTCGGTTGGCCGGGCCGAGCGCCGCGTGATACACTGGGACGTCCGCGTTGACTGGCGGAACGCCGTTGACGCTGAGCAGTTCCCCGTCGTAGTCGACTGGCTCGTCGTCCCGCAGGATTTTTGTGATGATCTCGATCGTCTCGTGGGAGCGACGAACGGGCCGTTCGAACGCCATGCCGTGGACGTTTTCGACGGCCGTCGGCGTACTCGTCCCGACACCAAACGACGCACGCCCGTCCGAGACCTGATCGAGCGTCGCTGCAGTCATCGCGAGGACGGCCGGCGTCCGCGAAAAGACGTTCACGATGGCCGTTCCGATCTCGACGTCGTCAGTCATCGCGGCGATTTCGGCGAGTTTGACGACGGAGCTCGTTCCCCAGAGCTCCCCCATCCAGACGGAGTCATACCCCTGTTGTTCCGCGTCGATCGCGAGATCGGTCGGGTCGTGTGCGCCGGTTCGTGGGATTACCAGGCCGAGATGCATATCTCCACGTTTGGGGTTTATCCTGATAAATCATTCTGCGAATGTGACCAGCGGAAAACGGCCGCTCGCTCGGTTGTTCGCTACCGACCGACGAACTCGGGGTCGCCGTCGCCGAAAAAGGCCTCGAGCCCGATTTCGTAGTCGTCCGTCTTGGACGCGCCGGCGATCGCGTCGGCTTCCACGGCCAACTGCCCCTCGAGACCGCGCTCGTAGCTGTCGGTCAGCAGTTGGGTCGCTGTCCCGAGTGCGTGTGTCGGTCCAGCCGCGAGCTCCGAGGCGACGGCCTTGAGTCGCTCGTCGAACTCGCCGGCGGGTGCGACTTCGGTTGCGAGTCCCATCTCGACGGCCTCGTCGGGGGCAATCGCCTCGTCACGGAGGACGATCTCTTTGGCCGTACGGAGCCCCACGAGTCGCGGCAGAAAGAAGGTTGCACCGCCATCGCCTGTTAGCCCAATTCCGGGATAGGCAAACTTCAGCGTTGCATCCTCGCCAAGCACAACCAGGTCCGGCATCAGCGCGAGACTAAAACCAATCCCAGCAGCGATACCGTTGATCCCCCCGATGACGGGTGTCTTCGCGCGGTGGAACTGGATGATCGCCTCGTGGGCGCGGCCGGCCAGTTCTCGAAGGTGGGGTGCGTCGGAGCCATCGCCAGCGAGTTGCGAGAGGTCAGCACCGGAGCCGAAGAAGGTCCCCTCGTGGGTCAACACGATACACCGGGTGTCTGGATCGTCGCCGAGTGTCGTGGCAACCGAAACCAGTTCGTTCGCCATCTCGAGTGTGAGTGCGTTCCGGCCGGCCGTGCTCTCGAGTGTGACCGTCGCCACGCCGTCGCCGTGGTCGACAGAGAGGTTTTCGTACGTAGCCATATCGGTCGTTGATTTCTCCCGCGAGATGTTAACGATACTGATCCCTGACGCCGCTTGCAGCGGCCACAGCGAACGAGTGTGTACTCTCGCCACGAAATGACGATGCCGCGGGCCGCGATCAGTTGACGTACTCGGTCAGATCGAGCGGCTCCGCCCGGAAGAGATCCGGATTCATTTCGGCTACATCGTCTGCGACTGCGGGCGTACACTCGAGTTGGTCGAGGACGTCCGCCTCGAGGTCGATACCGGGTGCGACTTCGACGAGTGTGAGTCCGCCTTCACGAAGGTCGAAGACGGCTCGTTCGGTGACGTACCGAACTGGCTGGTCGATCTCGCGGGCGTACTCACCGCTGAAGGTGATCTGCTCGACGGACTCGAGGAACTTCGGCTGGTCGCCCTCGCGTTCGATCGCGAGTTCGCCGTCGCCGACGTCGAGTTCGAGGCCGTTGGTCGTCAGTGTCCCGCAGAAGACGACCGTCTCGGCGTTCTGGGTGATGTTGATGAAGCCGCCACAGCCGGGCAGTTGCGAGCCGAATCGGCTGACGTTGATGTTGCCCGCCGGGTCGATCTGGGCCATCCCCAGGAAGCCGAAGTCGAGGCCGCCGCCGTCGTAGAAGTCGAACTGCTGGGTGGAGGCGACGAGCGCCTCGTGGCCCGTCGCGGTCCCGAAGCTGATCCCGCCCGAGGCGGAGCCGCCGACGGGGCCGGACTCGACAGTCTGTGTGATCTCGTCGTCGATTCCGCCTTCGGCTGCCACGGCGGGGATGAGTTCCGGAACGCCGACGCCGAGGTTGATGACCGCATCACTCGAGAGCTCCATCGCGGCCCGTCGGGCGATGATCTTCTTCGCCGACAGCGGCGCGTCGTCCGGCGAGTCGCTTGCGGGCGGGTTGATCTCGCCGCTGTAGGCGGGGTTGTACGGCTCGGCGTAGGTCTGTGGGTGGTGTGAGGCCGGTGCTTCGACGATCGAGTCGACGAGGACGCCCGGGACGGCAACCGACCGCGGATCGAGTGTCCCCGTCTCGGTGACGCGCTCGACCTGGGCGATCACTGTGCCACCGGAGTTGTGGGCCGCCTGTGCCATCGCCAGCACGTTCGACTCGAGAGCCTCCCGTTCCATCGTGATGTTGCCGTTCTCGTCGGCGGTCGTGCCGCGGATGATCGCGACGTCGATGGGGACCGATCGGTAGAAGAGGTACTCCTCGCCGTCGAGGGTCACGAGATCAACGAGATCTTCGGTTGTGCTATCGTTGGCCTTTGCCCCATCCTGGCGCGGGTCGACGAAGGTCCCCAGGCCGACGTTCGTGATCGTACCCGGCTTGCCCGCGGCAGTGTCTCGGAGCAGGTGATCCATCGCGCCAAACGGTAGGTTGTACGCCTCGACCTCTTCGTCGACGATCCGCTCCATCAGATCGGGCGTGAAGCCCCAGTGGCTCGCGATCGTTCGCTTGATCATGCCGTCTTGGACGAGATGAGAGATGCCGTTCCCTTGTCGGTCGCCCTCCGCAGCTGGGTGATACAGCGTGAGATCGCCTGGCGTTCCGGTCTCGGCGTAGCGCTCGCCGAGTGCCTCGAGGAGATATTCGGGAATGCCGACGGCCACGAAGCCGCCGATGCCGACGGTGTCGCCGTCATCGATGAGATCGACCGCCGCCTCCCGTGACTGGATGACTGTCATACGTACTACTCTCCGGGCGAGCGCCCATTTCTATGTATCTATTTGCCGACGGATCGCACCCTTTAGTAGGCCACTCTCGAATATCGTGGTATGGAGCTTACACACGAACAGCAGCTCATCCAGGATACGGTACAGGATTTCGTCGAAAACGAGGTCGGAGCCGACGTTCACGATGCCGACGAGAACCAAAAATTCCCGGAGGACGTCTGGGATGGACTCGCGGAACTGGACTTTACCGGCATGACGGTGCCTGAGGAGTACGGCGGCCTCGACGTCGACGAGCTCACCTACAGCATCATCAACGAGGAACTCGCCTACGGCCACCTCGCCGTCGCGACGGCGCTGTCGGTCCACTGTCTCGCGACGTCGTGTATCCGCCAGTTCGGTACCGAGGCCCACAAAGAGGAGTGGCTGCCGGAGATGGCCCGTGGCCGACCCGTCGGCGCGTTCGCGCTCTCGGAACCCGACGCCGGCTCGAACCCCGCCGAGATGTCGACCGAAGCCAGACTCGACGGAGACGAGTACGTCATCAACGGCAAGAAACAGTGGATCACGAACGGCGAGCGGGCAGGCGTCGTCATCCTCTTTGCCAAAACCGATCGTGACGACCCCGACACCGTTACGCAGTTCCTCGTTCCGAAAGACGTCGAGGGACTCGAGGTCGGCAAGAAAGAGGATAAACTCGGTCTCCGCGCGAGCGACACGACGACGCTCATCTTCGACGACGTTCGTATTCCGGCCGAAAACCGCCTGACTGAGGTCGGGCGCGGGCTCAAAGCCGCGTTCTCAATCCTGACTGGCGGCCGTGTGGCAATCGCGAGTCAGGCAGTCGGCGTCGCACAGGCCGCCCTCGACGATTCGGTCCAGTACGCGAACGAACGCGAGCAGTTCGGCGAGCCGATTATCGAACACCAGGCGATCAGCCAAAAACTCGCCGACATGCAGACCGACGTCCAGGCGGCCCGTCTGCTGACCCGTGATGCCGCGCGGAAGAACGAGGATGGCGTCGCGGCGAAGGCCGCGGCGATGGCCAAATACTTCGCCAGCGAGGCGGCTGTCGACGTCGCGAACGAGGCCGTCCAGATCCACGGCGGCTACGGCTACACGAAAGACTTCGACGTCGAACGATACTACCGCGACGCCAAGATCACGACGATCTACGAAGGGACCTCCGAAATCCAGAAAAAGATTATCGCCCGCCACCTCAAACAGTAGGGGCGGGCGGGGTGCCCACTGGGGTCGTCGTTGGGTCGATTAAACCCAGTTCAGTCGTACTCGTAGAATCCCGAACCCGTCTTTTTGCCGAGTTCGCCCGCTTCGACCTTCCGCTTGAGGAGGTAGGCCGGTTTGTACCGATCGCCGAGTTCCTCGTGAAGCGTTTCGGTGGCGTGCAGACAGATATCGAGGCCGATGTGATCAGCGAGCGTCAGCGGCCCCATCGGCACGTTCGTCCCGAGTTCCATCCCCGCGTCGATGTCTGCTTTCGTCGCAACGCCTTCGTCGAACGCGCGAATGCCTTCGTTGATCCAGGGCATGAGGATCCGGTTCGTGACGAAGCCGGGCTTGTCGTCCGATTCCCAGGTCGTCTTGCCGACGTATTCGGCGAACTCGTGGGCCAGTTCCACGACGTCGGGGTCCGTGTTTTCGCCGACGACGACCTCAACACCTTTCATCACGGGAACGGGGTTCATGAAGTGAAGTCCGACGATCGACTCCGGTCGGTCGGTCGCGCTGGCAATCGACGTGATCGACAGCGTACTCGTGTTCGTCGCCAGCACGGCGTCATCGGCCGCGATGTCGTCTAAGTCACCGAAGATGTCGCGTTTGATGTCGAGATCCTCGAGTGCTGCTTCGACGATGAGATCACAGTCTGCGAGATCCTCGAGGTCCGTTGTGCCGGTGATCCGGTCACGAACGGCTGCGGCCTCGTCTTCCGACAGCGTCTCGTTCGAGACGAGTCGGCCGAGACTGTCATCGATCGTTTCGAACCCGTTCTCGACGAACTCCTGTTCGATGTCCCGCATTACGACGTCATAGCCGTGTGTGGCGGCGACCTGTGCGATACCACTGCCCATCGTCCCCGCGCCGATAACGCCGACGCGGTCGATCGTCTCGATGTCCATCACCAGTGTCTGTTCCGAGCACACCAATAAGTGTGCCGACTCGACAGATCTCGCTGTTGGACCCGCTGGCTGCCGGAAGCCGTTCGACACACATATAGTCTTGTCTGCCCAACTGTAGCGTGGTAGATAATGTCGAAGGCATTCGTCGCCGGAACAGGGATGACTGCGTTCGGAACGTTCCCCGATCGGAGAGGGAGAGATATGTTTGCGGAAGCCGGGCTCGCTGCGCTCGACGACGCCGGGCTTGAGCCAGAGGACATCGACGAGGTGTTTTATGGCAACTTTGTCGGCACGCTCGCGGAAAACCAGGGTCATCAGGGACCACTCGCGTCCGAGGCGCTGGGCACGACCGCCCCATCCAGACGGGTCGAAAGTGCGTGTGCCTCGAGTGGGCTCGCAGTCCGGGATGCAGTTCGGGCGGTCAGATCCGGTGAGTCCGACGTCGTCGTCGCCGGCGGGATGGAACGAATGAGCAATATGGGCACGGCGGGGGCAACCGACGGCCTCGCTCGAGCGGCCGACGACCTCTTCGAGATCCGATCAGGTGTCACCTTCCCCGCAGCGTACGCGTTGATGACACGGGCGTACTTCGACGAGTTTGGCGGCGATCGTGAGGACCTCGCCCATATCGCTGTCAAGAACCACGACAACGCACTCGTCAACGATCACGCACACCTCCAGGAGGAGATCACGGTCGACGATGTCCTCGAGTCACCGGAGATTGCGGCCCCACTCGGACTGTACGACGCCTGTCCGATCAGTGATGGCGCAGCCGCACTCGTCTTGCTGTCGCCGTCCTACGCCAAGGAACACGGACTCGACGCCGGCGTTGCCATCACGGGATCGGGACACGGTGGCGATACGATGGCCCTGCAAGATCGCCAGTCACTTGCGACGGCCCCCGCTACGCGCGACGCCGCCGAAGCGGCCTACGACGACGCCGGGATCGGTCCCAACGACGTCGGCCTCGTCGAAGTTCACGACTGCTTTACGATCGCGGAGGTGCTCGCCCTCGAGGGGCTGGGCCTCTACAGCTACGGCGAAGCCATCGGCGCGGCCCGACGCGGTGAGACGTGCCGTGACGGCGCGCTGCCAGTGAACCTCTCGGGTGGCCTGAAGGCGAAAGGCCATCCCGTCGGTGCAACCGGCGCGGCGCAGGTCGCCGCTGTTCGAAACCTCCTCAACGGCACCCACGCACGCGCCGATGCCGTCGACGACGACGTCACCGTCGGCGTCGCACACAACGCGGGTGGGACGGTTGCCAGTGCAGCGGTTCACGTGCTGGAGGTGGAAGAATGACTGACGCACAGAACGGTGGCTACGACGAGTTCCTCGACGCACTCGAGGCCGGTGAGGGCTACTATTACGCGTGTTCGAACGGCCACGCGCTGGTCCCACCGCGGCGTGTCTGTCCACACTGTGGCGACCGAGACTTAGAGCAGACGGAGTTGCCCGAAACGGGCGAGATCCGTACGCACACGACTGTCACCGTTCCGACGCCGCAGTTCGAAGACGACGCGCCGTACGTCACGGCCATCGCGACGTTCGGACAAGTCAAACTGACCGGTATCGTTCGGGACATCGATCCGGTCGACGTCGAAATCGGGCAGGAAGTCACCGTCACCGTGGAGCCGTCCGAGACGACCGACGAACGAACGATCGCGTTCTACGCACACAGCTAATCGATGTCACACACGACGCCGATCACCGTCGACTGGGGGGACACCGACGCCGGCGGGCTCATCTACTATCCGCGATTTTTCCACTTCGTGATCGTGGGGCTGAACGATTACTTCAGTCTGGCCACTGACGGCGAGCATCCGATGGAAGCCTACCGGAAACGGGGCTATCTGCTGCCCGCAGTCGAGGCGTCGGCGTCGTTTCACTCGCCGCTTCGGGCCGGCGACACCGCACTCCTCGAGACGACCGTCGTCGACAGCGGCACGTCGTCGCTGACGGTGGCGTTTACGATCGTTCGATCATCGATCGACGACCGCGTCGCCGACGGCGAGGTATCGTTCGTCTTCGTCGACGAGACGTTCGAGGCGACGCCGCTACCCGACGCTATGCGCGAGTGTATTCGCGAACGCGGAGACACGGCGAACGAAGAGTCCGCGTCTCCGCCCCCGTAGGCACGTGCACGTTTCCACGCCTCGAGACTCACTGGTTCGGAAAGCGACTGGTGTCGCGAATGGCGACACCGCTGTGTCGCTGTGAAGTGACACTCAGTCGCGGTGAGGGTCGCATGGCAATGGGAGAACCGATCAGACGGGACTGACGTCGATAATCAGTCGTCCGAGCGGATTAGCTGTGTTTTTGCTGTTCCTGTTCTCGCAGTTCGACGCGGCGGATCTTCCCACTCGAGGTCTTGGGGAGTTCGTCGGCGAACTCGATCCGGCGCGGGTACTTGTAGGGTGCCGTCTCCTCTTTCATGAACTCCTGGAGTTCGGTCTTGAGGTCGTCGCTTCCCTCGTAGCCCTCGGCAAGGATCACGTAGGTCTTGACGACGCTCCCACGTTCCTCGTGTGGGCTGTCGACGGCGGCAGCTTCGGCGACGGCGTCGTGGCTGACGAGTGCGTCTTCGACCTCAAAGGGACCGATACGGTAGCCCGAGGAGATGATGATGTCGTCGGCGCGGCCTTCGAAGAAGAAGTAGCCGTCTTCGTCTCGGGAGGCCAGATCTCCGGTTCGGTAGTACTCGCTCGAGAGTTTCTGTTCGTCGAGGTCCGGCTTCTCGTAGTAGCCGTCGAAGATCGCTGGGGAGTCGACTGGTACCGCGATCTCGCCGATCTCGCCGGGTTCGGCCTCTATTTCCTCGTCGACTTCGATGATCGTCGCACCGGAACCGGGGGTTGGTTTCCCCATGCTCCCGATCTTAACGTCGATTCCCGGGTAGTTCGTCACGAGTGCGACCGTCTCAGTCTGGCCGTAGCCGTCGCGTGGCGTGACGCCCCAGGCATCCTGAATGCGCTCGATCGGCTCGCGATTGAGGGGTTCGCCCGCCGACAGCGTGTCGTTCAACTGGACGTCGTAGGAATCGAGGTCGGCGTTCGCGAACATCCGGTACTGGGTCGGGACCGCACAGAGTTTCGTGACACCTTCGTCCTCGAGGATCTCGAGGAACGTCTCGGGCTCGAAATCGCCGTCGTAGATGAGCTGGGTCGCCCCAGTGGTCAGTCCGACGCCGACCGGGCTCCAGAACCACTTGGCCCAGCCGGTTCCGGTCGTCGCCCAGAGCAGTTCCTCCTCGAGGTCGGTGTCCTCGTCGACGCCCCACCAGTATGGGGCGTTGATCTGATTGAAGCAGTACTGCCAGCGGTGTTTGTGCAGGACCGGTTTCGGCTGGCCGGTCGTCCCGCTGGTGTAGTTGATCGACATCGGATCCTCAGCCGAGAGGTCGGGGCCATCGTAGTCGGTCGACTGCCCGTCGATCACCGACTGGAACGTCGTCCAGCGGTCGTCGTCGAGGTTGGATTCGTCGCCATCGAGAACGATCACGCGCTCGAGTGGCGTGTCCTCGAGAATGGGCTCGACCATGTCGGTGAGCGACTCGTGGACGACGATGGACGTCGCGTTACAGTCGTTTGCACGGAACTCGATGTCTTTTGTCCGCAGCATCGACGAACAGGGGACGAGCAGCGATCCCGTCTCGAGTGCGCCAAGCTGAATGGCAAACGTATCTGGATGGCGCGGAAGCAGGTGCATGATCCGATCGCCCTGTTCGACGCCCAGTTGTTCGAGGCCGTTCGCAAAGCGGTTCATTTCGTCGCGAAGATCGGCGTAGGTCCGCTCCTCGCGGTGGCCGTCCTCGTCCAGAAAGTGGATCGCAACCCGGTCGCCGAACGACGCTGCGTGGTCGACGACAGTCGACGTGACCGTGTATGATTCCGGAATGTCCCATTCGAACTCCTCAACTATGGTATCGTAATCCACACCCATACTCGACCAATCATAGCATGCCTGCTTTAATGTTTTGCTGATTCCATCATTCTTACCGATATCAACGGCTATAGGCTCTGGAAATCATAGTTTGCCGCTCCACCCCCGATAGCGAGTGTCGATTTCGCTCGGAACCGAACGTGTTGTGGGAACATTTAACAGAGAACACGCCACTACTCGCGTATGGACACGAGCAAGCAACTGTACGAACTCGACGCAACGGGATGGCAGCGGGGACTGTACGACGACGTCAAACGAACGTTTAGAGCACCGATCGTCAACTGGATCTTCCGGACGACGATCGCGAACTATCCCGAGTTCGTTCGCTATGCCTGGGGACAAGTGAAACCGGCGTTCCAGACGGCCCGCTTCGGCCAGCTTTCGGTCGCGTATCGCGACACCGTCCTCTCGGCGGTCGAAAAAGAGACATCAGTGCCGACCTACCGCTGTGGCGAACTCGAGATCACCCCGGCCGAATACGGCGAACTTCGCGGGCAACTCGCGACCTACGATATCGTCGCCCCGCGCCTTGCCGTCCTCTTCGAACTCGTGGATCGAGCGCTTTCCGAGGAGCCGATCGGAACCGATCCTGACCGTACTCGTCACGCAACTGCACCGCTGCCAGCCTGGCTCGATACCGACCGCGGACGGCCGCCGACGATGGTCGCAGTCGACGAGACACCGGCCGAATTGTCCGAGACAGTCTCCGCCATCCAGTCGTTCCACGGACTCGAGGACGGCCTGCCGAGTATTTATCGGACGCTCGCCCAGTGGCCTGGGTTTGTCGGCCCGATGTGGAACGATATCGAGCCAGTGCTCCAGAGCGATGGGTTTTCGACGGCAGTCGACGATGCTCGGACGGCGGTAAACGAGTACGTCGACTCGCTGCCCTACACACCGCAACTCGGTCCCGACTCGCTCGAGCGGCAGGGGATAGAGAGAGCGGCGATTGACGAACTCCAGGGCCTGTTCCGGGAGTTCAATCAGGGTGCGATCGAGACCGTCGTGCCGGCGCTGCCGGTGTACGCGACAACGGTCGGCGCTGTTGGCAGCCGCTCGCTCGAGTAAGCGACTCCCGATTCCAGATTTCGACGGCAAACGTGTGAAATCTACCCATAGTATATTGTCAGGGCGGGCGAATCGGTACAGTATGTCATTCGATCCGACCGCCGTCGAAACGATCACCGTGGACTCGTATGGAACCCTCGTCGACCCGGCTGCCGTCAAAACAGCACTCGAGGCGTACGTTGACACCGAGCAGATCCAGTCAATCTCCGATCAGTGGCGCAGCCGGTCGCTCATGTATACGATGGTGAGCAACTTCACCGACAGTTATCAGCCGTTCTACGACATGAACCGGGATGCACTGCGTTTTGCCCTTGCGAGACACGATGTCGACCTGCCATCGGAGACGATCGAGGAAATCCTTGCGACGTATCACGATCTCGATCCGTTCGAGGACGTCCGAAGTGGACTCGAGGCGATTACCGAGGCCGGATACGACGTTTTCGTGGTGTCGAACGGTAACCCCGAAATGCTCGAGTCGATGGTCGAGACGGCTGCTCTCGAGTCGATACTCGCGGGGACGATCAGTGCAGACGAGATTCAGACGTTCAAACCCGACAGCGAGATTTATCAGTACGCGGCGGAACAGACGGGGACACCACTCGAGTCGATCGCTCACGCCGCTGGGCCGACGTTCGACGTCCAGGGCGCGATGCACGCGGGCATGCAGGGGGTCTGGATCGACCGAACGAACGGCATCTGGGATCCGTTCGCGGATGAACCGGATCTAACAGTCGAGACGTTCGACGAGTTCGCGACCGAACTCGGCGTATAGAGTGTCTAAACAGTTCTGAAAACTGTCGGGTACGCCGTTCGAATCCCCGACTCGGCGGCGATGTCGATCACCGCGGAGGCGTATAATACCCTTATAAATGTTTTCAAATTAGTATTTAGTAGATGAATTTTATTTGAGTTGTACCCGTACTCGATTCGTGGCCGAATAATAGGCACACCACATACATAACAATTTAATACTTGGAATATGACGGGGAGTAGTGTATGCAGACACATACCAAGGAAGCACTGGCATCATTGACTGCAGCGTTAGCACTCATTGGTGTCATCCACTCGGGGATCTGGTTCACGATGTTCGGGACCCCCGATCTCATGGTGTTGGGGTTCCCGTTCCACTACTTTTGGTTAGTGGCTGGTGGGCCGGTAGCAATGTTCGTCCTGTACTGGATTTACTACCAGTACATTACGTCGTCAATTATGGAAGAGAAAGAACAGCTGAAAGCGTCTACAGGGAGCGTTGGAGCAGCTGACGATATCGGTGTAGCGGGTGATGATGATGATTAAACCATTACAACAGGCCGGGGAGTACCCGTTCCAGGAGACGTTCACCGATCTCGTGATCCCGATCGGGATCATCGTCGTGATGTTCCTCGTGTTCTACGGGATCAGCTACTACATGAAAAGCAACATCCAGGGCAGCGACGACTACATGGTTGCTGGACGAACGATCGGGTCGTTCGTCAATGGCTCCGCCATCTCCGCGACGTGGGAGAGTCTGGCGACGTTCATGGGTGTCGTCGCGCTGATGGTCCAGGTTCAGATGCCGTTCCTGGCAGTGTGGACCAATTTCCTGCTGTCGATCCCGCTGATCGTCATCCTGTACGGACAGACGCTGCGCCGACTCGGCTCGTACACGCCCGCGACGTTCTGCAAGGATCGCTACGGCAACACGATGTCGGTCGTGATGGCGCTGCTCATCGTGTTCGTCATGCTAATGTACGCCCTCGGGCAGTTCATCGGTCTGGCCCAAATCGCCGAGATTCTGTTCGGGTGGGACTACACGCTCTCACTGTTTGTCATCGCCGTGTTGGTCACCGGATACGTCGTGATCGCCGGGATGTGGGGTGTGTCGTACAACTCCGCCCTCCAGTTCTGGATCATGCTCACCGCGGCCTTTATTCCGATGATGTTCGTCCTGAACCAGCTCGGCTCCTCGGGCTGGTTCTTCCCGCCACTTGGCTACGGTGACCTCGTGCCGGAGATGCAACAGACCAACCCAGGCTTTTTCGACATGACCTTCGATACGAGGTGGTACTTCGCGATGTTCCTGGCGATGGCGCTGGGACCAATCGGGATGCCCCACCTCGCCCAGCGGATCTTTACCAGTCGAAGCGTTGAGTCCGGTCGAAAGACCGTGTTCTGGTTCGTCCTCGTGACGGGCCTGATGTTCGCGACGATCTATTCCGTCGCGTTCGCCGGCGTCTACTGGCTCGGTCAGGAAGGGTTCGAAATCGCCGAAGCCGACTTCGACAAGATGATCTTCTACCTGAACTTCGCGTTCAGCGGGAACTCGATCACCGGGTACGTCGTCGCCGGTGCGATCGCCGGTGGACTCTCGACCGTGAGCGGTCACATGCTCGCGATCAGTGCTGCCGTCGCAAACGACGTCATCGAAGCCTTCGAACTCGACGTCACCGAAGACCGCAAGACGCAGTTCGGCTACGCCGCCATTATCGCCTCCGGGCTGATCGTCGCACTGATCGCGCTCAACCCGCCGGCGTTCCTCGTCGTCAGTATCCTCTGGGCGTTCGCGATCAGTGCCGCCGCGATCACACCCGTGATCGTCCTCGGCGTCTGGTCCGCCCGCGTGAACCGCTACGGCGCACTCGCCTCGAGTGCCGTCGGCTTCCTTACCGTCCTCGTGCTCTCACCGCACGCGTTCGGCAGTATCGGAGCCGGTGGGGAGGGACTAACGGCAGCACTCGGTATCGACGCGATCATGATCGCGTTCCCACTGTCGATTCTCACGTTCGTCGTCGTCTCGTTGATCGCGGAACGAGTCGGCTCGTTGAACGTCGATCCGGAATCGAACCGCAACCTGATCAACGAGATGCACGGCTACCCGGACGACGATGTCGAGCGGTTTACCAGTGCCGTACCGCTCATTATCCTCGCCGTGTTGATGCTCCCGATCCTCTGGTGGGGCATCCAACCCTGGTAACCTACTCTCTACTCTCACAGTATGCAGCTCTTTGGCTCCAAAATCGGAACGGTGGTGTGGTTGCTCATCGGTATCGGAACCGCAGCGATCGCCGTCCACAACGACAACCAGCTCACGGGACTCATCGCCGTCGGATGGATCATCCTCGCCGTGTTCAGCTGGGTCGAGTATCGAAAAGAAGACTAACGACTCCATCTGTTTTCGCTGCTGCCAGATCAGGCGTCCCTGATCAACAGGATCGGACGCTGTGCCTCGAGTAGCACGTGTTCGAACACTGGCTAGTCGGGAAGGCGGCGTCGTTCGCGGCTCGTATCGAACGACGGAACCAACGAACACACCCATCGCAGGGCGTGTGCCTTCCGTCGGTCGAAACTGTCACTCCCGCTATCCCGGTATCGACCGACTATCGTCGACAAAAGCAGTCTCGAGCAATTACGACTCGTCGAGTAACACGGTCACCGGCCGTGTCGACTCGAGCAACACCGACTGGGTGACACTCCCGAACAGCATTTTTCCGGCCGCACTCTTCTTTCGGCCGCTCATAATGATGTTGTCGGCATCGATCTCGTCGGCGACGGCGAGAATCTGGTCGGTAACGTCGCCTCGCTCAAATCGCGTTTCGACGTCGATTCCGTGCTCCATGAGCAGTTCATACGCTGCGTTCGTGCTGTCTGGCAGCTCAGGGTCCGCCTTCCCTTCGGCGCGTTGTGTTTCGAACTCCCGTAACCAGGGCTGTTTGGTCGACTCGGAGACGTTGACCAGAACGACTGCTTTCTCTTCCGGGCCACCGGGAAGGTCGATAACGGTTTCAGCCGCTCGTGTTGCCCGTGACTCGCTCTCATCGACCGGGAGCAAAATCGTGTGCATAAGTGACACTCGAGTCTGCATTACTTAATCATTTGGGATAAAAGGGGTGCGAGGAATCGAGACAGAACGCATCCACTGCGGCCCATAGGCTGGATACGTCGGTGTATGTGACAGACTCTCCAGCAGACCGATAACAAGACTTTAGAATCTTGGCACTCATGGTCATACCAATGTTCGATGAAAACGAGCTCGAGGGGATTCGTGAGCGACGGGACCAGTGGGAAGAAGAGACGCGCGATCCCGTGCTCGAGCGCCACGGCGAGCGAAAGGACCGGTTCGCAACGATCTCGAACCACGAGGTCGATCGACTCTACACGCCCGAAGACATCGCCGACCTCGATTTCGAAGACGATCTCGGGTTTCCTGGGGAGCCGCCGTACACGCGTGGTCCGTACCCAACGATGTACCGCGGACGGACGTGGACGATGCGCCAGTTCGCCGGCTTCGGGACCGCTGAGGAGACCAACGAACGATTTCATTACCTGATCGACGAGGGCCAGACCGGCCTCTCGACGGCGTTCGACATGCCGTCGCTGATGGGAATCGACTCGGATCATCCGATGAGCGAGGGCGAGGTCGGCAAAGAGGGCGTCGCCGTCGACACCCTCGCCGATATGGAGATCCTCTTCGACGGCATCGACATCGACGAAGTCTCCACATCGTTTACGATCAATCCCTCCGCGGCCGTCATCTACGCGATGTACATCGCGCTGGCCGACCAGCAAGGTGTTCCACGCGACAAGGTGCGCGGAACCCTCCAGAACGACATGCTCAAAGAGTTCATCGCTCAGAAAGAGTGGGTGATTCCCCCGGATCCGTCGCTGAAGATCGTCACCGACACCATCGAATTCGCCGTCGATGAGACACCGAATTTTCATCCGGTCTCCATCTCGGGCTATCACATCCGTGAAGCCGGCTCAACGGCAGCCCAGGAGGCCGCGTTCACCCTCGCCGACGGATTCGCCTACGTCGAGGACACGCTCGAGCGCGGCCTCGACGTCGACGACTTTGCCCCCCTTCTCTCGTTTTTCTTCAACTCCCACAACTCCATCTTCGAAGAGATCGCCAAGTTCCGCGCCTCCCGTCGCGTGTACGCCCGCGTGATGGAGGAGTGGTACGACGCAGACCAGCCCGAATCGAAACGGCTGAAGTTCCACACCCAGACCGCAGGCCAGTCCCTGACCGCCCAGCAGCCGCTGAACAACATCGCTCGCGTCACGATTCAGGCGCTCGCGGGCGTCCTCGGCGGCACGCAGTCGCTGCACACGAACAGCTTCGACGAGGCGCTCGCGCTCCCGAGCGAGAAGGCCGTCCGCGTCGCGCTGCGAACCCAGCAGATCATCGCCGACGAGTCCGGCGCGGCCGACATTGTCGACCCGATGGGTGGCAGCTACGCCATCGAGAAACTCACCAACGAGATGGAAGCCGAGATCATGGGCTACATCGAGGAGATCAAAGAGATCGGCGACGGCTCGGTCCGCGACGGCGTCCTCGATGGCATCGATCAGGGCTACTTCCAGCGTGAAATCCAGGAGTCGAGCTACGAGTACCAACAGCGCGTCGAACGCGGCGAGGAAGTCGTCGTCGGCGTCAACAAGTACACCATCGAAGAGGACACCTCCCCGGAGATCCTCCAGATCGACGAGACGACGCGCGACCGCCAACTCGAGCGACTCGAGCGCGTCAAAGACGAGCGCGACGACGACGAGGTCGAGGCCACCCTCGAGGCGCTGTCGGATGCGATCGATTCCGAGGAGAACGTCATGCCGTACATCATCGACGCCGTCAAAGCCTACGTGACGATGGGCGAGATCATGCAGGTCTTCGAGGACCACCACGGCGCCTACCAGGAAGAGCTCAGCCCCGTCTGATCCGGCCGTTCTGGCCGCTACGGACCGTCAGCGAGCTACTCGTTGGCCGCTTCTGTTGGCTCGAGGACGTACGTACACTCCGTATACGTGTCCCCACCGATGGTGATCGGTTCCGTCGCGACCTGCTCGAAGCCGAACCCGCGGTAGAACGCATTGCCGGGTTCGTTGGCTTCGAGCACCATCGCGTTGATCCGCTCGACACCCTGGTCGACAAGCCGATCGCGTGTCTCCTCGAGTAGTTGCTGCCCGAGTCCAGCGTTGCGGTGCTCCGGCACGACATAGACCCGAAGGATGTTTCCTTCTTTGTCGTCGAGATTCCAGACGGCGTGGGCGAAGCCGACAACCTCGTCGTCACGCTCGGCGACCAGCATGAGTGCGCGCGACCAGATAATCGAGTCTCGAACGAGGTCGTCGGAGTACCACTCGTCGAACCCTTCCTGAATAGACTCCCGACTCAGGATATCTGGGTAGTCTTCGGTCCACGAGGCGTGGGCGACATCCTGGATTGCGTCGACATCGTCGGTGGTCGCTTCACGTATTGTCATATGTTGACAAAGACCTATGTCAAATTAACGTTTTTCCCCAGCGTGGTACGATTCGGGACGATACACCTCGAATTTCGATAGAATCATACTCCCTCCAATAAAACGGAGCGGTATGAGTACTGACAGCGAACAGCAGAGTATTCGGTGTATGGTCGCAAAAGTCGGGCTCGACGGACACGACCGTGGCGCACACGTGATCGCTCGAGCGTTCCGTGACGCCGGCTTCGAGGTCATCTACTCCGGACTGCACAAAGCGCCCGACGACGTCGTTCAGGCGGCGGTCCAGGAGGACGTCGACGTCCTCGGGATCTCGATTCTCTCGGGCGCTCACGACACGCTCGTCCCGAAGATCATGGACGGCCTCGAGGAGTACGGCGCGAAAGACGACACGCTCGTCCTCGCCGGCGGTGTGATTCCGGACGAAGATCGGACGGCGCTCAAAGACGAGGGCGTCGCAGCGATCTTCGGCCCCGGGACGTCGATCGAGGAGACGATCGAGTTCGTCCGCGAGAACGCACCCGAGCGATAACCGACGAACACGACCGACTACTCGAGCCACTCGAGGCGTGCCTTCGTGAGCAGTCATCGACTCTCGAGGCGGTTCGAATCATGCCGGTTCAAAAAATGTTCGACTGGCCCGACTAGTCTCAGTTCAGCAGGTGTTGGGCGATCGTGTTCCGCAACACTTCGCTGGTGCCCTCGTAGATCTCGTTGAGTTTGGCGTCGCGGTAGAATCGCTCGGCGGGGAAGTCCTTGGTGTAGCCGTAGCCACCGTGGATCTGGATGCCTTCGTTTGCGACTTCACGCGAGACCTCGGAGGCGTAGAGTTTCGCCTGTGCGGCCTCTTTGATGAAGTTCTCGCCGCGAATCTTCTTGTCGGCGGCGTCGTGCATGAGCAGGCGGGCAGCGCGCGTTTTCGTGTCCATGTCGGCGAGTTTGTGCTGGATCGCCTGGAACTCGCTGATCGGCTGATCGAACTGTTCGCGGTCCTGGCTGTATTTGGCAGCCTCGTCGAGGGCCGCCTGTGCGATCCCGATCGACCGGGCCGCGATCGTGATACGGCCGCCGTTGAGCGTCTTCAGTGCCTGCACGAAGCCGTCTCCCTCGTCGCCGAGCAGACGGTCTTCTGGAATCCAGAGATCGTCAAATCGAAGTTCGGCCGTCGGACAGCCCTTGTCGCCGAGTTTGTCCTCCGTGCCTTCGACAATGAATCCGTCGTCTTCCTCGGGACGGACGATGAACGAGGAGATTCCCTTGTTGCCCGCGTCGGGGTCCGTTTTGGCGAACAGGGTCACTGTATCGGCGACCGAGCCGTTCGAGATCCAGAGCTTGCCGCCGTTGATCAGGTAGCCGTCGCCGTCTTTTTCCGCCGTCGTCTCCATCGCCGGCACGTCGCTGCCCGCACCGGCCTCCGAGAGAGCGAACGCACCGATGTCGGTGCCTTCTGCGACAGGCGTGAGATATTCTTTTTTCTGTTCGTGGTTACCGAACTCATACAGCATGTTCCCCGCAAGCGAGATGTGGGCGGCGACGATCGTTCCAAGCCCGCCGGAGCCACGCGAGATTTCCTCGAGGGCCGCCGGATAGGTGTGGTAATCGAGTCCAGCACCGCCGTACTCCTCGGGGAACGGCATCCCCATCAATCCGAGTTCGGCGAGTTCATCGACGATATCCTGCGGGAACTCGTCTTTTTTGTCGATCTCGTCGGCGACCGGTATGATCTCTTCATCGACGAACTCCGAAACCATCTCGGTAATCTGGCGCTGTTCGGCCGTGAGACTGAAGTCCATATCTCATACTTCACACGTCTTTCGTATAGATTTTCCTCTTTAGGAAGCCACCTCGTAGTGCTCGACCAACAGTCTCCACGACGAGTCCAGCCGCGAAAGAATATGTGCGATGGGCTAGAATAGGTGCAGTATGGCATACAGTTACGAGCCACACCACTTCGAGGAGTTCGAGGAGGGTCAGACGTTTCAGAGCCCCGGTCGAACGATCACTGAAACGGACGTCGTTATGCACTCCGCGATGACCAGCGACTGGAACGAGTTGCACACGAACGCCGAGCACGCCAAAGAGCGGGATTTCGGCGAGCGAATCGTCCACGGCCCGATGACGTTCGTCCAGGCGATCGGCATGGTCATGCGGATCGGCATTCTCGAGCGAACCGCCTACGCGTTTCTGGGCATGAACTATATGGATCTGCCCAACCCGGTCCACATCGGCGAAACCGTCTCGCTCGAGATCGAAGTCGCCGAGACGAAGTCGCTGGAGAGCCGTGACGACGTCGGCCTGGTCGTCTTCGAAACGGAGATGACAACACAAGACGAGACCATCGTCTTTCAGGGTGACCTGAAGTTCTTCGTGCTCACGGCCGCGGAATAGCCCAGCGCTCGTAACAGCTGTCGACAGGAGTTTCGAGTTATCGAGTAGTATTCAAAGATGGTAGTTTAGATATCAAAAGACGAATTGAGAGACCGGCCGAATCGAAATTGGGGTCGCTCCGGAACGGACCCGCTCGAGTATCGAGCCACGAAAAACAGCTCTAAACCGGGCGAGAAACGGACTGACATACTGTTTCGAGCGTCAAACACGCGAAATTCGGTCGAGTCCATTACAGCATCGTTTCTCACGCTCGAGGGACGCTATCCGTTGAATACGGCACTCAGCAACCCCAAAACCATCGAAACTCGTTTACTCGAGGAGTCAACTGGAGCGACGGAACTCGATCCCGGGAGATCATATATAGAATTTTATATAACCGTAGAACTATCCATTTACTATTATTTCTGGCGCGCCGCCTCGAGGTGGCGACGTTCGATGACGACCTCCGCAGCCCTGGCGTTTGCCTCCTCGGGATCGTACGCGTCGGCGACCTCTCGGATGGCTTTCATCGAGGCAGTTCGAACCAGCGCCTCGAGGTCTGCACCGGTGTATCCCTCGAGCTCCGCCGCCAGCGCCGAGATATCGATATCGTCGTTGAGTGGCTTCCCGCGCGTGTGGACCTCGAGGATTTGCTCGCGAGCGTCGTGGTCCGGCTCGGGGACGAGCACGTGCGTATCGAGCCGACCGGGTCGAAGGAGGGCGGGGTCAATATGATCCTTGCGGTTGGTCGCAGCCAGTACGACGAGGTTCGGGTTCTCGCGCATCCCGTCGAGTTCCGTCAGGAGCTGTGAGACGACGCGTTCGGTGACCTCGTGGCCACCTTCGCCGCGAGCGGCAGTGATCGCGTCGATCTCGTCGAAAAAGACGATCGATGGCGCGGACTGGCGGGCACGCTCGAACACTTCGCGGATCGCCTTCTCGCTCTCGCCGACGTAGCGGTCGACGATCTCTGGTCCGTCGACGCGAACGAAGTTAACGTCGGTTTCACCCGCCAGTGCTCGTGCGAGCAACGTTTTTCCGGTTCCCGGCGGCCCATAGAGCAAGACCCCAGAGGGTGGGTTGGTGTTGGTCTCCTCGAAGAGTCGCTCGTAGGTCAGCGGCCACTCGACCGACTCCTGGAGGACCTGTTTTGCTTCCTCGAGGCCACCAACGTCCGAAAAGTCCGTCGTCGGCGATTCGGCGACGTACTCGCGCATCGCGGAGGGTTCGACGGCCGCGAGCGCGGCATCGAAGTGGGCTTTGGTGACGGCAGGGTCACGATTCCACGCCGTCCGATCGTCGGCGTCAGTCGGCCGATCCCGGATCGCAGCCATTGCTGCCTCGCTTGCGACTGCATCGAGATCCGCGCCGACAAAGCCGTGCGTTCGGCGGGCGATCGCGTCAATACTGACGTCGTCTGCGAGTGGCATCCCGCGCGTGTGGACCTCGAGGATCTCTTTGCGGCCCGCAACATCTGGGACACCGATCTGGATCTCGCGGTCGAATCGCCCACCACGGCGGAGGGCGGGATCGATCGTATCGACGCGGTTGGTCGCCCCAATAACGATCACCTCGCCACGGGCGTCGAGGCCGTCCATCAGGGTCAACAACTGCCCGACGATCCGGTTTTCGGCATCCCCCTCGTCGTCGCGGGTGCCGGCAATCGAGTCGATTTCATCGAAGAAGATGATCGTCGGCGCGTTTTTTTGGGCCGTCTCGAACACGTCACGGAGTCGCTCTTCTGACTCGCCTTTGTACTTCGACATGATCTCCGGGCCGGAAATCGTCTCGAAGTGGGCGTCGACCTCGTTGGCGACGGCGCGGGCAATGAGCGTTTTGCCCGTGCCCGGCGGTCCGTAGAGCAAAACGCCCGAGGGTGGCTCGACGCCGAGTCGCTGGAACAGCTCCGGCTCCGACAGCGGGAGCTCGATCATCTCGCGGACGAGCTCGAGTTCCTCGTCTAACCCGCCGATATCCTCATACGTGACACCAGGGGAGAGCGTCGTTTCGGCGTCGTCGGACGACGAATCTCCCGAACTGGGTTTATCGCCCTTGGTCCGACCCCTGTCCCGGCTAGCACTCGAGGAACCCCCCCGTTCGGACTCCGTGCCAGTTCCGACGATTCGAACCGTGGTTGTACTCGTAATCCGAACGTCCCCATCGGGGTCGGTATCGGTGACTTTGAACGGGTTCTGGTCAAGCCCTTCGATCCGGATCTGTTCACCGGCCCGCACTGGACGATTTCGGAGCGTCTTGGCCGCCGTGCGTTCGGCAACGCCCTGCTGGCTGTCGGTAAACGACGCCGGCGGAACGAGTGTCACCTGCTCCGCTTCGGCGATCGTCGACGTGTCTTTCGTTCGGACAGTAACCGTATCACCGACGTGTGCCTCGGCGTTTGCGCGTGTATCGCCGTCGATCTGGATGACGTTCTCCGGCACCGACGGATCTGCCGGCCACATCTTCGCGACCGTCGCCTGTTCTCCCTCGATCACGACAGTGTCGCCGCTCAACACGCCGAGTTGTCGGCGTGCCAGTTCCGGGATTCGTGCGACACCCCGTCCAGCGTCCCGTTTTTCGGCGGCGCGAACCGTCAGCGACACGCCATCCGAATCCGACTGGCTCATACACTGTTCCTTTCGGGCGGGTCATCTTGAGAATTGTCCCATCAACGGGCGTCGAAATCGGCCGTTCCCAGTGTGCGCTGTATCAACAACAGTTCCAATGGCTACCCCCCGGTCATACTCACTTGGTTTTTGCCGTAACAGAAGCCGAAAATCAACACTCTGGCCGTTCTGTAGCGGTTCTACAGGATATACGCCATCGTCTCTCTGATTGACGAGTGTTACAGCATCTTTCGATCTGCCGTAACACCGTTCCGTCTGGTTGTTTTGCGATAGCAGGGTTCGCTACGCACTCCTATCTCACCCGTCACTCGAGAAATGCTGTACAGCGGCGTCAAAACGCGTTTCAGCGATTGTAACCGAGTCACACAGCTATCCGAACAATGGGGCTGATCGCGAGTGCCGTCTGGAAAAAAGCCATCACTCGAGTCGGGCGCGATGCTCGGCAGCGAGGTCGCGAGCCTGCTCGAGTGTGTGGGTCTCAGTCCAGCGGACGCGGTCGCCGTCGCCGTAGGCGAGCGCCGTTTTGAGTTCGTCGCGGAGCACCCCGTGGTCGACTGCGAGCACCGTTCCCGATCCGTCGCCGAGTTCGTAGACGCCCGGCCGATCGGGGGCGCTAGCAACGGCGCTTCGATCGAGGTCATGCCATGGTTTCTGAAGCGGCATGATATTCAGTCGTGCTGGTCGGCGTCGTCGGAACTGTCCTCGCTCGCGACGAGTTCGTAGGCGTGTTCGCTCATCTCGTCTTCAGCGAAGACGAACACCCGGCCATCGACCAGCGAGAGGTCGGCTTCGACGCGGATCGAGTACGCCTCCGTCGCGACGGTCACGCCCGGGAACAGTTCCTCCTCGTCGTCCCCCTCGAGCATCACGCGACCAACACCGGTCGACTCGAGGATCTCGTCGTGGGTGTTACGGTCGTTGACGTAGGTCATGACACCGTTGATACCATCGGGATCAGTGACGAGAACGTGGACTTCCTTGCCTGGTGGAGTCGTTATCGCACCGTCGACGGGTTTGGGCGGACCATGATAGAAAACCTCCCGACCATCGAGGTACTCGACGACGACGCCACCCTCGACAAAGTCGACACCGATGGTGCTGGGTGCGACGTTGCTTCGCGCGCTCATTAGCCTCCGATTCGACGGCAACGGGGAAAAGCGACCGGTTCCGGTTCCATCGCCGTGTCGACTCGCTGCATCGAGACCGTCAGCCGTAAATACACGCTCTGAGACGATTTCGATATGAACGGCCGCGCCGTTGCCCCGGCAGCTGGGACGGTTCTCAACGCGCTTGCAACCGGAACCGGCTCGGCGTTTGCGATCGATCTCGAGACGACAGCTACGGTCGAACTCACCGACGATGGCGAGGTCACTGCCGAGATCGCCGGCCAGCCCGACGCCGATACGACACTCGTCGAGCGCTGTGCCGAGTTCACGATCGCCGAACACGCCGACGCTGCAGGACTCGATGACTCAACTGTGGGCGCGCACGTAGAGACGAACAGCGACGTCCCGATGGCCTCGGGATTGAAGAGTTCGAGCGCTGCGGCGAACGCAACCGTGATGGCGACGCTCGACGCGCTCGAGGTCAGTGATGCGGTCGATCGGATCGACGCCTGCCGACTCGGCGTCCGAGCGGCCCGCGATGCCGGCGTCACCGTCACCGGTGCGTTCGACGACGCCAGCGCGAGCATGCTCGGCGGCGTCACAGTCACCGACAACACGGCCGACGAACTGCTCGCCCGCGAGGAAGTCGACTGGCATGCACTGGTCTACACGCCACCCGAACAGTCGTTTAGCGCCGACGCCGACGTCTCCGCCTGCGAGCGAATCGCCCCGATGGCCGACCTCGTCGCGGAACTCGCTCTTGATGGCCGCTACGGCGAGGCCATGACCGTCAACGGCTTCGCGTTCTGTGGCGCCCTCGACTTTTCGACGGGCCCCATGATCGACGCCTTGCCCGATGTCGCCGGCGTCTCGCTGTCCGGCACCGGGCCGAGCTACGTCGCCGTTGGCGAGCGCGAGACGCTCGAGACGGTGCAGGATCGATGGGCCGAGCGCGACGGAACGACACGATTACTGCAGACGCGAACCGATGGGACACAGATCCAATGACTCGAGACACAACGATGAACGGAGACGAAGCGAATCGAACGCCAGACGAGATGAGCCTCGACGAACTGCGCGAGGAGATCCAGACGATCGATCGGGAGATCGTTGAACTGATCGCACAGCGAACCTACGTTGCGGACACGATTGCCCAGGTCAAAGACGAACAAGGGCTGCCGACGACCGACGAAACACAGGAACAGCAGGTCATGGACCGAGCAGGCGACAACGCAGAGCAGTTCGACGTCGATGCCAACCTGGTAAAAGCAATCTTTCGGCTATTAATCGAACTGAACAAGGTCGAACAGCGCGAGAGCAGGTAGCCGTATTCGGGCGTTTCAGGGCATCTACTGCTGTCCGGATTGCAAAATCTTCTTCCGGTAGTTGCTCTTTCGTTCGTCGATCGATAACACAGGAATCTTTCAGTAGACAGGCGTCGCGTACAGCATACAGAGACTGTCTCCTTCACTCAGTTCTACTCGTTCACAGAAAGCAGAAGTCAAACTAGGCGAGATATCAGGTTGGACTTGGCCCCGTTATCGTCACCTCGAGATCGATACCCAAGTCGTGCCCGGAGATTGGCCCGTTGTCGATGATTTTCTGCGGTTCCATGTCTGGATGGCCGATATCCCCGTCTAGTCCTGTCCCGAGGAGTGCGGCGGTCATCGGAAGCGGTGGACGGCCAGGAGCCCGCACGATATTGCCGGGATCGTCCCCGACGACGATTCGCATGCCCATCCCACCCCATTCATGCGGGGCACAGAACAGGTCATACACACCTTCGTCCTCGAAGCAATAGAGCCAGAACCCGTGGTGCTCGTTGACCGTCGATGAAAACGCAGGAACGCCGTCGGGGACGCGTTGCTGGCGCTCTTGACCAGGGTGGTACGCCGTCGCCGTGTGTTCCGGCGTGTGGAAATCGAATTCGACGATCGCCCCCGGCTCCACGTGGAGTCCCACGGGGGCGAAGTGGAACGCACCGAACTCGACCGTTTGGGCCGGGAGATTCGCATCGTCGATTTTGTCCTCGTCGGCGTGGAGCTCGACGGTCTCGTCCGGCCCCAACCGGCTCGGAATCTCGTCCTCGCTCGTCCCTGAATAGCCGAAGTGGGAATGGATAATCGGGCGGCTGGCATTATCGGTCTCATCGTGCTCGTCTGACGGTGCAAAGGCACTCTCTCGCGCCTTTGCAGTCCCTCCGAATATCGGGAGCGCCGCGCCGAGTCCGGTAGCTCTGAGGACGGTTCTGCGTCGGCAGATCGGTTGACTATGCGGTTCTTCGGGTTTCTCCGCTGTTCGGTCTGGTGTACGTGCCATTGGTGATGTTCGGTGTGCATTACTTCCGTGCCTGTACCATCGTTTCCGGGCCGGGAAGTGGTCTGGATTCACCACCCTCGAAGCCGGCGTCGTGAAGCCACTCGATGCACTCTCCAGCGGTGTAATCGAAGCCCTCCGGCGTCTCCAGCAGCATGTTCAAGCTCATCAGCAACGGCAGTTCGGCGTCACGGCGTTGCTCGTCGATCATCGTCCCGTAGACGATGACAGTCCCGCCGGGGTTGACGGCCTCAGACACCTTCGCGAGAATTTCTCGCTTGTCGTCGAGGCCCCAATCGTGAAGGATATGACCGAGAATGTAGACGTCGGCAGCCGGTAACGGTTCGTCGGCGAAGAAATCGGCATGACGAAATTCAATCCGGTCGGCGGCGGGACTCTGGCTTGCGAAGTCCTGGAAGTAGGGTTCGACACGGGGGAGGTCAGCACCGATCGCGTGGATGTGGTCGTTCTCCTCGGCGATGCGCTTGGGGACGATCCCTTCACTGGTTCCGAGATCAACTACCGTTTCGAATCTCGCCCATGGGAATTCCTCGGCGAGTGCGTTCGCGACGCCCAGACTCAGTCCGGTCATCGCCCCGACGAACTGTTCGAGGATCGCATCGTTCTGGTAGATGACGCCTTCGAAGGGATGGGTATCATGATCTTCGAGTTCGTTCTGGGAGCTACCGGTCCGCAGCCCCTCTTCGAGGTCTCCCCAGAAGTGGTAGAGACGATCGTTGGCCATCTCAAGAAACCCACCGAGGTAAGAGGGGCCTCCTGGAACGAGGAAGACGTCAGCCTCAGGGGTATTGCGGTACTCACCGTCCTCACGCTCGAGGAAATCCAGCGCGACGAGGGCATCGAGGAAATCAGCTGAACTTCGTGGGTGAAGCCCTAGTTCGTCCTCGAGCGTGGCCCGCGTCTTCGATTCGGCAGACAGCGCCTCGAATACGCCGAGTTTGGTTGCGGTCAATAGCGTCTTCGATGCTTGGAAACCCAACCCGATCTCCATGATCTGGTTCGGTCTGGGGTCTTCTGCTGGCATGCGTGTTAGCCTCCGTGATCGGGATGACCACATCGAAGTCGTCGCCCCGGGCAAACATATAATTAATGTTACATTTGTATGAGTCGATAGGAGACCTATTGCTGGGTAACAAAATGTAACCGCGTTCGCTCCAGTTGACTGTGGTTATTTCGGGCTCTGCCCTTCGGGGAGATCTGCAACTGTCCACTCGAGAGCCCACTCTTCGAACGCGTCGAACACGCCGGCAAGTGCTTCGCCCCGTTCGGTCAGGCTGTAGTAGGTGGCGATCGGCCTGTCCTCCAATCGTCGACTAACGAGATTCCGCTCTTCCAGTTCTCCGAGTACTCGCGAGAGGGTAGCCGAATCAGCGGTCGACGTTTCTTGGAGTTCGGAGAACCGCTGTTCTCCCCAGAGATGAAGGCACCGTAAGACGGTGAGGCGCCATTTTGACCCGGCGATCTCGAACGCCCGTGCGACCGGACATATCTCGAACACGTCGTTATCACGACCGGGTTTCGGGGGGAGCGTGTCGTTACAATTCATTGTCCCATCCCATGTTACACTTTCACACATCAAAAACCCACCTCACGCCCGATCTAGCCGATGTTGCAGCTACCGGGGTTCGATCTCAAATCGTATTCCCTGAAGTCACTCCTAATCGAAGAAACCGGTTAGTCAGGCAGGCGGTATCCCAACACACGTCCGAGGACAGACAGGGCCTTGAAGGCCCAATGCGGTGGGCTCACCGCGTAGATGTCCTCCTCGTGTTCCGTCGTCAGCATCGCTAACAGCAGGATGTCGTTGAATCCCTCCGGAGGTAGTGACACTCCTCGCTCCGTGACGAGCTGATGGAACCGCCGGAAGAACGCCTCGTGCTGTAGCGCGGGCTCGTGGACGTTTACAATTTCGACCGGGGTCGTATTCCTGAACGTATGGGCCGTGCCCGGAGGGACGGTGTGTTCCTCACCAGCCGTTACCTCCATCCATTCCCCGTCTACGTACACTTCCAGCACACCTGAAACCACCTCGTAGCGCTCCTCGGCGTGTGGATGGGTGTGGACGAACGGGCCTTCCTCGGGAACGGTTTCGATCTCAAACCGCATTTCCAACAGCTCGCCGTCCGTGTCCGCTGTCGAACGCGTGATCTCCCAGCGGCCAGGGAAACCACCCCAATCGAGGACGCGATCCTGCTTGCCGCGATCTACTGCCGTCATGGAGTTACCCTCATGGTACACCCTCGCTGTTCGGCATCGATTTGCTTGTCATGGACATTCGTTACCTCCTGTGCCGTCCGTTCCGGTGCTTGTGTCGGCTTGAGACACTTCCACGTAACGGACGCCACGGTGCCGGATTGTGCTCTGTTACGAGCAGCTAGTGCTAGCACCGAGACCGACTTATATATTAGGAGAAGAACATTTCTCTAATAGAGCCAGACGTATCCGGATTACGAAACAACGGTGTCTGTCCGTGGCTCCCGATCGAACTCGACGATGTTCATCTCGTCGTCCAGCGTGAGAGTGAACTCTGTCGTCTCGACCTCGATAGCAAGCGATACGCGGAGGGGCTTCGTAGAGACCGATGTCTCGACGCTGTTCTGAAGCAATTCGATGGCCTCGTCGAGCGCGGGTGAGTCGATGTCCAACTCGGGATTGCCGGTCAGTTCAGTCGCCAAGACGAGACCAGTCGCGAACATCTCGACCGGCAACCGCTTGGCGAACCCACAGGTATCACACTTCATGTCTGCCCAGACTGGGAACGGCGTTCCACAGGAATCGCAGGGCAGACCATTCTCCACTTCGTGCACGTCACAGGCCGTCACCGACGACGAGATCTGTCCCGCACACTCACAGCAGATACCATACATCAGATAAGTGATGTCCAGCGCACACCGATAGAGACCGGCTGCGAGTGCTTGTTCAGAGTCGCGAGTCGTTAGTCCTGCTGCCGGGTAATTCGTGAGGAAGAGCGTTCCGACTGGTGCCTGATCGCCGAACAATCCGTAGCATTCGGTACATCTGACTCGAAGCCATTGATCCTCGTAGGTGACCGCAACGGCTGCTCCGCATAGCGGGCAACTCTCATCGAGTTCTCGAGAGAAGTCGAGGCTCTCCGCTCCGGAAACGGCTATCACCGTTCTGGCGATCTGCTTACCCGCACTGCTCAGCCGGTATCCGTCGTCAGTTCGTCGGACGAAATGGGGAGCGAGTTTCGAGAGATGGTAGTTGAACTTCCCGTTATCATCGATATCAATCTCGGATTGTAACTCAGAATATGACACCGTCTCGACGGCGTCAGAGCCGTCGTCGTATTCGTAGGCGGCACCTGCCCGCCAGAGTACGCGAATGATGTCCAGCCGTATTTCGTTCCCCAGAATGCCGAAAGCCTCGTCCGAGGAAAGCCCGTCCAGGTCGAGATCAGGAGTGAATCGGGTCTGTTCCATGTTACCTATACACATTCCAAAACCATAAAACGCACCTCCAGACAGTCCGCGGGAGACTGAGAAAATTGTAAGATACGCGCCATGGATTTACCACTACCGCAGCAGTGTCTCCCCGATTAGAAGATCTCGACAGACCTCATTGATAGCGGCGCGTATTCAATTATATGTGGGCTCCTGTAAGCATCTGTATCGCCTGTTTTCGATGCCTTGAATATTCCAGAATTACTTTATTGTACTAGATAGTATAATGTATTTTAGCTACCTGAACAAGGTCGAGCAAAGGGATAGTAGATAGCACTAAGTGGGTTTCTAAGCGCGTGTAACGCCCAATAAGCGATTGGAAATCTTCCGGTTGCTGTTCAGTTGGTTCGTGTTGAATGGTTTGAGCAGTAGACCGATCACCAGAACCAGCGGACACTACACGTGCAAATACATCACTTGTCTGACTGAGCGTATCGGTCGTACAGCCACCACGGAACATCAAGTACCATAGCCAGTGCGACTGCTACTCCGAGTCCAACCAGTAACCCATCCGTGAGTCGAATTGCGAGGAAAACTGCAATACCGCTCACAGCAACTCTTGCCACTCGATTCAGGTTCCAATCAAAAAGGGCGGACCGAAGCGCGGACATACTGTTTGATTAGGTAGACTGAATTATAATTATTCTGTAAACCAAGGAGTGCCAACCAGTACACGCACGCTCTATACTGATCACGGCAGATACGTCAGTCCAGTCCGAGACTCAGTTTCAACGCCCCGTCCGCCGCCTCCATCGTCTCCCCGTCGAGGCTTCCAAGCACCGAGTGAATCCGTTTTTCGATAGAGACGACACGAATCTGGTCGAGGCGGATCGAGGAATCTTTCTCGAACGGCGACTCCGCTGCTTCGACAAGAACCTCGAACGGATAGCCTCGATACGTTCCCGTCGCAGGTGCGACAATAGTTGTACTGGCGTTTTCGTTCCCGACGTCATTCTGGACGACTACTGCGGGGCGAGTTTTCTTCATCTCGTGTCCTTCCGCAGGATCGAGCCGAACAATAACGACATCGCCGCGACGAATCTCCGTGCCTTCGCTCATTTATTCAGCCCGCCCCACGCTTCATCCGACGCTTCGTCCCACTCGTCCACAAGTTCTTCCGCACTCTCAGAAGCCTCGCGATACGCGGCAGCCAGTTCATTTTCGTCTGGCTGGTCGGATTCTACTTCAACGACGGCGACAGTTACGCGCTTGTTCGCGTACTCCGTCCCGAGATAAATTCGGCCTCGGTCGTCAGTCTCGTTGGTTTGGAGGTCTCGCGCATCCACTTTCGTCATGCTCTCGACTAGATTCTACTACCCAATAAGCATTACCCACTATTACCCACTGCGGTATTTTCGATGGACCATACCATAGATTTTATCTACCTGAACAAAGTAGAGCAGCGTGAGAGCCGATAGCGAATAGCATACAATTCGCGTGAAGTCAAACGGTCGTTTCTCGACGAAATCGAAGATACGTGGCAAGGACGAGGATTCAACAGCCGTAGCGAATTTATTCGGTATACCTTACGCGATGCCGTTGAACACCCCACGTTTGACCGCGATGAACTCGTTGCACTCCTCCAGGCCGAAGAAGATGTCCGTGAAGAACGGACGATGAGTGCCGAAGAAGCACGCGAGCGATTCGGCACTGATGGGACGAATGAGTGACGACGAATGGACGTGGGAACTCGCATCGAAAGCGCAGGACGATCTCACTGCCCTCAATTCGAACGAACAGCAGCGCATCATTCATAAACTCGACGAAATTATTGATTCTCCGTGGCGTGACCCACCAGACTATGGTGAACAGCTCCAGAATAGCTCACGTCGTAAGGTACGTATCGGCGAGTTCCGTCTTGCGGTCACTTTCCACCCGGACGCGCACCGAATGGTCGTTGCTCGAATCAAGCGTCGTGGAGGCGCGTATACAGCTGACGACGACACGAATTTTAATCAATTACCATCAAAAATTATTAAGACCGATAGCCTGGTTCGGGAGACCTTCGAAAAATCCACACGTTGTTGCAAAGTCAGGAAACACGACCCCAAATTCCCACCCATCCCTCACTCGTGGACGTCGTACGGCTCGATCAGCGTCAGGAGGTCTCGTTCCAGTTCGCCGCCAATAAACTGGACGTGTCCCGTTTCAGTCTCATAGTCGATTATCCGAGCCTCGTCCAGTTTTGGAAGGTGGGTATGGCGAAGTGCGATCCGGACGCGTTGTCGGTGTTCGGCTGACTCTCGTTTCGCGTCTTCGTCCCGAACCCTGTCTGCAACGCGATCCACGAGCACATCGTATTCCAGTGTCTTCTCAGAAGCGTTGTCTAACGCGTCAAGGATGGCGCGTCGATGTTCGTTCGCTACTGCTGACAGAACCGTATTGGGGGAAATCGCTCTCTCACGCCCCGAAGAACCGGAAACCGAATCAATTGACTGGATATCATGTGTCCCCGGCTTTCGACTCTCATCCATACTCTCATAACGGAGGCCCAACTGCCTGGCTCTGCCCCATGGTGTATAATGGAAACAGTCAGTCCATGTGCGCCGCTGACTCGGGCGTGAGAAGCGCGTGTCTTCCGAATGCACCGATGGCCCGACGCAGTCGCTCTGTCACTGCCTGATCGGAAATTCCGAGGTCGTCAGCTAACTCCGCGGTCGTACAGCCGCGTGGAATATCGTAGTATCCCATTCGAATGGCAAGCGTAAGCGCTTCTCGTTGGGGCTCACTCAAACCGTACCACGAGCCAGCATCGGGGTTCGCCGGATTGTATATACGGGTTAATTCCAGGGAGATTTGCGCATCCTCACAACAGGTTTGGCACTGACTAAACGCCTCGCGGTCTGAGAATCGGAGCTCGAAATTCCATCTTTCAGGTGATCCAGTAGCACTCAGTATCTGCCCTTCGTGTTCCAAAATGCACTGAAAAAGGTGATCCTGGCTCGCATCCCAGTCGAGCCTGAACAGCGTCCGGTCGTCAAACACGTCCACCTCCGTGACGCTATTGACCGTTGGATAACGCTCAACGGTATCGAGAAAGCCGGTTTCGACCGGATCGTAGACCCAGAAGAGCGGCACGGTGACGTCCCCACTTGGGACGAGCGTTTCGAGTTCGATTGCCGACGCATTCTCTAGATTGAGGATTTGCCCGAGTTCAAAAGCATCGGATGGGATACGAATCTCCGTTATCACACTCATGCTCGCTTGTGCGACTAGATTGCCCGGTCGTACAAAAGGAGACGACATGGTGTACCATGGATTCCGGGTATCAAACGGACTCCCCGCTCGCAGCGCACACCATCTCGGCCAGCAACGGTGCGTTGACTCGTCTCGAAGCCATGATACACCACCCATGCCGGTTATCGGCCTGCTAGACGAAGGGTTCCGCATGGCGACTGTGATGGAGTTTACGAGTCCGGTAGCGGAGTTTCCACTGGGAAGTGTGTTCGAGAACTTGCCGGGAGTAACGGTCGAACTGGAGCGACTGATCCCACACGAGACGCTAATTATCCCGTACTTTTGGGTGCGTGGTGCAGAAACGGGGGACATCGAAGCTGCGTTCGAACAACACGCCGGCGTGAGAAACATCCGAGTGGTCGATAGCGTCGAAGACGAGTATCTCATGCGTGCCGAGTGGGAACAAGAGTACTTCGGCATCCTGAGTGCCTTGGCCAAAGCCAACGTCGTCGTGCTCTCCGGGGTCGGTACGAAAGACGAGTGGCGATTCGAGGTGCGCGGAGAGAGTCAGGAGACAATCGCCGAGTTTCGAGAGGACTGCCAGGAAAACGATATTCCGATAGCGATCACCGCCGTCCACGCAATGCTTCCGATCCAGGGAGAGGGCTACGAATTGACCGAGACCCAACGCGAGGCGCTAATATTGGCCTACGAGCGAGGATATTTCAACACCCCACGCGAGGTGTCGCTCGAAGAGGTCGCTGACGAACTCGGCATCACCCAGCAGTCACTATCGTCACGTCTTCGACGCGGTCATCGACGCCTCATTGGAGCGACACTCAGTAGTTCGGTGTGATCGTCCGGGCACGCTCCTCGATTTAAACCCTCTGTACAATCAGTGTGCCTATTAAACCGACTCAGACGGCTAGAATCGGGCAAGATGGACGCAACGGTATCTGGGATTAGGGTCGAAGCCGTCGAGTACTCTCAGGAACCTGGGGCTGTTCGTACCCAGTTCGATCAGGAGAAGACACCCGCGAGCATGGCTGTTATCGCAACACTGGCGGATCTAATAGGGACTGATCCGGTTGAACTCGACCCGCTCTATTCCACTATTGACTCCGACGAATTAGATGCGTTTGTCCACGTTCGAAACGGGACGAATGGAGATACCCACGTTACCTTCACGCACGAGGGGCACGCGATAACCGTACACAGCTACGGTGTAATCTCCATCACACCAGAACACGAACTTACAGCGGAGAAACACGATAGGGGCGCGGGAAGATGACGACTGAGGAGACCTCGCTTACGTCGAAAGAGGAATTGAATGCGGAGCTGAAAGCCCTCCTTCGCAGGGCCTACGAGAGTGGAATCGATGTGGAAGGCGGATTTGAATGTCGGAATGGGGTCGAACATCCTGACTGGGACGTGATCGTCACAGAAGTCGAAAAGAACGAGCATTCGGAGTGACCGACGACGAGGGCTACCGGTCGTCGCAGATAACAGGTTCGTGAGAGACTCTTGATTCCGGGAAGTACCTCACGATCTGTTACGAACTTCATCACGTTCTACTCCCCAAACTAGTGGACATGAGACTCGTCGAGTTCGACAGGTTCGAAGACGAAGGACGACGAGGACTGAAATCCGACGAGATGCGTCGATTTCTCGAACAGATCGCTGACGTTCATGACAAATAACCTGGGACGATAATCGCTTCGCTGCTGAATATGCGCCCTGGGGCTTGCATGACGCTACGAACATCATCCATAGCTGGTAGAAATCCCAGCGATCAGTACGCACGTGTACACACCACGACTATCGCGGATAACTCTGAACAAAAATCCTACCCTTATCTACTGTTATCGACACGTGGGCAGTAAGCCTGCTTCCACCTCCTCCGTAATCGAAGATGTGAGAGGGAGATTGAGATACCGGAAAAGTACACGAAAGCGTGTTACGTGAGTTATTGAACTGAACAAAGTAGAGCAGCGGGAGAGTCAATAAGGGTCAAAAACACGTATCAGACACTCTAGCACCCAATTAGGGATTTAGAATACGTTTCTGAGGGATTTTTCGCGTTCAGTCGGAGTCGATGAGCAACCGGAAGACCGGATTCGTCCGCGACGAATACGTTCCAACAACACCGCCGAGTACCCCGCTCAGTCTCGATGAGAGGAACACCGCGAAGCGAGCGGTCAGTTCTGCTACTGTGTTTCCACCCAAAAACACAAGATTCTGTGTGTACATAGTATTCTGTATGCCCAGTATCACCGTTAATGTCGATGACGACCTCAAAGACCGAATGGAGCAACATCCGGAAATCAACTGGAGTGAGGTCACCCGCCAGGCTATCCAAGAGAAGATCAAGACGCTCGACGTGATGGCCGAACTCACGTCCGGAAGCCAACTCACAGAGAGCGACGTCGCGGAAATAGCCAACAAGGTCAACGAGAGCGCACGCGACCGCGTCGAAGAAGAGTCGGAGTAGTCCCAACGAATGAGGCTGGTTATCGGCGCCAATGTCGTCATCTCCGCGCTCATCGCCGACTCGAAAACCCGCGAACTCATCGTCACGCTCGAACCGGATCTCGTGACACCCGAGTTTGTCCACGACGAGCTCGAGAACTACACGGAGTTGATTGTCGAGAAATCAGGTATGGCTCCAGATCGAGTCGCACAGTTTATCGACCTCCTCTTCCAGTATATCAAAATCGTTCCCGCCAGCGAGTTCTATCCGTATATAGAGGAGGCCGACGCGGCAATCGGCGACACTGATCCCGACGACGTGTTGTACGTGGCGTGTGCCCTCGCTACCGATGCCGACATTTGGAGCGACGACTCCGACTTCGAGCAACAGGATGTCGTCGAGGCCCACTCGACGAGCAACGTGATCGACTCGTTCGACACGCTCTAGCCGATCCAAACAGTGGCCTGTAGAATGAGGAAGTCTCTTCTTTTATATATGGCAGCAATAGGAATTCTGTTACGCCCGTATTCGATGTCCTGAGAGTGAACCGAAAGACAATTTTCACGAGATTCCATCATGGATTTCAGCTACCTGAACGAGGTGGAGCAACGGAGCAATAGATAGCACGACGTACGATTGCTTCGATTGCACTCACTCACTACTCACCGATGGTGGTGCTGGCTCCCAGAGATCTCGCTCTTGAAGTTGCAACAGGAGTTGCGAAACGACGCTCAACAACGGGAGTTCGAGCAGTGGACCACCGATCCAACCGACGAAGACGAGTAGACCATGCGCTACAACTACAGGTATCGGCTCAATCCAACCGACGAACTCCACGAACGGTTAGCGTGGACCGTCGACACCTGCCGACAGGTCTACAACCACTTCCTGCACCGACTCAACCGAGAGGACGGCACAACCGCCTACTCCGAGCAGTCGGTCCTTCCCGACCTCAAACGCGAGTGGACCGAGTTGAAGCAAGTCCATTCGAAGGTATTGCAGAAGGTCGTACAGCGACTATATGACAACCTCTCAACACTGAAAGGCCGGAAGGACAATGGCTACTGCGTCGGCGAACTCAAGTGGAAAGGCCCGCAAGAATACCGCTCGATCAAGTACAGTCAAACCGGCTTCGAACTCAAAAACACGAGTGGCCGTACTGTGCTTTCTCTTTCCAAAATCGGTGATATTCCGCTGGTCTACCACCGCGACGTTCCCGATGACGCTACGATCAAAGAGGTCGTCGTCAAGTAAGAACCGACCGGCGAGTGGTTTGCCGTCCTTGGAATCGAAACCGAGGACGAAGCACCAGAGAAATCCAAGACACTCGAGGATTGTGTCGGGATCGACGTGGGCATTCTGAAGTACGCTCACGACACCGACGGCACCGCTGTCGAACGTCCCGACTTGTCCGACGAACGCAAACGGTTGGAACGCGAGCAACGCAAACTCTCGCGGAAAGAACACGGATCGGCGAACTACCGCAAGCAACAGCGAGTCGTCGCCAAACGTCACGCCGACCTGCAACGGAAGCGCCAAGACTTCCTTCACAAACTCTCGAACCACTACGCTCGAGAGTACGACCTCGTTGCAGTCGAAGACCTCGACGCGAAGGGGCTGATGGAACTCCCGTCGAACAGCCGCAACCGTGCCGGAGCAGCGTGGGGAACGTTCCTCCGAATGCTCGAGTACAAGTGCGAACGCGAAGGCACGCACTTCGTGGCCGTCGATCCGGCCGGGACGACCAAAGAGTGCGCGGCCTGCGGTACCGAGTCAGACAAGCCATTGAGGGTCCGCGAACATTCTTGTCCTTCCTGTGGTTTCACCGCCGACAGGGACTGGAACGCGGCCTACAACATCTTGGTGCGTGGACTAAAGCAAGTAGAGACGGGCAGTCCCGAATCAACGTTCCCAGAATCGAAAGATTCTGATGGGCTGCGAAAATCGGCAGACGATTTTCGAACGCCTGCGGAGACTGCGCTCCCTACGGGAACCGATTCGGTTCCTGCAAAGCGCGTCGTGGAAACAGGAAGCCCCACCCTCAAGGAGCGAGCGGCGCAAGCCGTGAGCGAGTAGGGTGGAGAGGAAGTCACAGACGGGTCGTTCCGTAGTCTAACGCACGATCGGTTTCATCGCCATCGAGAGACATAGCACAGTATGCACGTGTAGAAATCGCGGCGAGGGTCCGTTCGTACACACTCGAGAGGGGATCAAGATGCCACGACAAACCGTCGTGAAACGGGATCTACCGAAAACGATCTGCCGTTAGTCGTCGCTCAGGGCCACTTGTGGCTCGTCGCTCCACGATCCGCTCGAGAAATCAACGCCGCCGTTCCAGTGGCCGACGAGCGTTGCGACAGCCAGATCACCGGCGACGTTCGTCATCGTTCGCAACCGATCAAGGAGCGGATCAATTCCTGCGATAAAGCCGACGACCGCGACCGGGAGGCCAACCTGTGTGAGAACGAGGGTCATCAAAACCAGTCCCGCACTCGGAACGCCCGCGGTCCCGATCCCTGCAAGGACGGCGATTGCGACGATGGAAATCTGCTCGGTAAGTGTCAGAGAAACATCAACAATATTCGCAGCGAAGATGGCGACGATTCCGAGGTACATGCCCGTTCCATCCATATTGATCGTCGCGCCGAGCGGGAGTGAGAAACTGTAGATGGCTTCGTTGACGTGGAGGTTCTCGTCAGCATTCGACATCGAAACCGGTAACGTCGCACTTGATGAGCTGATCCCCAGTGCTGTTACCAGCGCATCCTTGATTCCGACGAGGAATGCGATGGGCGACTGCTGGGTCAAGATGAGAATCATCACACCGAGATAGACAACGGTGACGTGAATCGTGACGCCGAGTACTAGCGTCAGTGCCAGCATCGCGAAGGTGCCGAACACGTCGACGCCGGCTTCGGCGAACGCAACGGCCATGAGCGCGAAGATACCGATCACGCCGTACTCCATAATACCCCACACGACCTTGAACAGTGCCTCAGAGCCGGCATCAGCCAACTTGAAGAACGTCTCGACACCGTCCTGAACATCCCTGTCGTCGGTGCGTTCGCGAAGGACGACGAGTGCGAGGCCAAAGACGATCACGAAGAAAATCATCGCCAAAATGTCGCCGGATGCCATCGCGTCGACGGGGTTTTCCGGAACGATTCCGAGCAATACCTCCATGAATCTCGGGGCATCCTCAGCATCGAACTCTGCATCCGTTAGCGTCATCCCCGTTCCCGGCTCGAGGATATTTGCAACAGTCAGGCCGATCGTAACCGCGATCACGGAGGTGATCGCATAGAGCGCCACGACCTGACCGCCAATCTTACCGAGTGACGTGGGTGAGAGTTGCCTGATTCCCATCAACAGCGTGAAGATGATGATCGGAACAACGATCATGCTCAGCAATCGAACGAACAGATCGCCAAGCGGTTCGAGCACGGTCACGGGTTCGCCGACGGTGAGGCCGACTATCGACCCGAGGACGAAGGCCACACCGATCCGATAGACGATGGGAACCGATCGGTATCGACTCCAGCCGTTTTGTATGGGTGTTGTTACCATTCCACATTAACTTTTCATCCCAGCGTGTGAAACAGTTCACCACGCACAATCCAGCCGTATACACCAGTGAGCATAGTAACAACTGAAACGGGTTCCGCACCGATCGCACAGCCGTCGCGCGATCAGGTGTGCACTGATTTTCTGTGGCTACTATAGCGTTCAGTCAATCTCCACTCGAGAGCGCTCGTTCCACCGCGGTCCGGCCCGACTCGAGAGCACGTACCCAACCCCACCGAACCCGAGCCCGGAAAGAGCAAGAACGAGCGCAACCGTCGTCGACGGCGGCACGACGACGAAGCCGGCGACCAGCGTCGGCACGAGCGCGACGGCGACGCCGACGGTAAAGAGCGTAAAGCGGACGGCGTCGAAGAGGAACTCGTTGGGATCGAAGCCGGCTATATAGACGGTCAGGCCGTAGTAATAGAGTGCATAGCCTGCCAGCAAGAACGCACCGACAACAGTGTCGACAGCCGTCGCCTCGAACCAGCAAATTGCCCCCAGATACGGCACAGCAACGGTGGGTGCACCGACGAGGACGAACGCGATCCGTTTCGCCCGGAAGACGTCCGCAACCGAGACCGGGTAGACGAGATAGGCCTCGAGCGAGTCGAACTGGGTCAGCCAGTTGTACGTGGTGAAGGCGGTCAAGCCGAGGACGCCGCCGAAGAAGATCCCGGGCGCGGGTGCGATACCGGTGATCGTCTCGACCAGGTCGACGAGTGCGGCCACGAGTGCAAGCAAGATGGCAGCCGAGACGAACGGCTTCCAGATGCCGCCGGACGAGCGCGCCAGATCGAGCAGTGTCTTCGAGACGAGCGCACTTGTCGATGTCTCGAGTGGCACCACATCGCTAAGCTGGGCGAATCGGTCGCCGGTCGTTCGCGAGGGCCGTCCATACGTGGGATCGTACACTGCAAGCGACGTTGTGCCGACGAGGATGCTTCCAACAGCCAGTCCACCTGCACTGACCATCGAGCCGTCGATCGGCACGAACAGGAACCGGATCGCTCGAGTAGCGTCCATCGCCCACAGGCCACCAGCACCGAGAACGACCGCACCAACGAGCGCCCATGCTGGCACCCCGCGAGTCCGCGACGCAATCAGTGCGACGGTCAGGGCCATTCCGGCGACGAACGAAAGCGACAGCGAGAGCCAAAGCGCGCCCACGGCAATCGGCGTCGTCGCCGAAAGCCCGACCAGAACCGCATTACTGGCCGCCATCGGCAACACGAACGCGACTGTATAGAACAGGGCATCTTTCAGCAAGAACAGTCCCAGCAGCCGTCGCCGAGACAGCGGCAGCGTCGTCGGCGTCGAGAGGACGAGCGAGAGTCGACCGAACACGTTCTCGAGCATATCAGAGCCAGCGAAACCGGCAGTCCCGCTGTAGAGACCAAAGCCGAGTGCGAGAACGTGTAAGCCGGTGACGATCGTCCCCTCGGCGGTGCCAGTCTCGCGGAGCGCGACCGTCGCACCGACGGCGAGGGTTGCGATCACGACCGGAAAGAGCGCGAATCGCCACCCTCCGAACAGACGTGTGTGGAGCCGCCACTCCTCACGAAAGAGCACGGCGAACAGTCGCCACGTCGTCGCTCCCTGCCGTGTGGACGGTCCGTTCATTGTTCCGACCCAAGCTGCTCGAGCGACGGCGCATCGCGAACGTCCGTCTCGTTGACGTGCTCGAGGAAGACCTCGAGCAACGGTTCGTCGTCGTCGGCTCCCGTAGCCGACGCTTGACTGTTTGCCGAACGTGGCACCGTTTGACTCTCGAGTGACCGCTCGGTCACGAGGTCGCCGTTGGCGACGATGCCGACGCGCGTACAGATCTCTTCGGCGACGTCGATATTGTGCGTCGAGACGAACACGGCGTTGTCGCCGGCCGCATAGGAGACGAGGAACTGCTTGACTTGCTCCTGGACGAGCGGGTCGAGGTTCGCCAGCGGCTCGTCGATCACGACGACGTCGGGTTCGTGCAGGAACGCCTGGGTGAGCATCACCTTCTGTTGTTGCCCCCGTGAGAGATCAGTGTGGAGCGTATCGAGTTTGCGCTCGAACCCGAGTCGGGTCGCCCAGCGATCCGTTCGCTCGGCGACGGTGTCGGGCTCGAGGTTGCGAACGCTGCCAACGAACTCGAGGTACTCCCGTGGCGTCAGAAAGCTCGGTGGCGATCCCTGCTCGGGCAGGATACCGACGCGACGTCGCGTCTCGAGTGGGTCGGCGATGGGATCGGTCCCGAGCACGCGCACCGTTCCCGAATCCGGCCGAATCTGTCCCGTCAGGACACGAATCGTCGTCGTTTTGCCCGCCCCGTTCGGGCCGAGAAAGCCGTACACCTCGCCCCGTTCGACGCCGAAACTCAATCCATCGACTGCCCGAACGTCACCGTAGGACTTTGCCAGTCCATCGACCTGAATTACACCCATTGGCTGTCCGATCGTTCGTAACAGCTGATGATTATACTGTCGGCTGGAATAGGACACTGGGAGCGGTAGCCGACTGGTTCGTACGGTCTGCTATCCCGATGTCCCGGTGCACTCGAAGGGCGGGTCGCGGGTGCACTGATACTGGCTACTGTCCGACAGTATGACAGCAGTCCGTCTCAGAACTCCGTCCCGCGTCGTGCCCGCTGGCCGTCGTCGATCGGATGTTTCACCTTTCGGACGTTCGTGATCAAATCAGCTCGCTCCTCGAGATAGGTCGGCTCGACGTGGCTGCCCGAGAGGACGAGTTCGAGTTCATCCGGCTTTGCGTCGATCAGTTCGTGGACATCGTCCTCGCTGAGTAGCCCACGATCCACAGCGTAGAGCACCTCGTCGAGAATGAGCATGTGCATCCCGTCTTCCGGCGGCGCACCGAGGTCGATGGGGGCATCGAGATCGGCTTCTGTAGCCGACTCGAGCAATTCGTGGGCGCGCTCGAGACCCGCCTGTGCTTCCACTTCATGATCGGCCTCGTCACTGCCGTCTGCCATGCCGTGCCAGCCGTAGTGGCCGAGGTTCTCGTAGCTGAGTCCCGGGAGGGCCGCGATTGCATTGTACTCGCCACGGACCGCCTCGACGCTCGAGGCACCGCCTTTCATGAACTGGAGCATGTGAACGCGGTAGCCATGGCCAGCAGCGCGCAGTCCCATCCCGAGTGTGGCCGTCGTCTTCCCTTTCCCGTCGCCCCACCAGACCTGAACGAGCCCGAACTCCTCGGGCGCGGACGGCTCGATCCGCTCGGCCTCCGGCGTTCGCCCCTGTCCCGGTGTGTTTTCGATCCCCGATTCGGATAGTTGATCGTCGCTCATACGCAGGCTGTCGGCCCGACCGTACATGTAAGTAGCTCCATCAGTTGAGGAATCGTCAGCTCCGCGGCCGACTGGACTGGGAGGACCAAATACGTCTTTAGGCTCCGCTCCTAACATGTCTGCACCCGATGCCACTCGAGTTCTCATCGTCCGGCGATACGCCCGACCTCGAGCGCGTCATTGGCGCGCTGGACGATGCCGACTGCCGGGAGATTATCTCGGTGCTCGAAGAGCCAAAGACGGTCTCTGATATCGCAGACGAGACCGACCTTCCGCTCTCGACGACCTATCGAAAACTCGGCCTGCTGACCGAGGCCGAACTGGTCGACGAAACGATCGGCGTTCGACAGGGTCGCCATCACAAATCCCGGTACGTTGCGACCTTCGATCGGATCGCGATCAGCTTCGACGACGACTGTCAATTGGGGATCAGTATCGACTGTTCGAACGACAAGTCACTTGGGATCTGGTCGAACGCCACACAAAAGTTTTGAAAGCCAGTCAGTTGGTCACTACGTGTCCGACTCGGATTCGGTCCCGGGCTCGGCCCCAGAGTCGAGATCCGTTGTTGACGAGGCCGATCCCATGCCGATATCCTGGCCTTCCTTGATCGCCTGGGCTTCCTGTTCCATTGCCTCGATATCCATCTCGGTACTCTCGATCTCGCCGATGATCTCTGCGATATCATCCAGCCCGATCAGTTCACGCGTCTCCGCATCGAACTCGAGGCTCTCGAGTTGCTGGCCGTCTACTTTGACGTCGCTTCCGGAGAGGTGTTTGCCGTACCGGCCGACCATCGAGGACAGCTCCTGTGGCAGGACGAACGTCGTGGACTCACTCTGGCCGATCTCGGCAAGTGTCTCCATTCCCTTGTCGATAACCGCTCGCTCACCCATCGATTCGGCCGAGCGGGCGCGCAGAACCGTCGAAATCGCATCACCTTGTGCCTCGAGGATCTCGCTTTGTTTCTCACCCTGTGCGCGGATGATGTTCGACTGCTTGTCCCCCTCCGCTTTCTCGATGGCGCTACGGCGTTCCCCCTGTGCCTCGAGAATCATCGCCCGACGTCGCCGTTCGGCGGAGGTCTGTTGCTCCATCGCCCCCTTGACGCCCTGGGACGGCGTCACCTCACGAACCTCGACGCTCTCGACGCGAATGCCCCATTCGTCTGTGGGTTCGTCGAGTTCGGTTCGAATGCGCTCGTTGATCATCTCGCGTCTGCTGAGCGTATCGTCGAGTTCCATGTCTCCGATGACGGCACGCAGGGTCGTCTGAGCGAGATTCGAGACCGCGAGTTCGTAATCCTCGACCTCGAGGAACGCCCGTTTGGCGTCCATAACCCTGATATAGACGACAGCGTCGGCCGTCACTGGCGAGTTGTCCCGCGTGATCGCCTCTTGGCTCGGGACGTCGATCGTCTGGGTCCGCATATCGAACGTGTAAACCCGTGAGACGAACGGGGGAACGATGTTTAGTCCCGGTTCAAGCAGTTTGCGATACTCACCGAAGACGGTCAGTGCGCCCTTGTTGTAAGCGTCGACGATCTCGACTAACTGCCAGACAGTGATCGCGACGACCACGAGGACGACCGCGCCGACGGTCAGCAGTGGGTCACCGACCTGCAAGGGTTCGAGTGCCAGTATGTCCATCAGAGAATGTAAGGACGCCGACGGGATAACGCTTGGCATCAGTGAGCAATTTTCATACCTACCGGTCGGAGAACAATCGTGTCGTCGTTATAAGCGAGGTGACCGTCGCTCGGCGATTATATCGGTTTCGTGCTGACTCGAGGTATCGAGAGCACGTATCAGGACAAAAGCTAAGAATCGCATGATGAGCTGGGACTGACGTCCCTATCGTGTTGCCGTTGGCGGGATCCACAGAGGGACGATCTCACAGGCTGAAGTGATTATCTTCCGGATGGGGTTGTTGTGTTGGTGTTCGTTATCAGCACCACCTCACTCACAGTTAGCAGACGTCCAATAATAAACTTTGTTGATTAGGCAGTATCTATCTATTCAAGCTATAGATGGCTTTTTGTGATTATATTTGCCGAGAATGAGTAGATAATACAGTTCGAAGCGAGTCCGTAGCTGATTTGTACTCGGTTGTTATCCTAAGCGAAATCGGCTGTCAAATCTCTTGGTCCATCGACAAGCGGATCATCGCTTCGACCTCATCTCACGAACTTTCTCGACTTTCGGCGCTGCGTGCATCGAGCAGTAGGCGTCGTTCGGGTTCTTTTCGAAGTAGTTCTGATGGTGTTCTTCCGCCTCGTAGAACGTCTCGAGCGGTTCGATTTCGGTGACGATCCCCTCGTACAGTCCCTCCGCCTCGAGGTCCTCGACGAACGACTCGGCGGACTCGAGTTGGTCGTCGCTGTGAGCGTAGATCGCCGACCGGTACTGGGAGCCGATATCGGGCCCCTCGCGGTCTTTCGTGGTCGGGTCGTGGATCGTAAAGAAGACCTCGAGCAACTCCTCGTAGGTGACCGTCTCGGGATCGTACTCGAGTTGGACGACCTCGGCGTGGCCGGTCCGACCCGAACAGACTGCCTTGTAGCTCGGATCGTCGGTATGCCCACCCGCGTAGCCCGACGTGGCGGATTCGACACCGTCGAGTTCCTCGAACGCCGCTTCGACACACCAGAAACAGCCGCCACCAAGTGTTGCACGTTCCATACCGACGTTCGGTGGCGCTCGAGGAAAGATGTGACGGCTGTCTACAGGCCCGATGTGACGGCCACGTGCACACCCGTTTCTGCCTCGGTGACAAGGAATTTTACGGTGGCCGAGAAACCCGGCTGTATGTCATGGGAAACCGTACAACTCGACTGGGATGGAGCCGTTGCAACACTGACTGTCGATCGACCGGACGCGCTTAACGCGTTGAACGTCCAGACGCTCGAGGCGATGGGCGAAGCACTCACCGAAGCCGCCGACGAAGGAGCCCGCGCGCTCGTCCTGACCGGCGCTGGCGATGACGCGTTCATCGCCGGGGCGGACATCGCGTATATGCAGGACCTCGAGACGCCGACAGCCCAGGAGTGGGGCGAACTCGGCCACGACGTCGCGGACGCACTCGAGGCGTTCCCTGCGCCGACGATCGCCGCCGTCAACGGCTACGCCTTCGGTGGCGGCTGTGAGATGGCCATGGCCTGTGATCTGCGTGTGGCGAGCGAGTCGGCCCTGATCGGCAACACGGAGATCGATCTCGGCATCATCCCCGGCTGGGGCGGCACCCAGCGCCTACCGGAACTCGTCGGCGACGAGACCGCACGGCGGATGATCTTCCTCGGCGAGCGACTCGACGCCGAGTCGGCCGCCGAAGCCGGCTTGTTCGGTGAAGTCGTCGCTGATGAAGACCTCGAGGACACCGTCACCGAACTCGCCGAACAGATCGCCGCGAAGCCAGCCGTCGCGATGCGTGCGGCTAAACAGGCGATCAACCAGCGCCACGAGGGCCCACAGGCGGCCGGACTCACGTACGAACAGCGCGCCTTCGCCAGTCTGTTCGGCACGCCGGACCAGCGCGAGGGGATGACGGCGTTCGTCGAGAACCGGGATCCGGAGTTCGAGTAACGACGACAAGTCGCTAAACAAGCGTTTCAGTTAGTACTATATTATAAACTCCACCGTATCCGACCCCATGGATCGAAACGAATTCATTCGAACGATGGGGGCACGGAGCATGGCGGACGTATATAAAAGAGTGGCTACAGTTGAATCACTTGAACAGGTGGTCGAAATCCGAACCGATGGAACAGTTATGTCCAGTTGACCCCTGAATGTCCGGAAAGGCTGTTACGTATCGTTTATTAGATTAAGAACGTCGTCGAATCGATTGTCCTCTCCCAAAACGGTGACTGTAGTATCCAGATCTGTATTTAATTCCCAGTAGTATTTTGGGCCGCCACGTGACCCGCCACTGCGCTTTGCGCCCGAAACGACACCGATCATATCCAAATCGTGAAGATGGCTCCGTACTCTTCGCATCGCAATCGAATTCGTATCCACGTGCGACGTGATATCCGTGTACCGCGAGTACACCTCCGGTGTCGGAGAAGGGGTTTCGTCCTCAGCCGTTAAGGAGGTGAGTGCCAGTAACGCCAACTGATCCTGTATCGTCAGGTCGCGAATACTCTGTGCGATGTTCATCTGCTCAACGTGGTCCTCAGCTTCGCGGACGTGTGCCTCGGATACGCTTGATTCATCGTTTAGTGCGGCAAACTCGCCGGCTTTGTACAGATACCGGATCGCCTGCCGCGCTGAACCCAAGTCTTGAGCAGCGAGCGCCGCCGCTAGTGCAATCGCCTCCTGCGTAACGGCACCATCAACAAATGCTTTTTCCGATCGGCGGTTGAGAATGCTCCGTAACTGACTTGCATCGTACGGTGGAAAGTGAATTTCAACTTCACAGAGCGAATCCTTGGCGCGGGGGTCGAGTTCGTCGTAGAACGTCATGTCGTTGCTGATTCCGATTACGGAGACATCCATATCCTCTATATGACCATTGTCACGTGCCCGTGGCAGTTCATATAGAATCATATCCTTGTTGCCGATATTGTCGACTTCATCGAGGACGATAACGACGATTCCACCGATCTCTTGAAACGCATCATACAGCCGCGTAAACACCGTCCGCTTTGGATGACCGTTTGGGTTCTCACCGGTTAACTGCTCGACAAGATCACACGCAACCTGATACGAGGAGTGATGGCCTTTACATGTCTGAAAGATCGTGGTCAGGCTAATTTCGCCCCGGTCTTCGACTTCGTCCTGCAGTTTCTCGAGGAGAAATCGTGCGGCCGCCGTCTTCCCTTGTCCAGGCTTCCCATACAGAAACGCGTTATGCGGTGGCGCATCGTTCAGAACAGGAGAAAGCACCTCTAATCCTAGTCGTTTGAGTTGTGTTTCCCGTTCCGGAAGGTCGTTCGGCGTGTAGCTTTCTTTCAGGATGCGCTCACTCTCGAAGATTGCTGATCTGTCCTGAAAGTATTCGGTCATGATAGGAGACAAGACACTCATTGTATAAATAACTATAGTGTCTAGAATACCCGGGAATGTCCGGAAATACGAGAAGGAGTCCAAACCGGCCCCCACCCCCGGGGGTGTCCGGAATTAGCGGGAAGAAGAGACCGCCACAGAAACAAGTAAGCCAGCTATCGAAGAACAGAGATAAATATCGACTTTCCCGGTAACTCAGAACACGGGGAAATTAGAGAACAGCAACGGGAAGCGGTCGGATATTCATCCTCCCTTGCTTTCTTTTGTCCGTACTACGGTTTTCTACCGTAGAGATCTATTTATATCTTTCGATCTGTAGTAAATTTTGATGTATTGAACTTTGAAGTAAAACACCAACCAAAATACCAGGGGAAGTGTATATTCTCTCAGCTTTTCTGGACGACCCCGGGTCCCCCCGACCATACACATCCAGTTGTGCTGCAACGACAAGTGAACACATTCCAGTTACGTTATACAACAGGAGATTCGGCGTCAAATCCAAGAATTTGACTAGCTATCGACCGTCCAGCACAACAACGCGCCGTCGTCGAGTCGCTCGAGGCGCTCGAGGCGCAACAGCGGGAACTCGTCGATGAACCCGTCGCCATCGGCCAACGTGGGCGCGTCGCGGCCGCCGATCAGTTTCGGCCCGACGAAGACGCGAAGTTCGTCGACCAGTCCGACCTCGAACAGCGAGAAGATGAGTTCGCCGCCGCCTTCGACCATGACCTGCTCGAGGCCCTGTTCCTGTAGTGTCGCGAACGCCCGCAGGAGATCAACCCGGTCGTCGCCCGCAGTCACGAGTTCCGCGTGGTTGGCGAGGTCCATGCGCCGATCGATCGATGCCGCCTCGCTCAGACAGACGTACGTCGTCGCCGTGTCGTCGAGAATCGCAGCATCGTCCGGTGTCCGTCCCTTCGAGTCGACGACGACTCGAGCCGGCTGTTCGGGCTCGCCACGCTCGAGCCGTCGATCACATAGCTGCTCGTCTTTGACAGTCAGCTGTGGATCGTCCGCGAGAACGGTGCCGACGCCGACGACGACGGCGTCGCTGTCGGAGCGGAGTCGATCGACGCGAGCGAAATCCGCCCCGCCGCTGATCGCGATCTGATCGCGCTGGCGCGAGGAGAGTTTGCCGTCTGCACTCATGGCAGCATTGACGACGACGTGCATACACGTGGCTGCGTGGTGGACCCTAAAGAAGACACCGCGTACTGGCCGACTCGCTCCTCGCGAAGGCGTCCGTGCCGTTTGGCCCGGCCGCTGACCAGCCGTGTTGTTACCGATGCGCGACGATGGCGAGCGTCTCGGGGCGATCTCGAACGGACTCGACGGTGAATCCAGCGTCCTCGAGGTGGGCCGTCACGTCGTCACAGCCGAAGCGTTCGTCCATCGACGGGCCATCCTCGCCGGTTCCGTCGGCAGACCAGTCGACCGTCACCAGTCGCCCACCCGAGCGAATAACACGGGCAAGTTCCGCCATCGTCTCCTCGGTGGCATACTCGTGGTGGGTCATCACGGAGAACGCGGCATCGAGCTGGCCGTCATCGAACGGCAGCGACGAGACGTTGGCCGTCACGGGTTCGACGTTCGGTTCCATGCCACCCTCACGGTGGATATCGTGCATCTCCGACTGGACATCGACGGCGTGCACCGTCCCAGCGAACGGAGCGATATCGGTCGTGTAGAATCCGGTTCCGGAGCCCAGATCGGCGACGACGGCATCCGAGTCGAGATCGAGCATCTCGAGCAGTTCCTCACGCGAACAGAATCGATACCGAGACGGGTCCTCGAGAGCGTCGGCCCGATCGACTGGGAACGTATGAAATCCCATGTGTGCGGTTGGGACAACAGCGTGAAATATCTGTGTATTCAGCGGTCACAGCTGGTGTCATTCATGTTATTGAATAGGTTCGACATCCCCATTCAAACGGCCAATCCGACGTCAACGATCACCATCACGACGAATCCAGCGACGAACGTCAGCGTCGCGATGTCGGCGTAGCCGTGCCCGTGACTGGCGGGGATCATCTCCCGAAAGACGACGGCGATCATCGTCCCGGCGGCGAATCCGGCAGCAACAGGGAAAAGGCCGGTGACGACGGCGACGAGAGCGAACCCGAACGCGGCCGCGATCGGTTCGGGAACAGCACCAGAAAGCGTCGTATACAGTATCGTCTTCAGTTTCGATAATCCCGTTCGACTTGCCGGAACGGCCATGGCGAACCCATCGGGGACGTTCTGGACCGCGATCGCGATCGCGAGTGCAATGCCGACACCTTCGAAGCCACCCGCGAAGGCGATACCAATCGCCAGCCCCTCCGGAACGTTGTGAATGGTGACGGCGCTGCCGACGAGCAGCGCCCGACGACCGTTCCCCTCGCTTTCGTCGGCCGTAGGCGCAGCGTCGCGTTCTGGACGAGTTTCGACGACCCCTTCGGAGCGAGCCGATAGCGGATACGTCTCGTCCCCTTCGCCGGAAACGACCAGATGGATGTGGGGAATAGCCCAGTTCCCGACGAGCAAGAAGACGGCACCGAGGAGCAAGCCGACGACGACCTCCAACAGCGAGCCGAGTTCGAGGCCCGGAACCACGAGCGCGAAGACGGCCGCCCCGAACATGATGCCGGCAGCGAGCCCGACCGAGGCGTCGTAGAATCGATGACTGATTCGATCCGTCACGAAGATCGGCAGTGCACCGAGACCCGTCGCCGCACCCGCAAGAAACGCGATCCAGACGACATCAACGAGGGTAGGCACAGGTACCAGTCGTTTCCCACGTACCAAAACAATTCAGGTTGATTGTCACTCCATCACCTGATCCGACGAGGGTCGTCGCTCGAGCCGAGCAGCATTCGGTAGACGAGATAGCCGACGAGCAACGCGAACGCGAACGTCGCGACAGTTTCAGCGAACCAGATCGCGGCGTACAGGGCACGCGTAAGAACTCTGATGATCACGATGCCGCCAAAAATCGCGATGACGAACGCAAGCCCGCCGAGTGCTGCACCGACACGTTCCATACGCTCATTCTCGCCGGCACTGAAATGAACCTACTGCCGTCGGATCAGTCCGTTCGTTCGGTCAGCACTGCTGTCCGACCGATGCAGTCGCTGCAGTTGCGTTCGATCCACTTTCACTCTACTGCGGGAACGTTTTTTACGCCCCCTCACGAAAACCGAGTGATGGAACTCGATAACCATGCTGAGGATCTCGCCTCCGACCTCGGTATTGACAAAGAGGAGGTCAAAGCCGACCTGCAGAATCTGGTGGAGTACAGCGTGCCGATCGACGAGGCCAAACAGAGCCTTCGACGAAAGTACGGCGACGGCTCGAGTGGGGGGAGCAGCGCGCCCTCGAGCAAGGAGATTGCCGAGATCACGACCGACGACAGCAACGTCACCGTGACGGGCGTCGTACTGACGACGGGGAAGCGATCGATCCGGTATCAAGGCGACGACCACGTCATCGTTGAGGGCCGCCTCGCCGACGAGAGCGGCGTCATCGACTACACCGCCTGGGAGGACTTTGGCCTCTCGGCGGGCGAGACGATCACGGCTGGCAACGCAGGCGTTCGCGAATGGGATGGCGAACCCGAACTTAATCTCGGCGAGAGCACCTCGCTGTCGTTCGAGGCAGACTCGCTCGAGGTCCCCTACGAGACCGGTGGCGACGCCCAACTCGCCGACCTCCAGACGGGCGACCGCGCAGTGAACGTCGAGGTCTCGGTCGTCGACTGTGAACGCCGAACGATCGACGGCCGCGACGGCGAGACCGAGATTTTGAGCGGCGTCCTCGGCGACGAGAGCGGCCGGCTCCCCTTTACCAACTGGGACCCCGCCCCGGAAATCGAAGACGGCGGCGCGGTTTGCATCGAAAACGCCTACGTTCAGGAGTTCCGTGGCGTTCCCGAGATCAACGTCTCGGAGTTCTCGACCGTCAGCACACTCGAGCGCGAGATCGATGTCGGGGCCGACACGACAACGATGGATGTCGGCACGGCCGTCAACACTGGCGGCGTCTACGACGTCGAAGTCGTCGGCAACGTCCTCGCAGTCCGGGAGGGATCCGGACTGATCCAGCGCTGTCCGGAGTGTTACCGCGTTATCCAGAAAGGACAGTGTCGAACCCACGGCGACGTCGACGGGATCGACGATCTGCGCGTCAAAGCGATCCTCGACGACGGCACGGGGGCCGTCACCGTCGTTCTGGATGACGAACTGACCGAACAGGTCTACGACGGAACGCTCGAGGACGCCCTCGATCAGGCTCGTGAGGCCATGGACCAGGAGGTCGTCGCTGATACGATCCGCGAACATATTGTCGGTCGCGAATACCGCGTCCGCGGACATCTCTCGGTCGACGAGTACGGAGCCAACCTCGACGCCGAGTCCTTCGCGGAAAGCGAGGACGATCCGACCGTCCGTGCAGGTGCCTTCCTTGAGGAGGTGCACCCATGAGCGCATCCGACACTGGCGATGAGGAAATCCCAGGACGTGAAATCGCGTACCGGCTCTTTGCCGCCGAGTACGACGATGCATCGCTGTCCTACGCCGAAAGCGACGAGGAACGTGCGCCCAACTACGTCGTCTCGCCAACTGGGGCACGAATTAACCGGCTCTTCGTCGTCGGCACGCTTACCGAAGTCACCGCAGTCAACGACGAAATGGTCCGCGCCCGCGTCGTCGACCCGACGGGTGCGTTCGTCGTCTACGCCGGCCAGTATCAGCCCGACGAACTGGCGGCCTTAGAACAGCTCGAGCCGCCCGCGTTCGTCGCGGTGACCGGCAAGGCACGAACCTTCCAGCCCGACGATTCGGACCAGGTCTACACCTCGATCCGCCCAGAGAGCATCGCAACGGTCGACGCCGATACCCGCGATCGCTGGGTCGTCAATGCGGCCGAGCAGACCATCGACCGCATCGGAACCTACGCCCGGGCTGGCGAGTTCGAGACCACCGGTGACGCCCTGACGGACACCCTCCGTACGGCCGGCGTCGAATCCGGACTCGCAGCCGGCATCCCGCTGGCACAGGATCACTACGGGACGACGCCAGCGTATCTCGCGGCCCTGCGCGACTGCGCCCTCGAGGCCGTCGAGGTCGTGGCCGGCGACCGCGATCAGGTCAGCGGTCTCTCGCTTGCACCTGACGAGTCGAATCCCGAATACGAGTCCGCGACGTTCGAGTCGCTTGCAAATCTTACAGATATCGATCTCGAGCGTCCCGAACCGGCAGTCACCACCGAAGCTGACACGGCCGACGATGTCGAAAGCGAGCCGGTCAGCACCGCCGCAGCCGCTGGAACGGCGACGAGTATGGACTCGAGTGTCTCGTCGGAGTCGTCTCCCGACAGCGGTACTGAATCGGGCGACACCGAAGTGCCCGAATCCGAACCAGAAGACAGCGTGACGACTGGCGACGACACCCTCGACGAGCCGACGACGGCGTTCGACGAGTCCACAGATCCCGACGAGACCGTCAGTACTGGCACCAACGAGGACGAGACCGCCAGCACTGGTGGTGAGGAGAGCGAGGACGAAGCACTCGGTGACTTCGACGCCGACGACGGCGGCATGTACGAAATGGACGAGGAAGAACGCGAAGAACTCGAGGCGGAGTTCGGGACCGAGTTCACGACCGGGAGCGAAGTCGACGAGCCCGGCACAGCCGACATCGACGTGCCGGAATCCGACGACGCAGCCGACCAACCCGCCGCTGCAAGCGAGTCAGTCACCGACACCGCTTCGACCGAGGGTGTCGACGACGACCTCGGTTCACCACCGGAGTCGGGACTCGAGGCAGAACCCGACGAAGACGAGCCCGCCGACCTCGAAGCCGAACCGGTGGCGGTCGAGACTGACGACGCCGCCGACGAGTCTGCTGACTCGGACGCCGACGATACCGACGACGCGCCTGCGGACGACATCGACCTACAGTCGTCCGTCATCGAAACGATGCAGGAACTCGATGACGGCGACGGAGCCGATCGAACGACACTCGTCGAAACGGTCGCCGACGACACCGACGTTTCCGAAGCCGAGATCGAAGACGCCATTCAGGACGCACTGATGGGCGGGGAGTGTTACGAACCCGGCGACGAGCGGCTGAAAGCGATCTAACGCCGCCCGATGTCCGATCCGTTCCGTTCCGATGGGCCACGCATCGAACCCGTTCCCGGCGAACCGGCCGCGACGGCGACCGTCGGAACCGAACGTGCCCTGCTCATTGCGGACTATCACGCCGGCTACGAGGCTGGGCTGCGAGACGACCGCGGCGTCGACGTCCCCAGCCACGCCCCCGAGCGCCGGGAGCGACTCTGCTCGCTGCTCGAGCGAACTGATCCCAACCGACTCGTCGTCTGTGGCGATCTCATGCACTCGATCGGCGAGCCAGGCGGCGCCGAACGTGGCGAACTCGAGGTCCTGTTCGACTCGTTCCCGTCGACACTGGACGTGACGGTCGTCAAGGGCAACCACGACGGCCTGATCGAAACGTGGCTCACTGCCGACGACGACTTCGAGCACGAGACCGGATCCACCGGATCCGTAACGGTCGTCCCCGGCGACGGCATCGCACTCGGCGATAACGACGTCGGCATCTGCCACGGCCATACGTGGCCCGCACCGTCGGTCCTCGAGTGTGACGTGATCTGTCTCGGACACGAACACCCCTGTGTTCGACTCGAGGACGACATCGGCGGGCGTCGCATCGAGCGAACGTGGCTGCGCGGTCGCTTCGATCCGACGCCGTTTCGCGACCGACCCGAGTACGAGGAGATTTCGTGGCTCGAGCAGGGCGGTGACTCGTCGCCTCGAGTGGTCGTCGTGCCGGCGTTCAACGACCTCGTCGGGGGGACATGGATGAATCTCCCGGGACAATCGTTTCTCTCGCCGTTTCTGCCGGCAGGATTGGCGTCTGCCGAGGCCTACCTGTTAGACGGGACACGGCTCGGCCCCTATGAGTCGGTGTGAGTCGATAGGTTGGAATCGCGGTGGGGTGAACCGAACGAGAAAACGTGCCGCCGCAGACGACTGCGACGGCGACCAGACGAGTCGTCGACCGTGCGCGGTGCGACTCGAGGCGGCCTCAAAAGCTTATTCGGAGTTCGGTGTCGTCCGTCCAGTAGCACTTCTGATCCGGTTCTCCAGTGGACTCCGGTCGAGTTCCAGTCGACGGTGGAGCAGGTGTTGGACGAGCGACGGGAGCGCGGCGACCACAACCAGGACGGCGTTCAGTGTCCAGACCGCACGCCCGCTCGCGATCCACAGGAGTCCGATCGCTCCGACAAGGACCAGCAGGACGCCGGAGCCGAGATACGCCCGCGAGAGCCGCGGCGCTCGAGCGCGTTGCGCCTCGGTGTACAACTGGGCATCGTAGATGACGATGCCACCCCCGAGGACGAGCACGAGCGAGAAGAGCCCGTAAATGACAGCGATCATACGTGGATGTTTTTCATACGTCGATTTAAGTGTTGCTGACACAACACGACCGATCGGAAGCAGTCAGTCGCGCTCGACGCTACTGTTGCACCGTTTTCGATTCGATTCGGTCGCCGTCGCGCCACTGGTAGTAGTGATAGGTCGTCCCGGCGATTTCCTTGACCGTGACGCTCGCTCGCTCCGGGACGTCCGCCGGATGCTCGACGTCGCCAGTGGCGTCGGTCGCCTCTCCCACGCTGGCATCCGCAGTCGCGTCCGATTCCGGTTCGCCGTCGCTCGCCGACTCCGTCCACGCCGCGAGCGCCTCGAGATAGCTGGCCGCGGCACGAAGCTGTTCGGCGTCGCTGTCCTCGAGTGCCGCGAGCGAGTCGGCGATCTGTTGCTCGAGTGTCGCTGGTGGCGTGGGCCGATTCTGACTCGTCATGACTCGTACGCAACGTTCGTGTGGGGAGCCTCAAACACTCGACGGTCTCGGTCCCGACGCTGGTCGATGCGACTCGAGCCACCAACGTTCTGGATTCGACAATCATGAGAATCGGTACCGACAGACAGTTCTAGATCCCCCCATGGCATATATACACAATCGACGTGTGCATTTATATACAGGAACGAGGTCCATGCTGGTGATGACACTGAGCACACAGAAACAGCGACCCGCGTCACAGTTCGACCCCGTTCCAGACACCCTCGACTCGGCCCAGGCGAAACTCGTCTACATCTATCTCGAGGCGACTGATGGCGCGACGGTCGAAGAGTTGGGAGCAACACTGGCCATGCAGAAACTCTCGATTTTGAGCGTCCTGAACACGCTCTCGAGTGCCGGAATCGTCGCTCGGGATGGCGACGAGTACGTCGTGTCGAATTGATCAGATACCGTTGGGTGGGGTGCATAACACTCGAGAGAGACGTCACCGCGTGCGGTGTCAATGGCGTTGGTTGTGCATCGTGAGTCACTGGAGTCAGCCGGGACACCGCTTTGCATCGCTTTCGACAGTCGTTCGACCGCGCTCACACAGCGTCAAAAAGGGCGGGAAAATCCTGCGGAATTCGTTACGGGGCCTTAGAACGTCTCGAGGTAGCGGTCGAGTTCCCACTCGGAGACGTCGATGAGGTACTCCTCGAACTCCTGGCGTTTGGCCTCGACGAACTTCGAGGCGATGTGGTCACCGAGCGCACTGTAGATCGCCTCGTCTTCCTCGAGGGCGTCGACGGCTGCGCCGAGGTTCGATGGCAGCGTCTCGATGCCGTAGTCCTCGCGTTTCGCTTCGTCGAAGTCGTAGATGTTCTCCCGGACCGGATCGGGGGCCTCGAGGTCCTGTTCGATGCCGTCGAGGCCGGCGTGAATCATGACGGCGAAGGCGAGGTACGGGTTACACGAGGGGTCGGGCGAGCGCAGTTCGATACGCGAGGCCGCGGGCACGCGGGCGGCTGGCTTACGGACGAGCGCCGAGCGGTTGCGATCGGACCAGGCCACGTAGACGGGTGCTTCGTAGCCCGGCACGAGGCGCTTGTAGCTGTTGACCGTCGGGTTCGCGACGGCCGTGATCGCTGGTGCGTGCTCTAAGATACCGGCAAGGAACGAGTGGGCGGTATCCGACAGATCGAACTCGTCGTCCTCGTCGTGGAAGGCGTTCTCGCCGCTTTCGTCCATCAGCGACATGTGGGTGTGCATCCCCGAGCCGTTGATTTTCGGGATCGGTTTCGGCATGAACGTCGCGTGGTAGCCGTGCTGGGCGGCGATCGCCCGAACAACGGTGCGGAACGTCCCGACGTTGTCGGCCGTCGCGAGCGCGTCGTCGTACTCGAAGTTGATCTCGTACTGGCCACGGGCGACCTCGTGGTGACTGGCTTCGATCTCGAAGCCCATGTCCTCTAACCCGTAGATGATGTCACGGCGCACGTCGCTCGCGAGGTCTTTGGGTGCGAGGTCGAAGTAGCCGCCGTAGTCGGCGGTCTCGGTCGTCGCACGACCGTCTTCGTCCTCCTCGAACATGAAGAACTCCGGCTCGGGGGCAAAGTTGACGTCGTATCCCATCTCGTCGGCGCGCTCGAGTGCCTGCTTGAGCACGTAGCGTGGATCACCCTCGAACGGCTCGCCCGTGGAAGTGTTGTAGACGTCACAGATCATCCGGGCCGATGCGCCCTCCTCGCTCTGTCTCCACGGGAGCACGGCGAACGTCTCCGGGTCGGGGACGAGTCGCATGTCCGACTCCTGGATACGCACGAAGCCTTCGATCGACGAGCCGTCGAAGTAAATCCCGTCGGTGAACGCCTTCTCGGCCTGTCGGGCCGGCACCGAGACGTTCTTGACCGTTCCCAGGATGTCGGTAAACTGCAGCCTGAGAAAGTCGATGTCTTTCTCCTCGATTTCGTCCAGTACGGCTTTTTCCGCAGACGTCATATTTCCGCTTGTCATCTTTTGCTCGAGTAAGACATTGGATTCTACTACTAAAGCTCTGCTGTTGTGGGCGAATATACGCAGAATAGAGAAAAAATAGACGAATGTAGCGTAGAATAAGATGTATGAAGACATACGAATGGTATCAACAGCAAATCAGCAGTTCGAATTGGATAATCGTGGAACCACTGGCTCGAGGGCATGACAAGCAGCGTGTGATTCCACAGTGAGAGCTGAAATTCCAAAGCGCGGTCGTGTCCAGCAACGACAGTGGCGGCTGTCGCCTATTATTTCGCGTACGGGAGCTGGCAGGCGGCGACGGCTGTCACACTCGAGACACCGAGAGAGACGTTTGCCTGCCAGACCGCCATCGTCGTCCGAAGCGTTCGTTGCCATGCTGGCGGCGGTGTCGACCGCTCGTGTGTGGATTCGTCGGGGAGCGGACGGGTTGCGATCGTCGTCTCACAGACGGGACAGACGTACTCGAGATGTTGCTCCGTCGTCCGACGATCCCAGTCGCCCTCGACAGGACTCTCGTGGTCACAGTCCCAACAAAACAGGGTCGATTTTCGGCGTATCGGCGTTCGCTGCTCCTCTGTAGTTGCGGAACGAGTCATTGCTACATCAAGGAGCCGACGCCTAAAGCCACTGTCTATCCTTGTACTTGATCCACTCGAATATACAACGTATTACTGCTGGAACAGTACTCATCCCCGCTGAAAGCCGCCTACTCCAGCGGAGTAGCACGTGCCTAGACCGATCATCGCTCTATCGACCTACGTTCTCGAGCGGTGGGACGGTTCAACCGAGTTCATTCGAATCAACCGGAACAGGATTCGTTCATCGAGGTCGAGTACTGTCACCAATAACGGACGATATCGGTTTCAGGGTAGAACGGGTACGGATCGTATGGCGACCACACCGAAACCGACGTCTCTCGAGGACGGGACCGAACTCGAGGCGTTCGTCGACGCCCACGACATCGCACTCGTCGAGTTGTATACCAGCGGGTGTTCGAAGTGCCAGGCGATGGAGTCGGTGTTAGGAAACGTCGCCCGGGTAACTGGCGTCCCTATCGGCATGATAAATCCGGGCAACGATATCGAGCTTCTCAAGCGACTCGAGGTCGACTCGGTACCGACGCTCCTGCTGTACAAAGACGGAGTCGAAATCGCACGACGTGCCGAGGGATTCCTCGGGACAGACGACGTCGTCGGTTTTCTCGACAAAAACGTTCCAGACGTCGTCGATCACGACTAATCGCCGTCAGCTCAGACGGTCTGTTGTACCGATATCACCGGCCCACCCGCAGAGCGGGCCGTGTGCACCGGCACTGACTGACAGCAGTCCGTCTCACTCGTCGTCTGGCTCGAGATCGCTCGGGTCGACCTCACCGGCGAGATACTGCTCGCCGAGATCCGAAATATCGTACATTCCTGGCGCATACTTTTTTAATAAGCCGTACTTGACGAGTTGCCGACAGCGGTAGGCTGCGTCGGGGGCGCGACAGACGTCTTCGTCGCTGATGTGGTCGGGCGTAAAGACCTCCTCCGAACACATCAGTTCGAGAATGTCGCCGTCGACGGGGGCCATCCACTCTGCACTGACGTCCGGCTCGTCGTGGTCGTCTGTTGGCGTATGTTCGTCCATAGCTGTCATCCCCGTGGAACGCGACGGGTTCGTGCGGTGGAAGGGCAGCACAGTACATGATACTGTTGGTCGCGGTGAGTCGATCGCCAACAGGGCGGGTGACAAAGCTGGACATCGACCCTGTCTTTCCCGTTGCTCGACACTCGAGACTCGAGCAACCCATCTCTAACCAGGTATGTCCCTGGAACAACATTAATGCGGACTCACGTGGACGGGCCACCATGTCCAGAACTGAACCCGACAGCGACATCGTCCTCGTCGATGGTGCACGCACGCCACACGGAACGTTACTCGGCTCGCTTTCGGACGTCGAGGCCGTCGACCTCGGCTGCACGGCTATCGATGGCTTACTCGAGCGCGTTGCCATCGACGAAACCGAAATCGACTGGGTGGGTCTCGGTAACGCGATTCAGGCCGGGATCGGACAGGTGCCCGGACGACAAGCGGTCATCAAATCGGAGTTGCCGAACGAGACACAGGCGACGACGGTCAACGAAGCCTCCGGCTCGGGACTGCGCGCGATCACGCTCGCAGCGGACCGGATCGCGGCCGGTCGCGCAGGCCTCGCGATCGCCGGCGGGTTCGAGTCGATGTCGAACGCGCCGTGGATTCTACCCGGGTATCGAAAGGGGCGACGCCACGGCGACGTCGAACTCAAGGACTCCATGCTGTTGGACTCCCTGTGGGACGTCAATCTCGACCTCCACATGGGCGAGATTACCGAGCGACTGGTCGACCGCGAAGATGTCTCTCGAGAGGCACAGGACGAGTACGCGATGAAGAGTCATCAACTGGCGGCTGAGGCGATCGAATCCGGCGAGTTCGACGCCGAGATCGTCCCCGTCGAGACGCGATCGGGCAGCGTCGAGCAAGACGAGGGCCCGCGACCCGACTCGACGCTGTCGGAGCTGGCCGAGTTGCCGACGCCGTTTCGCGATGGCGGCACGATCACGCCCGGAAACGCCTCGAAGCTCAGCGACGGCGCGGGCGTGGTGTTACTGGCCGACAGCGACACAGCTCTCGAACGCGGTCTCGAGCCGATGGCGACGCTCGTCGACTACGACCTCGTCTACCGCAATCCGGACGAGTTCAACGAAGCCGTCGGTGACGTCGTCGCCGAACTGCTCGAGGACAACAACCTCGCAGTCGACGATATCGACGCGTTCTGGATCAACGAAGCCTTCGCCGCCCAGTCGGTGTACGTCATGGATCGCCTCGAGATCCCACGCGAGACAATGAATCCCTGTGGCGGCGCAATCGCGTTCGGCCACCCGATCGGTGCCTCGGGTGGGATGCTCGCCGCCAGTCTCGGCTATCAGCTACGGGACGATCCCGACGTCTCGCGCGGTCTCGTGGGTATGAGCGTCGGCGGCGGCGGTGCGATCATGGCACTGTTCGAGGAACGCTGAGCTCATCGGCCGGTATCGCCCTCCGTCCGACAGTATATGTTGATGCGCGCAGATAGGTCGAGCATGACAGATGCAGACACGGGACGAGCTGCCACCGAACTTGCGACGTTCATTACGTCGCTGTCGGCCGACGATATCCCCGAGGAGGCGCTTCGACTCGCCGAACGGGCGATTCTTGACACCGTCGGCGTGACGCTCGCGGGGGCGGCTGCCGACGCCGGTGAGATCGCCACGGCAGCAGTCCACGATGGGGCCGGCGAAACGACGCTACTCGGCCAGGATGCGACGCGTCCGCTCTCAGATGCCGTCTTCATCAACGGGGCTGCCGGCCACGCACTCGATTTCGACGACGTCGCGCTCGCGGCGATGGACGGTCACCCGAGCGTTCCGATGGTCGCACCGCTGCTCGCCGTCGCCGAACGGGAACATGCATCGGGACGGAACGTCTTGACGGCCTTCGTCGCCGGCTTCGAAACCCAGTGTTATCTCTCGCGACCGATCAGTCCCGGCCACTACGAGGGCGGGTGGCACGCGACGTCGACGGTCGGCGTCTTCGGTGCCGCTGTGGCCGTCGCGAAACTGCTCGAGTTACCGCAGGCGCGCGTCGAACACGCACTCGGGATCGCCGCCTCGATGCCGGCCGGACTCAAACGCAACTTCGGCTCGACGACGAAACCGATCCACGCTGGGCAAGCCGCCCGATCGGGGACGACTGCAGCCCTGCTCGCCGCCGAGGGGGCACTGGCGGACGCTGCGGCGATCGACGGCGAGCGTGGCTTCTTCGATTCCTATCGCGGTGACGGCCAACCGGATCTCGAGCGACTCCCCGAGTTGGGTACCCGGTGGTCGCTGCTCGAGGACGGCATCGACGTGAAAAAGTACCCCTGCTGTTACTACACTCACGCCGCGATCCACGCCGCAAGCCAGCTCGCGGACACCCACGGACTCGCGGCCGAGGATATCGACGACGTGGCTGTAACGGCTTCCCAGGGTGCGGCCGACGCACTCGCCCACGACGATCCATCGACGGGCCTCGAGGCGAAGTTCTCGATGCCGTATCTCATCGCGAGCGCCATCGCCCGCGAGCGCGTCGATCTCGCGGCGTTTGACGACGAGCGCATCGACGACCAGCCCGTCCAGTCAGTCCGCGAACGGGTGTCGCTGACCGTCGACGACGACCTCCCATACGACTCGAACGCCGCGACGGTCGAGATTACGACGCGCTCGGGAGAGCGCCACGAACAGTTTCAGGCGAAGCCGCCGGGAACGCACGACAACCCGCTTTCCAACGACGAACTCCACGAGAAGTTCCGGCTGTGTGCCGAGCATGCACCCGACGCCGTCGACATCGACGGCGCGCGTGCCGACCTCGATGCGCTCCGAACGCTTTCGGACGTGCGTCGCCTCCTCGAGAAACTGTAACCACCCGTCTGGATGCCCCAGTCGTTCGACAGCTTCGAGACGTTTACCTAGCCGCCGGTCCGAATAGCTGCCAATGACGCTCTATTCGCGGGTTCGCCCGCTCGCGTTCACGCTTCCAGCCGAGACGGCCCACGACCTCGGCAAGCGGACGCTTCGGGCGGCACAGTCGACGTGGCCGACACGAAAAGCGCTTGCAACGACTTATCAGTACGACCATCCCGCACTCGAGGTCGAGCTGTTCGACACCACGTTTCCCAACCCGGTCGGCGTCGCCGCCGGCTTCGACAAAAACGCCGAAGTGACCCACGCACTCGAGGCGCTTGGCTTTGGCTTCGTCGAAATCGGTACCGTCACGCCCTACTCGCAGCCGGGCAACGACCAACCACGGCTGTTCCGCCTGCGCGAAGACGAGGCGATGGTCAATCGGATGGGTTTTAACGGCCAGGGGATGGAGCGCGTAAAATCACGACTCGAGGCCGACGGCACGCCCGGATTTCCGCTTGGCGTAAACATCGGGAAAATGAACTCCTCGACCGAGGACGAAGCGATCGAAGACTACCGGCGGGTCTTCGACCGACTCTCGCCGTTTGCCGACTACGTCGTTGTCAACGTCTCCTGTCCGAACACGCCCGAGGAGTTCGACGAGGGCTCGCCCGAGCATCTCCGAGCGATCTTCGAGATGCTCGAGGCCGAAAACGACGCCGACAAACCGATTCTGGTGAAGGTTGGTCCCGACTCGCCCGACGACTCGATTCTGGACCTCGTGGATATCGTCCAGAAGTTCGACCTCGATGGGATCGTCGCAACGAACACCTCGACGACTCGCAAGGGCCTCGAGTCTCCAAACCGAGAGGAGTGGGGCGGTCTCAGCGGGAAACCGGTCGAGGACCGATCGACTGCGGTCATCCGAACGATCGCCGAGTACACCGATGGCGACCTGCCGATCATCGGCGTCGGCGGCGTCGAGTCCGCTGGTGCGGCCTACGAGAAGATCCGTGCTGGGGCGTCGCTCGTGGAACTCTACACCGGATTCGTCTACGAGGGTCCCTCGACGGCCAAACGGATCAATCAAGGACTCGTTGCGTTGCTCGAGCGGGATGGCTTCGCGTCGATCGAAGACGCTGTCGGCGCAGACCTCGAGTAACCGCCGCGGGTTATTTCCAGCAATGACGTCCAGCGCGGGCCGTTAGTCGGCCGGGCCGGGATCGTCGATCGCGTCGTCGAGACCGTGTAGTTCCGCTGGACCGACGGCTTTGTCGGTGCGCTCCGTCCGAAGCTCTCGAGTTGTCGAGTCCTCCCGTTGGGATTCGACGAGGGGGCCTGACTCACCGGTGACGGAGAGGTATACCGACCGAAGTCGTGCTGCTCGCGCGTTCTCGTCGTGTTCGACGTCGCCTTTGATCGTTTCTGTCATTGATTGTGACTCACGCTAAATATGTTAGGATCGGGGCTGAATATAATCCTACTGGCGACTTCAGGAAGTGAAAATTGCCTCGAGTCTGTCTGTGGAATTCCGGTTACAAACTCGAGTATGCGGAATCTGTCGGATTTGAATATCGGTGACGAGATTTCAACGAGAGGTGGTACCACGCTTCCACGTCGGTTCGCTATCGAATGTACTGTTTGTAATGAAAGTAGTGGTATCCAAACCGTCTTTAGCCGTGATCAAATTCGAGTACATCACAGTCGCTGACGTTCTATCTCGCCCATAACTATTCATAATTGACGTGATGGGCGCGCTATGGGCAGAAATGTGCGGTCGATCCGGTGTCCCTGTACAGCCACTGCAACCGCCGTCTATTCGCGCTGGAGGATGTCTACCCCGGCAACGAATGCGCTTGTTCCATATTCGGGGCAATGATGTCAACGAGCGTTTCACGAACGGACACTGCGTCGACAGTCCGCACACCGGCGCTGTCTCAAGACGTCGCCTTCGAGCTGTTGAGCTGTCGACGACGCCGGTACGTCTTACACTACCTCAAACAAACTGACGGCGTTGCCACCCTCCGTGAACTCGTCTCACACGTCGCTGCCTGGGAGAACGGCATTTCCACAGCGGAGGTTACCTACGAGCAACGAACGCGTGTTTACACCGCGTTACGGCAGTCACACCTGCCGAAACTGGACGATGGGGGTGTCGTCTCGTTCGACGCTGACCGTGGGATCGTCGCCCTCACCGACGCCGCATCGGAACTCGAGGTGTATCTCGATGTCGTCCCACACGACGATATCCCGTGGAGCAAGTACTACGTCGGGCTGGGCGTCCTCTGTACCGGGTTCATCGCGGGAATGTGGGCTGGACTCCTCCCGTTTTCGCTGATTCCACCGTTGATCGGGACATCTCTGGTGACGGCGTTGTTTACCCTCTCAGCCGTGGCTCACGTCTATCACGACAATCGGATGCGACTCGGGATGAGTGGAGAACCGCCGAACGGTACCGGAGGTGAAGGCGCATGACCGTGCCCTCGAGTGTCAAAACCGGGGCTACCGTTCTCGTTGGCGGAGGAGTGTTGATTCTGTTAGTACTCGTCGGCATCATCGCCATGCCGGGCCTCGTCGGCGGAAACGACGCGTATATCGTCACGTCTGGAAGCATGAGCCCAACGATCGAGGCAGGTGATGTGATCGTCACACAGGACGTCTCCCCGGACGAGATCGAATCTGGAGACATCGTCACGTTCCACGACGGGAGCAATGAGCAGTCGGGCTACATTACCCACAGAGTCGTCGACGTTGTCGAAGAAAACGGCGAGCGATACTTCGAGCTAAAGGGTGATGCCAACGACAACCCGGACGAAGGACTTGTTCCGGCTGAGTACGCCCAGGGGGAACTCCACTGGCATATTCCGTACCTCGGACATCTCCTCCTGTTCGCTCGCTCGACTCTCGGCCTGTTCGTTCTCGTGATCGGGCCGGGACTCGCGCTCGTTGCATCGGGTAGCTGGCAGTTACTTCGGGAGTTTGGCTACGTCTCAGACGGTGGGGCGACCAACGATGGACAGCCCGAACTCGAGGGAACGACGAACGAGACGCCGGCGCTGGAGCCCGCCGCTAACGAGACGGCTGGGCACGCCCACACACTCGACGACGGTACCGACTCGGAGGCGGAACGATGATGGGGAAACACGGTGTCACATTCCTCGTCGGGATCGCGGTTCTCGGACTGCTCGTGACGGCGGTCACGTTCACACCCACGATAGCACTCTTCAGCGACGCGAGTACGTTCGAGAACAACTCCGTCAGCGCCGCCGAGGAGTGGGACCGCGTCTCCGTCACTACTGACGCTCCGACCAATGTCACCCGCGACGAGCCGGAGCCGGCGACGCTCGAGGTCACCGTCCAGAACGACGGTCACGGGCCAATCTGGGCCGAGTACGAGGTGGTCGTCGACAACGAGACCGTCGAAACGGAGTCGGGCGTCCTCGAGGGCGGTGAGACGTGGACTACGAGCCACAAGTTCAACACCACGACAGCGGATGACATCGACTGGGAAGTTACCGCCAACGGTAACAGCGAGAACGGAACGCTATCCGTTCTTGAGGATTCCGCTGGGACAGCTGGAGCGACTACCGCAAGCATCGACGAGACGAGCGACTCGAGCAGCGAGGACGAGACAGACGACGGTAGTGGGAACGAGACGAACGATGGCAACGAGGACGAGACCAGCGACACTAGCAGTGACCCGGACGAGACCGACTCTGACAGTGAGTGAAGCTGTTGTTCGCAACACGTAAGTTTTCACGTCTCCACGACGGCTTTCCGTTGTGCTGTTTCAACAGGCTCAGTGAGAACCGCTCTTGATCGCGCCGTTCGAGACCGACGATTCGCTCGAGTCCGGATATCCGTGGTGTGCCAGCAAGAGTAAGAACGCACCGACGAACACGACGTTTTTCAGGACGAACGCACCGAACGTATCGTACGCAAACGGAACTGGTGGTGCAAACGCGATCGATGGGACGATCGCGAGCGTGAGAAACGTAATGAGGTGGTGGGGGACGAACAGCAACGTTGCCATCCCAAGTCGGTTGCGCAAGAAACACACGCCGAGTACCACCTCGTAGATGCCGACAGCAATGGGGGCCATCGACGCCGGTGCGACGGTCGTAAATCGGCCTACCTCCGCGACGGCCATGATCGGTTCGTCGACCGGCGACGGCCCGGGGACAGCGAACTTCTGTATACCGAACGTGAGGAAGACGAACGCGAATGCGAATCGAGTTACAGGAGCGGCGTGAGCTTGAGCAGCGACCGCCAATCGTCCTGTGAGATATTTCTCGTACGTCTTCAAGAGTGTCCAAATCGATCCGATTTGTATCATTTGATACTAAATATTCGAGTACTATCACTTTAGAAATCGCTCTGGAGATGTCGTTAGCTATCTCGTACAATCGTTCTCAAACGATCGGAGCAACCGAGTCACTGTCGGCGTTACTGCGTGCTGGCTGTACAAGTGGTTGATTCCAGTCCGATATTCCGATCACGGTCGTGTATTCGAGCCGCTCCCACTGTGTCGCATCGCCTGCGAAGTGTGTGATCCTCGAGAAAACTGTGTATCCACACCGTACTTGTGTGTTGGTGTGTATTCTCGCTCCGTTGCTGTGCGCTCTTCGAAGAACGGATTACCTGACGTACACACGAACAATAAAAGAATAATCGTGGTCGTTGTCTCGAGACTCGCGCCAGAGCGGTTCGTTTGTCACATCCTTATCGGTGTGAGCTGGAGAGGCGCAAGTTCGGCCCCGCAACGAGGTTGTGACGGTTACTCGTTGGTTTTATGCCCTTCGACCCCTTTCGGACTCTTTCGCATCCCGGTGCCGTCGTTGTGGCGGCACTGCTCGGTGTAAAAGCCGATGTCGAACGACACGGAGTCAGTCTGGATCTCATTGGCGTGATTGACCGGCAGCCACCACGAGAAGCCGACGTACTGGGTCGTGGAGTTCACGAAGCACTCACGATCGCCGTTGCCATTGGACGGTTCAAGGGAGATACAGAAACTCACGTTACTGATATCCTGTTCTGTGGGAGTTGTTAGCGGATCCTCTTCTGGTCGGTTATCGCCACTGCTGCCGGGGTCGTCATAGTGATAGACGTTTGCACTCCCTTCAGAGGGAGTCCCGCCCTTAACGAGAACTTTGTCCACACAGAATCCATCCTCGTCACCCGCAAACGAACCGTCAGGCGAAGCATCGGTTTCCCAACTCGTGACGTTCCCATCCTCATCGAGACATACTGAGATATCACCGTATGCCGTCGTATATGTTGCACAGTTCCCCGGTTCGGGAAGAAGAGGTGCCTCAGGGTTATTGGGGTCGAAGTCGGCTTCGATTTTGATCGCTTCAGTTAGACCGTAATCCGTACAGAACGGGTTTGTTTGTTTCCTCCGATCCTGTGGTGTATCACCGGGGAAGTCTTCCAGGCTAGTGCTCCTATCGTCGTAACCACTCGTGTCACAGGTTCCTGGCGTAAGGGTCGAACCGTTATTTTCGTTGTTATTACCTGGATTAAGTGGAATACCGATTCCGTCGTCTTCTGTCTCCAGAAGCGTGAGTGCTTCCCGTAGCGTGAGTGGTTCGGGGAAGAGCAGTTTCTCTTGATCCTGATAGATATTGTCTCCACGTTCAGCATCTATATTCTCTCTCCACTCTCCCTCATAGTTGTCCATCCAGAACTGGACCAGGATTTCGTCAAGGAGTTCAACAACGCCGTCTTGCTCGTCGGGATCCTCGGCTTCGGGCTCAGTTAGTCCGTTCTCCGAGGCGTCTAAGAGTTCTCCGGTCAGCCACACGTAGCCGGGATTGTCACACAGGTGGAAACTAAGCGTTAGTTCACCGAAATCTCCCGGTTTGACGTCTTCGATGTCGATCAGCGGATCGCCAGGCTCGGTCATCTGCGGGTTCGGATAATCAATATTCGAACCGTTCTCATCCGGGTCGCCGCCGAACGTTCCCTGCGTTCGCAGTGGAGAAGTCAGAGCTGAATATTCCTTACGCTCATAATCTTCAACTGATGCGAGGAGTTCACAAGCCCGATCATCATCGAAATCTGCCTGTATCGCATCATACTTATCTCCTTCCTCGAGAATATCCGGGAACGCCTCGATAGCCGTGTTATTCATGAACTGGGCGACGTCCTTCTCGTGAACCCAGAGGAGATACTCTTCAGCCTGCGTGGGGAAGCCGACGTACTTCTCCGAGTTTTCAGGCTCTTCCATCACCGGATCGTATTCGAGTCCCTCGAGCTCGTCTTTGCTCCAGTCGCTGTAGTGTTCTTGCCAGTCGACTTTGAGGTCGAGTGCGCCTGCAACGAGCCTGTTATCTTTGAACGTCTCCTTATCACTGAAGAACGCACCTGTGCCTGCGCCTACGAGTGCCCCACCGACACCGATGGTTCCGAGTCCTGCGAGCACGTTTCGCCTCGAGACTGAACTTGTTTCGTCTGTCATGGTTATCATCCCCCACGTCGGAGTCGAGCTGCCGTGATACGGGATCGCCGCGTAGCGAGCCGCCGGACGCTCGCTCCGAGTGAGATACCAGAAGCAACCGGATGGAGGGGTGTATATATACACAGCCATGCAGACCGCTAGACGGAGCCTCGAGGAACTCGACAAACGGTAGTCAACTCGTTACGGATTTCCTGACTGTCCTCGCGCGTGTCAATGACGGGCTACCGATGTCGAACGCGACCGCTCGAGTGCCGTCGCTGCTCGCCATCGCCACTGAAGACAGTGATTGAAAATCAATCAGCTCAGTTATACGTCGTCTACGTCGACCCGAGTCCCGTACCCCGACTCGCCGACCACGTCACCATCTTCGTACACTACCTCGCCACGGACGACGGTGGACACCGCCTTTCCGGTGAACGATTCGCCGACGAACGGCGTCACGCAGTTTTTCGAGTGAAGCTCGTCGCTGTCCTCGAGCGTCCACTCGAGGTCGGGATCGACAATCGCGACGTCGGCGTCGGTGCCGACCTGCAGCGATCCCTTCTTGGGGTACAGTCCCCAGATTTGGGCGGGCCGGGTCGAGTGGCGACGGACCCACTCCTCGAGCGTGAGTCGACCCTGATCGACGAAGGTCAGCAGCGCTGGGACTTCGGTCTCGAGGCCGACGAAGCCCGAGATCGCGTCCCAGGTATTCCCGAAGGGGTCGTCGACTTTCTTTTCTTCGGGGGTGTGGGGTGCGTGGTCGGTCGCGATGCTGTCGATCGCGCCCTCGTCGATGCCGACGTCCCAGAGTTTTGCCTGCTCCTCGGCGTCCCGGATCGGGGGCTGAATCCGCGCCGGATTGCCTTTTTCGCGCATGACCTCCTCAGTGAACCACAGGTAGTGCGGGCAGGTCTCGGCGGTGACGTCGATACCCCGGTCTTTCCCGCGGGCGACGGCTTCGGCGGCCGAGCCCGAGGAGACGTGGAACATGTGAACCTTGACGCCGGTTTCCTCGGCGAAGGTGAGCATCCGCTCGACGGCTTCTTGCTCGGCGATGACGGGCCGCGAGTGGGAGTGATCGATCGGGTCGTTCTTCCCAGCCGTTTTGAACTGCTCGGTGTAGTGGTCGATGATCTCGCCGTTTTCCTCGTGGAAGCCGAGTCGTTTGCCCGTCTCGCGGATTTGCTCCATCGCCTCGAGGATTTCGCCGTCGTTCGGTGGCGGCACGTCCCCGACCGTCGAGCCGAGGAAGATCTTGTAGCCCAGCGCGCCGGCCTCGTCAAGATCCGGAATCAGCTCGAGGTTTTCGGACGTGACGACGACGTAACTTTGGAAATCGACGTGTGCCGACGCCTCGCCACGGTCGAACTTCAACTCGAGGTGCTCCGGGCGGTCAATTACCGGGTCGGTGTTCGGCATCCCGACGACGGTCGTCACGCCGCCGGCGGCGGCCGCACGCGTGGCCGACTCCCAATCTTCTTTGTACTCGAGTCCGGGCTCGCGGTTGTGGATGTGGCAGTCGACAATTCCGGGGACTAAGACGTTCCCCTCACCATCGAGGAGACGGTCTGCATCGGGCAGTCGGTCGCTTTTCCCGACGGCCACGATGGTTCCATCCTCGACGGCGATACCCGAATCGGGGGTTCGCCCGGCGGGGGTAACGACGGTGCAGTTGTGGACGACGAGGTCGACGGTCATTGCCGGGAGTTGCCAACCGTCGTGCATAATACCTTCTGTTGTCCGATAGCACGGCAGTCGGCCTCATCGCGCCAGTTCTATCGCCAGACTCGCGGCAGTAGCCCGTTCATACTCGAGCTAGGAACGCGGTATTCCCGCGGTACGAGTGCTATACTAAACGGCGTTGAGGTGGTGACTCGAGTAAATGGACTCGCAAGCGATTCGCGACGAAACCGTGCTCGTGACTGGTGGTGCGGGCTTTATCGGCAGTCATCTCGTGGACGCCCTGACGCCACACAACGAGGTTCGGGTACTCGATAACTTCTCGTCGGGTGACCGTTCACACCTCCCCGACGACGTGACCATTGTCGAGGGAGACATCCGCGATCCGATCGCACTCCAACAGGCCGCCCGAGGTGTAGACATTATTTTCCACCATGCTGCAGTCGTCAGTGTTTCCCGAAGCGTCGACGCGCCGCGTGGCAGCAACGAAACGAATCTCGATGCGAGCCTGCTCGTCTTAGAGCAGGCCCGCCAGGAGGATGCACGGGTCGTCGTCGCCTCGAGTGCAGCGATCTACGGCCATCCGTCCGACCTGCCGGTTCCGGAGACGGCGCAGACTGATCCAACGTCGCCCTACGGAATCCAGAAACTCGCACTCGATCAGTACACCCGACTGTACGAGGACCTCTACGATCTGCCGACAGTTGCCTTGCGGTATTTCAACGCTTACGGTCCACGTCAGCAGGGCCCTTACAGTGGTGTCATCTCGACGTTTCTCGAGCAGGCGCGGGCGGGCGAGCCGATTACGGTCGAGGGTGACGGCGAGCAGACACGTGATTTCGTCCACGTGAGTGATATCGTTCGGGCGAACCTGCAGGCTGCGACAACTGATAATGTCGGTAAAGCGTACAACATCGGGACGGGAACCAGAACGTCGATCAGGGAGTTAGCCGAACTCATTCGAGAGGCAACCGATTCGTCTTCATCGATCGTTCATCGGGCGTCCCGCCCGGGAGACATCAGACACAGTGGTGCGGACATCTCCAGAGCGAAGCGAACCCTTGGGTTCGAGCCACAGGTAAGTCTCGAGTGTGGGATCCGCTCGCTCGTCGAGGGGACGCGACTGGCACCGAAACGTGGGACTGCTGACTCCGTCGAATCAACGTAGGACCGTGTCTCGGTTCGGTTCTCTGACTGCTATCTGATAGTGTTGGTTCGAGGCCCTCCAACGGTCTCGAAACCCACTACGACAGGACTAGTGACAGTTGTTTCTGTGAGTGTAGGTGAAAGATAACTAACGGTAGCCACGGCCTCAACGCGGTACATGATCGATAACCTCATCGTCTTCGTCGTTAGCCTGCTAATCGGTGCTGTCGGCATTTATACTGGTGCCAAAGTCATTGTCGACGCCGAAAACTACACGTACGCGATCGTCACGGCGCTGTTGGGGGCGATCGTCTGGAGTATCGTTGGGTTCTTCCTCGGCTGGATCCCACTGCTCGGACCTCTGCTCGTGTTCATCGCTTATCTTGCGGTAATCAACGCACGATATCCTGGTGGCTGGGTCGACGCCGCTGCGATTACGATCGTTGCATGGCTTGGTGTCCTGGTCGTCCTCTATGTCCTTGCACTCGTCGGGGCCACTGGATTTGATGCCATCGGTGTTCCAGGCGTTTAGGACCGCCACGCGATCGGATTGTGAGTTGTCATCGAAGTGACTGTACGAAGTCTCTGAACTGATTCTGTGCAGGCGACGTTGGATGCAGAGATAGTCATCGAAATGTTTGTTTACCGAATAAATCGGAAAGAATCCGCGCTAGCCATCACGAACGTCCAACTGAGTTTATTCATCCATCTAAAGTACGCCGTTTCGAAGTCACACTGAGCCATCATTGGTGTCAAGGCAGTCGGCCAGCCGCGACCACGGCATGATGGCGACCAGTGTGCAAGAGCGACACCAACCGATCTCACGTGTTGCAGTACCGACACCCCTGTAGCACCTCACTGAACAACGCCAACGAATCGAACTCAAAATCAAGCTCCGTGACCCATCAATTACGATGAAATGCAGAAGAATACGAATAAATGATTGATAAAAAACATTTTCACGAGTGATGTCGACGATACAGAGCAGTGTGAGCGAACGTAGTCCCACCGAGCCCACATGAATATCGCTATTCGAACGTCCGCTACGATACTCGTTTCTGCCGGTACAGCGAGCGGTGGCATCGGTTCCGTGGGCGAGAGCGCTGCGATGGTCGTCAGATCCAGTCACGTCTATCCGCTTCAGATCGAATGGGGTCCGCATCTCGCCGCCCTCGTTGGCATTCTGGCACTTGCGCTTCTCAGCGGTGTTCTCATAGCTCGCAACCGATTCGCCAGTCACAACGCACTCGTGGCCGATCCGAAACCACGACCCGAGGAGTTCCTGACCGACCGCGAGAAAGTCAAGCAACTCGTTCGTGAAAACGGTGGCCGGATGAAACAGTCGAAGATCGTCGACTCGGTCGACTGGTCGAAAGCCAAAGTCAGCCGGCTACTTGCTGAACTCGAGGACGAGGGGCAGATCACGAAATTTCGTCTCGGACGAGAAAACTTGGTCTGTTTGCCGGGACACGAACCGACGGCCTCACGCACGCCCGAACAGCCGAAAAGCGAATGATGGTGATGCAAACGTATCAGCAATCATTGCTTTCTGAACCATAAAGATCGCCCAAAACAGCGCCAGATGACGTAGGATTTGATTAGACGCCGGAAGCGTTGTGTCTGTTTATCTGGTAAACTCGCGAGTAGCCATTGCCTTTAGGGCATAGACATGACTGCACGCAATCAGCTACTTGTGGTACTTACCGCGTTAATGCTCGTGTGCTCGAGCGGGGCGATGGTCGCCGGTGCGACACCGGCTCCGGCCGTCGACGAGGACACGACTGCTGACGATGGTGAGTACGACGCATCCGACGAAGCGACAGCTCCGGATGACGAACCGGACGACGTATCGGCCGATGAAGACGAGGACTCACCCGCTGAAACAGCTCCTGATGAAGGACAGGACGCGCACGTGACGTTCTCCGATCAGACAACTGATGGCGAGACGGTCGTCGTCGACGAAGTCACCATGGCGAGCGGTGGGTTCGTTGCGATCCACGACAGCAGCCTGCTCGTCGGGGACGTAATCGAGAGCGTCATCGGGAGCTCCGAGTATCTCGAGCCAGGCACACACGAGAACGTCGAAGTGACGCTCGATGAGCCGCTCGAGGAGGACGAGACGCTAATCGCGATGCCACATCGCGATACGAACAACAACGAAGAGAACGACTTTGTCGAGACCGACGGAGAGGTTGACGGTCCGTACCTGACGGCTGACGACGAACCAGTGACTGACGATGCTGTCGTCACTGTCGGTGACGCTGACGAAGACGTGCCGGCTGACGAAGACGTGCCGGCTGACGAAGACGTGCCGGCTGACGAAGACGTGCCGGCTGACGAGGACGTGCCAGCTGAAGAGGACGAGGACATGCCGGCTGACGAGGACATGCCGGCTGAAGAGGACATGCCGGCTGAAGAGGACGAGGACATGCCGGCTGAAGAGGACGAGGACATGCCGGCTGACGAGGACGTGCCAGCTGAAGAGGACACTGCTGCCGAGGACGACGTGATCGATGTCGTCATCGAACGGATGACCGTCTACGTATACATCGGTGACCTCTCGGATGATATGCCGGTGGATGAGGGTGCCGATACTGGGGTCGATACGACTGATGACGGTGCTGAAGACGACACCGATAGCGATACCGGTGTCGACGACAGCGACGACGTGACCGAAAATGATACCGGTGTCGACGACAGCGACGATGTGACCGAAGACGATACCGGCGTCGACGAAAGCGACGACGTGACCGAAGACGATACCGTCACGCTCGAGAACGTCGAACTCAATATCGTCATTAACGAGCTAACGATCGTCCCGGTCGATGATCCGCATGAAGTGGGAATGGAAGACGAGCTCGATGAAGATGCCGACGACCCCGCTGTGGATGACTCCACTGACGACGAACACGCCGAGGAAGACTCCACTGACGACGAACACGCCGAGGAAGACTCCACTGACGACGAACACGCCGAGGAAGACTCTGAAACGGAGTCGAACGGTGAACTGACCGATATGGTCGGCGAAGACGGCGAAATCGTCATCGAAGACGTCAGTATCTACGTGTTCGTCGAAAACCTCGACGAAGTCCTCGAGGAGTTCATGGATGACCACCAGACCGACGCGGAGTCCGAAGACTCCGACGAGCAGCCAGTCGATACGGAGTCCGAAGACACTGAAGACACAGGAGCAACTGACGACACGGATGAGTCCGTTGACTCCGGAGACGCTGAGCCAGTGATTGGCGCTGTTGGCACGCGGTAGCGACTCGGACCGCCGAAATCAGTCCACTGGACATCTGTTTTTTGAGGACTCGAGCAGTACACGACTGTCTGTTACGAGTGAAACGACCGTCGGTTAGACGGACTGGGACACGGCCGGTGGGCCATAATAGCTCCCTCGGCTGAGAATTCGTACGGCACCCGTGGCGTACGGTGTTCAGCCCAGCAGTCGATAGAGACTGCTCGCGGCAACGGCCAGTAACACGAGTACACTCGAGAGGACGGGATCGATGTCCGATAGCAGGGGGACGCCCAGTCCGGTGAGGGCGATCACTGCGAGGCCAAGTACACAGAGCGCCAGGTGGAGTTTGAGGACGGACGATTGTTGCCCCTGGTGGCCGTCGATATACTGTAAGACGTCGACGAAGTGCGGCCCCGGTTGGATCGTCTTTGCATCGGAATCATACTCGATCACGGCGTCTTCTTGCAGCTGTGGGAGATGGGTCTGTTGCAGGGAGACGTAGACACTCTTGTAGAGGTTGTTCGGAACAGGGGTAGTGTCGGATTCGGTGGCGGCGATTTCGGAGGCGATATCCGAGACGTCGACCTGACCGGCCTCGTCTGCAAGCAACTGAACGATAGCTCGCCGTCTGTCGTTACCGAGGATGTGAAACACTTCACTTTCAGCAAGTGACTCGGTCCGATTGGTTTGGACAGACATCGATCAGGAACAACGAGAGTTATTGACGGGGCGTCCACCACCAGCTACCATGCATAATAGCGCTTCGTAGACCACTAACTTTAACTTTTGCAGACTAACCCTTGCTTGAGAGGCTGCTACTGCAAGCGAGACTGCGGGAATTCGAGTAGGGCCGGAATACGATCACCTGTCCGAGCTGGCCGGCTCGAGTCTGTTGTGGCCGAACGAGCAGGCTGTAATACTATCCAACAGGCGGGACTGTTGGCGCTGACTGTTCTACACTGTCGATTGTTCACCGGAGCAATGTAACCATCCGCAGCGATCCCGGAAATAATGCGTTATCGATATTATCGCTTGCCCGGCAGATGATTGCCGGACTGCATTTCGCGATAGGTCGTACAGGCCGGGCAGCCATGGACGACATCGCCGTTGTCGCCGAAGACGCGGGCGAACTGTTGGGTGACGTGTGTACCGCAGTTTCGACAGCGGGCACCTGCTGTCGACGATTCCATGGGTTTCCAGTCTTGTTGTGTAGACTTCATGATTGTGGGGGTGGTACGCGGACGAGCTGTGGCGGACGTCTTGTAGTGTGGGTCGTCGCTGGGAACGTGCCGAGATCGGGTTGCAGTCGCCGTCAGCACTGCCACAGCCATCCGTGCATCGTCCTACCGAGGGGGGCAAACGCGAATAAAGGACGTAGACTGTTTACTCAGAGAGAGGGGCTGGGAAGCGCGAAATACGTAGTTTCCGGTCGATAGTTCGGGATAGACGCGCTGAACCTCCAATTGAGTGGGATTCGACACTGCTGATACTGTGTCGAATTTAGCTGTATTGGCCTGTATTTGAGTTCCAAATACGATATTGACCGGGGAGGCCTCTCTCGAAAGCAGTCATTTCCCGATAGAAATATGGAGTTTCGTCGAAGAACGATCTTATTTCGCTGGATAAGGTACATCGTTATAAAATACCACTATCGCTTACCGATCGTTGTGCTGGAACATACTGGTGGTGCCCGCAATAGGGTGAGGTCGTTTCCCGAGTTGAGCCGTACCGGTCCCTCTCGTCCGAGAGCGAATCGCGATCCACTACCGCAAACGAGCAACGATTCTCATGCAAGCGAGTAACACGCGATCGGAATCAACGCCTGAGCCGTCCGCGCAACTCGACGTGCTCGGGGACGAATGTGCGCGAACGATTCTCGTCGCCACGAGCGACGGGCCAAAGACGGCAAAGGAACTCACGAACCGAACGGATAGTTCGTCGGCAACGGTGTACCGACGAATCAATAACCTTCTCGAGAGCGATCTGTTGGCGGAGTGTGTCCGGTTCGACGACGATGGATCACATACGACGGCCTACGAGGCGACGATCGAGATGCTACAGGTTCGGATCGGTTCGGAGGGGATCGACGTCTCGGTATCGCGGAGCGACGAGTAAGCGATATCAATGGTCTCATCGGCGGTAACGGGCTGCTGGCACGGTGAGGACCAGTCTGTAGACAACGGGTACACGATTTAGATATTGTCACGACTATTAACGTACCTCGCTTGGAGATGGTCGTGGGAATAATCGATTTAGTTCGTGGAATATGTTTTGAAAGCAGTTCTGACGGTGTTGTATGGTACGGATAACAAATATCTACTCACTGGAATGGTCACTGTGATTGAGCAATGCACGATCTGACCGGCTTCCAACGCGACCTCCTGTACGTGATCGCAGGTGCTGATCAACCGTCAGGACAGACTGTCAAAGACGAGGTCGAAAAGTACTATAGTTCGGAAATCAACCACGGGCGACTGTATCCGAATCTCGATACGCTTGTCAATAAGGAACTGGTCGAAAAAGGACAGCTCGATCGGCGAACGAACTACTATGCGATCACGGATGCTGGTCGAAATCGGATCGACGAGCGCCGAGAATGGGAACAACAGTACGTCGATTTCTAGGGAGAGAGCCAGGTGAGCAGTGCTCCGATCGAAACGGGAGCAGTCGCATCATTGCATTGATCGCGAGACGATCGGCATTCAAAATAAAATATACTTGAGATATATTGATAACTATCACTGCATATTCGAGCCTATACGGTGGTAATACAGTCATAACAAAGCAATAGACGACATACGGAAGTAATGATTCGAGAATGATATTCGTGTCGCCGTTCGGGAGGCCGACGACTGACCAGCAGCGCCTGGTATCCAAGCGATGAGTCATGGAACGAGTACCCTGACACGGTTTGGGGCCATCCGGGAGTATCCGGCGGATCTCGCAGCCGTGTCAGTCGGGGCACTGCTGGCCTATGGGATCGTTACGTCTTTTCCGGACGGAAGCGAGTTGCGGCTGCTGGTAACTGTTCCGCTTGCGCTCTTTTTACCCGGATACGCACTCATCTCCGTGCTGTTTCCGGCAACCGAACGGGGCACACAGGAAGCGACATCGACGCCGGTCGAAACACGGCCCCGTGGGATTGATCTCCCCGAACGGCTTGGATTGTCGTTTGCGCTCTCGTTGACGATCGTGCCCATAGTCGCGATCGCATTGCCGTTTACCGAGTGGGGATTCAACACTGTCTCGACCGCCGCAGCACTCGCCCTCATCACCGTTGCGTTGGCCCAAATCGGTGTTGTTCGCCGACTGAGAACGCCCAAATCGGATCGGTTTATGTTCTCCCCGGTTGCGCTAATCGCGCGCCTTCGAAGGGACGATACCGCCGTCATGACGGCATCGTCACTCGTACTCGTCCTTGCGATCGGGCTGGCGACAGGGGCGCTCCTTATCGGGTTTCTCGCCCCGATGTCGGCGGGTGGGTTCTCCGAGTTGGCACTGTACGGTGAAAACGAGGACGGCGACCTGGTTGCCGGCGAGATCGAATCCGAGATCGAACCTGGTGAATCGGTTCCGGTAACCGTCTCTGTCGAGAACCAGGAAGGTGAGGAGACCGAGTATACGGTCGTCATCCAGGAACAACTCCTCGAGGACGGTGATGTCGTTGAACGAACCCAACTCGGGGAACTCGAGACGACACTCGCCGATGAGACGACGGAAACCAGCGAGAGAAGTGTCGCACCGACGGCCGAGGAGGGAGAGACCGTCCGAATCAGCGTGTTGCTGTTCCACGGTGAGCCACCAGCCGAGCCGACGAATGAAAACGCGGCTGAGGACACCTACTTTTGGGTAACGATCGAAGAATAGCGGTTCGGCCTCCGTAACACGGCTATCGCGTCGCTCGCTACTCTTGACCGGGAGCTGTCATCGAAAATCGACGCTGCCGATTCGAATACATCGTTGTTCTCGTCTGCGATCATCCGTAGCCGGCTCGAGGCGAACACTGCTGTCGACGTCTCCGTAGTTACTAATTGTCACTGCGCACACAGCTCGCGACGGCTCGGCGTGGGTATCTCTCTCGATTCAGTTGTTACGATTGGCGCTGCTCACAGTCCACCTCGCTTGAACGGTTCGAGTCGTCAGTAGCGAGTCGCGGTAGAGAACGATCGGCTGAGAGACAACATCGAGATCGGGTGTACTGCTTCCGATTGGCGGGTCATACCAACAGTGACGGCTCGAGACATGAGCGACTCAGAAGGAAATGCTGGCGGCGAACCTTGGCCGCCGTGAAACGTGCTGTGCGACCGAGACGGCCAGGACGAGAAGACACAGCGCCAGCGCGATCACTGGTGCGACGGCCGCCGTCAAGGGTCCGACCGAAAGCCACGATAACACGAGGGCGATCATGCCAACTGACGTGACCGACAGATAGAGTCGGTGCCATGGACGGTCGTCCTCGAGTCGATGATCGAGGTACGGTTCGAAGATTTCGTCGCCGGGAAGGAGTTCGATCGTATGATCGTCGGGGTCCCAGTCGACGATGCCGTGTTCCTCGAGCATCGGGAGATGGGTCTGATACAGCGAAATATACACCCGCCGACGCTGTGTGCGTGTTACCTCCTCCGGGTCGGTGTCGTTCTCCCAGGCGGCGACCTGTTCGACGAGTGGGGAAAGCGTACAACTTCTCCCCTGTCGTTTGAGATACTGAACCGTCCGTCGTCGCCGAGCGTTGCTGAATACGTCGAACAGTTCGGCCTGTGTCAGTTCGTGTTCAGACATCGCTGTCCTCGCGGTCCCGAATTGGCACCCGTTTCCGGGTTCTGGGTGTGGTCGGATAGCTCACGTCATCGAATGCCAGACTGTGACACTTTACTATCACTCGGCTACCCGATCGAAAGGGGATTGTACCAGTTAGCGTTCATGACTGACGCCCAATCCAATATTTCTCCGTGAATAACTATCGAGACCATCCGAACACAGGGGTAAAACACGGTTTTACGGCTGTTTCACTCGCCTCGTGCCGACACCGGCGTAGTTCGCGACTACAGCGCCGTCAGGACAGGGATAACAAAGCCGTGTTACCGGTTGTGTCTGCATGATTGCCCACACGGGTATCGTGCATCAATGATGTCTAAAGGATACATACGATTTCGAAGACCTGTCAGAGACTCGAGTGACGTCCATGGAGGTGTGGTGCGATGAGTCGATTCGTCCACGGTGAGGACTGTCTCGTCGACGACGAGGCGACAGTCGGGCACGGCGAGTTCGACGAGCCAACACGAATCGGTGACGGCGCGACGATCAGGTCGGGTTCGATCGTCTACGGCGATGTGACGATCGGCGACGAGTTCACCACTGGCCACGACGTCCTGGTCAGAGAAGGGACGACGATCGGTGACGACGTCCTCGTCGGGACCAAGGCGGTTATTGACGGCCAAACGACGATCGGCGACGATGTCAGTCTGCAAACGAACGTGTATGTTCCGACTGAGACGACGATCGGGAGCAACGTCTTCGTCGGGCCGGGAGCGGTCCTGACGAACGACGAGTACCCCATCAGAACGGACAACGGCCTCAAGGGGCCGACGATCGAGGACGGTGCATCGATCGGCGCGAACGCGACGCTGTTGCCCGGGGTTACCATCGGCGCGAACGCCTTCGTCGCAGCCGGCTCGGTCGTAACCGAAGACGTCCCTCCCGATACGCTCGCCGTTGGAACGCCAGCGACAGTCCAGACGCTGCCGGAACCACTCGAGGGTGCAAACCAGATCGCATGACTGATACGAATATCGATACCGGAACGGACGTCGAAACTGAACACGGGACGACGGAGACCGAACCGGCCGATACCGGCGTCTCGATCGCAGATCCCGAACTCGGTACAGACGCCCTGCAGCGAGTACAATCGGTCCTCGAGAGCGGGATGCTCGCGGATGGACCCGAAGTGAGAGCCTTCGAAAAATCGTTCGCTGCCTACTGCGGGGCCGACCGGGCCGTCGCGACGTCGAACGGGACGACCGCGCTACACGCTGCACTCGAGGCCGTCGGCCTCGAGGACGGAGATGCGGTCATCACCTCGCCGTTTTCGTTCGTCGCGAGTGCGAACGCGATCAGGCTCGCCGGTGGCACACCGGTCTTTGCGGACATCGATCCCGAGACATACACCCTCGACCCGGCTGACGTCGAACGGGTCCTCGGCGAGCGTGACGATATCGTTGGGCTGGTCCCGGTCCATCTCTACGGGCTGGCAGCCGACATGAACGCGCTCCGTTCGATCGCCGACGACCACGAGCTGTTCGTCGTCGAGGACGCGTGCCAGGCCCACGGCGCAGTCGTCGACGGGGACCGTGTCGGCGCACTCGGCGATGCCGCGTGCTTCTCGTTTTACCCGACGAAGAACATGACCACCGGCGAGGGTGGGATGATCACGACCGATCGGGACGACGTTGCCGACCGCGCTGCGAGTTTCGTTAATCACGGTCGCGACGTCGGCGACGGCGGGAGCTACGAACATGTTGATCTCGGTCACAACTACCGGCTGACGAGCCTCGCCGCCGCGATCGGCCGCGCCCAACTCGATCGACTGCCCGAGTTCAACCGGACACGTCGAGAGCACGCGGCGTACTACGACGACCAGTTGGACGCGCTTCCACTCCAGACGCCGACGGAACCCGCCGGCTATCGACACGTGTATCACCAGTATACCGTCTGCACTGCTGAGCGAGATGCGCTTGCAGCGACACTCGACGATCACGACGTCGATACTGGCATCTACTACGAGACGCCGATCCACCACCAGCCGGCGTACGAGACCGTAAGCACGGCAGCAGCAACGCTGCCGAACGCGGAACGGGCTGCTGAGACCGTTCTCTCCCTTCCCGTTCATCCGAACCTCTCGGAGCACGACCGGCGGGTCGTCGTCGAAGCAGTGCAAGACCACTTCCACTCCTAATGAACCGAACACCCTCCTCACGCACGATCCAGGCCGGCGTCATCGGCGTCGGATCCATGGGTGAGAACCACGCGCGCGTGTACAGAGACGTACCAACTGTCGACCTCGCTGGTGTCACTGACCACGACGACGACGTTGCACGTCAGGTTGCCGACGAGTACGATACCGAGCCGGTCACGTTCGAGACACTCCTCGATCGCTGTGATGTCGTCACCGTCGCCGTTCCGACACGGGCACACTACGAGGTCGTCTCGAACTGTCTGGAGGCCGGCGTCCACACCCTCGTCGAGAAACCGATCGCCGAAACGGTCGACCAGGGCCGCCGCTTGGCAGATCTGGCCCGAAAGAACGGTCTCGTCCTGCAAGTCGGGCATATCGAGCGGTTCAACCCCGCCGTTCGGACGGTCACTGAACTGATCGACGACCTCGAGGTGATCAGCCTCGAGGCCGAACGACTGGGTCCGCCGATCGATCGAACAGCACCGGGAAACGTCGTCTTCGATCTGATGGTTCACGACGTCGACATCGTCGACTCCATGCTCGATGCACAGCTGGACTCGGTCACTGCAATGGGGACCGACGACGGCCAGTACGCCACGGCGACGATCCAGTACGACGACGTGGTCGCCTCGCTGACCGCGAGCCGAGTCACGCAGAAGAAAGTCCGCAAGCTCACCGTCACCGCTCGCGACTGTCTTGTCGAAGTCGACTACTTACAGCAGTCCGTCCTGATTCACCGGGACTCGTACCCGGAGTATCTCACGGACGACGGGACGCGTCGCTATCGCCACGAGAGCGTCGTCGAACGACCTCGGGTCGACAACGGCGAGCCGCTTCGCCACGAACTCGAGGCGTTCATCGAGGCCGTTCGAACCGGCTCGGGGCCGGTCGTGACTGCCGAAGACGGAATTAAGGCCCTCGAGACGGTCCAGCTAATCGATTCGATCATCGCCGAGGAGAAAGAAAAGCCCGAGGTGAAAGCGCGATGAGTCCCGACACCACGGACGACGGATCGGCCACGGGACTCTACGGTTCGACGGCGTCACCGGCGCGCCAGCGCCACCTGCTCACGTCCGGACACATCCCGATTGCCGTCTACGGACTCGGAAAGATGGGGCTCCCCCTCGCGGGCGTCTACGCCGAAACGACGGGGAACGTCACCGGCGTCGACATCGACCCCGATGTCGTTGCGACGATCAACAGCGGAACGAGCCACGTCGTCGGCGAGCCGGGACTCGAGGCACTCGTCGCCGAGCAGGTCGAGCGCGGTCGGCTCGAGGCGACGACCGACGGCTCCGCCGCGGCAGCCGACGCGCGAGTGCACGTAATCATCGTCCCGACGCTGATCGACGACGATGGCGAGCCGACCCTCACGACGGTCGAGTCGGTGATCGACGACATCGCGGCCGGCCTCTCGCCCGGCGATCTGGTCATCGCCGAATCGACGCTGCCGCCGGGGTCCTGTCGCGACGTCCTCGAGCCACATCTGGTCGAAAAAAGCGGCCTCGAGGCCGACGAGTTCGGACTCGCCTTTTGCCCGGAGCGAACGTCCTCGGGGACGGCGCTGCGGGACATTCGCGGTCAGTACCCGAAGGTCGTCGGCGGGATCGACGCGGAGAGCACGCGGGCCGCGACGGTCGTCTACGACGAACTCTCGGACAACGAAGTCCATCCAGTCTCGGACGCGACGACGGCGGAAGCCGTCAAAGTGTTCGAAGGGGTCTACCGCGACGTCAACATCGCGCTGGCAAACGAACTCGGTCGGCTCGCCGACGAACTCGAGATTTCGGTCCGCGAAGCCATCCAGACCGCCAACGACTTGCCGATGTGTCAGCTTCACGATCCCGGGCCGGGCGTCGGCGGCCACTGTATTCCCTACTACCCGCACTTCCTGTTGTCCCGGATGAACGAGCCGCTGGCCCTGATACGGACCGCCCGACAGGTCAACGACGAGATGCCGTCGGTCGTCGTCGATCGCCTCGAGCGTGAACTCGCAGCGACCGGGACCGACCTCGCCGACGCGTCGGTCGTCGTCCTCGGGGTGACGTATCGACCGGGTGTCGAGGAGACGCGAGCCTCGCCGGCGATCGACGTTATCGACGTGTTGACCGCCCGCGATGCTTCGGTTGCCGGTGTCGACCCACTCGTCGATCCGGCCGAGTATGGCGCTCGAGCGGTCGACGTCGACGACCTCGCCGACGAGGCGTTCGATGCGGCCGTAATCGTGACCCCACACCAGGCGTTCGATCGAATCGCGTGGGCCAACCTCGAGCCGATGGTTGTCGTCGACGGTCGAGACGCGGTCGATCTCGCGGAGACGCCACATCGAGCGTACACGCTCGGTGGCACGGCAAGCGGTCGAGCGCCGACGGCCGAGAACGACGGTGACGACACCGCTTCGACGGACGACCAGTCGCTGACGGCGGACGGTGGCGCGGCTGATCGACCGACCGATTCCGGCCCCGGTCCCGGCACCCCCGATGGAGGAGACGATGTATAAAGGAAAGCGAATCGGCGTCGTCGTCACGGCCTACAACGAGGATGCGTTCGTCGGGCGCGTCATCGAGACCGTTCCGGACTTCGTCGACCGGATCTACGCCGTCGATGACGCCTCACCGGACGACAGTTGGGACGTGATCCAGCGGGTTGGCTCACGGATCAACGAGCGTGCTGATCTCGAACCCGAACTCACCGTCACCGACGGCGGTGACGCGAGGCGCGTCGTCCCGATCCGTCACGAGGAAAATCGTGGGTACGGCGCTGCGGTCAAGACGGGCTACAGACACGCTGTTGCAGACGAGATGGATGTCGTCGCCGTGTTGAACGGCGATGGCCAGATGGACCCCGAGATCCTGGATCGAATCATCGACCCCGTTGTCGAGGGCGAGGCCGACTACGCCAAAGGCAACCGACTGCTCAATCCGGACGACCGCGACGGCATGTCCTCGTTCCGGTTTCTCGGCAACGCGATGCTGACCGGTCTCTCGAAGTTCGCGTCGGGGTACTGGACGATCGGTGATCCCCAGAACGGCTACACCGCGATTTCCCGTGAGACGATCGAGCAACTCGATCTCGAGGCGATCACTGATCGGTATGGCTTTCTCAATCACATCCTCACGCATCTCAACGTCCACGAGCGCCGTGTCGCAGACGTTCCGATGACGGCAATATACGGCAACGAGGAGAGCAGTATCCGCTACGTTCCGTTCATCCAGTTCGTGTCGTTGTTGTTGCTTCGGAGCTTCCTCTGGCGACTGAAAACCCGCTATGTGGTCCAGGAGTTCCATCCAGCCGTCGTCTTCTATGGCACCGGCATCGCCGGCCTCGTTGGTGGGTGTGCTGGACTCGGTGGCTCGATCGCGCGGAGCCTCCGTGGGAAAGGTGGCTTCGGTGGTGCGGTCGGTTCGTTCGTGGCCACGTTGCTCGGACTGATCGCACTCGGAATGGGAATCTGGCTCGACACGGAAGAGAACAAACCACTCGAAACGATCAGCGACGAGCACGCCGGGGCGGAGCTCGATACCGAACCGAAAACACCTCAGTCGATCGAATAGCCGCATCGTTACGGCGGAGTCAGCTCTCTCTGGATAACTCAGGAACACTGCTATGTGAAACCAATGCCCTCCAGTTTCACAAACGATGATCAACCCCGCTCAGACCACGTCGTCGGCCCGTAACTGCTCGATCTCCCCACTCGAGTAGCCAAGCGCCGCTAACACATCGTCCGTATCCTCACCGAGGTTGGGCATCGGTTCGGCCGCGAACTCGAGCGTATCCGAGTCAATCGGAGTGTCGATGTAGGGAATTGGACCGTCCTCGGTCTCGAGGTCTTTGACCAGGTCGAGATGGTCAGTCTGTGGATGCTCGAGGACGTCGTCGAGGTGGTTGACGTCACCCCACGGAATGCCGGCCTCGTCGAGTCGATCGGCCCAGTAGTCCCGGGGCTGGTCAGCGATGAGCGACTCGACCGTCGGCTCGAGGGCGTCGCGGTTTTCGACGCGGTCCTCGTTAGTTGCGAAGCGCTCGTCTTCGAGCAGGTCGGGTCGCTCGAGGACGGCCTCACAGAGCAGTTCCCAGTGGGCCTCGCTGAGGATGGCGAAGTTGATATATTGGTCGTCGGCCGTCTCGTGGGGGCCGTAAGGGGTCAGGAGGTGGTGGCGCATCCCGATCCGCTCGGGAAGTTCGTCGTTGTGCCAGAACTTCTGAGGGAAGTAGCCGAGCCACGAGAGCATCCCACCGAACATCGTAACGTCGAGTTCCTGGCCCTCGCCGGTGCGTTCGCGATGGAAGAGCGCGAGCAGCGTCGAGATCGTGCCGTAGGTCGCGGCGTTGATATCACAGACGCTCAGCGGGATCTTGGCCGGGGCATCCGGCGAGCCGTTCATCAGGATGAGTCCGGTTTCACCCTGCATGACCATATCGTAGGCCTTGCGGTCGCTGTAGGGACCGTCCCGGCCGTATCCGGAGATGTTCAGATAAATGATATCCTCGCTGGTCTCGACGACATCATCGTAGCCGACACCGAGGCGGTCGACGACGCCCGGCGAGTAGTTCTGGACGACGACGTCGGCCTCGTCAACGAGTTCGTGAAAGATGGCGGTCCCCTCGTCGCTCTTGAGGTTCAACTCGACACTCAGTTTGTTGCGGTCGACCCAGACGTGCGCCGAGGAGTCGCCGTCGACGACCGAATCCCAGTGGCGATTAACGTCGCCGACGCCGGGGCGTTCGACCTTGATTACTTCCGCGCCGAAATCGCCAAGCAGCCGGGTACACAGCGGCGCGCTGATCCCGCTCTCGAGACTGACGACCGTGATATCCTCGAGTGCGAGCACAGTTACAGGTCCTCCGGCTGTGTGCCGATTCCCTCGGGCCAACCCGGCGGCTCGGCGGCCGACGGGTCGGCGTGGCTGCGTTTGAGGACCATCGGCGTTCGCTCGAGGCTCAACACGAGATCGCCGTGTTGGTTGTACGCCCGGAGTTCGGTTTCGACGATGCCGACGTGATCCCGGGACTCGAGTTCGCGTTTGTGCAGGACCTCGCTTTCGGCGAAGATCGTATCGCCGTGGAAGACGGGATTGTGGTGGCGGATATCGTCGTAGCCGAGATTGGCCGTGGCGTTGACCGAGATATCGATGACGCTCATCCCGACTGCGAGCGCGATGACGAATGTGCCGTCGACGAGGCGTTCGCCGAACTCCGTCTCGGCCGCGTAGGCCTCGTTGAAGTGCATCGGATTGAGATTCATCGTCACGTTCGTCATCCAGACGTTGTCCGTCTCAGTGACGGTGCGCCCGAACGGATGTTTGTAAATGTCACCGACCTCGAAATCCTCGTAGTAGCGGCCGTGCCAGCCGGAGACGAGTCGCTTTTCGGTCGGTTCGTCGTCAGTAGCGTCTGTATCGGTGGTTTCGTCTGTATCGGACATGATTCGTGGGGTGGTTCTGGTGACAGTAGTTGGTGAGTCGTCAGTACGAGCGCGGGAGTCCAAGCACGTTCTCGCCGAGATAGTTCAGCGCCAGCTGCTGGGTGATCGGCACCAGCCGCGTCAGGCGTGCTTCCCGGAAGTAGCGTTCGACGTCGTACTCCCTCGCGACGCCGAACCCGCCGTGAGTCTGGACCGCCGCGTCGGCCGCTTCGTAAGCCGCGTCCGCAGCGAGGAACTTCGCCGCGTTCGCGTACGCCCCGAGATCGACGTCCTCGTCCGAGGCGGCGCGGTCCGCAGCGTTGTAGGTTAGCTGTTTTGCGGCCTGCAGGCGAGCGTAGGCTTCCGCTAGCGGGTGCTGAATCGCCTGGTTCGAGCCGATGGCGCGGTCGAAGACCTCCCGGTCGGTGGCGTACTCGACTGCACGCTCGAGTGCCAGCCGACCTAACCCGATACACTCGGCGGCGATGACGAGTCGCTCCTCGTTCAGCCCGTCGAGCACCTGATAGAAGCCCTCGCCCTCGACACCAATGAGATTCTCCGCGGGCACGCGGAGGTCGTCGAACCAGAGTTCGAACGAGTGAACGAACTCGCTCGCCGATTTGGGGATCGACTCCATCTCGAGGGCTCCCTGATTGTGGGCATCCTCGAGGTCGACGAGAAACATCGAGATGCCGTGGGTTCGTTTCTCGACCTCGGCCTGCGGTGTCGTCCGCGCAACGACGACGACGTAATCCGAGACGTCGACGCGGGAGGTCCAGATCTTCTGGCCGTTGATGACGTACTCGTCGCCGTCTTTTGCCGCGGCCGCGTCGCTTCGTTCCGCGGCGCGATACGCCTCGCTTTTCTCCGCTCGCGTCTCGATCGCCGTCGAGTTCGAGCCGGCGTTTGGCTCTGTCAGCCCAAACGCCTGAATCGACCGCTCGCCGTTTGCGACGTGGGGAAGCAGGTCCTGCTTCAGTTCATCGCTCGCGTATTCGACGATCGGCACGGAGTTGTAGACGCCGCCGTGGACGGCCTGTGCAGCGCTGAAGCCGCCGCCGTTGGCAGCGATTTCTTCCATCATGACGACGGTTTCCTGGGTTCCCATCCCCGCGCCGCCGTACGCTTCGGGAACGAGAATTCCCATCCAGCCGTGGTCTGCGAGCGCATCGACGAACTCGTGTGGGTATTCTCCGTCTGCAGCTCGTTGCCGCCAGTACTCGTGGTCGAAATCCGAACAGATATCGCCGATACTCGAGCGGACGAGCTGTTGGCTCTCGGTGAGTGCAACCGCATCGCACAGGAGTCGGGCCATCGGGTAGGTGTCGTCAGGTCAGAAGAAAAACGTTCTGTCGCAGACGGTGTCTCGATTATCGAGCCGGACTCGCTACGAGCCCGCTCGAATCTGCCTACATCCTCGAGTGTCTCACTCAGTGGCTCGCTGCTCGTACGTGTCGCCGACACGGTCGGCATTCGGACCGAACTCGGCCTCGAGGAGGTCCGGCACGTCCTCGGGCTGGACGTCGGAGTACCACTCGTTGCGCGGCTGAATCGCAAGCGCAGTGCCACCCTCGCTACAGAGCCCCAGACACTGGGTCTCCGTCACCGAAATCGGCGACCAGAACGCGTTACGGTCGCGGAGCCACGATTTGATCGCCTCGACGGTTTCCTTTCCGCCGGCGTCGGCACAGCAAGCGTACTCACCGTTGCGGTCGGTCGTGCAGACGAACACCTGTGCCTCGAGTCGGTCCCGTTGATGGTCGGTTCGGCGTTTCATCTGTTACCTGGCCGGAAGACGGACCAAATCGAAACGCGATCGTTTATCGCCATGAAATTTAATTGTTGTTACCGAAAGTGTATTTGTAAAGGTTGTGGTTCACGGCATACTGTCTCGTGATCACACAGACAGTCCCCCCGCAATAGCCCGCTGAAATCTGATGTCCAGTTACGAGTGCTCCGGCTCGGTTGGCGTATCTATAGAGAAGCACAGTATTAGTGGGTATATGGCGAGTAACCGAGCCAACTGCCGGATAACGAAATTGTTTTCCTATGGGTCACGCTTGAGTCGACTATCAACGAGTCCATGAATGTCCACCGACGGTCACGAAGAAGGGGAGATCGCCGTGGCGGCTGACCGACTACTCGTGCCGCTGTCGGATACAGTGACCGTCCGGCAGACGGTCGGCTACGCGGTCCGCTCTGGCCTTGAGGACGCCGGCGAACTCGCCATCCATCTCGTTGTCGCGTTACCCCACGAGGCGAGCTTGCCTGAGAGTCGACAACGCACAGCGGAAGCCGAAGAGTTGCTCTCGAAGGCCGAAAACTGGGTGCAAGAGGATGCTGGCAGCGCGTCAGTAACGATCAAAACCACGCTGCTCGGAACAGACGAGTATCTCTTCGGACCTCGTGACTTCGCCGAGACGTTCAACGACTACGCACAGGAACACGATATCGACCTGATCGTGCTCGACCCGGAGTACCAACCCGGGTCGACGGCTCAGATACTCCAGTCCGTCGAACTCGAACTCGACGCGGTCGGGTTGGCCTACGACGAGGCACCGGTCGAGAGACCGGCCCGTCACCAGCGGTTGGTCGGTGACGTGAGCGAACGCTTCGATCGGTTGTTCGCGATGTTCTGGATCTCCTACGGATTCTATCTCGTCCTCGGAGATCCGACGTACTGGTTCGATCTCGTCACCGGTGCGGCAGTCGCCGGCATCGTCTCGCTGTCACTCGCGCACGTTACGTTCACGTTCCCGCTCGATCGTGTCCAATCACCGATCCGAGCGATCCGGTTCGGGCTCTATATTCCCTATCTCATCTGGGAGATCGTCAAGGCCAATATCGCAGTGTCAGCCGTTATCCTGCGACCGTCGATGCCTATCGAACCCACCATGACACGGATCAACACCCGCGTCAGGGGTGGGCTCCCGCTGCTCGCATTAGCCAACAGCATCACACTCACGCCCGGCACACTGACGGTCCGGGCCGACGATCAGCGACTGATCGTTCATACGCTGATCCCGTCTGCACGTGATGATCTCTTCGATGGCGGCCTCGAGCGAGCCATCAGGTTCGTCTTCTACGGTCGTGAGTCGGCGGCGATTCCGACGCCGCGCGAGCGCGGTGACACAGAGATCATCGGGGGTGACGACCAGTGATTCCGAGTGGTATAACCATCGAGGAGGTCTTCCTCGGAGCAGGTACACTGTTCGTTGTCCTCGCGATCATGGTCTTTTATCGTGCAGTCGCCGGGCCGACGACGCAGGACCGCCTGCTCGCGGTGAACGTCCTCGGGACGAACACGGTCGTGATCCTTGCCCTGCTCGCGGCGGGCCTCGATCAGTCGTGGTTCCTCGATGTGGCACTGATCTACGCCCTGCTGAACTTCCTGATGGCAATCGCCATCTCGAAGTTCACCGTCGAACGAGGTGGTGTACTGTGATTGAGACGATCCGCTTTTGGGTGATCGTCGTCCTTCTCGGGCTGGGCGTGTTCTTCACGTTCGTCTCGACGGTCGGCGTCATCCGTCTTCCGGACATCTACGCGCGGGCCCACACTGCCTCCCAGACGGACACGCTCGGTGCGGGCTTCGCACTTGCCGGCGTTGCAGTGGCGTTTGGCTGGCAGCACGCGGCAGTCTACACTGTCCTGCTGCTGTTTTTCGTGTTTATCACGAACCCAACGGCCGCACACGCGATCGCCCGCTCTGCCGCAGAAAGCGGTATCGAGCCGTGGACCAACGACTCCGACGAGGACGGTGACTCACAGTGAATCTGTTCGCCCTCACGCTCGTGGTGTTCATCCTCGCGACAGCAGTCGCCACGGCGCTGTTTCGCGACATCCTGTCAGTGATCGTCGTCTTCGGAGCCTACAGTCTCGGGATGGCGATTCTCTATACGTTCCTGCTGGCACCCGACGTCGCCATGACCGAAGCCGCAATTGGGGCCGGCGTCACCACCCTCTTGTTGCTGTTGACGATCGCACGGACGGCACGCCCCTCTGCTGACCAACTCAGCGAGCGAATTCACATGCCGGCAGTCGTCGTCGTCGGTGCGTTCGTGGTACTGCTGTGTACCACGGTCCTTCCCGAGATGTATGCAGTCGGCATCACGGAGACGCCAGTCTGGCAGCACCCAGAGGTGACCCAACATTACATCCAGCAGACGTACAACGATACAGGCGTCGAAAACGCGGTCACAGCCGTCCTCGCTGCCTATCGTGGCTTCGACACCTTCGGCGAGGCGGTCGTCGTCTTCGCCGCCGGCATCTCGACGCTGCTCGTCTTGAAACGCGAGGTGTTCGCCTAAATGTCTGACTCTTATGACGATACGTACACTGAAAGTCAAGTGATCATGACTGCCGTAAAGATCATCGCACCGTTTACGCTCACCTATGGGCTGTTCATGACCTTCCACGGGGGCGACGCCCCGGGCGGCGGGTTCCAGGGCGGAACGATCGTCGGCGTTACGGTCCTCATGATCGCCTTCGCGTTCGGGATCGAACCGACCCGACGGTGGCTTCGAAACTCGTTGCTCGTCGGTCTCGTCACCGGCGGCGTCGTCATCTTCGGCGTAATCGGACTCGCGATGATCGTCCTCGGCGGGGACTTCCTCGAGTTCTATCAGCTCAAAGAAGTGTTCCACATCAAACCGAAGTGGGGACTCGAGGCCGTCGAAATCGGCGGCATCGCGCTGATCGTGTCGGGGGTCATCATCACCCTCTTCTTCGCGATGGCAGCCGGATTTACGCCGGAACGCCCGAGCGGGACCGGTGGTCACAGCGGCCGTCAGCGCCCAACAGATCGAGAGGTGGACGACGATGATTGAACTCTTGACGAGCCGCTACACGTACGTGTTGATGTTCGTACTGCTGGGTATCGGGCTCTACATGATAATCGCCAGTCAGAACCTCGTCAAGAAGCTGATCGGCGTGAGCCTCTTTCAGACGTCGATTTTCCTGTTTTTCGTCTCGATGGCTTATGTCGAAGGCGGGTCGGCACCGATCGTCCCACCCGAATCGAACCCCGGAGAGCTCCTGGTTGCGAGTCCGCTCCCACAGGTCATCGTGCTGACCGCCATCGTCGTCGGCATCGCGCTGACGGCGGTCGGACTCGCACTCGTGATTCGGATCTACTCGGAGTACGGGACGCTCCGCGAGGATACCCTTCGGGAGGTGCGTGCCGATGAGTAACATCGATCTGATTCCGCCGCTGCTGATCGTCGCCCCCATCCTCGCGGCGACGCTCCCGATCGCGCTCGGACTGCGGTACGACCGAACGGGCTGGTCCGTCGCCACGATCACGTCGACCGGACTGTTCGCCGCCGCACTCGCCCTCGCAAGCGTCGTCTACACCAGCGGTGAGGTGATTCACACGCTGGGTGGGTATCCCCGAACGTACGGGATTCAACTCGTCGCCGACGAGTTCTCGACGCTGATCGTCCTCCTCATAACCGGTGTCGCTGCCGGCGTCCTCGCGTATACGCGGCGTGGTGGTCCACGAGGGAACACATTCTACACCGCCTACTTGCTGTTAGTTGGCGGTCTGCTCGGTATCTCGCTGACCGGCGACGTGTTCAACCTATTCGTCTTCCTCGAGATTACGAGCATCGCGACCTACGCACTCGTTGCAAGTGGCGACGGCCCCGAGTCGGCGGTCGCCGCGCTGAAGTACCTGATCTTGGGGACTGTCGCCGCGTCGATGTACCTGCTCGGCGTTGCATTCGTCTTCATGGCGACAGGGACGCTCAACATGGTCGAACTCTCGACGGCGATTCCGGCAGCCGAACGCCCCGTGCTGATCCAGACCGGCTTCGCGTTCATCGTCGTCGGCTTCGCCGTCAAGGTCGCACAGTGGCCACTACACACGTGGCAGCCGAGCGCCTACCAGCAGGCACCCGACGGCGTGACACCGCTGATCGCGGCGCTCGTCTCGACCGCCTCCGCGTACGCGTTCGGACGGCTGATCGTCACCGTCTTCGAGGTCGACTATCTCGCCGCCATGCCGAACGCGGCTGCAATCGTCCTCACCATCGGCTGTGTGAGCGTGCTGGCAGGCACGGTTCTGGCCGTGATCCAAACTGAAGTCAAACGCATGCTCGCGTACTCGTCAGTTTCGCAGTTCGGGCTGGTAATAGCGGCTTACGGAGTCGTTATCGCCGGCAACTCCGAGACGGCGCTCACCGGCGCCGTGATCCACCTCGTCGGCCACGGGCTGTTGAAAACCGGCCTCTTCCTCGGTGCAGCCCTCGTCGCAGCCAGCTACGGGGCTCGAACTGTCGACGAGTACGCCGGCTTAGCCACCGACCGGCCGATCGTGGCCGGCTCGATGGCTGTCCTCCTGTTCTCGCTCGTCGGCATCCCGCCGAGCATCGGCTTCGTCGGCAAGTGGTACATCGCCCTCGGTGCCGTCGAGTCCCAGCTCTGGCCCGTCGCCGCCGTGATTTTCCTGAGCACCATGCTCACGCTGGCCTACGCGGCTCGCCTGCTCGAGAAAATGTACTTCACGCCGGCGACCGTGGTCGAACGGCCACACGCACGAGGGCCGGTGGCGACGGACGGCGGCGACGCCGATCGTGACGACGACAGCACACCGGACTCCGAAGTCGAGATCGACGACGGGCGTGCAGCCGCGGGGCTCCGTGGCGGAGCCGCTCGAAACCCCGTCTCGGTCGGGATGATAGCCATCGTCGTCGTCGTTGCGCTCGGCGCTGTCGCGCTCGGTTTCGCGGGCGGGGCGATCGCCGAACTGCTTGAGCCGTTTCTCACCGAGGTGATTAACTAATGGTTGCAGATATCCGACCGCTTGCTGCCGTGTTGGTGTCGGCGGTCGCCATCGTCCTCATCATCGCGTCGCATCGCCGTCCGAACCTCCGAGAGGGCTGGTCCGTCGTGGCCGCCCTCGCGAAGTTCGGAATCATCGTCAGCATGCTCCCCGCGGTCATCGGCGGGACCGTCTTCGAGTGGAGCCTCTACGAGAGCACTGGGATCCAGTTCCTCGAGGGCATTGACTTCGCCTTGCGGGCCGATCCGCTGGGGATCTTCTTCGCCCTGCTCGCGAGTTTCCTGTGGATCTTCACGTCGTTCTACGCCACGGGTTACATGCGCGGGCTCGACGAACACGCCCAGACCCGCTTTTTTGCGTCGTTCGCAGCCAGCCTCTCGACCGCCGTCGGGATCGCTTTCGCGGCGAATCTGGTGACGATCTTCGTCTTCTACGAACTGCTCTCGCTGGTCACCTATCCGCTGGTCGCGCACAACGAGGACGATGAGGCCCGCATCGCCGGCCGGAAGTACCTCACCTACACGTTCTTCGGCGGCGGCGTCTTCCTGCTTGCCGGCACAGCGATGGTCTACTGGCTGACCAGTCTGGTCGAGGGCGGGCCGACGCTGGCCTTCGAAGCGGGCGGCATGGAGGCACTCGCCGCGGCCGCACAGGCCGAACCAGTCTACGCACAGGCCGCATTCTTCCTGCTGATCGCCGGCTTCGGCGTCAAGGCCGCGCTGATGCCGCTTCACTCCTGGCTCGCCGACGCGATGGTCGCGCCGACGCCGGTGTCCGGATTGCTCCACGCGGTGGCAGTCGTCAAGTCCGGTGCCTTCGGCGTCGCACGGGTCATCCTCGAGGTCTACGGGCCCGGACTGATCCGCGACCTCCCCTTAGACGTGCCGGGAATCGGTGAGATCGGATTGAACATCCCGGTCGCAATCGTCGCCGCGTTCACGTTGACCGCGGCGAGCATCATCGCGATGCGGAAAGATCACCTCAAGCGCCGGCTCGCCTACTCGACGACGGCACAGCTTTCTTACATCGTGCTCGGGCTTTCGATGCTCCACCCCTACGCGATCGTCGGGGCGTTATTCCACATTCCCGCACACGCGTTCGCGAAGCTCACGCTGTTCTTCTGTGCTGGCGCGATTCACGTCGAGACCCACACCGACTATATCAGCGAGATGGCTGGCATCGGTAAGCGGATGCCACTGACGATGACCGCCTTTACTATCGGTGCAGCCGGGATGGCCGGCCTGCCACCGATTGCCGGTTTCGTCAGCAAATTCTATATGTTGATCGGTGCCGGCGACGTCGGCGGCAGCTACTGGCTGTTCGCCGCCGCATTGTTGCTCTCCGCCGTGCTCAACATCGGCTACCTCTGGCCGGTCGTCTACACCGCCTTCTTCGAAAGCGAGGACCGACACGACGCCAAACCGTTGCTCGAGTTCCCGCGTGGGGGAGTGGTGCAATCTTACGGTGACGGGTCGGACGATGACCACGTCGCCACGGATGGCGGAGAGCGAGCAAACGGGACCGAGCCAACCGACACGACAGAGACGGAAGACACGGTGGTGGACGAAGAATTCGAGTACGCCGTCGACAAGTATCCAAGCGACCACACGGGACCCGACGATGTCGCAACCGACGACCAAGGCGACCGCGTTAGCAGTGTCAACCACCACGGCGATCACGACGACCACCTTACCGGTGGTCCACCGGCCGCCGGTTGGCAACGCCACTCGCCGTTCACCGAAAGTACGTGGCTGATGCTCGCCCCAATCGCCGTAATCGCGACCGGTGCAGTCGTCCTCGGGATCGGTCCCGACTACGCGGTCTTCCTCGAGCTGGCGATCCAGATTGTGGAGGACGTCTTCGGAATGCCGTTCGAGGAGTTGAGTACCGTTCCGTTCGACGAACTCATGACGGAGGTGACAGAATAATGGAACTCGATATACTGGCAATGGCGTATCCGCCGCTGATCGTCTTTACAGCGGCACTGCTCGTACTCGTCCTCCCGCGACTCGCCGGCTTCGCTGTCGGCGCACTCAGTCTCGCGGCGGTGCTGGCGATTTCGCTGGTTGCACCGGAGGGCCAGCACCTAGCCGGGACATTCCTCGGGTTCGACGTCGTTCCGTACTACGTCGATGATTTCTCCCGAATGGTCGGTCTCGGACTTGGATTCCTCGGAGTCTGTAGCGTTATTTACGCCTACTCGAGCGAGGCGAGCCAAACGTTGGTCGCGTTCGCGCTCGTCTACGTCGCCTCCTCGATCGGAGCGGCCTTCGCCGGCGACTGGCTCGTGCTCCTGTTTATGTGGGAGCTGATGGCGGTGACGAGCACGCTCGTGGTCTGGCACTACGGCGGCGAGGCGGTTCGAGCTGGCTTCCGATATGCGATCTTCCACGGTACCGGCGGGGTGCTCGTGATGATGGCGGTCGCCGTCCACTACGTCGAAGTCGGCACGTTCATCTACAGTGATACCGGAATTGCCAGCGGAATCCCGGCGCTACTCGCGGTGCTGGGGATGGGTGTCAACGTTGCCTTCATCGGCTTCCATACCTGGCTGCCGGATACCTACCCGCGACCGCACTTTGCGGCCTCGGTGTTCCTCTCGGTTTATACGACCAAGACGAGTGCGTTCGTCCTCTATCGGGCGTTCCCGGTCGAGGGTACCCACGAACTCTCGATCTACGTCGCGTACATGGGTGGCCTAATGGCCGTCTACGGCGCGACGTTCGCTCTCCTGCAACACGATATGCGGGCGCTGCTGTCCTATCACATCCAGGCCCAACTCGGCTACATCGTCGCCGCGATTGGGATCGGATCCAACCTCGCGGTCGCCGGCGCGATGAGCCACCTGTTCAACAACATCCTGTTCAAGAGCCTGCTGTTCATGGCCGTCGGCGTCGTGATCTACCGCACCGGGGAGGAGGACCTCTATAAATTGGGCGGCCTCTGGCGCGAGATGCCCCTGACTGCTATTGGGTTCGGCCTCGGTGCGCTTTCGATCACGGCAATTCCGGGCTTTAACGGCTACGTGAGCAAGGGAATGATCTTCGACGCCGCCAATCCGAGCTACTACGGCCAGCCCGAGTATCAGGCGCTGTACTGGCTCCTCTGGCTCGGCGCGATCGGAACGCTGCTCTCGTTCATCAAACTCGGCTACTACGTGTTCTTCCACGGTGAGAGCGACATCGACGTCGCAGACGCAAAGCCTGGCCAGACGATTGCAATGCTCGGCCTCGGCGGTGCCTGTCTCCTCTTTGGCGTCTGGTGGCAGGGCCTTGCCGACCTCGCACCGACGATCCACGGCCTCGAGTTCGAATATTCCGGCGGCGAGAGTCACCTCCATCCCTACAGTCTAAGCCACCTCGAGACGGCCGGGATTCTGACTGGGGTCGCTGCCGTCATGTTCGTCGTCGTCCGCAAGCCGCTCTCGAAACTCGATCTCGGTGATCCGGCAATGGTCGTCTATCCCGCAACCTACGCCGTCAGTCGCTGGACGATGCTGGCCGTTACCGAGACGTACGCCGCTGTCGACGCTGCCGTTGTCGGCTTCGTCACACGCTGTTACTGGATCGGTAATAATCCCGTCCTCGCCGTTGACGCCGCCGCTCGCCGGCTCCCGATGGTCGACGTTGAAGAACGCCGGCAAACAGACGGCGGTCGTCCGTCGACCATCCATCTTCGGACGAGCATCGGCACGACCGTCCTGTTGCTGACGATCCTGCTGACAGTCGTTCTCTGGCTGTTGCTCAAGTGAACTACCCTACCCTACCGCTCGCCTGACGGCTCGCGCTTGAGGGTAGGGCTTCCTGCTTCTACGACGCGCTTTGCAGATACGGATGTATCCACAGGGAGCGCAGTCTCCACAGGCGTTCTTCGCAGCCCATCAGAATCGCACGGCGATTCTGAGGACGTTGATTCGGAGCGTCCCACTCCTACTTTCGTGATACCGCGAGAAAGAATGTTCCGTGCAGCGTTCGCGTCCCTGTCCGCCGTGAAACCACAGGCGGGACAGGAGTGTTCACGGACCCATAACGGCTTATCAGTCGAGACACCGCACGACGCGCATTCCTTCGTCGTTCCCGCCGGTTCGACGGCGACGAAGTGCGTCCCGTTCCGCTCACACTTGTATTCGAGTAGCGAGAGGAACGTTCGCCACGCGGCGGACGCCGTGTTTCGACTGTTCGACGGGGATTCGAGCATCCCCCTCACGTTCAAGTCTTCGACCGCTACGAGGTCGTATTCTCGCGCGTAGTACGCCGAGAGCTTGTGAAGGAAATCCCGACGCTTTCGCTTCAGGTCGGCGTGGCACTTCGCCACTCGCCGACGTTGACGCTCGTAGTTGTTCGACCCGTATTCCTTCCGCGAGAGCTTCCGTTGCTCGCGTTCAAGCCGCTCGCGTTCGTTGGAAAGGTCGAGTGACCCGACAGCGTAACCGTCTGTATCGTGAGCGTACTTGAGAATCCCAACGTCAATACCGACACACTGCTCGGGATTCTCGGGTTTCGTCGGCGGCTCACGGTCGAGTTCGACGCCGAATGTAGCGTACCATTCGCCGGTCGGCTCCTTCTTGAGCGTGACTTGCTTGAGCTTCGCGTCGTCGGGTATCTCGCGGTGGAGCCGTATCGGTATGTCACCGAGTTTCGAGAGGCGCAGTAGCGTCCGACCGCCCTTCTTGTCGAGCTTGAAGCCGGATTGACTGTACGTGAAACTACGGAACTCCCGTGGCGGTTTCCACTTGAGCATCCCGACGCCGTACCCCTTCCGCTTGAGAGCGGAGAGGCCTTTGAGATTGTCGAATAACCGTTCTACGACGGTCTGAAGGACTTTCGAGTACACGTCCGTGAGGTCGTTCCACCACTTCTTGAGGTCGGGTAGTTCCGACCGAAGCGAGGTCATGGACGGCAGTTCGCCGTTCTCCTCGCGATACTCGCCGAGTCGGTAGCGGAAGTGGTTGTACGTTTGCCTACAAATATCGCGGTGGCGGTCCAACTCCTCGCGGTGAGCGTCGGACGGCTTGAGGCGATACTTGTAGGAGTAGTACATCAAGACTCTCGTTGTTCTTCGACGTATTGTTTCAGAACGTCGAGCGACACCTGTCCCGTCGAAAGGAGGCAGTAGGAACTGTTCCAAAACGAGTCGCCCCACAGTTCGTTCTTGAGTTTATCCTCGTACTCGTTGCGGATACGACGAGCGGTCGCACCCTTCACGGTGTTGATGAACTTCACAAGGTCTGTGGTCTGCTTCGCTCGGAACAGGACATGTATGTGGTCGTCCTCGCCGTCGAGATTGATGAGTTCGACGCCGTAGTTGTCCGCGAACCCTTCGATGATACCTCGAATGAAGTTGGTTCGTTCTTCGATTAGCACTCCTCGCCGATACTTCGTCGTGAGTATCAGGTGATAGTGGAGCGAGTAGACCGAATGCGAACCTGAATCGAGGTCGTACTGCATTGGGTTCGGTAGTTAGTACGACATCCTAACGCGAAAAGCTACCGACTGCGTGGGCCTGTGAGTCGGCTACCCAACACGTTTGAGAACTGTGCGGCGTTGACGAGACGCTCCGCGTCTCGTTCGCACACCAGAAATCTCCGATTTCTGGGGACGCTGTATCCCCTCCCTACTCGCGCCTTCGGCGCTCGTTGAGGAAGGGGGCTTAGCGCCTCGGTTAAGCTAAGCTCCACGCCTTCTCGAGATTGGGGAGAGTGCACCCGAATGCAGTTCTCTCGACGTTGCTGTCGAAAATCGATTCCCGCCCATATCGGGCGTTCGATACTGATACTCGTCGAGAGACGGCCGATCGACGATTCGCCACGCACTTGTCTGACAATATCAGCTGTTTTCCGACCGCTCGTCGTGTCCGCTCGAGTCGACGTCGATGACCGGCATCGATTCGGGGACGGCGAGCGTTCGCTCGAGCACTGACGCGCGCAAGGCCGGTTTCGATGCAGTTGCCTCGCGCCGGTAGCTGTCGCCGTCGTGATCGCCACGGACACCGCGTGGCGTCAGGTAGTTACCGTCGACATCGATGTTCGCTTCCCCACAGAGCCGTTTCAGCACCGACCGAGCGCCTTCGGTGGTGATCGCCGGTGGCGCGATCGCGTGCTCGCGGGCGAGTTCGCTCGCCGTTGCATCCGCCCGCAGCGCGTCGATTTCGGCGTCGTCGTAGCCTCGCTCTGCCAACACGGTCTTGACCCGCCGAGCGATCGAGGGCGCATGGCGAGTCGGAAACAGCGGCCAGTCGTTGGCCGGCGGGTCGAAGACGACCCGATACCGCCGCAGCGGTGTCCGGGCCGGTCCGGGAAGCGGCACGTCCTCGAGACGCTGGGATTTGCCCAGCACGCGAATCGTCCCCGTATAGAAGTCGACGTCCTCCCACGTCGCCCCGCTGCGCCGGTCGTCGTCCGGGACGCTGAACAGTTCGGAGCCCCGAACGCTCGAGTGGGCAAGCAACGCGACCAGCGCGTACTCGCGGAGGCGATTACACCGCTCGTCGTGGTCCTCGGGTGCTGTCGACGCTTCGAGTGTCCGCTCCCGGACGTAGGCCTCGAGCTGTCGGCGTTGTCTCGCCGTCCAGCACTCGCTGTCCGGTCGGTCGTCTGTCGGTGGCAGCGTGACCGTCGCATCGTCGGTCGCAGCCGGGTTCGACTCGAGAATGCCGCCACGAACACACCACGAGAGAAAGGCGCGGACGACTGCATAGTACGTGCCAGCAGTCGAGGCCGTGTACTCGCCGCGGTCGACCCGGGCGCGTAACTCAACAGCGTACGCGCGCATGTACTCGACGTCGAGGGCGAACAGCGAGCGCACGTCGTGTTCGGCCTCGAGCCAGTCGGCCCAGCGTCGCAAAATCGATTCGGCATTGGATGCGTACGTTCCCGCCCCACTGCCGTCGGGATCGCCGACGGCCTTTCGCTGCAGATAGGCGTCGACCGCGTCGACGACGGCGACGTCCGTCTCGGAGTCGGTCACGGTTCGATCACCCTGCCGTTCGGTCCGGTATCGACGCCGTGAATCATCTACTCGTACGGTACTGGCCCAGCACCCTAAATCTGTGTTTCGGAATTTCGACTCCAGAAAGAAACCGCATGGCATAGCTCGAGTTGGAGGGTCGAACGAACTACCAGCGTTTCACTGGTTGGCTTCTCACCCGAGGTGACCGTTCACGCGGTCACTTCGTCTGCAGCGAAGTGCTCGCGGGGTTTTGCTTCGTCCTCCGGCGAGAGGTTCGTCTCGAGGAGTTCGGGGTTGTATGGTTCGAGTTTCTCGACGACGCGGTCGGGTTGGGCGTCGGATACGAGCATGAACAGTGCTGATTCACCCGGTCCAATCGTCTCGCCGACTTCTTTGATAAACGAACCGTCGACACCGATATCGGAGAATTTTCCGCCCAGCGCACCGGACACCGCACCGACGGCCATTCCCAAGACGGGGGCGAGGAAAATGAGTCCAATGAGCAGGCCCCAGAACGCACCACCAAGGACTCCCGATCCGACGAGACTCTGGGCCTGTTTGACGTCCGTTTTTTCCGCCTCGTTTCGGACCACGACGGTGGCGTCGCCCATCGTGATCAACTCCTGTTTTTGCATCTCGAAGAGTTTGTCTCACACCTCGAGTGCGCCGGTCTCGTTATCGAACGCCAGTGCAATGAGTTTCTTTACTGATAATCACCATTCGAAATGCCATCGAGGACTGAAAATACCTTTTTAGTAGTGAGCGAGAGTGTCACTCCGACGAATCTCATAGGCGCTGGAAGCGTCACAGAAACCGATTAACGGTTTCTGCGACACTGATGTATTCAGCGACGTACCGGTTATTTGACGCTCAGACACATGGAACTCCTATGGCCGCAGATGAACCAGCTTCCAACGGGAACACTCCCGCATCTGAGGACCGACAAACGAGGATAGAATACTGGGGGCCGGCAATCGCCGTGAGTCTGGCGATGTTCATTGCGGTCATCGACTCAACGCTGATGAACGTGGCGATTCCAGCGATCGTCGAGGATCTCGACACCACGGTCACCACTGTTCAGGGCGCGATCGCGTTCTACTCGCTGGTGATGGCTGCGCTGATTCTCCCGGGTGGAAAGTTGCCAACCATCTATGGTATCCGACGCCTGATGACAGTTACACTCATCGTATACGCCGTCGGGACGCTGCTGGCGGCGATCAGCACGAACGCCGCGATGCTTTACATCGGCTGGGCGCTCATCGAGGGCGCAGCAGCCGCCGTGTTGATTCCTTTGACGTTTACCGTGTTGATGTTCAGTTACGAAGGGCGCGATCGAGCGAAAGCGCTCGGGTTGCTGGCCGGTGTGAACGCCGCCGGGGCGGCAGTCGGACCGATTCTTGGCGGAGCACTCACGACGTACGCCAGTTGGCGGTGGGGATTTGGACTTGAAGCACTCGTCGTGGTTGTCACCCTCTTTTTCGTGCGGTACGTGAGACCGGGCCGGCTGACGGAAACGCGTGGCACGTTAGATATCGGTGGGACGCTCCTCTCGATCGCCGGTGCAACAACGCTCGTCACCGGGTTCTTGCTTGGCGGGAAGTATGGATGGTTGCTCGCACGCCAGCCATTCTTTGTCGGCGACATCCATTTTAATCCGGTCGGCACGTCTCCGGCGATCTGGTTCATCGGACTCGGGTTGGTTGCGTTCGCTGCGTTCATCCAGTACGAAGCACGCGTTGAACGCGCCGGCGGATCGCCCCTCGTTCCGAGTGACATGCTGACGAACAGCCACTTCACGTCGGGTGTGCTCACGTTCAGCGTCCGTTCGATCGTCATGGCTGGCTTCATTTTCGTCGTCCCGGTCTACCTCCAGTCAGGAATCGGCTACACCGCCTTCGAGGCGGGGGTTGCGATGCTCCCGTTTTCCGTCGCAACGCTTCTCGTGTCGCTGTTCACGACTGATTGGCACAAGTACGTGTCTCAGAAGATGCTTGTTCAGGGTGGGATCATCCTCATGGGTGTCGGATTACTCCTTCTGTACGAGCAGACAAGTCTCAGTACTTCACAAAGCCGGTTAGTTAGAACGTCTGCTTGCTGAAGATGTGTCCAAACACCAGCAGCAAGCAGACAGTGAAATACACGAAGACCA
>NZ_FTNR01000054.1 GCF_900156475.1 Natronorubrum thiooxidans
AGAGGCGTTCTCCGCAGAGAACACTCTCTAAGAGGTGCTGAAAGGAGATAATCGCTCCAGCTCTATCCGGGTACGGATTTACTGGACGGTCTACTTAGTACTTTCCCAACCGTTGAGTGACTAGTTCTTGGCCTCCTCGATAGTCGGATAGAGCTGGTGTAGTTTCGTTCGAGCGTCCTCGTTTGTGAATTGCCAGTTGACCGTAACAGCCAATTCATTGCGCTCAGCCTCCCACGCAGCGACCTCCGACTGGAGGGTCGCTGCGTCCGGAATTCGGCGGTTGAGGCACTGGGTCTGGAGCGTGCTCCAGACGAGCTCGGCCATATTCAGCCAACTTCCGTGCGTGGGCGTGTAGTAGAACTCAAACCGATCGAGATACTCGCGTGCTTTCTCGGGCGGGAAGAACCGATAGAAGGCGGCCGGATTGTGTGTGCTGAGGTTGTCCAAGACTACCCGGATGCGGTCTGCATCCGGGTAGTCGTCGGCAATCGCCTGCATACAGTCGATCCATTCACAGGTCCGCCGTCGTTCAGTCACATGGAAGCGACACCAGCCAGTCAACGGCTCAGTCGCCAGGTGAAGCATTCGTTTCCCATTACGTTCGTAGTGGTGATCTGTGCGAGCGACCGCTCCCGGTGACGCCGGGAACGGGTCGCGGACGTGTTTTCGAAGTGCTTTGCTGGACTCGTCGAAACAGATGACTGGACGGGTCTCGTCGTACGGTTCTTCGTAGAGCGAAAGGATCGTTTCCATCCGATAGACAAACTCTGCGTTCTCTTTGGGCGGAATAAGCCAGTGCTCAGAGCGGTGTGGCTTCAGGTCGTTTTTTTAGCCGCTGTCGGACGGTTTCCTCGGAGATCGAGTCGAACTCGATCTCCTCAAGCGTGACAAGGCGGTCAGCGAGGAGCGCGTACGTCCAGCGCGTTCGGCCTTCTGGTGGGTCTGAACAGGCGAGAGCAACGAGATGTGCTTCAGCACGACCGTCAAGCTTCGGCGTGTAGTCTCTGTCGGGTTTGCGGCGATGAATCGCCGCAATCCCTCGCTCGGAGTACGCTTTGCGGGTCCGATGGGGTGTCCCAACCGAACACCCGACGTGCTCACAGATGGCCTCATCTGTGAGCCCGTCATCAGCCTTCAGAAGGATCCTTGCGCGGTTGATTGCTTCTGCCCGGTGTGTGCCCTTCGTAACGAACTCTTCGAGTTCAATGCGTTCTTCGTCTGAGAGATCGACGATATACTTCTTCCGGCTCATTCCTGTAGATACGCGCCCAGAGGAGATAGCCTAGCTGTCCACGATTGGGACGGTACTAGCAGCTTCGATGGCACCAACTACTTGAAGCCACTCGAGATGTCTTCCGATAACTCCCTCAGTGAGCTGGTAGTCAGGATAGTCATTTCGTAGCCGCGTTTGAATCTCTTTGGAGCATCCGTCTTTAGTTAGGCGCAAAACCGAACGATAGCGGCGGCTTATCGGGGATTCTTTTCGGAAGGAATGAGGAGGTGTTAGCTGTGCACACC
>NZ_FTNR01000015.1 GCF_900156475.1 Natronorubrum thiooxidans
GCGTCTTGGTGCACACTTGCCGCCTCCTCGTTCCTTCCGCAAACATACCTCGATAAGCCGCCGCTGTCACGCGATTCGTCTCCTAACTAAAGACGGATGCTTTAAGGATTATTTCGATGTGAGAATTAAGTACGGAATCTGATTCTGCTCTAGAGCCCGTACGCGAGCGTGCGCGAGAAACACGGGCCATTCAGAATTTGAGATCTGAAACTGTGGTCGCCGCCGAGAAAAATCTATACAGCCGTATTTGGTTTATAGGATGTGGTTTTGTACGCTCGAGTACCCGAGACTACCGAAATCGACCGCGAGAGCTGTTTTCATAATCACTTGGTTAAATACCAGTTTAACCAAGGGACTTTACGAGGGTCGACACTGTACCCCACATACGAATGTCTGGATCAACGGATCGACGGGCTTCCTCCGGGGGAACGACTGTCCACGAGGCTGTCGAGAGCTACCTTCGCTACAAAATCAACGCCGACGGCTCGAAGACGACCATGCGCTCACCACTGTGTGAGTTCGCCGATCACTGTCGAGACGAACGTGACCTCGAGCTTGTGGAAGACCTCTCCCCCCATGACGTCCGTAGTTACAGCGAGCACCTCTACGACCGCGTCGTGATCGACGAGGATCTGGCGGCTTCAACCGCCCACAACTACTTCGCGTACGTGAGGGCCTTTCTCTCCTGGTCTGTCCGAGAGCAACATCTCGAGTCCAACCCGGCAAATACGAACACCGCGATGGACCCGCTGCCAGAGGACGACGGGAAACGCAAGCGCCAGTACTGGAGCGCCGAGGACCGCGAGACGTTGCTCGAGTACGCCACCAAGCGCGTGGACATGGCTCTGGAAGAAACCATCCGGACCGATGTAGAGGCGGCCTTCCGTGACCGGGCGATCGTCGTCATGCTCGACGGGACAGGGGCGCGTGGTGCTGAGTTGTTCGCTGATCCGAAAGATGACAAGCGTAACGGCCTCCGGTGGAAGAACGTCGATTTCGACGAGCGGCTGATTGAAGTCTACGGCAAGTCCCGTGAGTACGAACAGGCCCCGTTTCCTGCGAGTGTCCACGACGTCCTCAAGCGATGGTATCGGGTGCAAGAGCCGACGACCGAAGCGTGGCCCGTCTTTCCGACCGGCCACTATGGGTCGAAAAAGCGTACACTCGAGGATGCACTCGGCGAGAAGGCAGTCTCTCGGGCGCTCGAGGGTAGGGGTGACGCCGGGAAGACCGAGGTGCTTGACCGTCTACACCGCGAGCACGAGGTGCCGCCGCCGTCGATCTCGAAAGAGGGTGTTCGCCAACTGTTGAAACGACTCACCGATGAGGCCGGGATCAACCCCGACGGCGAGTACGACTATCTGACGCTACATGGCGCTCGGCGGGCACTCGGGCGCGATCTCTATACCAGCGGGATGTCCGAAAAGGCTCAGGAAGCGTTACGACACAACTCGATCGAGACTACCCACGAGGCCTACGCCGACGTCAAGATGAAGGATGTCTCCGATTCGATTGACGACGTTCGTAGCTGAGAACGAACTACTCAAACGGTCAGCCAAAACAGCCGTCACACTACTGATGTTCGTTGGCTTATCAGATGCGAGCATAGCCAACTTTAGAACAGGATCAAACTTTAGATAAATTTGCAACGCGACCAAAATATTGGGGAATACCGCTACTGAAGTTCTTCAACGAGTGCAGCAACCGTCTCATCGACGAGATCTCCGGCAAGACGTCCCTGCCAGAAGTCGATATCCTCGTGGTCAATGGATTGAACGCCCCACGGGACGATCCGACTCTCATCCGGTGTCCCGCCACGAAGCCAGCTCTCCTCAGGAATGGCAATGAGGCCATCCATCCAGGACCTTGACGTTAGGGTTACTGCGATATATTGCTCGCCGTAGAATGGACGTCCCTCGTGGTTCGAGAGAATGAGCCAGGGCCGAGCGTCCTCGTCACCTTTGAATGGGTCATCGCCGTAGACGACATCGCCCCGTTCGAAAACAGGGGCTGCTTCTTCGTCGGTCACTGTTCGTCCTCGACGCTCGGGTGTGGTTTCTGAGGTGCGTGCTCGCGCCACGCCTCCTTGTCCTCGGTACCGAGTTGGTCGTTGAACAGTTCGGTCGCCCGCTCGTAGCCGCTGTATCCGTCGAGGCGCTCTGCGTCGTCGGTCACCGCCCAGTACGTTGCCTTGTGCTCGACCAGGTCGCGGTTCTTCAATCGCGAGAGAGCGGTGCTAACCGCACCCTCGTCGACGCCAATTTGAGAGGCGATCTCGCGGGCCTTGAACGCTCGCTCCTCGTTGGCGGCGAGAAACCCGAGGACCTGATCTGCGACCGAAAGATCCGCGAGCTCGTCCTCGCTCGTGTTCTCGAAGGTATCTCGGTCGATGGACATCGTTGAATGGGGGATACGTTATGCACTGTAAAGAGTGTTAGGAGTGAAAGCTACGAAAACACTGAAATGCTATCCACTATTCTTACACGGTTGAACGCGTTCGTGGACGAGTTTGGCCATTGAGCAGACAAACCAAGCACTCTCTGAATCTGCCTCTGTGCAACGAGACATCGACGCCGAGACGATCCAAAAATGGCAGACGATCCGCCGCAACCTAGCATTCGCGAACGCTGCTCTCTCGATTGCGAATGTCCAGCGCTTCGTTGATGGTGACCGTCACTTGACTGATGACAGCGTTCCCACGTAACATCTGGGTGGGGAACGTTCCTCCGGATACTCGAGTACAAGTGCTTGAAAGACTCTATAGGAGTTCGTCTCGTTCTCGCAAGCAACCGTGCCAACGTTTGGCCGAACACAATCTGGGAAATGGCACATCGTCGGGCCTGATGGATGCCGATATGGACGAGCATTTGCTGATGAGACAGGGAACTCACCAGATAAGTCCATCATAGCAACAGATATTGTCGCATACGAACCACCCGAATCACCAAACAGTACTCAATCTCGTTCGAGATCACTCTCCTCTACAGGGAGACCCGTTCTACAGGGCCGAACCACTGAGCAGCGTCTTGTCTTCCCGACTGACATTCGTGAGAAGAGCCCTGACGTGTGTGAGTCATGCCGCCTACAACTAGAACAACAGCAGAAGCGGCGCTCACAAGTCATCACTCAACTCAAGCGAGTGACGCCGGTTCGTGACATCGATTGGGAGATGGTTGAAGAGGAGACTAAACGCCCCTGTGACTGGTGCTGCGCCCACGAACTCACGACATGGCACAGTAGTGAGCTCAACTGTACGGTCTGTCCAGCCTGTGGCCGCCTCTTCGAGACATCACTCGGTGAGCCAACTGCTGAAAATTCACCAGACGAAGATCTCCTGCCGGAAACGCCAACAGAGCCGGTTGAGCCGATTGTGTTCGGAGCAACACTCCCAGACTACGACCCCACTGAACTGGTTGGGAGCAATCGCCCACTGATCAAATACCGCGAAAAGAACAAATATGCTGAGCTGGTGCTTGAACTCGAGCGAACCGGCCACGCGTTCTCAGCTGACGGGATCGCTGCACTCGAGGAGATTCATTCGAACTACGCCGATCGAGTTGCTGACGACACCGCCCACCAGACTGATGTCACGCTAGATATCGGTATGACGCCGCGTACGGCAACGATCAAAGGAATATTTCCCGAGGATAGTTCATCGGTGATCGGAACGTGTTGGGATGTCGTGAGCGATCCGACCAAGTGGTACCCGATCGGATGGCCAGAGCAAGGGTGGATCCACCGTCGGTCAGCTGATCCCTCTATTCCTGGTGACGAGCCCGTTGGAGACGCATTTCCACGTCTCCAAACACAGACACCATCTCAATCAGTCGATCTCGAGATACTTCAAGAAGTAACCGAGCCAGGCCGCTATGAGCGAGGAAGCCGCTACTACGAACGTGGATCAGTGACTGAGCTCGAGTACGTAGACGATACTCTCCAAGCAACAGTCCAAGGGAGCCGTCCATACGATGTTCGGGTTACACTCTCGCAGGGAAGCTATGTCAGTGGCCAGTGTAGCTGTCCTGATGATGCAGTGCCGTGTAAGCATATTGTCGCAGCCGTGCTGGCTAGCGGTGACATCGAAGCCGTCGGCGGTGATCAATCGCTGGAAGCTCTCCTTGCAGCGGCGTCCGCCGAAGAGCTCCGGAGTGTACTTTCTGAGATCGCGGACGAAGATATAGGGCTTCGCAAGCGCCTCTATGAGGAATTGAGCGAAGACTGAGCAGGATATCACGCTGGTGCAACATCGGGGGAGTGCTGGCCGATGGGAAGGTCGATATCGATCTCATCGTACCACACAACCGGACGCTTTGCGCGACCGTTTTGCTCGAGTTCGACGAGTCCGTAGTCGGCAAGTTCGGTCACGCTCTCAGTGACTTCTGGCGGATGACGGCCGACGATTCACGCGAGTTCACGAATACTGTCTGGCTCATGATCAGCGATTGCCTCGAGCAGAACGGCAAACTGCGCCTGGGTGATTCGTCGTCACCGTGGAAGCCGTTTACCGCGACACAGCACGTCACCGTAGATCCGCCGGGGTTCTATTGGGACGCGTCGATCAGACTTGCCCCGCTTCTCTCCTTGCGCGTCCGTGACCTGTTCTGTGACTGTGAAGGCACTGCGAGTGTGTCCCTGTTCAGCGTCATCCCGCTCGACAGAGCCAACTCGAGTCCGGAGTTAGAAGAAGCAGAATTGATGCGCTATCTCGCCGAGGCCGTCTGGTATCCGACCGCGCTCCTTCCCGCAGCGGGCATCGAGTGGGAGTCGATCGACGACCGTACGGCGAAAACGACCGTCGAAGACGGGGACGTGTCCGCCTCCCTGACGTTCTCGTTCAACGAGGACGACGAGGTGACCAGGGTCCACGCTGATCGATATCGACGCCTGGACGATGGATACGAGTCGATGCCCTGGTCCGGTTACTGGCGGAACTACGAGACGCGGAACGGCGTACGTGTGCCGACAGAGGGGAAAGTCGTTTGGCATCTTCCGGACGGTGACGTGCACGCATGGCAGGGACGGGTCACAGACATACAGTACGACGACTTTCTATCCTGTCGTGGACGTGGGCGATGACTCTCTTCGCCTCGTCTGAATTCGGTACCGGACAACGACTCCGTCTTCGTCCACCGACACTGCACGTGGTGTCGATGGGACGATTCGGACCATCGAGGGGGCTGGATGCGGTCATCATCGGTGGACCGTACTCGCGCTCGTAACGCTCCTGACGGTACCCGTCGTGCTCAGGACGACGACGCCAATCTTCCGGATATTCTGGCTCGTCGTCCCCCTGGCTCATCTGGTTCGGTTCCGCGATGCCAGCGCTGTTGGACTGAAGACAATCGATGCAAGGCGGTTCCTCCGAACAGCATCTAGCTGTCACATTTGGTACCAGAGAAGATTCCAGTACCAGAGCAGCGATGTGAACACCATTGCAGCGAGCGAGACCACCGTGTAGTGAACCCGCGTCCAGCGCCCCCATTCTCGGTTCCATATGGCAATGCCTGCGAATATCACCGTTAAAACGCTCGCTACTGCCCCGACGAGTGAGGGTATAGTAAGGAAGCGAAATAGTAACCGGTCTCCATACAGAAACGCAGTTGGTCGCATCGCCACCCCTCCCGCGAAACCGATTACAAACAGGAGGAAACAGACAGCAGCTATGCCTCCTGTCCACCGTGCAAATCGGAGTGGGGAGTCTTCCCGAGATCGTTCCGTACCACGATACCAGCACCTGATGGCTGCCCCAGACCATCCAAAGATGGCCGTCACGAAGACTACTACAGAGAAAGCAACGATCGCACCGTGAACCCGTGGTTGTTCTACTATCGAAAGTCGTTCGTACGCCGACGCTGGACGACTCCCGAGAAACAGGTGTGTGATATCTCCATCGGTTTCACGAAATGCGAGTTGGTCGGGACCGTCGGTTTCGTGGAAGAAGAGCGGCTCCACTTCGATCCATCGCTTCGTTTCGTCGCCGTGTGTCGTTATCAGCTGTTCTCGATCGTCGAGAGAAACGGAGACAGTCTCGGTAACGCCGATGAATTTCTCTGAGGTCGTAGACGGGACTCTGAGTGTTCTGTACGTCCCTTCGAGGTCGGTCCCTCGTGTTAGTGTGCTATCTGAAACCGCTACTGACGGCTCTTCCGTGGGGAAGTATTGCTCAACGAATTCGTCGATGAACTCCTTTCTGGCATCAATCCCTCCGGGGCCATTGTATGAGACGAACACCCCTACGTCGTGTTCGGGAACAAGAAAGAGGAGGCTGTGAAATAATTGTGTGTCACCGGCGTGACCAATCACCCGGACACCGTGACGACTCATCTCGTAGAAACCGAAGCACATTCCGTTCACTCGTTCGTCGTTGGCGAATCGACGGCGGTGCATCTCCGCGATCGTTTCCGATTCGAGTATCCGGTCATCATCAATAGTTCCGCCCTGAAGATGTGCCCGGACGAATCGTGCCATGTCGGTCGCGGTCGCACTCATTGCACCTGTGGGCGGCATACCAACGAACTCGAAGTCATCTTCTCGGAACCCGTTCGCTGTGGCTGTGTATCCCTTTGCAAGATCTGCCTGGAGACGGTCTGGAACCGGCTGGGCGAACGTGCTCCGATCCATCGAGAGCGGATCAAAAATTTCCTCAGTAACGTAGTTCTCGAACGACATCCCAGCGGTGGTTGCCGCGATGTGACCGGAGAGGCCAGCGCCGTAGTTCGAATACGCAGTAAACTGTCCCGGCGGACGGACGCGAGTAGGTTGCTCTTCGACAAGGGACTGCTCCAGTGGTTGGAGGTCGGTTTCTTCCAAGACGAACGTCCCGTGAGCCCGATCCTCGAACCCGGGTGCATGCGTCCCGAGATGGTCGAGTGTGATCGGTTGCTCGTCCGTCCCAGGAACATCGATTTCATTGAGATACTGGTTTACGTCAGTGTAGAGATCGAGCCGCCCACGTTCGACACCCTGCATCACGGCTGTCCAGGTGATCAGTTTCGACACCGAACCGATACGAAAGAGCGTCTCATCGGCACGAACTGGTGTTTCCGAACTAATGTCACTAACACCGTATCCCTTTGCGAACTCCGAATTGCCATCGACGACAGCGACTGTCGCCCCTGGAATTTCGTGAGCTTCCAGTTGCGCACGTACGAGACCATCGAGAAACGACTCGAAAGCGTTCGGATCGGCGAGCGGCCCTGTATCAGGCTGGGCGACGGCCCTACTCGCAGTATCCGTGCTAGCATTTACGGGTGTCGAGAAGGCAGCAGCACTGACCGCGAGTCCACCCAGAACGTCCCGGCGCGAAACGGAGTCCATTGGACTGTAGCTCACTCGCCTCGATGTGCGGTTGCAACAGGTCGGCCAGGACTCCCAAGCAGGTAGCCACCGAAGGCTACCAGCCAGAGCATCACTGGGTAGACGATCATCCGTTCCGTCCCGCCGTGGCCGATGGGGCCGAACGCCGCCGTATTGCCGGCGTCACCTACCGCCATGAGCACGACGAACACTAGTCCCACACCGCCCGCGAGGACCGAGATGTATCGCATTACCCCCGAGAGTCGAGTTGCAGTCCCGAGGGCCTGTACGTTGAAGAATACGAACGCGAGGAGCGCGAATAGAGAGTGGAGGCCGCCGGTATCGAGCGGGAAGACACCAGCGCCGATCGCACCAATACTGGCGAGTGCAAAGATAGCGAAGAGCCAGCGTTTTCCATGGGTCCGGTAGAAGTAGAACCCGCCAAGGAGATTAAACAAGCCGACTGCGATAAGCGAAATATTGAACACTAACGCAGTCTCGGCAATGACGCCGAGATCACTGATGGCGGCCGCACCGAAGTCGTAGCCAGGGGCCATCGCTGCTGTAAGCATGATAACCGTCATGAATTGGGCGGCAAGTAAAACGAAGAAAATCCCTGCACGCTTCCGGTTATCTGACTCTATTTCGTGAATTTCATCAGTTGCCTGGCTATACGCGGCACTTTGAGTCATAGTATATTCACCAATCGCTAGTTCGCGTCCAGAGAACATATAGGAGTTCTACTGACCACCGCAGAGAATGTGAACCACCCCACCCTACTCGCTCACGGCTGACGCCGTTCGCTCCTTGAGGATGGGGCTTCCTGATTCCACGACGCGCTTTGCAGGAACCGAAGTGGTTCCCCTAGGGAGCGCAGTCTCCACAGGCGTTGATTCGGAGCGTCCCGCTCCTACTTGCTTGATACCACGAGAAAGAATGTTCCAGGCCGCGTTCCAGTCCCTGTCCGCCGTGAACCCACAGGAAGGACAGGAGTGTTCGCGGACCCACAGCGGTTTGTCGGTCGAGACACCGCAGGCCGCACACTCTTTGGTCGTTCCGGCCGGATCGACAGCCACGAAGTGCGTGCCTTCGCGTTCGCACTTGTACTCGAGCATTCGGAGGAACGTCCCCCACGCTGCTCCGGCACGGTTCCGAGAGTTGCCGTCAAGCTCGACCAGACCTTTCGCGTCAAGGTCTTCGACCGCGACGAGATTGTACTCACGAGCGTAGTAGTTCGAGAGTTTGTGAAGGAAGTCGCGGCGCTTGTTCTTCAGGTCGGCGTGACACTCGGTCACTCGGCGGCGTTGCTTCTCGTAGTTGTTCGACCCATGTTGCTTCCGCGAGAGCTTCCGTTGCTCTCGCTCGAGTCGGGTGCGTTCGTCCGAGAGGTCAGCCGATTCGATCGCGTGGCCGTCGGTGTCGTGGGCGTACTTCAGGATGCCCACGTCGATACCGACGACGTTCTTCGGCCGGTCGGGCTTTTGAGGTGGCTCTCGGTCGACTTCGACACCGAACGTAGCGAACCACTCGCCGGTCGGTTCCTTCTTGAGTGTGACCTGCTTGAGTGTGGCGTCGTCAGGGATCTCTCGGTGGAGCCGGATCGGAATATCCGCGAGTTTCGAGAGCGACAGCACAGTCTGACCGCCCTTCTTGTCGAGCTTGAAGCCAGACTGGTTGTACGTGAAACTGCGGAACTCCCGTGGTGGCTTCCACTTGAGTTGACCGACACCGTAGCCGTTCTGCTTGAGCGCAGAAAGGCTACTGAGGTTGTTGAATAGCCGTTCGACGACGGTTTGGAGAACCTTCGAGTACACGTCCGAGAGACCATCCCACCACTTCTTGAGGTCAGGTAGCTCCGACCGAAGCGTGGTCATGGACGGCAGTTCACCGTGGTTCTCTCGGTATTCGTTGAGGCGGTAGCGAGTGTGATTGTACAGTTGCCTACAGATATCGCGGTGGCGGTCCAACTCCTCGCGTTGGGCGTCGGACGGCTCAAGGCGATACTTGTAGGCGTAATACATCAGTCCTCGCGTTCCTCGATTAGTTCGTCCAGTTTTTCGCGGACAAACGACGAGAGGTTGAGGTGCTGGTCCTCGATCCACTCGTCTTGGTCCTCCCGAATGGTGATAGTCTTCCGTTTCACCGTATGCACACAATACACGCTATACGTAAAATATTACCGATTACGTGGGCCTGTGAGCCTGCTGTAGAACAGTCCAAGAAACACGAGCGGCGCTGTATCCCCTCCCTGCTCGCGCCTTCGGCGCTCGCTGAGGAAGGGGGCTTAGCGCCTCAATTCAGCTAAATATAATGACCGTCTAATGGGATGACAATCTTCTCGAAATCATAGTCATTTCAATTCGTTGAATAGGTGCCGAATCTGCCTCGAAAAACTATTCATCGGCGTACAGTGGAGACAGTGGATTCTACTACTCTGTAACGGACAGGCAAGATGATCTCAAATATATTTGAGTTACATTGCTGCCAATATGTAGTTTTATAGACAATATTTATACTGGTTTGCGCATTACAGCACTCTATGAAACTCTTCGAGTTCGCCCGTGAGCGCCAGTGGGTTCCCATCACTGGATATCTGATCTACGTGTCTGCGCTCACGGCAGGATACTATTACAACCTCACGTTCGTCCAACTGGGGCTGACCGATCTCGGAACGCAGAAGATCGGTATGCCCCCCGGGGACGTGTCGATAGTGATGGCCATACTTGCGCTGCTCACCCTCGTCGCAGCCGTCGCCAGCGGCGTCCTGATGGATCGGCGTGGATGGAGCACTGACCTGTACGTGAAGTTCCGGCTGCTCTTTCTGGTCATTTTCGTCCAACTGCTTCTGACGATCGCTGCCCCACACGTGAGTACGATCGAACAGTTTGTACTCTGGGTGATCGTCTGTTCGATGGCGCTCGGCGTCGGAATTCCGGTGTCCTTCAGCTTCATGCTCGATTTCGTTCCCGTGAGAGACCGCGGATACGTCGCTGCTATCGTGGCAGGATTGTCGTTCTTCGTCGCGGCCCTGTATCCAATTGAGTGGCGAATCGACGAGTTCAGTCTCGTCATGAGCGCGATGATGGTTCCAGCTGTCTTCGTTCTCGCCGTTCTCTCAGTCAAGCGGTTCCGATTCGTTGATAGCCTCGCCAGTCAACACAAACGCGATACGTTCGGAACTGGCCGATTCTGCCGACCGATACCGGTTCGGACGGTTAGTTTCGCGTTCTGGGGGCCGATCCTGCTGATGTTCGGCGTCTTCTTCATCGATAGCCTGGGCTTTCTCCGGATCATCGAGACGCCACAGTACATCTACACGTCTTGGCAATCCCCCGACCTGAGCGTCCGGTTGTTTATCGCTGTCTTGCACGTCATTGGGGCGCTCGCCGCTGGCGTCATCTACACGAATTTCGACCGAAATTGGCTGTTCTTCTGGGTGTTCGGCCTGTTCGCGTTCACGCACCTCCTGTATGTCTTCCATATCCAGTTTGGAGCGGGTGATACCCCACCACTGGTACTGCCGATGTTCTACGTGCTCGCCGTCAGTTTCTACACGACGCTCAACTTTGCACTCTGGCCGGATCTCTCCACGCCCGAGACCATTGGCACGCACACGGCCCTCGGTGTCGGGATAGCGGGGTGGCTGGCAACCTTCTTGAGTACCTCGCTAGCGCTGTACTCCGAGGGGGTCGGACTCTCACTGCTGAACCATCTGACGTACGTGAACGCGCTGGCACTGCTGTTCGTCGTCGCACTTCCGGTGCTGCTATACGTGCATCGGATGGTTGAATTGGCTCGTGGAGGGACGACGCCATGAATCTGGAACTCATCCCGCTCTTGATAATCGTGCTACTCATGATCTCGGCGGGTGGAGCAGACGTCGAAACCACCGAGTTCGTTATTGAAGGAGACCACGAGATAACCGAGCACCGAGGCGCGTTGATCGTCGGGGATGCGACGGTCACGGTGCCGGCCGACGAAGCGGTGTCTGGTCCAGTCTACGTTATCGGTGGCGAGTTCCGGATCCATGGAACAGTTGAAGGTGACGTGACGCAACTCTCCGGATCACTCGTCGTCGAGGACGGTGCAACGATCGATGGAGAACTCCAGCACATTGGTGGAAGCGAGGAACTGTCTACCGAAGCAACCATTATGGAGCAGACCACTGTCGCGTTTGAATCCTCCGAACCCAGCCCGATCGCCGCGTATACGCCGATCGTGCTGACGACGTTGATACTAGCGGTTGTAGGAGCGTTGCTCTCCCGAAAACATGAACCACTGCTCGATAATGTCGGGGCAGCCGCGAAAGATCATCCGCTTATCAGCCTAACTGTGGGAGCACTTCTCTCCGTAACGTTTCTCTCGGTGTTCGTCTTCATGGCGTTCACCCTGATCCTCCTCCCTGTGAGCATACTCGGTCTTCTGGTAGGCTTGTTGATTATTGCTTACGGAATCATCGCACTGGGATATCTCGCTGGTCAACAGTTGAATACCCCACGAGTTGGGCTGGCGACCGGTCTCGGAGTCGTTGTTGTCATGGTGCTCTTACAGGTGACCGGAGTGATTCCGATCCTCGGGGACCTGATCGCAGGTGGGCTTCTCCTAACCGGACTGGGGGCTGTCGTACTGACGTACTTCGGACTGCAAGAGTTCGAACCGGTATCGCTTCCGGAGTGATACTGAGGTTAACAGCAAGAGGTATGCAGTCATGTCTGAATATCATCCCAAATCCGGAACCGTGATTGTGTTGATAAAACATAATTATAGCGACATGTTTATCAATATAGCACTGTCTAGTTCAGCACCTCCTGGGCTGGCGTTCGGCCATCGAGTGCTTGATTCGGCCTATCGTGGTTGTAGTGGTGTCTAAACTGTCTGAGCCAGCGACGTGCACTGGCTGGACTGCCCCGCCAAAACGAGTGAAAGCGGTCGATTCGCATCGACACAGTCTGGAACCATTTTTCGATGTGGTTCCGGTCTGTATAGTTGAGTTGACCGCTCAGATCGTGTCGAAAGAGGGCAGTCAGATAGCCACCGCCATCAACCAGAAACTCAGTGTCTGACACGTCGTGTTTCTCGGTTAGCCGATGCAAAAATGCCGCCGCGGGATCGGTCCCGCGGCGGCTGTGTACGTCGATTTCGAGCAAGAGCTTCGACTCCGTATCGATCGCCGCGTACAGCCATTTCTTTTCGCCATCGACCTCGATCTGTTTCTCATCGACGGCGACCCGCGACGGCGCTGCCGTCGGCGGGTCCGCCTGGCTCTCCGCGAGATCGTGCGTCCAGTTCCAGACAGCTCCATGAGACCGATCGACGCCAAGTAAGTCCAGCACAGCGACGACTTCCCGCACCGACAACCCCATCGAATGCAGGCGCACCCCAAACACCCTAACGGGTGTTCAGGGTGCGCTCGTTCTCCCAAATCTCATCACAATCCACGTCTAAGCTCTCTCTGAGCAGGTTGGCAAGTTGCATGGACACTTCTTGCCACCACCTGCTCGTTCCTCAAACTCTCATCTAGACAGTGCCCTGTACTCGTAGTGGTGTCTGTTGAGGAATAAGGACGGTCGTATAGTTCGAGCATCCCAAACGCTGCGGTCACAGTGAGTAGGTGATCAGCGATCGACCCGGACGATTCGACGGTTGGACGAACATTCGATTGATGGACGCGAAACGATAGATAAGGCCGTAAACTACCTGCACCTGTCCCATGAAATCTCCACTCCCGACGAACAGACTCGTTTCGCTTACGCTCGCTGGCGCAGTGTTGACCGGTGTCGTCGCACTCGCGCTGGCAGCCCCCGGGCTCGGACTCGGCGTCGATTCGCTGACCGACGAGAACCCGACAGTTGCGAGCGACGCGCCGACGCCAAACGAAGACTTCACACCGGCGGTCGGGACGCAAGGCGACGATGAACACGAGAACGACGAGTACGAAGAACACGAGGAGTACGAAGACGAATACGAAGAGGAGGATGACGACTAGCGATGAGCTTAGCGGACACCCTCACTGCCGCCCGAACGCGACTCGGTGACGTCAGACTGGAGTTTCGGTGCTGTAATACCGACTTCGTGATTCGGATGACGGGCTACCATTCCGATGTCGCGGCTGAGCTCGCCAGGGAGACCGCACTGTCGCTCGAGGCCGAACTCGATGCGTTCGATCCGGAAAGCGCAGTCGCGCGTCTCAACCGGACCGGACGCGTCGAGAACGAACACGTCGCTCGCCTAGTTCGGCGCGGTCTCGAGTACGGCAAGCACACCGACGGCGTCTTCGACATTCGTCAGGGGGCGGTCGAACACGACCTGAAGGCATACCTCCGCGGTGACCAGGAATCGATTTCTGCGCCGTTCAAAACGGGGTCGGTGCGCGTCGACGGCAACCGCGTCCTCACCGAGACAGAACTCGACCTCAATGGCCTCGCGAAAGGCTACATCGTCGACCGCGTGGCCGCCGCCGCAGCGGGGCCGGGTCGACGCGGATTCGTCAGCGGCGGTGGCGATATGTCGCCGCCGACCGGGCCGGTCGCCGTCGAGAGTCCCTACGGGGATTCGCGTCCGCTCAAAGTTCTCGAGACCGACTGGAACGTCGCCACCTCCGGGGGCTATCGTCGGGAGCGCGACGGCGTCGACCACGTCTACGATCCGACGACGGAGCGACTCGGCGCACGCCACGAGTCGGTCACCGTCGTCGCACAGCACGACTGTCTGGAAGCCGACGCGCTCGCGACGACGCTCGCCGCACTACCACTCTCGGACGCGCTCGAGCGCGCAGCGGCGTGGCCGGGCCTCGAGGCGTTCGTCGTTCACGACGGCGTCTTTCGGATGACGGAGGGATTCGATGAACACGTCGCATAGCGGAACGATCACGGTCATCGCGATCGTGCTACTGGTTGTTACAGTCCCGGTGCTGTGGGGAGTCGCCGACGTTCGTGAGGCCCAAGCGGTCGACCGCGAACAGGCAGACCTCGTCGACTCGACAGTACCAACGAGACAGGCACCGAACGATTATGATGGCGATGGGGTTCGTGACAACGCGGACCAGTGTCCAACACGACCGGAAACGACGAACGACTTTCAGGATGGCGACGGCTGTCCTGACATCGTCGAGACGACGGGGGCCTCGTGATGGAGATTATTTGGTATCTCGACCGTGGCGCAGCACTCGTCGCCTACCCCGCGCTGTATCTCGCAGTCCTGACGGGAATCCTCTACACTGCCCGGTCGTTCGGCCCGCTCTACCGACTCGCCCGCAAAATCCACATCGAAGTATCGGTGTTCGCGATGCTCGTGACGCTCCTTCACGGCGTCCTTGGCGTCCTCGACACCTGGTTCATCGTCACTGGATCAGCGCCTCAACCCGCGTACTCGACGACCTACCTGCTCGCCGGCGTCGTGGTCGGCGTCGGAGCGCTGCAGGTGCTCGTCGTCGCAGTGCTTGGCTTTCTCGACGCACAGCGGTTCGACCGACCCTGGGGACCGCGAGTCGTCCACGCGTTCGCCTACGGCGGCTTCGTATTCGCAACGGTCCACGCTGCCGCCATCGGAACTGACGTCGCGGGGCTGATCCGACCAGTCTTCGGCCCAGCGATCGCGTTCCTCGGCTATGTCCTGCTATTGCGCCTGCTGGTAGCCAGCGGGCGGCTGTCGACACCCACAACGACGAACCAGTAGATCAGTAGCTATCCCACAGGTCGAACAGTCGGTCGACGACTCGATCCGTGAACGTCCGCCGATGAACGGTATAGAGGTACTGCACGCGCTCTGGGTCGCGCAGTTCGTATTCGACGCTTCGACCCTGCCGTTCCTTAGTCACGAGATCCGCGTCCTCGAGTTTCGAGAGATGCCACGACACCGTCGACGGCGACCGCTCGAGACGATCGCTCAGGTCGGCGGTCGACAACGCCCCTTCGACGGCGAGGTGGGCGACGATCCGGCGGGCGTACTCGCGTCGCAGCGCGTTCATTACGGCTTGATCGACCGCGTCGAACTCTTCTGCCGGGTAGTACCGAGTGTACTTCCCGTCGTCCGACTCCTCGAGCAAGCCGTGGGCTACCAGCCAACGGAGGTGGTACTGCAGCGTTCCCTGCGCGTACTCGAGAGCCTCGAGGAGGGCCCGAAAGTGAATCCCAGGATTGTCACGGACGTGCTGGTAGATTATTCGCCGCGATTGTAGTTCCAGCGCCGGGTCCACGTCGGGGTCGGAGCCCACCATGGTCAATCCCGACTCAACGCGACGAAGAACGCGAGCAACCCAACCAGAATGAGCGCCGCGGCGCCGTGTTCTAATAACTCGACGGTCCGCACGGAGAAATACGGCAGGAGGTAGTACTCGAGAAAGACGACGCACCCGTAGATCGCGAACATGAGATAGCCGACGGCGACGACGGCCATGCGATAGTCGCGTTCCCGTCGCCACGCCAGCGCACTGAGCAGTGCCAGCACCGTACCGAGGAGAAAAATCCCGAGACTGACGATCTGCTCGAGTTGCTGGGCGAGCGTCAGTGCAACGGCCATCGTGACGAATTCCGGAACGAGCCCTGCCATTAGGTACGACTCAACAGAGGTGTCGGGAAAGAAAAAGGATTGTCGTCCAACCATCGAATCGGACGGACGGACGGAACGGTCCCAGCGTCGGGTTGGCAGGCTGGTCGTCGTTGCGACGGCCGCTCTGCGACGGATTTTGTACACACTACGTTCGGACGCACAGGTATTGCCTTTCGCGTCGGCGAGCGTGTGACTGACTTTCGAGAAAGTGATCGCTTCGAGCGCGCCCTCGCCGGCCATAACCCCGGCGTATATCTGTCTTTAGCTAAGCGAGAAACCACGTGACAGCGGCGACCATCTGTCTTTAGATAATACTCACAATAATACTGCTCGGCTGTAATTTTTGCTGGATTTCGTCCATACACCTCCTAAATCACCGGAAATACCGATCACAACGCTGTTTATCGCCCGATCTCACGGTGTAGACCGTCTCATCAGCTGAAATCGTTCCGTACAATACTACCAGTTATAATCTCTTCCCTATCGATTACTACCAGTCTTAGCTAAAGACGAATGCACGGCCAAGTTACTGCTCGATTTCCGGCGGTTCCTTGGCAGTCGACCAACTGGAACAGTTCTTAACAGTGGATAGTAGCACGGTTCTTTTATTCAGAAACACACCTGAAACTCAATCGAAGGGGTCAGTAACTGAATGTGCGTATTGATCACCAAGATTTCTACCAGTACAAAGAGATGTTCAGACAGTCGGGGGAGATACAGCGCGCGAATACAGCATAAATAATTCTTACCTCTTCTGCTTGTAACGTTCCTGTTGTACCTGCTGAAGACGGTAATTGACGCCCCATACGATCCAAACAAAAAGAATCCCCGTCCCGATAACGGTTTCTAACCGAACAATTTGGTCGTCAAGGACGTAAGCAGAAGCGAGCACGATGATAGCCCAAACCAGAGTAACGTAGACAATTTGATCGAGCGAGTCCGGTCCCAAGACTTCCCGAAGAGACATAATTCTGCGTTTGCGAACAGTGCCAATAAATTTCCCGGCAATAATATAAAGGCCAGCTACCCAGCTCGGTGCACCTGTCAGTAGACGCTCCCCACCGGCCGATACAGAGGAAGCGAAGATAGGGTATGAGAACCGTTGTATGATATCCTCATCTACCAGTAAATACTCCTAAGGTCTCATCAGTGATACCCGACCGCGAATGGACTGTAACAAAGTCGTCTTCCTTGATCGTTGTCTCTCCGGTCGGGGTAATGGCCTGATCACCCCGATCAATTCTCACGACCAGTACTCCCGACGGAATCAGCTCTTCCTCATTGGCCTGTTGAAGAGTCTTGCCAGCAATTGGCGCTCCTTCGTTGACGATGACTTCGATCACGTCTGCATCCCCAGAAAGCCCTGCGACACCAGTTACTGGCGAAATTGGCTCTTCCTCTCGAGGGCCGAACTGAGCATATGGTCGGAAGTATTCTCGGTGAATGAGGCCCTCGTCATCGATCTCGATCCCGAGAGCAGTGATATCTTGTGCAATGCGTGTGAGGTCGTCGGTATCCTTCCCGATTGCCTTGATTCGGAGATTGCCTTTCCCCGTCATGATCTCTCTCACGTTGATCACACCCGGAACATCGAGGACGCGTTGCGCCAATTCCTGTCGATCAGTCGCTGACGTGGTACAGATAAACAGATTTGTTAAACAGCCGTTAGATCGTTCATAGTTTACGTGAGCGTGATACCCCTTGATGATTCCTCCTTCTTCGAGACGCCGAATTCGATTCCGGACAGTCGGGGGAGATACGTCTACTTTCTCAGCGATATCCGGAGCAGACGTATGCCGTCCTTCTTGTGTGAGATAGTAGAGTATCCGTTCATCGACCTCATCGATTCCTTGGCCCATATTTATACCGTACAATTGATTCTCTATCTACTTTTAAATACGCCTTGGTTTCTGGTTTGAAAACGGCCTCAATTCCTCGAGTTGGTGAGATAGTTTCGTCGAGAGGCGGCGATTTCACCGCCTAGAAGCTCTCTCCCGACTATTAAACGATTAGAAAAAATATTTGCAATATATGAACGAATCAGCAATACAATGGGAAGATATTTTGCCTTCCAAAACAACTTCTATATATGACCCCCTCGAACGATGAATCGCCACTCACGAACCAACTCCCGGACTTCCTCGTTGAGAGACTCGATACGCTCGAACCGCCGGAACTTCGCATGGTCCACAAATACGTCGAGCAACGTCTCGAGTCAATGCATCCCCCGATCGAGGAGCAGATCCGTGAGGAGGCAGCGGGAGACGTCCTCAGTATCGAAACGGACAGGATATACACGCTCGTAAAAATGCGTTCTCCGAGTCAGGGAGAATCCAACGCGGATTCACAGCCGGTCTCTCTCTACCATGTGGTGCGGGAGAGACATCCTGATGGTGAGGAGGCCCTACACTGGTCGTTTCTGGGAGATATTCAGGAGTGATCCAATGATGCAGTCTCTCACCAACCATGTTGTCGTACCAGTTGCCGATGAGGAAGATGCACGCGCGACAGCAACTGTCCTTGACCAGTATCAGTTTGACCGTGTCACAGTCGTTCATATCATCGAAAAGGGTGAAGGAGTGCCCGATAAGCTCGCCCTCGAACAAGCCGAATCACGGGCCGCAGATGCATTTGACATGTTTCAGGAAGCAATTCCTGAGGCAGAAGACGAGATAACGTACTCCAGAGATGTTGTCAGTGCTATCATTAATACTGCTGAGGAATTGGAGGCCAGTTCCATCGCATTCCGTCCTCGGGGTGGTAACCGCCTCGTCCAATTCCTCTCTGGGGACAAAGCGCTTAGACTCATCACGGAATCCGATCGGCCAGTCATTGCGCTTCGGGAGGAGAAAAGATGAGACGTGACTCCAGTACTGAAGTAGTAACGTCTTCTCAGGAGTGGAAGCCCCCACGAACAGTCGTGATTTCCTGTGGACCAGAAGAGTCCCCGATGCAGATTTGGGAAGTGATCCCACAGCAACTCGAGGTATAAGATACTATGTACATTATCATTGTCGGCGCTGGAAACATTGGATCGAACCTGATTGAACGAGCGGTGAGTGACGGTAACGATGTTGTTGTCATAGAGCACGATGAGGAACGAGCGAACACCGCGTCGGCCGAATACGATTGTCTCGTCCTGAACGCTGACGCCACAACTCACGATACCCTCAAGGATGCGGATATCGATCGCGCGGACGCCGTGATCACCACAACGGACGTCGATGCGACCAATATCATGGTGATGTTGCTCGCACAGGAACACAATGTTCCGAATCTCGTCAGCGTTGTTCACGATCCGGAGAACTTGCCTGTCTTCGAAAAGATCGGTGTTAACCTGATCGAAAACCCACAACGGCTGATTGCAGACTACCTCTATCACTCTGTCCGGTATCCCAACGTCAGTGACTTCATCGAACTCGATGACACGACCGAACTGGTTGAGATAACTGTCACTGAAGATGCGCCGATGAACGCCCAACGCCTCAACACGGCCCTTGAGTCGGGGCGGCTTCCCGAGGGGTGTTTGGTCGTTGCACTCGAACGAAATGGCAATATCCGGGCACCGCGGGGAGAGACAACGATCCACGCAGGTGACCATGTAACGGTGTTCACAGATGATGCTGCGTTATCTGATGCGGTCTCGGCGTTTACCGGCGAACAACCATGAAGATTCAGTATCGAGCTGTTGGACGCGATGTTGGCCGCATCCTGCAAGTCGTGTCGCTTATGCTTGTCGCGTCGATACTGATTGCTATCACGAACCGTGAATTCTTCACGGTTCCAGCATTTGCTTTCTCCGCCGTTGTAATGGCCAGCATCGGTATCGCCTTGGCGCGACGATATCGGAACGTATCCACGTCTGGGAAGGCCGAGGCGATGGTTACTGCGGCTAGCGCATGGGCGATGGTTGGCATTCTCGGAGGATTGCCGTTTCTGTTGATCGCATGGACAATGGCGCTCGATCCGTTCCCCGCGTGGACGAATACACCGCCACTGGACGACACGACGGTAATCTTCCTTCACCCACTCGATGCGATCTTCGAGAGCATGAGTGGGTTCACTGGGACGGGATTGACGGTCGCCGCAGTTGAGGAAGAACTACCCCGCTCGCTCCACTGGTGGCGCTCGTTTACCGAATGGATCGGTGGCGTCGGCGTGATCGTACTGACCGTCGCCATCCTCGCTCGCCCCGGCAGTGGCTCGCTGACGCTCTACGAGAGCGAAGCCCGCTCTGAGAAGATTCACCCGAGTATCGTGAATACTGTCAAAGAAATATGGAAGATTTATCTTGGGCTGACGCTCGCCTCCATTGCGCTGTTTCTCGTGGTTGGGATGCCCCTCTGGGACGCAATCAACCACGGTATGACCGGCATTGCGACTGGCGGATTCTCAGTTCACGCGGATTCGATTGGCCACTACAATAGTCCGCTCATCGAATATGCGGTCGTCCCGGTCATGATCGCCGGCAGTATCGCTTTCCCCGTCCACTACCTTATCTTCAAGGGCGAACTCGAGAATTTCTATAAAGATATCCAGACTCGATGGGTGTTCCTCTGGTTCGGTATCGGCTCACTCGTCCTGACCGCGATTCTCTGGCTCAACGGTCACTATGAAACGTTCGAGGAGACCTTCCGCATCGCACTCTTCCAGTTCGTCTCTGCGACCTCAAATACCGGGTTCGGGACAGCCACAATCGGAGGCGGGACGGAACGGGCCTGGACAGCTGGTGCAACACTGATGACCTGTTTAGGGATGCTTACTGGTGCGGCGGCCGGATCTACAGTGAGTGGTCTCAAACTTATTCGTGTCATCACACTTGTCAAGGGAACGGCATGGCAGATAAACAACGTCCTGCAGCCAAACAGTGCGATCCGCCGACTCCAAATCGGGCAGCGGAATCTGAGCGGAGACCAAGTCCAACGGGAATACACTGAAGCAACGGTCGTGTTTGTTCTCTGGGTTGCCTGTCTCATCGTCGGAGTCACTGTTCTCCTCCAAACGCTTTCCCCGGCCTATCCGCTTGAATACGTCATTTTTGACGTGATGAGCGCTCAGAGTAATGTTGGGCTGAGTTCTGGGATCACTGGACCCGAGCTGCCTGCGACGGGGAAAACAATGTTGATCGTTAACATGTGGGTTGGTCGATTGGAGATTATCCCGATTGCTGTATTGTTCGGGGCGGTGTTTCAGCGGCTCGGCCTCTATACGTAATCTCCGTCACCCGATCTTACGTGGATTTGGTCGTGTCTCAAACTCGTCTAGAGTAGTAACTGACTCTTGTGAAAGCAGGGTCATCCCTGGTACCTACACCGAAGTGACCCATGCACGCCGAGATCAACGTGCGGTTCGCAGTTAGCATCGCCAAGTCAAAACGCTACCGCTCGCCATGCTCGCTGAATCTCTTACCGAGATTCAGCTTGAGGCCACTATCCTCAAGGAGTTCGTCAGAAGCCTCGACGAGCGCCTCGTCGAAACGTACTGTGTGTGAGAAACACGCGCGCGGAAACGGCGACTGCCGTTTCCAGCATGCTGGAACCTCCACACGAACCGCTGTGACACCGCAGGAGAACACGAATTCAACCTTCACCACGTCAAAGACGCTATTGCTACCGACGACGATCCGACCTATTTCTGTCCGCTCGAGGATCTTATCGACTTTGATGGCCAGCGCATCTGTCAAGAAGATATCTTGCTCCAGGCTGCCGAACTCGCTACTTCGCTCCACTGCCCTCGATCACGACGGTCAATCGCCGAGTCCAAGAATACGGCAGCAAGCTCGGTGACTTCGTTCGTGATCGGCTTCCTGGGACGAAGGCAGACACTGTCGTTCCTGACGGAACGAAGTGTCATAGCCAGCAGGATCACTGATCCTACCATGGTGTCAACGTCACCCACGGCTGTTTGCCCGAGGGTAACGACACAGAAACCACACTCTTAGACGTCAACGTCAACGAATCCTGGGATGAAACAGCAGAAGCCCTCGAAGAGACTGAAGCGGTCACTGACGACGCCACGGTCGTCAGTGACGCCGAAAAAGCGCTCGTCGATGCGTTCGAAAGTGGAGACCGATCTCACCAACTCGATCTCGTTCACGTCGGTCGAACGCTCGGGTACAAGCTCTGGAAAGACGATGCGTTTCTGCTCGGAGAGCGGAAAGCGGTCGTCTCTGGCGTTACGGATGACCTGTTCCATCTGAAGAACTCTGTCGCGCTCCATGCACCGAGGAATGAGCGTTTGGCGATCCGCGAGCGGATCGACCAAACGCTCGAGAATCTCCGGAAGGAAGCCTGGAGGTTAGAGCGTCAAGATTCCCCGAAGCTACGGCGTACCTCCGGGAATGGGCAGAAGCAACCGTGACGTTCGCGGAACTCGCGCTTGACCAACAGCAAGTTCCGTGGACGTCAAACGTGGTCGAACGAGCCATGGGTGATGTTTCGAAGCGGTATAAGAATCAATGGATGCGGTGGTCAGAAACAGGGATAGAGTCGCTTCTCTGGTTGAGTTTGGTGCAGTATGCTGATCCCGAGCAGTTCGCGGCGTTCGCCTACGAACTTCTTGAGCGATCAGCCAAAACAGCCATCACAATGGAGGAGTCAGTTGACGCTACTAGAGGCGAACTCTAGACGAGTTTGGGACGGGACCAAATGTTTGTGATACCAAGGTCAACACCAAGGACGGAGACGTGCTTAGCATCTCTCGTCTCGGCATCATCGTTCTCCACGGCAGGCTTTGTTCGCACGTGAAGGGTACGGAGAATCAAGGAGAAAGCCCCGTCCCTTTACAGTAGACAACCTCACCAGCAGCGTCGTGAATTAGGTCCGGCGTCTACTGTTCAGGGTGGGGAGGATGTCAATGGTCTCAGGGTGGTTGTTACCGTCGTCGCTTCGATTGTTCTTCAGATTCGGCCAGAATTCGTTCGATTGCCCACCCTGCCCATAAAAAGATAATCACTATGAACACGGTCATCTCAATCCGAATGATTGTTCCGTACCAGATGGTGAGGATAAGAGCCATGATCACCACCCCAGCAGCAACGATGCCGAAGACATCGTAAAATGAGTGTGGATGACGAACGCTTGGTAACCGAACGTCCATGAGTTGAACTACACGAGGTTTGTATAAAGATCCTATACCCGCTTCAGTTCTACCTTATGTTCGAGAACGCAGATCAGGGCCAACTGTCGGTCGCTCGGTTCGACGGCATGGATTGACGGCGGCTGTGGCAAGGGTACTAGAGGCAGCGTGGCGGTCACGATGGATTAATATTATCCTGCCGAAATGCCGTTACATACTGTGTTCAGATGTGGCTACAAGAGTGGGGTGTCCTATGCAACTCCGAACTGATTGGCGTGCCAGTTTCGCGCTGGTCGGGACTGTCCTCAAGTACCTCTCTATCCCGCTGGTAATTCCGATTGTTGTGGCACTCATCTACGACGACCCCACATTCCCGTTCGTCGCGACGATTGCGCTCACGATTGCAGTCGGCCACAGTCTCGAGCGACTCCGCCCTGAACCGGATCTGCGGATTCGGGAAGCGATGTTGTTTGTTTCGATTTCATGGCTTGCCGTCGCCATTGTGGGCTCAGTCCCATATGTGCTCGCTGGTTGGGGAACCGAGTCGACACTCGCTAATCCCGTTAACGCGCTGTTTGAGTCGATGTCCGGCTTCACAACAACTGGTGCAACTGTCCTCGGAGAAATCTCGCTAGAGCGTCACTCTCACGCTGTGATGATGTGGCGACAGCTCACTCAGTGGCTCGGCGGGATGGGGATCATCGTCTTGATGATCGCGATCCTGCCAGAGATCGCCGTCAGCGGCGCACACTTGATTGAGTCGGAAGCACCGGGCCCAGAGTTACAGAAATTAACGCCACGGATCGCCGAGACGGCACGGATTCTTTGGCTTGTTTATTTCGTCTTTACTGCCGTCTACATCGCACTGCTCTATGGCTTTCACCTCATGGGACTAGCTCCTAACATGGGGCTATACAACGCCATCGCCCATGGGTTCACGACGCTCCCAACTGGTGGCTTCTCACCGGAGGCCGACAGTGTCGCAGCGTTCTCTGCAATTGTCCAGTGGACTGCAGTTCCCTTTATGATTATCGCCGGGACGAATTTCGCCCTATTCTGGCACATCTTCAGCGGTGAAAGCCACCGTTTTGTTCGAAACTCTGAATTCCGTGCCTACATCGCTGCAATCGCCGGTCTGACCGTTCTTCTCGCTGGGATGCTCTATACGGGAGTCGCACCGGCTCTTCCGGGACTAGGCGGCGTGACCGAAGGTGTCCCTGAGAACTCGCTGCGGCAGAGCACCTTCCAGATCGTGTCGTTGTTGACTTCGACTGGCTACGCAACCAGCGACTTCGTCGAGTGGACCTCGACAGGGAAAATTGTCCTCCTCTTCGCTATGCTTGTCGGCGGTTCGGCTGGCTCAACTGGCGGTGGAGTTAAAGTCATTCGGTGGCTGATCATCTTCAAGTTTCTCCGCCGTGAACTGTTCACGGCGTCCCATCCCGAGCTTGTCCAGCCGATCCGTCTCGGCGGTAACGTCGTCGACGAGGACGCCATCCGCGGCGTTCTTGGCTTCACTCTCATGTATCTTTTCATTTTTGCCATTGCGACGCTACTCATTGCCCTCGATTCCAGTCGCATTGGTTACACGCTGACACCACTCGAAGCGTTCAGTGCGAGCCTTGCAACGATCGGCAACATCGGTCCTGGGTTCGGGTCGCTCGGCCCATTCGGAAGCTATCTTGCCTTCCCAGATACCTCGAAACTAGTGATGATCTTTCTCATGTGGATCGGTCGTCTCGAGATTATCCCTGTACTTGTCCTGTTCACTGGTGACTTCTGGACGCGCTGATATTCTCCTTAGTTTGGAATATGGTTAAGAATCTTCGCGCTGGAGCTTTGCTGAATCCTTCTTGTTGTCTTGCGGTTTTCTGAATGCCGTCTTCACTTCGGATCAATTCCAAATAGTTCCGTTCAAGCAGGCTACTTCATTCGTCGTCAAGTTCGATTTTTCCAATAAATCTCCAGTATGGCTTTTCTGTACCATTTGGATGGTGTTCCTGTGTAACGTAGTAGTGGTATGGTCCATGTGGGCAATCATCACAGCCTTCGCTACAGAAAACCCGCTTCACAACTTCGGTATATCCATCGTGCTCAGTGACTTGAAGGATATCGTCTCCGGGATTTGGCTCAACTGGAGACGGTGATTCATTTTGAAAGCTAAGTAGTTCCTGTGCATGAATAATCGTTTTCCGGAGTTCCTGAGCGTTTAATTGGTGCAACTCTAAAACAAGTTGATCGGGTAACCCTTCTGGAGGTGTGGGTTTCTTTGGATCGGAAGTCATAGGTGGAGTTCGAACCGAATAAACATAATAGATGCACCAAAGTAAGCAAAAGGGTACACTACCATCTCAGAATTTTGGAAGTCACTGTGTCTATCTATCTTTCTGATTAGATCAGTTACAAACAAATACGAATAAATCTGATTTGTTGCTTGCCAACAGTATAACCCTGTATCGTCTTCTCGAAAGAGCAAAAAGGACCAACAGAGAGATTTCTAAAAGAGGTTGATATAGGTGTATCTGATTGTTATTGGTGCGGGAGACACCGGTTCGCACCTGATTGAGCGTGCAGTAAACGACGGTAACGATGTCGTGGTCATCGAAAAAAATGAAGAGCGAGCAAACACTGCCTCTGCGGAGTACGATTGTCTCGTCTTGCATGACGATGCGAGAAACCATGACACACTCAAGGATGCAGAAATTGATCGTGCAGATGCTGTTATCTCTACAACAGATATCGATTCGACTAATATTATGGTGATGTTGCTTGCACAGGAACACGATGTTCCGAACCTCGTAAGCGTCGTTCATGACCCTGAAAATCTCCCTGTTTTCGAAAAAATTGGTGCAACGCTAATTGAAAACCCACAACACCTGATCGCAGACCACCTGTATCACTCTGTTCGATATCCGAACGTTAGCGATTTCATCGAACTTGATGAGACCACTGAACTGGTAGAATTAACTGTTAGCAAAGACGCGCCAATGAGCGGACAACTCCTCAACTCAGCACTAGAGGTTGGCAGCCTTCCCGAAGGCGCTCTCATTGTTGCACTCGAGCGGGATGGAACGATACAAGCGCCGACAGGAGATACGAGAATACAGGCCGGTGATCAGGTAACGGTATTTACTGATGATGCCTCGCTGGCTGATGCGGTGAAAGCGTTTACCGGCAGTGAGATATGAGGATACAGTATCCGACGATCGGACGTGATCTCGGCCGAATTTTGCAGGTCATTTCGCTGATGCTGCTTGTCTCGATACTAGTCAGCGTAGTCAATAGAGAGTTCTATGCAGTCCCTGCGTTTGCTCTCTCTGCTGTAGTGGTAGGAGGTCTTGGTGTCGCGCTCGCACGACAGTTCCAAACGGCTCCAGATGCTGGGAAACTTGAGGCGATGGTCACGGCGGCCACCGCATGGGGTGCAGTCGGCCTGCTAGGCGGACTTCCTTTTTTATTCATTGCATGGACAATCGCACTGGATCCATATCCGGCGTGGACGAATACACCCCCAATGAACGAGACGGTCGCCGTCTTTCGTCACCCACTGAATGGGACCTTCGAGAGCATTAGCGGCTTTACGAGCACTGGGCTAACGATGGCCATTGTCGAGGAGGAACTTCCACGATCAGTGCACTGGTGGCGATCGTTCATCGAATGGATCGGCGGTGTCGGCGTCATTGTGCTGACTGTTGCGATCCTTGCTCGTCCCGGCAGTGGTTCACTGACACTCTACGAGAGCGAGGCTCGCTCCGAAAAGATTCATCCGAGTATCGTCTCAACAGTCACAGAGATCTGGAAGATTTATCTTGGAATTACACTCTCAGCGATTCTATTATTTGTCGGAGCTGGAATGCCACTATGGGGTGCGATCAATCACGCGATGACTGCGATTTCTACTGGTGGTTTCTCGATTCATGCGGATTCGATCGGCTATTACGGAAGTCCATTGATCGAATACGCAGTTGTGCCAGTAATGGTCGCCGGAAGTATCGCATTCCCAATCCACTATCTGATTCTCAAAGGCGAAGTGCGTAATTTCTACGCTGACATCCAGACCCGGTGGGTCTTTATTTGGTTCACGGTTGGAACGATTGTGTTGACGGCACTTCTTTCGGCCAACGGGCAATACGGCACACTTGAGGAGACGTTCCGTATTGCATTGTTCCAGTTCGTCTCCGCGACCTCGAACGCCGGGTTCGGGACGACGACAATCGGGGGTGGTACCGAACAGGTCTGGACAACCGGAACGACGCTTCTACTCTGTGTTGGAATGCTGACCGGAGCTGCGGCAGGATCAACGGTTGGCGGCCTCAAACTCATTCGCGTACTTATACTGCTCAAGGGCACTGTGTGGCAGATCAAAAACGTCTTTGTACCGAGTAGTGCCGTTCGACATCTTCAGCTTGGTAAACGAACGCTCAACCAAAACCAGCTTGAGCGAGAGTATACTGAGGCAGCGGTTGTGTTTATCCTCTGGATACTCTTTCTCATGCTTGGTGTCGCCGTATTCCTGTGGACCGTCTCTCCGGCATATCCGTTAGAGTATGTGATTTTCGAGGTGATGAGTGCACAGAGTACTGTTGGCCTTGATGCAGGTATTACTGGACCTAACATGCCCGATGCAGCAAAGGTTATGTTAATATTTAACATGTGGATTGGGAGATTAGAAATCATTCCTGTGGCTGTGCTGTTGGGGACTGTCTTCCAACGGCTTCGACTCTATGACTGATCTACCTTTCAACAGCGAGAGAATCCCGCCGCTCACGGCATCCTCAGAACGCAGTATCCGATGACAGCGTCGTCCCGCACTGCGAGCACTACTGATCGTATACACTGAATCAATTTGCGTTGTGTCAACCCCTTCGACTTCCGTCTTGTAGACCCACGCATGGAACGTTTTCGTACAGGGCGTCGGTCGCAGATCTCCATAGTCGGAACCGATGGACTCAATCCATCATGATAGGGTAGATGTTAATGTTTCGAAAAATTTGCACCAGGCTACCAAACTATTATCATCTGTGTTTCCCTTCTTTTTGTATGGTTGGAACACATGATTCTCCCAAAGGCGACCTTCTCGAACATATTGTAGTTCCTGTCGCAAATGAAACCGATGCGATCAAGACAGCAATGGCACTTGAACCGTACAATCCAGATAAGGTAACAGCCCTTCACGTCGTCGAAAAGGGCGAAGGCGTTCCGGATAAAATACCCGTCGAACAATCTGAAGAACTCGCTGCAGAATCATACGCTGCTGTTCGTAGGGTATTTCCTAATGCTGACGATCATACTGCCTACGCTCGCGATGTTGTCGGCGCTATTTTCAAGGCTGCTGACGAAGTAGATGCGAGCGCCATCGCGTATCGCTCCCGCGGTGGAAATCGGATTATGCAGTTCCTTTCTGGAGATCGATCGCTCAAACTCATTACTCAAGCCGACCGACCTGTCATCGCATTACCGCAAACTGATACAGATTCATAAACAGCGTGAATCAACGACCACGGGTCAGGTGACCCGTGGAATCCTGCCTCGACCGCTGTTGAACGCGCTGATTGTATCAGCGGCGACCAAAGAGCCGATCCCGGAGCGAACGCGACGATGGGCGTTCAGTCAACAGAACCGGTGTATCGATATCTTCGATAACATCGAACACGAGCGAGCCGCGAACGATACGCGACAGGAGTCCACGCTCTGTTGCGCCGATTATGACAAGACCGTGGTCTGCACTGGAGCGTTCGATCACGGTCTCGATATCTCCCGTCTCGATATGTAACGCAGCATCTGATAACTGATGGCTGTCGGCCCATTCACGCAGGAATTCACGACCCTCTGCTTCTTCTCCCTCATCGACGATGTGTAACAACGAAACCTCAGCACCAATCGTTTCGTGCAGTGCGAGGGCGACCTCTGCGGAGAGATCTGACGACGCTCCTCCGGCTGTGGGGACGACGATATCGTTCGGATCGAACTCCGTTGCGTCCAAAACGAGGAAATCACACGGCAAGTCGTGCGTCAGTTCGTCAAGGGTGCTTTCGGCACGCCCGCCCGCAAACCGCGTGCCGCCGTAGCCCATTACGACTGTGTCGGCATCATTCGATTGCGCTGCATCATACACTTCTTCAAGACCACGATGGGAAAGGATCGTCTTCGTCTCAATCGGTACATCGAACGCCTCTGCGTCTTGCTTGGCGTCTTTGAGAAGCGTCTCCGAGGCGGCGTTAATCTCGCCGTTCTCGGCAGCAGCGGCAAGCGTTGTCTGGTCAGGCACGGTAACAATGTGTGTTGCAAGAACTCGACCGCCTTCGTGTTCAGCGAGCGCACTGGCAAGTGTTATAAGAGCACTCTCGGTTCGAGGGTTGGCCAGTGCGACCATGATCGTCGGTCCGTCCGTCCCACTCGGCGCAACTGCATCAGCAGCGTCGACGACTCGATCCGGCATCTCTTCCTCACGATTTCGGATATAGTCAGAGAGAATACCCCGTTGAGTGGTTTTGTCACGAGCATAGAGGAAGTACCAGAGAATAGCCCCGAGAACGAACGCCCCGGACAGTGCGATCTCCAGCCCGTCCATAAACGCGACGAGTCCAAGCGATAATACCGCGCCGAGGATCGGCGTGATGGGATAGAACGGGACTCGGAAATCGGGATCGTACTCCGGGACGTCCGCTTCCCGGAACACGATGAGTCCGACGTTCATCAGCGCGTAGACGATGAGGTGGAGGACGCTCGCTGCTTTTGCGAGGACCTCGATATCTCTTCCCAGAAACGCGATGAACGCGATGATGAGCACGCCAGTGACGAGAATCGATCGATAGGGCGTCGAGAAGTTCGGGTGAATTTCGTTAAGCCAGTTGGTGACGATCTTATCACGGCCCATTGCGAAGTTGATGCGCGCCGAGGCGAGAATCGACGCGTTCGCCGACGATGCCGTCGCCAAGAGTGCGCCGACGGTCATCAACGCCGCTGCGGCAGCAGCGATACCCCCGAGCGGACCGAGAGAAGAGGGAAACGCGACCTCGGCAGCCTGTGCAACCGGCGCATCCTGGCTGAGGTCGGGCCACGAGATGACCCCGAGCATGGTCGTCACGAGGATCGCATAGATAACGGTCACGAGCCCAACACTCCCGATAATGGCGATAGGGAGATTCCGTCCTGGATTTTTCAATTCCTCAGCGACGGTTGCGATTTTCGCGTAACCGAGAAATGAGACGAACACGAGGGCCGTCGCCGGCAGAATCGCCCCTGCCCCGAACGGCGCAAGGCCGCCCTCATCAGCCAACGTCGCATAATCAAACGAAGAAAAGCCTGCAACGGCGAACGCGGTGAGAATCGCAAGCAAAGTAAATACGATAATCGTCTGGATACCACCGGTTTCCTTCGCACCAATGTAGTTGACGCCAACGAAAATAGCACCAGCGAGGAGCGCCCCGAGTTGGATTGGGCTGAGGAACGCGACTTCTGGTAACGGAACGAAAACAGCGAGATATTGTCCAAATCCGATGCAGTAAAACGCAGAGGCGAAGGCAAGTCCCATCCAGTCACCCATGCCAGCGATCGATCCAAACATCGGCCCGAGTGACTTGTTGATATAGTAGTAGCCGCCACCAGCTTTTGGCATCGCCGTACCGAGTTCAGAGACAGACAATGCGTTCACCATTGCAATCAGCCCGCCAACGATGAACGAAACGACAACAATTGGTCCTGCTGCGTTGGCGGCAACACCGGGCAAGACAAAAATTCCAGCACCAATCATTGTCCCAATACCAATCGTCATCGCAGAGATAAGGCCGAGGTCTTTTGCAAGTTCCTCGTCCCCCTCGCCATGGCTCATACTCGGGCCATCGAACACCACTCATATAAGAACTCCGGTAGAATTCCTTAATAAGTAATAAAGAGGATGTACAATTACTCATTAAGTAATTTACATCCAAAACATCGATATAACGTACCACGCAAATAGATGAGTATCATGGATTATCGGCTTGATGAGATTGACCGGCGCATCATTTATGAATTGATGCACGATGCACGGAATACATCTGCACCGACGATTGCCGAACAGGTGAACGTTTCTCCAGGAACAATACGAAATCGAATTAATCAGCTTGAAGAACACGATATCATCCGTAATTATACCGCTGAAATTGACTTCGAACAAGCTGAAGGCCATTTAACAAATCTCTATGTCTGCAACGCCCCAGTCTCCGAACGTAAGGCACTCGCACAAGAGGCAAGTGCTGTCCCTGGTGTTATCAACGTCCGTCAGTTAATGACTGGCCGCCGAAATCTCCATGTCATGGCCGTTGGAGAAGACACCAAACATCTCAGACGGATCACTCGAGCCCTCTCACGACTGGGTATCGAGATTGAGGATGAGACACTTGTGGAGTCTGAAACGCATAGCCCTTATACCAAATTCGGGCCTGATGAGGCGATTTCAACAAGTACAACGACGGATGTCATTAGCCTCGCTGGTGATGCGAACGTCGTCGACGTAACTGTACAGGCCGCTGCTCCTATCGTCAGTAACACGCTCGAGGAAGCCGTTCAAAACGGAATCCTTAATGACGATTCATTGGTCATCGCTATCGAACGCGGCGATCGTGTATTGACACCCCATGGAACAACTGTTATTCAACCAGATGATATCGTAACGGTGCTATCCCGGAATGGTAATACTGATCACGTACTTGAGGCATTCGTCGCTGACGATGCAGTATCAGAATAGTCTCAGATATCATAATAATATACCAGAAAACATATTCATAATATAACTATTCACTATTGCGAATTTTTTGTCGTAACGCGGTCATCATTGTCTCAAGGTACCGCTGCTACGGAACAACTGACTGCTGCCAGACCAGCTACTCGTTGGCCGCATGCACACCAAGAACACGGTCACCAAACGCGAGTACGAGTAACGCACCGATCAGATCGAAGACAATGTCGAGGAATGTGTCCTTCGGGCCGTACGTGACAAGTATCGGCTCGAGTTCAAGACGTTTTGCTGTTGCGTGAATAGCGTACTCGACGAGTTCCCAAGCAAGCCCGAGACTGACGACGGCGGCAATGACCCGTGGGCCAGGGTTACGTCCCTTCCGCCGACTGGCCACATAGACAATCCCGGCCAGGATCGACGAAGAATGCGTGTGTGTAAGGTGATCCCACCACCAGACGTCATCGTATGGTCCGAGCATCCCGACGGCGTGGGTGACCATCGCGGTGTTCACATATACTCGCTGCCACGGTCGGAGTTCGACGCCATACGCACGCGTGACGAACTTATGAAGTATGTGCCGATCGCTGCGACGACGGCATTGACAACTGCGCCTGGATCCCGTCGTCGAAGTCCGACGAGGAACACCATGAGCAACGTGAATCTGGCCTCACGACCGACTCCTCGCTCAGCTGGCGACATACTCTTTCTAGAACAGACTGACTACTCGAGATACATAGCAATATCGTCCCGTGAAGGGACCCAGACACCCAGTACAGTTCTGGGCTGGTGTTCGCTCATTGTCCCTGGTTGCTATAATAGATCCGTCAGTTGTGACTCCTAGTTTTAAGTGATATCCACGACTATCAGCGAGGCAAGAAGATAGGAGAATATACCCACCGCTCATCGATGTGGGTTGCAGGAAACGGGGGCGTCAGTTCGCCCCCTGAGTTGGCTACTCAATCCTGCGACCCGGATCGATATAAAAGTTTGCCTCTCGAGGAGCCCTGGCTCTGTCCAGCACGATATCTCGTCTCCTTCGAGAGTCGTCTCTCTCCCCAGCAGCATCGCGACTCGACCGACAACCAGCAGCCCACGACCCTCCATGACAATTGGAAAAGATCCGGACGCAGTTGACGCAGAAACGCCCACTAATCACGACGTTGCCGTCGCTCTCGGCTTTGACAGCGTCGATACGCACACCAGCACTGATCTGACGGCCGACGACGGTAATGATGAACTCCCTAGTCGCGCAGAGATGTGGGCTATCATCCAAGAGCAGTCACAGACGATCGACCGCCTTGAGAAGCGTATCGACGATCTCCAGCAGGAACAGAGCCGTGCCGAGCGCAACCGCAAGGAGATCGCCAGCCAACTCCACGAGATCAACGAGTCAATTGCCGAGACCGACGAGACGGTCGATCAAGCGAAAGAGATCGCAAAAACTGCGAACGCGAATGCCGAGCAAGCGAAGTCGATCGCCGAGACCGGCGAGACTGCCTTCGATCGGGAGGACCCGGAGGAACTACCCAACGGCATCGAACCCTCGAGCAGTCCGTTGGACTTCCTTGCGAACTGCCGCCAGCACCGCGTCAAAAAGCACCTCGTCGACCAAGGGACACCACGAAAGAACCGATTCCGTGCACTCCTTGTCATGAAGCGCTGGGACGAGTTCGCAACGAAGCGCACGAACGGGAGCGGCATCTTTTGGACGCGAGACGATGTCCGAAATGCGCTCACTGCAATTCTCGGAACGCGTCCCCATGCACAAACACTCAAACGCGTGTGGGGAGAGATGATCGCGATCGGGAGCTCAGACATTGAGGTCACCGAGCGCCGTGTCTCTGCGAAACAAACATCAAAAGAGATCATCACGATGGACATCGAGACCACTGAGAGACTGCTCGAGGCTCGCTATCACCATCTCGAGTTGCTCGACATAGATGGGCAAGTCACCGACGGTGTCACACCAGTTGTGACCCGAACCGACACGGTGGAGGTGTGAGAGCACGGTTGATCTCATCCCGAGAGGGAGAATTACTCTGATAAACGAGACAACGGATTTGGTCGTCGTCTTGGTCCGACGACGTCGCTGCTACCGCTAGCTGCAGGTGTGTGGAGAAGACCTTCCTTTCAGAAAGAATGTTTGAACATCTAACGCTGGTTCTGGAGTTTCAGCGGTGGACTCACTCACAACGGGTGTGATTGATAAGGTGGTCTGAAGAGTCCAAGCCATTACCTAACAGTAGATAGTAGCACGATTTCTTTATTCAGAATCATGCCTGAAACTGAATCGGGCAGTTCGGTAACTGCGTCTGCCAACCTTTTGCGCTGCGCTCCCTCGCTTTCGCTCAGTCGCTCGGCAAAACGTTGATGAAAAGCACTCCTCCCTTCCCTACGGGTCGGTCGTCGGCCCGCTCGCTCACTCCGTTCGCTCGCGGTGAGTGCTCAGTTCTTGCCCTGTACTGATCAGATGGACACGATTTGTCGGATCAGCTTGGTGGAAGAGCATCATCATATTCGCCGTCAAGGATCTCGGAACAATCGACGGGGATACTAGTCCACGCGTTCTTCACAACCTCGTACCCGGTCCACCCTTCTGTCCGAATCATCTCCACGGTTGCCTCGCAGAATTCAGGCTTTGAGATGAGGTCGTTGTCAAGCAGGATGTAGAGGAGATACGGTGGTCCGACAACGTCAATGTCGTACGCGTTATCGTCAATGAGACGCCGAATTGACCGTCTCGCAGCTGAGTCAAGAATCGTTACGATCTGATACGAAGAAGCATGCTCAGAAAGTTCTTGCTTGAGCGATTGCTCGCCTGCGTCTGGTCCATGCGGGCGGGGAACGACAGTTACGCACGACCACGGCGACGAATCCTCGTCTAGATGTTCAAGAACACGTTGGCTTCCTTGCTTCAAGTAGTGCTCACGGCTGCCCTCAGGCGGATATTTGTTCGAGCTGACGTGGTTTTGAAGTTCGTGCTTGCAGACGTTTGTCGTTGTAAGATGGATCGCATCTTTCAGTCGTTCCCACTGAGTGGTGTTCGCAACTGCGATCAAGGAACTCGTATCGGCCAGTATCGCGTGGCGAGTCTCACTTGCCATCTCTGCCCGTCAGGAATTCAGACGTGTCTCGCTCCATAGCCGCCTCGAACGACTCTTTCTCCTCTTCCATCTTATCGAGTTTCTCACCGAGGAGGACTCGGGCCACGTCCTCACCGATATCACCGCGGCTGTATCGTTCGTACACCGCGATTTTGTCCTGTTCATCTAATGACTGTCGAAGCATTTCGACCAGGCCGACGCGGGCGAGTTCGCTCACGTTGACGCCACCGATGTGGATCTCATCGAGGAGTTCCGCGGCCTCTTTCTCGGCTCCGGCACGGAACTGAATCGTCTTGTCGTAGCTTGATCCGCTCATACATTGACGTTCGACGGGGAGGGACATATATGTTATGACGTGTACCTACTTGTCAATACATATCGTCAGGGATGTAGTACCACCGTTCAGGCCTCTCTCACAAGGGGTGCGGTATGAGTTAGGAACTGTGAAGAACCATTATGATCTAATCAAATGAGCGAAAGCTAGTGAACTCGTCGAATCCCCTGACGACCACAACTTCAGGATCTCAAATTCTACAAACCACCATACAGCTGACACCCGTTACGACCGTCCACGAAGCCACCGAGAGCTACCTTCGGTACAAGATCAACGCCGACGGCTCAAAGACGACCATGCGCTCACCACTGTGTGAGTTCGCCGATCACTGTCGAGACGAACGTGACATCGAGTTCGTCGATGACCTCACACCCCACGATGTCCGAAGTTACAGCGAACACCTCTACGACCGCGTGGTGATCGACGAGGATCTGGCGGCCTCGAGCGCCCACAATTACTTCGCCTACGTCCGGGCGTTCCTGTCGTGGTGTGTCCGAGACCAACACCTCGAGTCGAACCCGGCGAATACGAACACCGCGATGGACCCGCTACCGGAAGACGACGGGAAACGCAAGCGCCAGTACTGGAGTGCCGAGGACCGAACGGCGCTACTCGAGTACGTGACCAAGCGCGTCGACATGGCCCTGGAGGGAACGATTCGAACCGACGCCGAGACGGCCTTCCGTGACCGGGCGATTGTCGTGATGCTCGACGGGACGGGGGCGCGAGGTGCCGAGTTGTTCGCCGACTCGAAAGACGACAAACGCAACGGCCTTCGCTGGAGCGACGTTGACTTCGACGAGCGGTTGATCGAAGTCTACGGCAAATCGCGTGAGTACGAACAGGCTCCGTTTCCTGCCAGTGTCCACGACGTCCTCGAGCGATGGTATCGAGTCCAAGAGCCGCTGACTGAGGCGTGGCCTGTCTTCCCGACCGGTCACTACGGGTCGAAAAAGTGTACACTCGAGGCCGAACTTGGTGAGGACTGGGTATCGTCGGCGCTCAAGGATAGGGGCGACGTCGGTAAGACCGAGGTTCTCGACCGTCTGCATCGCGATCATGAGGTGCCACCGCCGTCGATCTCGAAAGAGGGCGTTCGTCAGTTGATGAAACGGTTCACCGACGAGGCTGGGATCGATCCGGATGGGGAGTACGACTATCTGACGCTGCACGGTGCTCGTCGAGCCCTCGGTCGGGATCTGTATACTAGCGGGATGTCGGAAAAGGCTCAGGAGGCGTTACGACACAACTCGATTGAGACCACCCACGAGGCCTACGCCGACGTGAAAATGAGGGACGTCTCGGATAGCATTGATAATGTCCGTAATCATAGTAGCCACTGAACGTCACCGAACACCTCATCGCACAGCTGTCGTTCAATGGGTGTGTAACTCGTTTCAGTGGTGTTGTGAGTGTTAGTTTAGGGTAGGTGGTGGCAGAATGGGGATAAATTCAATATGACTGACTAATATAGGTGTAGACAAGGTATTCTGACCATGCCGGAACCTAATAAAATGGATCGAACTGAGTTAGAGGACTATGTAAGAGAACTGGAGCGCGAAAACCAACTACTCGGAAAAGCGATTCAGCAAGCTACGAGACATATCGAGAAATCGTCTGAGAAGGATGCAGAGTTGGGAAAGATCTTGCAGGAATCTATAGAGGACTCTTCTGATGAATTGCCTCAGCTCAGATTAGATAAAGACGAGACAGAAGAAGCATTAGCGAGTCTTGAAGAGACCGTTGATGAAGCGATCGAACGCATGGATGAAGTCGGGCGCTGGTAGAAACTACAAACTCATGCAGGATATTGTTGGGGCAAACTGCTGCAACGATGCAGTGGATACGGTGGGCTGTGTATGCAGCAACTGCGGGTCAGAAGCAAACTGCATAACAAAAGCCGGTGATGAATTCACCGGAATTAGTTGCGGGAACTGCGGAGAACAAATGCTGCCTGAGTAAAAGGAGGCTCAAAGTTGGAAATAAATTCTACAGAACTTAGACTGAAGCGATCTCAAACGAGGTTTTATTGGTCTCCTTTCACACCTACCAAGTAACACTTTTTAATAAGAACTTCGTATATTATAGCATGTTTGATCCATTTGACCCAATCGATTTTGACTTTCAAGAGTTCAACCCACTGAAGGACTCACATGATCAGAGACTCCAAAATGAATTCCGCATGGCGTCTGATGAGGATTTGCTATTGGTGAAAGAGCGATTGAAGATGGATCCGAGTATCAATCGGACTACTCGAAGTACGTTGAAGGACATGATCCGCGATGAAAAGAAGCGGCGACACTCTGTTGATCCAGATCCGGTTGCAGGCTCTGGCAAAAATAAGAATTATTCAAGTAGCAGTGATGAGGGTGGCAGTTCTTCGAAAGCAGATCAAGAACCGGAATATGTTGAGGGGTATCAAGAGAGCTATATTTCTGATTATCAAGAATGATTTGAGGTGTATGTGAGATGCCCGTGAAAAAAGTTGCTTGTCCGAGTTGTGGAGAGATTGCGAATGTTACAGTTAACTCAAAGAAGGATAATATATCGAAAATAACTTCTGGTTTTAGATATAGGCTTCAATCAGCATGCAAACATTGCGATGAGGATATAACTTACAATTTGAAGTAACAAATAAGATCCTGTAATCCTATTTATAAGTGTTCTTGAGCCAAAGATAGAGACTTGAATCCTGAGAGCTACTTGTGTACTCGGTACAAGCCGTAGCTGAACAGAAATAGCGTGAACGGTCATCGGTGCCACAATCAACAATCGTGAACACCGGCGGTGCATATCAAACATCACGCTGATCGCCTCCGCTGACGCCACGGATCGTTCTCTGGGAGGTACTCGACGTACTCATCACTGCAAGGATACAGCAACTCAAGGTTCTGTAACTCTCGAATCCGTTCCTCGGCGCGGTCTTCGGGGAACTCCTCGTTCAGATCTCCGTGGAGTGGCTCGAGCTATTGTTCTAACTGTTCTCTTGAATTTGCTCAAGTCTCACGCCGGATAGCGAGTAGGGACTGTTATCGATGCATTCAAAACCAAAGTGATAGAATAATAATCTATGGTTAATATCAACTTTGATTTTGATGATGATATGATCGCTGTTGACGACTACGATCGCAAGCAACGGCTCGTCGCCGCACAAGACGGCGGTGTTTGGCGCGTTCTCGAGGGGCCGATCGGCGGCCCGAACACGCTCTCACAGCGGACGACTGTCGGGACTGCGAATCAGGTCCTCGTCGAGACGTTGCAGTGGCTTGCCGAGCCTGGCGAATAGCGAGTACTACGACCTACACTCTCACTGAACTCGCTCGAGTACGTCTTCGGTTCGTTGCTCACCGTCCCCTGGGACAGACTGTAACCGGTCTCGATCGATCTGCCGTAGATCCTCGAGCGAGTCGTACTCGCGGGCGATCGTCTTCGAGATTCGGTGCCAACGCCGGGGATGTCTTCGACGACGCTTCGGATTCGTCCGTTCCGATCATCGAGATGGAACTCGAGACGGTTATCGAACTCCGTGCTATCGATCTCGCCCGTGGCGCAGGCGGTTTGAGCGGCTTCAACAGGAGATGGGTCGCTCGAGAGTCGGTCGCGGACGTATACGACGCCAGCAGCAGTGACCAGAGCGACGTAGAACAGTGTCTCGGCGTGCTCGAGCACCGTCACGTCCCGCGTTCGTCCCGATCGGTTCGGGCTTTATTTTCGACGTAGGACCGACGCGAGTCATACAGCGAATCACGCTCGGCGACGCCGTGCGTGCGCGAATCTGGTACCGTGAGTTCCATGAAATCGTTCTGATGTGTGTCGACTACAACATCAAGCGTGCTGTGAGCTAGACAAATCCAACGCTGTATGGCGATCACCACGGCCAAATGAGTGGTTCAAAGCATCGACTGTGTGTTGTGAGATTGAAAAGAGACGCTACGGTGTATCGACAAGTCAGTAATGTAATATGGCGAGAATACAAATCAGGTGAAAGAACTGCTGGATATGACATCTGAATCTGGGTTCCCTCCGCACAATATTCGACGGCAAAGTGATCTCAACCGAGTTGTTGGTCTGTTAGTAGGTCTTACGGTCCTTATCCTAGTCAGTGGGATGTTCCTCAGTTTTGCACACACACACACACACACACACACACACGTAGCTTTCAGGTGGCTGAACTCGCACTCGTGGTTGCATTTAGCGTTGGTGCCATTCTCTTGACCAGTATCGTTGCATATCGGGATGCGCGTACAGTCGTGACGAAGACGAACTGGGAAACAGAGCCTGGCCACTGGGGCGTTCTCTTGGCGATTGTACCGCTCGCTGGGCCAGTGGTGTATCTGTACAAGCGTAATTGCGCTGTCAATGAAGCCAGACAGCGACTGGATGAGTTCGATACGACGAAGAAGCACGTCGTAAGGACTCTGCTGTACGCGGCACTGTTGTCCTTGGTCGTGAGCCGTGAGTTGCTTAGTCTGATTATTGAGCACGCAGATGATGATCTCGTGTTTCCACCGGAACGCTGGGCGGCGACCTTCCGGTCGCACGCCCAGCTCATTCTCTACCGGTTGAGTGACTATCTTGGGAACTCTCCACCGCCACTGCTCGATCGTCTGATCAACGATACGCAGAAAATTCACAAACAACGACCGGTTCTCCAAGAACAACTCGCTACCACCATCGAACCGGCTGCTGAGGCTTAACTAAAGACCAATGGACCCCGATCGCATCCTCGAGCGGGACGAGGAGATCGATCAGTATGCGGCCGCGCTCCGTCCGGTTGTCGAAGGATCGATGCCGGACAACATTATGGTCTACGGCAATACCGCGGTGACGCGGTATATGATCGATATGATGCATGAGGCGTGTGAAAACAGCGGAAATGTACTCTCGACGGTCTTCTTAAACTGCAACGAGATGACCGCGTTCAAGGTCGTCCGGACGCTTGTCAACGAGTTTCGCGACAAGAATAAAGATGAGTTCCCCGCACGCGGGCTCTCGACGCGGGACGCTCTCGACGCGCTGTACGAGGAGATCGACAATCGGGAGGGGACGTGTATCTTGGTCCTCGACGAGATTGACCATATCGAAAACATTGACTCACTGCTCTACGACCTGAGTCGGAGCCACTCGACAGGGAATCTCGAGCACGCAACGGTCGGGATCATCGGAATCTCAAACGACTATACGTTTCGCGATATTCTTTCGTCGAAGACGAGAGGGACGTTCGCCGAGGAAGAACTTGACTTCACGCCGTACACTGCCAACGAACTGGAAGCGATCCTTCGCGATCGGGCTGAGATTGCGTTCAACGACGGTGCGATCACGGAGGCGGCGATCAATCTGTGTGCAGCGATCGCAGCCCAAGACAGCGGTAACGCTCGTCAAGGCCTTGACATCCTCCATGCTGCGGGGAAAGAGGCTGATAAAAAGAACGACGAGCAGGTGACTGAAGTGCACATCCGAACGGGTAAGCGCAATGTCGAACGCGGGAATATTGAGCGACGAATAAATAGCCTCACCGTTCAGCAACAACACATTCTCTATACCCTCGCGCTGCTGGAAGCTGACGGCCAGACACCGGCCAGAACAAAGGAAATCTACTCTCTATATACTTCGGTCTGCGAGCAATCTGGGCTTGCTCCGCTCTCGACGACGCGAAGCGTACGGGAACACCTTGACAAGCTCTCGATGCAAGGGTTCGCCGATCAGATTCTTCGAAACAAAGGGCGGGACGGCGGGAAGTACCATGTCTACGAGTGTTCGATGCGAGCCGATATCGTCCTTGAGATCGATCTCCGGGAGTGATCACCAGCTGTACCGGAATGGGCCTGTGAGGTGTCGCGTGTCATCACGAGGTCGAAGCCGAGGTACTCGTCTTGCCTTCTCTGTGAACAGCCACGACCACAGGGCCAGGATTCTCACCCTGCTCCGCCCATAGGTCTCCTCCTAACGTAATACCACCCGCTTCAGTACTGTAATTCCAAGAGTACGAAGAGAGTCCTACCGCCTGTTTCAAAATAGCCTATTTTGGAATAGCCTATTTTGGAATAGCCTATTCGGAAGTGTTATTCTCTGGCGAGATAACGTATCGATATGGAGCGCTTCGTCAACCGGGAAAAAGAGCTCTCACGACTCCGAAGGTGTTACGACTCCGACGACGCTGAGATGGTCGTCATCTTTGGCCGACGGCGCCTTGGGAAAACACAACTCGTCCAGCACTCGCTTGCCGAGCGCGACGACGCTATCGTCTATCAGGCTACAGAAACCACTTCACAGATACAACTTGACGAGTTCGTCGACGTCGCTGCTGACACGTTTCCAGGGATTGCGGATATCAAGCAGAACTGGGAAGCACTCTTGGGGTATCTCGGCGACCAAGACGGGATCGTCGTCCTCGACGAATTTCCCTATCTAATCGACGCCGATGAGAGCCTTCCCTCCGTCATCCAGCGGTTATGGGACCAGCGATTCCAAAATACATCGGGAACACTCATTCTGGTTGGATCATCGATCAGCATGATGGAAGAAGCGACGCTTCTTGGCAATAGTCCTCTGTACGGGCGCTTCACCGAGAAACTTGATCTCCGGCCACTCGAGTTCACCGCCGCACAAGAGTTCCTTCCAGACGAGTACTCCTCAGAAGAGCGTATTTTCGCGTGGGGGATTTTCGGTGGCGTCCCATACTATCTCGACGGTATCGATCTCAATCAGGACCTCGGGACAGTCCTCACGAAGGAAGTGCTCTCTCAGAAAGGGTACCTCCACAACGAACCAGAATACGTCCTCCGGACCGAGCTCACAGACCCGAATCGGTATTTTGCGATCCTCACTGCAATAGCCGCAGGGAAGACGACCTCGAACGAGATTGCCCAAACGGTGGGAATCGACGGGAAACAAATCTCGACGTACACTCAGAAGTTAGAGCGGTTGCGGCTTATTGAACGGGAAGTTCCCATCACCGAGGAGAAAGCGAAGTCACGTCGCGGACGCTATCGAATCCTGGATCCCCTCTTTCGCTTCTGGTTCCGCTTCGTCTACGGCAAAGAAGATCGATACGAACGTCTAGGCGAGGACGCCTACGAAGCAGTTATCGAACCAGAACTCCCTGATTTCGTCAGTCAAGAGTTCGAAACGCTTTGCCGGGACGCCCTCACGAACCTGTATCCAGAGAAGCTGTTCCTCGATATCGGCCGCTGGTGGTACAAGGAACACGAGGTCGACGTTGTCGGGTTTACCACAGACGGGACAATGGTCGTGGGAGAATGCAAGTTCACTAGTGCGCCGCTTGACTACAGTGCACTCGCCTCACTCGAAGATCATGCATCGGAAATTCGCTGGACACCGGATACTGGCGAAGTTGACATGGAATACGCGTTGTTCACACGGAGTGGAGCAACACAATCAGTACAGGAAGCCGTGTCCGAGCGTGACGATCTCCAATTGTTCGACCTAGACGATATTTCTGACTTATCGTGAAAGCGGAAATATGTCTGTGAGGCGACTTTGCAACGCGACAAAAAAACCACGCCGGTCAGGAGTTCAACACAGCCGAGTTCCGTCACCTTCCCAGTAGTGCCAGTCGTTGACCGCTTCTCTTGTATTGGTGTCCGGATTAACTGGCTCCAACTGTGACAGTGGAACACCGAATTTCCGGTCCATCCATTCGATTCGGACAAACATCTCGCTCACAACCTCATCGATCATCCCAACCACGCACACAACTTCACCCTCTTCGAGTGGTGAAATCACTCGCTCCTCGATACACTGTGCCTGGAACGGGAAGGAGAGCTGCTCTTCGAGATAATAACACCAGCCGATCGCCTGTTCGTCTGGGGTGTAGGCATCGACGATCACCTCGTTTTGAATGCGTTCGTCCCGCTCATCGTCACGTTGTTCCCGTGTCATGGCCGTTTCTCCTTGGTGATCGCGGCTGTGTCGGTAGATGCGATGATGTTGCTTTCGTTGAGACGCTCATTGACCGCTTCGGATTCGTAGACATCCTTGACGATACAGTAGTAGTGAGATGGCGTACCGAAGTCGTAGGCCATACTAAGCCTGTCGCCCTCCCAGAGCGAAGCACGGTCGGAAACGTCTGCAATCGTCATTTCGCTCGCTCTCGCATACGACCGGTCGCCTGCTTGCTCGTACTGATGGTCGGGAAGTATGTTGAGGCTGGAATCCAAGTACTCCTCTTCGAGACCGTACATCCGGAGGTGCAAGTCGTTTAGTGTGGTGAACCGACATACAAGTTTGTCCAACTCTGCCATCGTCGTCTCCGGTCGAACCATAATATCGTACCATTCGTCTCGAGCACGACCTTTCTGCTTCCACCGAAGACGATACCCGACGGTTCCGATCCGCTCGGATACGTCTTCGTCAGCTCGCTCTTGTTCTTTCTCGAGTGCGTTGAGTGTGTTCGACCAGCAGTACGAGCAGATCTCTTCCGGGGCATTACCTTCGATGCCTGCTTTCTCTATCTCATGATACTCCACGAACGTTCGAAACGGGACACGCTGGAATCGGTGGTGACGGTATCCCCGTTCGCACATTTTTTCTCCAGGAGCACTTGGGCCAAGTGACAGATGAGAGTTCGTCTCCGAACCGGTGGCGTCTATATCGATAATGTGTCCGACTGTTCCGCCTCCGCTGCCGATCTCGATGAGAAATCGGTCTGTTATCTCGTTCATCGTGAGTTATATCGGTCCTCAAGGTCGTCGAGCGCCCGCCAGAACTGCTCGTTGTTGATCGGCGGTTCTGTCGACGTCCGTGCTTCTAGCACGCCAGCGTATGTGTCGAACTCTTCAGGACTCGGATCAGTCGCGAGCACGCAGTCAGCGTAGCCATCGAGGGCCCGCTGGATAGTCTGTGCGTAGTGGTTATAGGCGCCGTCGATCCAGTTCGATTTCTCATCGACTTCCTCAAACACTGCCCGATAGACGGTTGCGGCGGCCAGATATCGGTCCCGGTCACGGTACTGCTCAGCAACCTCGAAAAACCGCGAGAAGTCAATCGCAGCCATTACGGTTGGTTCGGCGTGTTGCTCGAACAGTTGCCCAATCTCCTCGCGGTACTCCTCAACCGGCTTGTGCTCGTCGCTGAACCGTGCAAGAAACTGATCTCGCAGGTCCGGATGAGAAGCAAGGACATCGCGGACGAATGCTCGAAGGTCCCCAGCGGAGACGTCGTCAAGTACCACTTCGATTTGGTCGCTCTCATCGGCTGGTGGATCTATAGCAAGGGAGAGCAACACCGCCACGACGTGCTTGCAATCTCCCGCGCCGTCGTAGGGGCACGTACACCGCGCATCGATACTGTTCCCGTCCAGTTCGACGGTCACATCGTACAGATTCGAGCCCTGGACAGACGAAGTGACGAGGTTGTCGAATCGCTCAAGTCGCTGGATTCGCCCCTTCTGGTGGTAGGTCTGGCCGCGTTCGAACACTGCGTCCGTACATTGGTCTCTGATTGTGTCTTCATCGACGTTCATTTGTTTCAGCTACGTGGGCCGGCGTGGAAGGGATTCCGGCTCATGGTCTCAAGGCGGCTTCTGTCCTTGAGTATCTCACGCATCCGATTTTGCTTGAGCGCAAACCGAACGATAGCCAGCAAACCCAAGTACGACGTCGACCGTAGACGTCCGTAGTAGTTACATGCGCCTGACGTTCGATGATGGAACACTGTTACTCGAGGACGCCCCCGACAGTGTTCCCTACGCCGAGTGGGATGACCGCGTCGACGAGTATCGAGCGCAGGCCTATCGCTATCACGACCTCCGTCAGTGGGCGACTCCCTCCAGTCGCGACCAGCAGACCCTCGCACAGGCGACGATGGCTGGTGACTCCGTCGAAGACGATGCCAGAGCCTACAGCGACCTTACTCTTTCACCTGCCGTCGCGATCGAACCTCGAGGCTACCAGCAGGCCGCCCTCAAGGCCTGGATCGAACACGATCGTCGGGGGAGTGTCGTCCTCCCGACCGGCAGCGGGAAAACCTTCCTCGCGATCCAGGCAATCGCTGACGCTGGCGTCAGTACGCTTGTGGTCGTCCCCACGATCGATCTGCTCAACCAGTGGCATGCGACGCTCACCAACGCGTTCGGAGACCAGCCTCCTGACGACGTCGGCGTTCTTGGTGGCGGCAGCCACACGATCACGGACGTGACGGTGACGACCTACGATTCCGCCTATCGGTACATCAACGAGTACGGAGACCAGTTCGGTCTGCTGGTCGTCGACGAAGTCCATCATTTGCCCGCCCCGACCTACCGGCAGATCCCCGAAATGACGATCGCGCCTTATCGGCTCGGATTGACTGCCACCTATGAACGTGCAGACAACCAACACGAGGCCCTCGACGAGTTGCTTGGCCCCGTCGTCTACGAGGAGGACGTCGACGAACTCACCGGTGAGTACCTCAGCGATTACGAGACGATTCACCTCGAGGTCGAACTCACCGCCGACGAGCGCGAACGCTACGACGAGGAATACCAGTTGTATCGCGACTATGTCGACGCCCACGACTTCGACATCTGGAAGGAACGGGGCTACCAGGAGTTCCTCAAGCGCAGTTCCTATGATTCACAGGGGCGACGAGCCCTAATCGCGAAACAGCGGGCCGAAGAAATCGCTCGAACCGCCGAGAAGAAACTCGATACCCTGGACAACCTCCTGAAACGCCACTACGACGACCGGACGATCATCTTCACCGCCAACAATGACTTCGCCTATGGGATCTCCCAGGAGTTCGTCATCCCGTGTATCACTCACCAAACGGCTACCGAGGAACGCACAGACCTTCTCGACCGATTCCGGACCGGAGAGTACTCGATGCTCGTGACCTCACAGGTCCTTGATGAGGGTATCGATGTGCCTGCGGCGAACGTCGGAATCATCCTCTCGGGAAGTGCCTCGAAACGCCAGTACGCCCAGCGGCTCGGGCGGATTCTCCGTCCAACGGAGGACCGCAAGCCGGCACGTCTTTACGAGATCATCGCCACGAATACCAAGGAAACGTACGTCTCTCAACACCGTCGCCGAGGGGTGCGAACTGATGCTGACAGCTGATCTCGCACGCTCGCGCACGCGAAACGGATCTATTAAGCCACTGTTTATTGATCCTGCCAAGCCCCAGTATCGGGAGACGGCTCAGGAACTCATCGACATCTTCGAAGACCATCTGGGCGAACCCAAGGGTAATCTCGAGGAGACGATCGACCAGCTGACGATCGCCGATACCGATTACAAGATCGTCCAGGGACTGGCCAAGCTCCTCACAGACGAGTGTGAGTTCGAGACAGTGGCTGCGACTGATCCCCAGGAGATCCGTCAGGCACTGTTCGCGAAGGCCAACGAGTCGTACCCGATCGTCCGCCAGCCCACCCTCGGAGACGACACTCAGCGCCTCGAGGTCTACAGTGCCGTCGCCGACCAGCTCGGAATTAGTCTCAAAGAGTGCTACCGAGGGATGTACGCCGACCTCGAGGACAACATGCTGCTGGTGCGATTCGGTGACCTGCGCGTCGACGAGTACGCCGGTGACAGTAGTTCGTCGACGACCCGCTTAACGGGGGATAGCGAGGAGACCTACGCCGAGGACACGATCAGCGTTGACTGGCTACTCACGCGGTACAACCTCGCGCTGGCTCAGGCGGTCCTGTACGATGCAACACAGATGCGAATCCAAGTGTGGGACCATTTCAACACGGTGTTCAGCTATGTCAAGTTGTTCGGGTTGATGCACCGGATTTATCCAATCGACGAAAGTGGCGAGCGGGTCGAGTCGACGGACGTCGCTGCAGGTTACGAGGCAATTCTGGATGGGCCTGCGTCGTTGTTCTCGAAATCCCGGAAGTACGGTATCCGCATGGCGAATTTTCTCCCAGCGCTCCCCCTGTGCGACCGTTGGGAGATGGAGGCCGAGATCCTCGATGGAGAAAGAAGATCGACAAACAGTGGATCACTGACGTTCGAACTTGACCATACCGATGGATTGTCCTCCCACTACGGCGATCAGGGTAAATTCGACAGCGATCTCGAGCGAACGCTGTCCCAGAAGTGGGAACGAGCAACCACCGACTGGGAGCTCCGCCGCGAGGACGACGTGCTAGATCTGGGTGTCGAGGTAATGATCCCGGATTTCGCGGTTGAACATCCGGACGGGCGACGGGCGATCCTCGAGATCGTGGGCTTCTGGACGCCTGAGTACCTCGAGGAGAAACTCGCGAAGATCGAGGCCGCCGACCTCGACCATCTCCTGATCGCGGTTTCCGATCGACTCGAGTGTTCGGCGACTGATGTCGAGAAGGTGAGCGATCAGGTGCTGTGGTTCAAGTCAGGGATTCACGTCTACGATGTTGTCGACCTCGCAGACAAGCATGCTATCCAGACGAGTGTAGAGCGGTCTCACGACTAAGCCTTGGACAATGTGATTCAAGAGAATGACTAGTCTTCTCTCGGATTTACTGGCCCGATGTATTCATTTTTCCAAGACTTCCCATCACGCCACTGCCAGTAGTAATAGTGATAGTCAGGTTTTGTTTCCTTGATCGTGATGTAGGCTCCGCTCGCAGGGACATCTTCGTAGTCTGTTGGGTCGATTGAGATTCCTCTATCTTCGAGATCCTCGAGTTCTTGTCCATCAATCTCTTCTTCGGCTCGTTTTTGCTCGAGGTCGTGCTTTCGCTTTGCTCGCTTCCAAGCTGCTAGGTTAGCAGCGTACTCCACGACTTGCTCGAGTCTCTCCGGTGATTGACTCTCAAGCGGGTTCACGATATAGTCCGGCAGATCCGGTGTGGATGGCTTTCCTGGACCGGTATCCATAGTTACCCCACACAATCCAAACAGTTCAATCTGTGGGGTAACTTGAGTAGATACTCTGTCCCAAAACATCTAAAAATATGAATTTCATTACCACTTTTAATTTTCTGATTGCTAGTAAAAGTAAGCAGTCGATTCACTAGTTTCACAATACATTTAAGAAATACAGAAGATATTTACTCGGTCTCAATAGATCAACTCTCGGTAATCAAATGCGAAATACACTGAATAGAGAGAAATTCTTTTCTCCAACACAGCCCAGCGAAAGTATTTCCAGAGATAGCACCGCCTTCGCTGGCCCATGTCACGATTCTGATCGACATTACTTCAGGCGTATCTGTCCATGACAACGGAGAATCAAAGCCCAGACGAGCAGAGTGACTCGAGCGCCCTCAGACAGCGAGTTCTGCGTAGTGGGGTTGCAGCCTTCGTTATGCTCTCGATCGTTGCCGTTGACCCTGTTCTTGCACAGGACAGTGTCGTCTGTGATGCAGAAGGGCTACCAGATATGATCTCTGGGTTCTTCCAAATCACGACCGCTCTCGGTATCATGGGTTTGGTCGTCGTGTGGCAGGCTGATTCACTCGTTGAGATGTTCACGATGAATATCGAGCAAAAAAAGAGCCTCAAACAGCACAAGCGAACAGCGCTGAAGTCTGCGGTTATTCTCGTCATCCTTGGGCCGCTGTATACGGTCGCTGGCGCTGCGATGGGGCTTCCACTTGCGGAGTGTGTCAATCTCGTGCCGTGGTAATCTCAGAACACTTGCAGCGATAATCACAGTCCGTGCATCAGAAGACGTCCGTCGTGGTTGCCGTCGTCGCTCTTGCTGTCGCTACGCTCGCGTTCGCTGGTGTGGCTGTGAGTGCTGAGAATCCACCACGACCGGGAACCGACGAGAGTGATTTGGACGTCAACGAGACGGCGACACTGTGGTCAAAGGCTCCGAACGAATGTCTCAGCGAAGTCGAGTACGCAGAGCGCTATGACGAATCTCGAACAGCCATGCAGGAACTCGGAGACTGCACGGATCTGACGTTCAAAGAGCCGCCAGACACGGCTGAGCGTTGGACAGCATACGATTACGAATCACTCGAGGGCGGTGATACAGAGACATCGGTCTATCCGACACATGCAGAACTCACAGATTCGGTACTCATCGCCGATGCACACGCGACGAAGTTCGCGATTCAGCCATCGACACAAACACATCTCGACGCCGACGAGACGGTTCACTACATCGCCCCAGAAGGCACGCTGCGAGGATTCGTCGATTATCGAGTCCGTCTCGATAGTAACTCGTCAGTCCAAAGCCACGGTATCGACGAAGTCCGCCTCCTGCGCGATGATGACATCATCGAGACTGTTGGAGGCACGCAGACACCTACCTTCGAGTACGCGTTCGACCACGGTGGGTCGGCAATGCTCACACTCGAGGCAGATATCAGTGCTCGAGTCGAGCAAGACCTTGGAAACGAGACAGAGTTGGTCACTGATGAAGTAACCGTTTCTCAGGATCTCGACGTCGAAGTCTACGATCTGCAGGCCACGGTCTATCATGCATCGTATCCGAACGGCGACAGCGGAGTCGCGATCTACCAGGACCAACCGTGGCACGGCTACACACTTTCAGACGATGGTGAAGCCAGGGTCCGTGGTGTGTGGCGATACTACACCGCTCGCGACACTGGGTGGGACGAACTCACTCACTCGACTCGAGCGAGCAGAGAGACGGTCACCTCTGATGCCCTCCCAGTGTATGTGCATGCATACCCGTCCGAATTAGGTCCGCGGACAGAACCAATCCGAGATGGGCCGAATATCCTCGAGGTATGGGGAACAGAGAGTTCCTCGCCTGAGCCGGCGATTCATGAGAACGTCGATATCGAGGTGGTTTCTGAGGCCTATACGCGATCGGACGGACTTGCCCTTCGCTACGAGGACATCGATCGGGATGCGGTCGCTGTTGATGGGATCGTTCGCGGTGTCTCCGCAGATATCGTCGAGCCCGACGGTGGCTCAGAACGAGAGATCCGTGAGAGCGATCTCTCCGTTGAGATCATCGAATCGAATGCCACCGCTGTGACGCTCCAGGTCGAACTTCGTGACGCAGAGACGGGAACGCCGATCATGCTCGAGAATCCGTTTGATCTCCCACGATTCTCACTTATCGGCCACGAGTCACGCCAAGGCTACATCACGATTGCTAATCAGCAGGTCCGAACGGACATCACCGGCACTGCTGAGGTGACCGTCACCCAACCCGGAATCTACACTGCAGAGTATCACCCCGGCTCGTGGCGGTCACACAGCCCAGCATACCTCGGTGATACTGCTACAGAGACGTGGCATCCGTTGGCGACGCCGACAGGCTGGTTCACGCTCTTAGTCGATGTCGTTCGTTATGCACTCCCGTTTGCAGTCGCGCTGTACGCTGCCAAGCGAATTGGCACCTTTCTACAAATGAGAGATACGTTATGACAAATAAACAGAAAACAATACACAGACGCACAGCTCTTGGAAGTATCCTTGCCGGGATCACCACCGGGCTTGCTGGCTGCACCAGTTCGGGCAATGGTAGTGACGACAGGTCAACTGACGCTGCTGGAGATGTCATCCAGAGCGTCGATGTTGATGGACTCGAACTGGTGATCGAACTCAAGCGAGATGAGATTGATCAGCTGAACGTAATCGCCCCCTCTGGTGATCTGTTCTCACAGCAAACGATTGAATCGGGGGTGTCCCAGGTATCGATCGACGTTGGGACAGACTACTCTCCCGGAGAGTACGAAATTATTGGCCTCGCGGATGAGGAGTCAGTCGAGGCAGTACGAGTTTCGCTCGAACCGGACCTCGAGCTAACAGAGCTTCGACTGGGTCGAGACCATCCCGAGGAGATGTACGATGGAGCGAGTGACTCTCAGATCGATGCCGAAGCGATCCTTTCTGTGACGAACCAAGGAACCGGCCCGACTGCAGTTACCGCTCTTCGATTCGAAGGCGATGTCCCGTTTCCGACCCACGAAAGCTACGATGAGAACGATGAGAGTGGTATCTATGACCCAGAGAACGATTTCGGAGCGGACGCTGACTCGATAACAATCCCTGCTGGTGAAACAGTTCTGGTCTACAGTAATTCACGGCCCTTCTCACCAGCTGGTACACGCTCGAAGTGTAATTCAGTCGGTCGTAATGGGCAGTTCACTGTCCACCTTTTTGCAATCCACGATGCAGCGGACATCACTCTCGAGTACCTGATACACTACCTCAGTTCAGATTCGGAGGACTGCGTAATCGAAATTGAGGAGACTGCATGAAACTGGCATGGTCTCTCTCAGATATCGGGATTAAATGGTTCGAAGACGCGATTGACAAACTTATCGAATGGTTCCAAGAGGGACTGACAGATGGCTACAATGCGGTCACAGCCCAAGTTTTTGGGACGCCAACACCGGAAACTGACGGCGGATTCGTCTTCGGTGTTCCATCGAACACTCCCTGGGCAGAGATCCATAGTAGCCTCGTTGCTGGTGAGATGATGCTTGTCGCATTATTATTACTCGTAATGTGTGTCCAAGGGCGACACACCATTCGAATCTTCAATATCGGTAGTGCGTACGAGACTCGAAAGACGAAGCGAAGTGCTTGGACGGGCGCGTTTCTGATCGTAACTTGGTATTGGATCGCTGTTCTAGCTCTGTATTTGATTGATGGCTTCACAATTGCACTTATTCCAGACGTTTCGGTAGTCACGGACACGATGATTGATCTGCTTTCGTTGACGGTTTCTAACCCAGCTCTTGCGCTCTTTCTTACGGGGGTTGGTGCTGTCGCGATGTGGATCCTTCAGGCCCTCTTCTTCCTCCGGGAAATCATGTTGTACATCCTCATTTACGCGATGCCGATCGGCATCGCTCTGGCCTACGGAAACCTTCCTGTTGTCTCCCATATTGCCAGAACGGTCTGCATGAAGTTTGCACCACTTGCGATCATGCCGCTCCCAGTAGCACTGCTGTTCAAAGGCTACGAGCTGCTCTTCAGTGAGGGAACTGATTCAGCGCTCATTCCAGATAGTTCGTTCCTGAGCTACCTTATCGCGGTCACACTGCCACTTCTCTCGATCCTCATCGTCTGGAAGCTGTTCAAGTATGCCAGCCCGATGACGACGAAGATCATCGGGGCAACAACCAAGGGTGCAGTAACCGCTGGCGCAGCCGTCGGGGCCGGTGCTGTTGCAGGCCCTGCTGCAGCAGCCACAACTGCGGCATGGGGACCGAAAGCAGCTGTTGGGTATACGGCTGCGTCGAAGATGCGCCAAGGCAGTGGCTCATCCCAACAGTCTGGAAACTCGAGCGGCGGCAGCGGAGGACGAACCGACCACGACAACGTTGCGACAGACGCGTACGGCCAGGAGGGTGTCCCGGCGTACCGTCGCACCGAGAACGATCCGGGGTACTACTGAATGACGCAAGATCACGATGCAGCTGGCCGTCGAATCATGGATGAATTGGGCGAAGAGAGTCGAATTCCGATTCTGAATATCGAAGAAGGTGACGTGTATGTCCTTCTTGGATTCCCGATCGGTGGCCTCCTTTTTGGTGGCCTCACGGGCCTCGATGGTGCGATTCTGCCGTTTGTCTTACTCGGTGTTGTCCTCGGTGGGTCAATCGTCTACGCATCACCAAATCACCTTCCGGCGTCAACGTGGCTGGCTGATGTCTATCGCTACTACTGCAAACGACCACGGTTCACGTACAGCACAGAAGCCACGGCGGAATCAGACGAACCGAGCACGGACGGCGGACTCGTGAGCTATACGCCATTCAAACCGGACGAGCGAACACAGGATCTCACGAACATCAGGCGAGCGTGGCCTGGTGCCGGTGCAATCGAGCGCTCCGATGGCGCGATGGAGGCCTACCTCGAGATCGATCCTGGGAACATGGATTTCGCGATGTCCGGCGACTGGGCTCAGATCCAGCAACTCGGCGAAGAGTTCGCGAACAAGGAACTCGACTTCACACTCAAATTCCACGCAACAACTCGCTCGTTCCCGGTCGAGAAACTGATCGACAGGATCGACGGTCGACTCACCGATAGTGACGTCAAGCAGAATCCAATCTTCAAAGAACTACTCGAGGAGTATCGCGAGCAACGTCCGCGAGACCTCGAGGGGACCCAGCAGGTACGCTATTTCATCGGTGTCGAAGTCGACCCGTTCGAGGTCTATGATCGGTATCAGGACGAACAATCGCCTGCAGAGAAGCTCACCTCGTTTCCGGTGATTGGCTTCCTGTTCAACCCGTTCGTGACCCGTCGCAACGACATGACCGACGCGGAGATCCGGGCGGCCATGTTCGAGAAACTCGAGAACCGCTGCCGTAGCCTCCAGACGGAGTTCATTCAGAAGGCATCAGGGTGGTCTGCCCACCGGTTGACGACGGTCGAACTCTTTGTCCTCTCGATGGACTTCTGGAACGGCGAGGAACACGAGTACGATGACGGCGCGGATGCAATTCGTGATCATCCAGCGGTTGACCACCAACGGAGGGTCGATCAATGATCGATATGCTCCCGCTTTCGATTGTTGAGCAGGTCCAGGGGTCGCTTCCTGACCCAGAAACTCAGGCCGGACTCGCCGTCTACATTGGGGTGACAGCATTGGTCACGCTACTTGTGAAGATCGCATGGGACTACTGGCGAGCCGAAGACGTCGAAGAAGTCGAGTTGATCGATCTTCTCGAGGAGACAACCGTCGAAGACGGTCTCGAGGAAGGTCAGGTCCTCGACGACATCGCTGAACAGCATCAACAGGCGATCGCGCCGGCAGCGATCGAGTGGGATACGCGTACCGCTCGCGTTGGTGAGCAGTGGACGTCGACGCTCTACATTGCGGATTATCCGGATTATCCAAAAGACGGCTTTCTGACCGAACTCTTCGAACTCACCGATGTCGAGTTCGACCTCACTGTTCACGTCACGCCGAAGAGCCAGCAGCAAGCTCGAGACGAGCTTCAGCGGGTTGCCGACGATCTTCAGGCTGACGCCGACCTCGAGAGCACTGTTCGTGGGAGCTATCTTCAGGAACGAGCGAACGAAGCACTGTCGACGTACAAGAGCGTCGAGAACGGAAGCCGTGTCTTCGATCAGGGCATGTTGATTACGGTGCGAGCGGATACTCGCGACCAGTTGCGTGACGATGTCCGGACGATCCGCAGTCGACTGCGTGAACAGCCTGCTGGCCTCTCGCCAAAAACAGCGATCTGTAAGCAGGACCTCGCAATTCAGGCCGCTGCACCAGTCGGACCCAATCCGTTCGACCGAGAGGCCACAGCACTCGGCGGTGCGGTCGGTGCGTTGCTCGCCTCACCACACAACGCCACAATCCTCGAGGACGGCGGCGTCGAGTTCGGCGTTCACTGGAAGAACCAGAGTCCGGTCGTCATCGACCCATTCGCTCGAGAGAATGGCTATGCGATGTTCACGATCGGCGACCCAGGTTCTGGGAAATCGTTCGGCTCGAAGCAGAACTTCATCCGTTCGATCGAGCAAAGCGAGGATCGAATTGGGATCATCCTCGAGCCATTGAACAACTGGGCAGGCGTGGCCGAAGCTCTCGGTGGTGAGCGAATCACGATCGGTGGGGAGATGGGTCTGAACCCGCTCGAGATCAAGCCCACCCCCGAACGGGTGCAACGGGCGATGGGCAAGGACGCCAGCCCGTATCGCGAAAAGCTCGACAGCGTGATGAGCTTCCTCTCGAACTACTTCGCACTCCGGGGAATCACACTCGGTGACCGCCGAACGACGTTGGAGACTGCGATCGAGCGTGCATATTCACGCAACGGAATCACCGACGATATCGCGACTCATCATAACGAGAGCCCGACGATGCGGGACGTCCTCGATATCCTCGAGGAGATGGTCGAAACACCGACGGAGTACGTCGTGCGGACGGACGAGGAAGCGACGAAGATTGGCGAAGACGCGACGTGGCTCATCGATCAGCTTCGCCCGTTCGCAGAAGACGGCCGGTACGAAAACCTGGGTCGAGAGACAGAGTTCGACATCCGCGACGAGAAGGTAATCTATCTCGACCTCGCCCAGCAGGAAGGAAGTCTCGGTGGGAGCACGAGTCTCGTCATGCAGTTGCTGATCTCGCTGGTCTATGAGCGTGCGAAAGAGACGGACAAAGAGGTCGTCTTCGTCATCGACGAGGCTCGTTACATCATGCAGGACGCGGCGAGTCTCGAGTACCTCGAGATCGTCTTCCGTCACCACCGACATCACAACCTCTCGATCCGACTTGTGACCCAGACTGTCGACGAGTTCTTCCAGCATCCAGAGTCCGAGGCGATCATCGACCAGTGTGCGATCAAGCAGTTCCACCATCTCGATGGAATGGACCGCGAGTGGGCAAACGAGTTCGGTCTCAATTCGGCACAGATGCGCTTCGTCCAAGAAGCCGTGCCTGGCAACGACCGGACGGGCTATTCGGAGGCGCTCGTCGGCGTCGACGGCGAGTGGCGGGGAATCGAAGTCCGCGCGATGGAAGACGAAACGGCAGTGATCGACTTTGATCCGAAGGTCCAGTCTCAGACTGAGCTGCCAGGTCGTTCAGCAGACACACCTACAGAGCAATCTATGAATATTGATCCAGCAACCTCACACCAAGTATCAACTTCACCACAGACCGATGGCGGTAAGCACGGAGGTGAATCGGACCATGAGTAATACCGAGTATCTGAAGATCACGCCGTCGTCCGAACCCATTCACCGAACGGACGTTCCAGCTACGTTGGAGAGCCTTCATAAACTCTCGAACCCAGCGTCAACGAGCTTTTGGAACCGGGCGGATCCACGGGTAGACACTGCACCACCGACGTTCGAGTTCCTCGTCGTCTCTACGGGACCCGACGAGCCAGTCGAATTCTACTATGGGGTTGACCAAGAGGCACACGTCAAGACACTCGAGAAACGCCTCACGTCGATCTTTCCGCACAGTTTCACCATCACGAAGACAGAACTCGATCTCGAGGAAGCGCTTGTACCCGAGAGAGACACCCCACAAGAGGAGCACTCCGACCTCGAGTTAGACGAACACCACCCTTCGAGCGAGGATGAACCCATCGACGACTCAAAGGGAGACGATGAGTATGTCGAGCCTTCTCCGCTCGGGGTCGAGTGGGTGGGCAAAACCGGCCGCAAAGAAGACTGGATGACGACGATCACGCCGTTCGTGATCGAGGAACTGGACGAAGAATACGATGCAGAGCGCCCGCCGTTATCGGCGATCGTTGATGCATTGCACGAGATGACGGTGCCGATCGCGTATCAAGTCGTCTGGCAACGCAAGCCGGACTGGCGAGACGACGCCGAAATCCGTAAATCGAATCTTCGCAACGGGCGAGACACGTGGTCAGAAGAACTCATCGGTTCGTGGATCGAACCCGTCGACGCCGATCCCGAAGAGCGTGAACTGTCTCAGGAGTCCCAAAACCGGATTCGCCGAATCGAGAGCAAACATCCCCGGAGGACGTTCACTGTGAATGTGCGGGCAGTCGCGATGGGAGATCCAGACGATACCGATCTTCACGCAGAACTCGAGCAACTAAAGTCGTCGTTAGATCCACTCGAGGGACCGTTCTACGAACTTGTCGGCCGTCGAATTCGTGAGAAGGGTATCCTGTCGAGGCGGAAAGCGAAGCGAGCACAACGGCACCTCGAGCGAGTGTTCAATGCGGAAATCGTCACTGGTGGCAGGAAAACCCGGCCGGATCTCGTGTTTAACGCCGACGAACTCGCGAACCTGGTAGTCGTTCCCGGCGGGGAGGACTTGACCGTCGACGGATCACGTGGTGTGCGTTCAGAGCAGCGGTCGCGAAACCCGCTGCCACGGCCAAACCCCGACCTGATGGAGCAGTTCCGTGAGGGGATGGCGATCGGGTACGCACTCGACGAAAACGGGACTCCAGAGGACGAACCGACGCGGATCCCACCACAGTTGCTGCCGACCCACTACCTTCGAGCAGCAACTACCGGCGCTGGAAAGTCGAAAGCGCTCATCAACGACATGCTCTCACTCTATGAGAGTACTGATGGGCCGATTATCCTCGTCGACCCGAAAGGCGACGGAATGACCGAAAACTACCTTCGAGCACATGCTCGACGCTTTGGTGTCGACGATCTCGAGGAGAACGTCCTCCACTTTTCGGTTCCGGATATCCTCCCTGGATTTTCGTTTTTCAACCTCACGCCTGGACTCTCACACGGACAACGGCGTGTCGATGCTGTTCAACGGAAAGCCGATCACTACGAGGAGATCCTGAAGCTCGTGATGGGGCGAGACCGATACGAACGGGCAACGGCTTCCCCACTGTTGATCGAGGCACTCATCAAGACACTATTCGACGAGGAACACGGTCGAGAGAACGGGCGCCATCGTGCATCTTCGGACTACTTCGCTCATCAGCAACTCGAGCACGCACTCGATCAGCTCTGGCAGGCTGGACCACCGAATCCAAACGAGGAGGCAATCCCGAACTCGAGCGACCCGGAAGTTACCCGAACGGTACGCCGCCAGCTCCAATCTGACGGGCGGACGTTTGCGAACGTGATGGGCGGAGTTAGTAATCGATTCGCCTACATCTCACAGGATTCTCACCTCCGACGAATCTTCAACAACACCGATCCGCAGTTCGACTTCAGGGAACTCCTTGACGAGAATCAGATTGTACTGTTCGATCTTGGTGATCTCCGTGATGATGCTGCACGAATGCTGACCGGCGTTATTCTCACATCACTCGAGGATGCACTCCGGACGCACGAGGACGATCTCGGCCAACGATCCGACGACTACGTTGTGAACCTGCTTATCGACGAGGCAGCGTCAGTCGTCGTTTCTGATGTCCTCAACGATTTACTCGAGAAAGGACGCAGCTTCCGTCTGTCGGTGGGCCTCTCGATGCAGTTTCCAGAGCAGATGCAAGCAGAGGGTGGCCGACGTGTGTATCTGAACGCGCTCAACAACATCGGAAGTCCGATCCTTGGCAAAGTGAACGTCGACCGTGAGCTGGCACGGGCGATGGCTCACGAGGATCTCGATCCAACGGCCTTCGCGAACCGGGTTCGGTCACTCCCTCGAGGTGAGTGGATTGCCCAACTCCCGAGCCCTGTGTTTGGAGAGACGGGTCCGTATCCGTTCAGTATCAAACCACTCCCGATCCCGCCAGGTCATCCAGAGAGTGACGATCCGCTCTCTGAGTACGAAGAGCAGCAGTTCCAGCGAGCGTTTGCTCAAGTTCACGACCGGACCCGACGGGAGTTTGGTGTTCACGAGTCGGCTGCACCGACCGCGGAGGCTCCGGAACCACTCCAGGACGTTCTTGGGGCGGACAGTTCGGACCTCGATCACGCTCTTGCCCACATTATTCGGAACCTCCAACTCCGAGAGGACTCCCGCGAGGACAATGGCTGGATAGACGCAAAAACCGTCGATGTAGAGCTACGAACGGCATTTGAGGAGGAACACGCAAATGCTGATCTCCCCTCTTTCGAGGACCTCGCTGATGTCCGTCAGCGGTCTCGTCTCATCGAGGTGGGGTTGAGTCAGGCATCTCGTGACGTCGCCGTTCGGCTTACAGACGCTGGTGAATCGGTCGTAGCACTCGACACCGGTGAGAGCAGGGCAGCAGGTAGTATCCGCCATGACGAGGCGATCACACGGATCGACGCTGCACTGACGAAGATCGGCTGTACCGTCTCGGTTCCAAAACAGGACGGGAGCGAACAACCTGATGCGAGAGCGGTTCATCCTGACTGTGACCGCCCCTTCGCGATTGAAGTGGAAACGACAACCCCTGATAACCCTGCTCAGGTACTGGCAAACCTTCGAAAAGCTCAGGATGCCGATGAACTCCCGATTTTCGTTGTCGAGGAGGCAAAGCCGGAGACCTACTGGGCAGAGCGGGTCGATGGGATTCTCTCATCCCCTGTCCGAGAGCTTTCGACCGGAGAGACACGACTGTACACCAAAGATCGGGCACTCTCGTTCAACGGTGGCGCAACGACAGACGGTGGCGTAACGGCAGTCCGACCAGCCACCGAAAACAGCAAGCAGACCGTCTGGAAACGCCAAGACGGACGAATCGTCCTCGAGAATGGCCAGGGCGACAGTCTCGTAGAGACGACGTCGGTAGCAGAACTCTCGAGAGACCATGTTCCGGCCGTGTACAGCTACGATCAAGCTTCTGGAGAGTACATCGTTTCCGAACAGGGGCTGCAGTATGTCTACGATTCGAAAGAGGCGTTTTCCGAGAAGTGGACTCGACTCATGGAACCGTTTGTTCCCGAAGCCGACCTTTCCTATCCCGACTATGGTCCTGGTGACTATTCGATCGTCGTTCTTCGGACCGATGGTCAACCGGTCGTCTACACAGATGGAGAGACTGCCGCACTTGAGACGCTGCTCGAACATGAAGACGTGTGTTCAGCGATCAAGAGCAGTGATGAAGAGGAGTCCTCGTTCGAGCCTAGCGAGTTGCTCCTAGCAGAGATTGCTGATGATGCAGATGCAGTTGTTGGACGATTCGCGAGCCTGTACCTCACTGAGGAGTCGACCAGTACGGTCGCTGCCAGCACAGTTTATGATTGTTATGAACAGTGGGCCAAACAGCATGACATTGATCCAGATGGCAAGAGCTGGTTCGCTCGTCGGTTAGGCAACCACATCGAACTCAACCGAATAACGGAGCGACGTGACGGTGAGCTTGTCCGGTGTTACGAGGGTCTGAGACTGGATCACCAAGGGACACTCGAGGAATAGCATGAGATCTGCTGAAACCCGTCGAAAAGCCGTTGTACAGCATTCCCCGGGAGAATTACGGCATAGACCGTGGAACCCGAACGGAATATCGGAAAAACGCCAGACGGAACGGTGTTACGGCATATTTGAGTTTGCTGTAACACTGCTCTTTCGACGAGGCGATGCCGTACGTTCTGTAGAGGCGTTACAGCGCAGGAATTCTCCCGATTCCGGGGTCCTGTTACGGCAAAAACCAAGTGAGAAAGAACGGGGGGTACCCATTGGAACTGCTGTTGATCGACTGGAAGGGGAAGAAACTGCGCCGAATGGTGGTGCGACCTCGAGTGCGTCTTCTGTGAGGCAGCCACTTGGTGTGCGGTTTGTTGGACTGGAGAACAGTGGCAGCCAGAGCACTGGAATAGAGTGTGGCTGTTGAATCTATGATTGACAAGTCAATTTTACCGACGGAGATGTGCGTTCGCGAGCAGTGGATCTGTTGGCGAGAAGAGAACCGAAACGGTGATCTGACGAAGATTCCAGTCAACCCGAAGACAGGCGACTTCGCATCGTCGACAGACGATCGTACCTGGGCCACCCTCGAGATTGCTCTCGAGTATGTGTCTTCGGCTCGAGCAGATGGAATCGGGTTCGTCTTTACGAGTACAGATCCGATCGTTGGGATCGACCTCGATAAGTGCCGAGATCCAGAGACAGGAAGGCCGGATCCGGAAGCAAAGGAGATCGTCCAACAACTCGAGTCCTACACAGAAGTCTCGCCATCTGGAACGGGCTATCACGTCCTCATTCATGGCGACCTCCCCGACGGGCGAAACCGGCGTGGCGGTGTCGAGATGTACGATCAGTCTCGCTTCTTCACTGTGACCGCAGACCACGTCGACGGGACGCCGACATCGATCAATGAACGCCAGGACGCCCTCGAGGCAGTTCACGAGGAGTTCGTCGCTGAGGACGATACCAACGACAAGATCGACGCCACTGGCGGCCGACGTGGTGACTCGGGTCAGAGCCAGACGCTTGATCTCGAGGACGAGGTACTACTTGACAAAGCTCGCTCGGCGGGTAACGGGGAAAAATTCGACCGGCTGTGGCGGGGGAACACCAGTGGATACGACAGTCAGTCAGAAGCCGATATGGCACTGTGCTGTCTGCTGGCGTTCTGGACCGGTGGAAACCGGCTGCAGATGGATCGTCTGTTTCGACAGTCAGGGCTTATCCGAGGGAAATGGGACGACGTTCACCACGCCGATGGATCAACATACGGAGAGAAGACCCTCGAGCGCGCGATTGCTGCGACAGATGACTTCTACGAGCCGACAACGTCTACTGTGGAGACGTCAGTGGATACTGCTGCTAATACTGACTCCGATACTGCATCTCCTCTTGAGGCTGGCATCGCGGAACCGAGCTCTGAAGGGGGTGATCGAGTGTACCTCGAGGAAAAGAACGACCTTCTCGAGACCCGTATCGACGAGTTGGAGCAGACTATTGCTGACCAACGTGACCAGATCGAACAGCTCACAGCAGAGCGCCAGCAGTTGCGATCGATCGTTGACCAGCAGGAGAGCGACCTCGAGGATACCACTGAGCCACCCTCCGAGAAAGATGGGGATTCGTCATCACTCCGAACTCGGATGAAGCGGTTGTGGCGGCGAAGCTGATCTGCCAGGTAGTTACCCCACAAGTAAAATCGCTAGCCCATTCGTGGGGTAACTCCAAAGGAGAACGTGGCTGTCATAGAATAGCTCACAGATTCTCTTTGCAACTCCCGGTGAACGGTAAGTACAGGCGAAGGACTTACCGCTGCAGCATCCGAACGAGCGAAGCGAGTTCGGTTCACCGACGCGAGGCCGAAGGCCGAGTCGTCGGCCTTTTTTTATCGAATTTTTCCGCTTCGGGTTCGCTTCGCTCACCCTCGCGCAAAAACTTCGTTCCGCATACCTACTCATCGGTCAGTTCACCGAAGTATGGGTTGTAATTAATATCCTGGGAAGCGTTCTATGACACCGTCAGAGAACAATTGCTCGAGTAATTTCGCTGCTCACCAGAACGGTTTCTCATCCCCGAAGGGGTGAGGGGAACATAGACTCCCCTCACTGACTATGAGTTCTGAACCACCAACACCGAAACTGGGAGTCGGCTACAAGACGCCTCGAGAGATAACGGCCACGTCACGGGAGACTCGTCGACACCTTCCTGTTCCAAACGATCGTAGTAGAGTCTCGACCATCTCGTACGTGGAGTGGGTTCTCATCGAACTCACCCATGAAGACCTCGCTGCTGAGTACCGGTCGTCACATCTCTGGGGAACCAAACGCACACAGTATACCGCAGAGAACCCTCGAGGAGAGGTCTTCTCAAAGCATCACTACGATGCTCGAGTTGGGTGGCATACCGAGACACTCGGTCGGGAGGAACTTCGAACAGAGCTCGTGAACAAATTGTCACGGTCTCGTCCAGAGACATCAGATCCGGATCTCGATGCAACGTGTCGATGTGACCGTTTCGTGCTCAAACCGATCAGATAACTTCGCTAACAGCAGAGTTCGAATTGATATCCAAGAGTAGAAAAAACTCAAGAAGAGTCGGCAGTAGTCTGAAGTACATGGACTTCGAACAAGCGAGTATGGATGATACGAATCGCATTCGTCCTGACGGTGGGATCGACGTCTTAGACCCACCACCGACGGACATCATGGACGAAGAGACGCTCGAGCCAGCAAGGCTTGCACAGAACGCTCCCAGGCTCGAAACAGTCGTTCAACTCCTCAATCAGCCGGCGTTGGCACGTGTGTATGTTTACGTCTGCTACTGGGGCCCGGTTTCGCCGCCGGAAATCATGGACAACCTCGAGCTATCGAAATCGACGACCTACGAGTACGTCGATCAGCTCGTCGACCTCGGTCTCGTCGATCGAGATGACTCAACGCGTCCGCAACAGTTGACCGCAGATCCGATCATCATCGTCGAGCAGTACGTTCCCATCGTCATCACGCCGACGGTCTTGCACGCACTTGCGCTGCAGGAAGTTGACGAGGACGTCGAATACTTCATGGACCGCTACGGTGCTGGCAAACTCATCGCTGCGCTGCGGGGTGCAGGATTACACTTCGCGGGGAAGACGACTCAGCGGATGGTCGCGACTGATATCGACGTTCGTGAGACCGAAGCGATGATGATCATCTACGCACTCGAGCCAGCACTGACTGTTGGCCGAACCCATGATCCGTTCTTCGAGCATCTGTTTCCGGATGTCCACGATCAGATGGATCTTCCGTCTCTTGACGAGGTAGATGGAGCCCCAGCAGAGTCAAATTCCCACGAGTGAGGACGTTGGATGAGCCGAGACAATCTACTCTCTTCCGAACAAGACGTCCTCGTCGACGCAAACGTCTTCTTTGCGATCGGTCACCCATCGAATCCGAAATACGCACGCTTCCGGAGTGCTGTCCGGAACGCTGGTGTCGTGTGCAAACTCCCTCAGCGTGTTATTGGAGAGCTTGGTGGGCCAAAATGTGAGAACGATCACTCGCTTGTAAGTCCGTGACGGACAAAAAGGCCGGAGGTTCAGCCTGTGCCGGGACGACGCGGCCACGTGGTAGTTCAGATCTGACTGTTCAAGAATCCTACTAGACGGCCTCGAGCCGATCCCTCAGTTACGTCCGGTGAAGTAGTTAGCCGCCTGGGTCTCGGGCCCTATTTCCTCGATTGGGTCGTCGTCACAGTTGCTGCACCGTGGTGGTCTCTCGACGTCTGCATACACCGTCTCGCATCCGTTACAGACGAAAAACCGGATTCCTAGCACAGTAGTGGATTGGTAGCGTTTGTTCAAATCGATGTCGCACGCTGAGCGCATGCGAACGACAGCTCCAGCACAGTGGTCGTATGTCGAGTCGCTAGTAGTTTCTTTCTCGGCACCTCTTCAGGGTGCACCGTTTTGAGAAAGGACTGACCAGCGATTACCACGTTTCCGATCTCGATCAGCGTCTCACACTCTGTACTCCGTTCGCCGATACCTCTCGTCATCCACAGCTCGTTTTTCTCCGGATACAACGAGTGGGCTCCTGTTTCCATGCTGGTGGCAGTCGCTCGCAGTGTTCGAAGACTGGTCAGGGACCGCAATCGAGCAATCGGGCTGTTCGCTCATTCCGGCGGCTGTCGACCGATGACCGAATAAAATGGGTCCGTCCCAGGCTGGGCGACGATTCGGTCCGTCTCTCCAAATCCACCAGCAGTAAAGTACTCTTCGACGAGCGCTGCTCGTTCGTCCATCGATCGGGTTTGCCAGGCCCGAATCGCTTTTGTCGGGAACATCCGGTTGGTGAAACTCACTATGGCAGAGCCGTCAGACGTGAGGATGCGCCCAAACTCGCTGAACACGTCACCAGGATACTGCAGATACTGCACTGACAGGGCACAACAGACGACGTCGAACGAGTTCTCCTCGAGTGGGAGCGTCCGGTCGCTGTTGAAATCCTGCAGGAAATACTCGTCTAGACAGTCATTTGCTTCGAGTTCGGCCTCGTTGAGTCCGTGGCCAACAACGCACTCTAGTGGGACGTCCGGGAGAAACGAGACCCAGCTACTCATTGCATCGAATACACGATCTCCCGGCATGATCTCCGATTCGTACAGCGTTGTTAGCCGAGCCATGAATGCATCGTCCGCGTGAGTGACAAACCGGGCCGACTCGTAGAACTGCGTGTCGTCATTGGTATCGATTTTTTGCCGATCGACGTCCGATAGAACCCTCGACACAGTGCTCTCTGGTAGGGTCTAGAGAGCAAAGTATTCAGCGCCTGCCGACCCGGACACCGAGCGTTCTCGAGTTGACGAACGGCCAGTACCAGTCGGCTAGCGGTCCTCGACAGCGTTCCGGAAAGCGACGAGTGCCAGTTCGGCACACCTGAGCCGTGACGGCGTCAGGTCCATGCCGACTAGGTCCTCGAGCGTCTCACTGTCCCATTCGACGATGTCGGTGGCCGGTGTCCCGATCATTTGCTCGGTGAGCAGTGATGCCGTTGCCTGTGAGAGTGTACAGCCTCGCCCAGTGAACTGGACCGTTTCGACGACCGGTGGTGTCTCGTCGGACAGTTTCACCGTCACCGCTATTTCGTCACCCTCGGGATGTGTCGGGCCGACACACTGGGGGTTGCTAGTTTCGTGCTCGATATCCGGGTCCGTGAGCGTACCGTAGTTCCGGGGATTTTGGGAGTGGTCTGCGAGCAACTCCCTGATGAGCGTCTTGTCCATACATACCACTCGTCTCGAGTAATGAAAAACGGACGGGACACCGCCAGATTGGTGTTAGAATTCCCACGCACCCGAATGTGGGCGAATGGTGGCAGGCCCCAGCAAGAAACCAGAGTAGGTTCTGCTGTACGGAGCTCATCCCAACTGGACTCGGACTCAAAGATGTCGCCGGTGCAAGCCCGATCACGGGCAGTCCCAGACTATTGATTTCGGCGATGTCCATCGTGCCGATCCGGTCAGCGATCAGTGAGTACGGGAAGACTCCGACAGCACTGATCTCAATCGACCGGGCAGCGATCGATCCCGAGCACGCGATACAACAAACATCGCCGCATCACCCCTTCAACGATCAACACGATCGCGATGATTCCAAGCCCGAGTGCCGAGACGACTGGCACGGTCACCACCCCGAATGCGGCAAGTACAGCGAAGGCTGCCAGTGCCACCCCACCCACGACCCGAACAATCGCATCGATGTGTCCGACATTACGTTTCATTCCTGCGTGGCCCCTTCGCCATTCGTCGCGGTGAACTCAAGCGCAACGCCGTTGAGACAGTAGCGCTTCCCGGTCGGTTCTGGCCCATCGCTGAAGACGTGTCCGAGATGTCCTCCACACTCAGCACAGCAGACCTCGATTCGCCTGTCCAGGAGGCCTGTCTCGCGCTGGGTGACAACCGCATCGTCGTCGATCGGATCCCAGAAGCTCGGCCAGCCCGTCCCTGACTTGTATTTCTGGTCAGTGTGAAACAGATCGCTTCTACAGCCAGCGCACTCAAACACACCGTTCTCGTCGATGTGGAGGAGATCAGACGTACCAGCAGGCTCCGTTCCAGCCTCACGAAGCACGTGGTACTCCTCGTCGGAAAGCACTTTTCGCCATTCGGAGTCGGTCTTTGGTTGCCCGTCGTCTGTGAGTCGCTTGCCCATATGTGACTGCAGGTCGTCGGCTCCATGAACGTTGTGCGTCCACAAAAGGTGTTTTCTCTCTCCGCAGACAGCACGGCAGCCGGCACGACAGAGTGGTCCACTGCGCTCTCATCGAACACTACCCGTTCCGTACTGCCACGGTTGGCCTCGAGATGCGCAACATCGATGGCGTTCGAATCGGAACGACAGCTGGCTGGTTCCTCGAAGAGCTCAACGCAGATCAAGACAGCTAAACCTGCCATCAAAAGCCCCTGACGCGCTCGAGTCCCGCGCCTAGCGAGACGTACGCGTCTCGCTGGCCTTCGCTCGTTCCACTCGCGAAGATCTCGCTGCGCTCCTCACAGGCTGCGGTGCTTGCGTCGTCGGGGTTCCTCGAGTACGTCAGCCCCTTTCGATCCCACCCACGTGGACTAATCAACTGGCCGTCGAAGACGGTTGTTCCCTCCTCAGAGATGGCACGTCCCGCTCGCCGCTTCTGATCTTCGCTCACTCTCGCTCTTCGGTTGCCAGTATTAAGCGCGCTTTCGGTCTTCGCTGCCGCTCAGACACGTAAACGGCTTAAAACTGGCCGCTCGCTCCGATTGAAGCGCCGCGCGTTACTGGTTGGATCTGTCATCGGCGCGTCTCGCTCGCGCCCTGACGGGCGCTTACGAAGGCGCGAGCGAGACGCGTGTGATGGATGAGTTGGACAGCGAGAGAGCCAGGGCTGGAGAGTCGTGGTGTCGGAAAAGACGCCGAGTGAGCGCCTTTGGATTAGATCCAATGTCTAGTAAGAAGTCGGTTAGTAAGGTCGTTTCGGTCGATGAACAAGCATACGAGCAGGAAGCGGGTCAAGCGGAACACGAGGACGTCGTTGACGAGACTCCAGAGTTCCGGGCCACGGTGGAGATGGAGATTCAGGCGAAGGTCGATGCAAACCACCCAGACGGGATCGTCGACACGAGTGAGGATCGGATCTACGGCGTGACCTTGGCTCAGGAAGAGCGCATTCAGGCGAGAGAGGAAGAACTCGAGCGAATCAGTGCACTGGGGGCATTCGGACGACAGGAAGGACGAGCGGAGCGAACGAGAGCGGTGGTTGAACAGGAACGTCGTAGTCAGCGGCCAGCCAAGGAAGTCGATCCTCGAGAGAAGCTTGAGAGAGCAGAGTTAGGTCAGGTCAATCGGCAGGCACAGCGGTTGTCAGAGAACGTCAACGGTGGGTACACGCGAGCAGTCATCGCGAAGCGGATCGCCAGTCGGGTTCTCGAGGGTGAAGCGATGTTCGAGGCGGTGATGGATACGAAAGAAGAGATGCAACACGAAGCAGGGACGATTGTGCCGATTGGAAGACTCGAGTCGATTAGGCGAGGCGAGGTCAGTGTCGAAGGGCGCGTGATCGAACTGTGGGAGCCCTCGAGTCCGAGTATCCAACAGGTTGGGTTGCTCGAGGACGAGACTGGGCGAACGAAATTCACGATCTGGACGAAGAGCAGACAGACGAAGGTGCGGGAAGGTGAGCTGGTGCGGTTCAGGGCGGCGGCGAAGAACTGGTACAATGGACGATGCTCGATCGCGTTGACTCACTGGTCGGAAATCGTGTTCCCAGAACGCGGTCAGTGGTGGGAGTAGGCGACAACGGCTCTTTTTTGCTGGTGCCCGATCACCCACTACCCTCCTCCCCACCCACCTCCACGTTCCGGGCTGCTCACGGCCAAGGGCCGTTTCACTGCCGGGCTTTCGCCGAATCTGCCAGTTCTGGACGTTTATCGGCTCCAGCACGCACCGCCTAGTATCTTCGACCCGATTGTGCTTCCAGCAGCGAGTTTTTTCGCGCCATGAGGCATGAGGCGCACTCAATAGTGTGCCATGTGATTGACAATGACTGATCCAAATCCGATTGACGACACTGCAGACGATTACAGACGATTCGAAGCCAGACTCGTTGCCCATGATCGGGATACAACTCATGCCGTGACAGCGGATATCGGCGACACAGCCGCCAGAAAGCTTGTTACTGAACTCATTGATAACGGTGTGGTGACGCCGGTTCCAGGCAAGCGGGTGTTCATCCATGAGCCAAGTGAGGTTGCCTTTGACTCGAGCACTCAGCTTGCTGTTTTCCATCGAGGCTGGACGGCTGCTCGCAACGCCGACAAGGACGGTGAGTGATGCAGCAACCACTTACTGGCTGTGCGTTCTGCGACGCCTTGCCCGGCGCCGAGTCTGGCGAGGCGCATACGTGGGGCCAATACGAGCGAGTCACCCACCCAATCTGTGTCGGCTGCGCTATCCAGGCGGAGCCGGACCCTAACGAGTTCGATCACTGCACCTGTGACGGCTGTGGGCTCGTTGTCGACACGATCGCGGCACTCACACGATTCCGCGTTGGACTCGGCCATCTCGAGGGCTCGCTACAGCTGTGTGCGCGATGTAGTCCCGGTGGGCCAGCTACCTACTGGACGCGTGATCTCGAGGAGCACGTCGTGAAGACTGCGTAAGTACTAGATGCGAATGTGAGAACATGCTGGAGATTCCCGTTGAGCAAGAAAATACGTCGATAGTTCTGAACAGAGAACGACGTGACTCGCTGAACGAAGCAGAAATAATTCAGTGTGCGGTAGATATATAGCCGATTATATCGTTAGTTGGATGTAGGTGAGTACTGATGGACTTAACTGATACTCCCGATGAAATTCGTGATTCGACTGAGAATCCACCTGATTTTACCGAATGGGACTCTCCTGAAGAGGTCCTGAAAGGAGGCCCAACGCGAGAACGATTGCTCAGTGTTATTTTACAGCTACGGACCCCAACGAAAGTGTCCAGAATCGCAGAGCAAGCAGACTGCGATACGGAGACTGCAAGGGACTATCTTGAATGGTTCAGTTCGATGGGAATGACACGTGAGATCTCGGGACGGCCTGTGAGATACGAACGAAACGAATCGTATCTCCAGTGGCGCAGAGTTGAGCAAATCCGAGACCAATACTCAGAGGCAGAGATCGTCAAAGAACTCAAAGAAACAATGAAACAACTCGAGGAGTATCGTGCCCAGTTCGATGCCGACAGTCCGGAAGACGTGTCTCTCATGGATAGCACCGAGGAAGCGTCGGTCGAAGAAGTGTGGGAAGCACTGAGTGAATGGAAAACGCTCAAACACCGTGCAGAGCTGTTAGATACAGCGCGTCAGAACGGCCATCCCTCGAGTGGCGGTGCCAAAGTCGATGCCTGAACGCCGGCCAGCTGACGACGATACTGTCCCAGAGGTCGGTGGCATCGATACCGACATTCTCGAACAAATTGGGCAGCATCTTGAACGAAGCAACCGCTTTGCAGAGACCACCTTTCAGCCGGAGTACGCACCAAGTTCAGTCGTCGCAGAATACGACATGGGGTACTTTCCAACTGCTATCGAGCGTGCGTATCTCCAGATCCGATGGTACAAGACAGACGATTTTAACATCCACTACTCTGAACAATACGACGCTGGAGATCACTGGGAGTGTCGGTGGGACCGCCATCCGAACAATCACAATACCCGTTCACATTTTCACCCACCACCGGATGCAACAACTCCGGGGGAAGATGTTGAGTACGAAGAGGATTGGCGAGATGTGCTCACGGACGTACTCGGTGATCTAGACGATCGAATCGAAGCGTTTTGGGAGTGAAAATAAGCGGGACACATGTCGAAAGACAGGTCCCTTCAACCCCAACGCATTCGCTCACCGACAAGGGGTTTAAATAGGATTTAGTCTCAGAGCCCGTATCTTGAAAGTGATAGCGGTACTCGATATCGGTATGGAATGTCCTGCGTGTGGCGGACCCGTCACGATGGAAGTAGGGCCGAATCAGCCGCTTACAGCATCAGTGGCCGATGCGCTGCTTGCTGCCGATGAAAACGAGGAAATCGTCGTCACCCGAAATTGCTGGGCGTGTGGATGGAATGAAGACCGGTCGGTATCCATTGACTCGATCGAGATCACCGAGGGAGAGGCCCACACTATCGAGCGAGCTACACTTCTCGACGACATCATGAGTGAGGCCACGGCGATAGATAATCTCGCAATGCTCGAAGATGCCCTCGCCGAAGTACGCCATCTGCGTCGTCTCGAGACTTCTGTATCTGGATCAGCTGACAATGCCGATGGTGAATAGGTGCTACTTATGACTGATAGCGACGCCCTCTACGACGTTCGTGAACGTACCGGAAATCCCGAACACGCATCGATTGACGAGGTAGTTGAGCTCGTGTTCGAGCGCGCCCAGAATCCTCGAGAGGATCACCAAGACGCTCATTTTGACGTGACGATGGCAACCGCCGTGGACAGATATGGGACAGAACCCGTCCGTACGGTTATCCGTCGCGTTCTCGTCGACCACTATCCGTTTCGTACCGCCACGTCTGACCTCGAGATACGCAACATCGATGGCGTTCAAATCGGAACGACAGCTGGCTGGTTCCTTGGCGAGCTGAACGCGCAGCAAGGCGACTGAGACGCGTCTCGTGAAAGCCCGCGACCGCCGCTGCGTTTCGGTATCAAATCAATGATCGTCAAGCTAGTATCCCCTTCTTTGGGTGTATCAGGCCCAGCATCAGCTAGATGTTCCAGAATCCGCTCGTCAGCGCGAGACATCCAGTCAGCGTCAAAGCGTATACTCCACTCTGCTTTCGCCGACAGTATCCTATACGCGCTGAGTCAAGTACCGAGTCTACAGATGAGCAAGGCGAGTGCCTTGGGGCTTGACCCCGAGGCGGTTCACTGCAAGGTAGGTTTCTGTGACCCACAATGGGTGAGGGGCAGTCAGAGTTACTCATTGCCCCTCGAGAACACCATGACTTTCAGAGAAGTTTACCAGACAGTATTCGACGAAGACGTCCAGCCCGACTCAAGTGCCAGTTCGTGTCCGAAGTGCAACGGACAAGTTACCACCAATGTAGTCGAAACCATGTGCGAAGACTGTGGACACCTCCTAGAAACGCAACACAGCCAGATGCAGAGACGAGTTAGTTACGCGTAGATAACATGCTATCATCCAAATTCACACAAGTATTGAAGCAAGATATTTACCGAAGGGATAACAAGAATTCGGACAATGCCAGAATGTGATGGCTGTGGCTCTCATGTCACTGAGAGCTACTACCGGGTTTTCGCTGTTGATGGGAATCTCCCAGCGTGTATCCATTGTTCCACCAACCGTGACGCTCGAGAAGCAGGACTTCGTGACCAGTAGCTTCTAAGCAACTCCATTAGTAGCTCTTTTCTATCGAACTGGAACCTGCATCGAGACGCAAGATAACACGATCCACTATTCAATCAATGACTGATCGATATTCTGATTTTGAGGAACTTCGTCCGACCGGCGAAGCGTCGGATGTTCCAGATGAGACACTCAGAGAGTGTAACGACAGTGAGCCTGATCGACAGCGCGTTGCGACGGCGACGACTGGATATCCAGACACTCCAGCGGAAACGGATACCGAGTGTCGGTCCTGTGGCGCACCGATCCCAGCTGACCAGACGAAATGCCTGTTCTGTCTCACTAACCATCTCGAGAACTCTTCTTCTGAAATAGACGCATCAGCACCAGAGTGGACGCTCCTCGGCGTCGTCCACATGCTGGTCGAGTCGTCGACGTTCTACGGCGCCGTCGCGAAAGGCGGGGCCGCTGCGACGCTCCTTGCCTCGAGTGTGACGGGATCAACCGTCGACGACTGCATGATCATCTATGATCTCGAGGACGGGCCCGTAGCCCAATTGACTAACCAGTGGCCTGTGCTTCCTGCTGCAGTACAGATCAAATCTGCTGACGGTGAGCAACTTCTCGCGGCCGCCCGTGATCGAACAAGATGGAGTGACCAACCCCACCCAGCCGCGGATAGTGACCACGAACCTACAACATATCTCTACGACGAAGGTGGGACTGGTATTCGCGACGAGCAGCGACTCACGACGCTGCTCGACAACGCCGGTGATGATGCGTGGTTAGTCCCTGCAATTGCCCTCCAGCAGGCACCTCAAGAGCGTGAAACTGAGAATCAGGACAGTGGCATTCCGACCAAAGAACGCCTCGAGTGTCTCCAGTGCGGACGTACAACCGATCATCGATTCGGCGATCATGAATCGGTTCCCGACGAAACTTGGACCGGTCACGCAATCTGGAAGTGCCAGGTCTGCGGGACGCCGCGCTATGGGCCGAGCCCAGAATGATTTACTCCGTGTCAGGTCTTAACCAACAGACGGCGATGGTGCCGCGTGGATGTTGGTTAATCGAAGCGGTAGTCCATGCGACCGTGTTCTGTTTGTCTGCGCCGCGATCGGCTGAGTCCCAATCAATGGATCCACGCAACACACCAGATACAGACTGTATCATGCACTCAGCAAACTCAACAATCTCGAGGGTGATCGGTTGACTGACGCAGACAGAGACGATCGAGACAGCAACGGCGCTCTTGGAAGAAGTGAGTCTTCTCACTCGACCAGAACGTGGTGAACCTACTGATACCCACATCAACTTCTAACCGAGCGTGCCACAGAATCGATCACAGGGCCATTGGACTCCGTAGTGAACGGTAAGTACAGGTGAAGGATGTAGCGGGATCGATTGCGATCTATCGACTTCCTGTTAGAAACCGCTTGAGAGATGGAGAGGATAACTTCATCACAACGACTTCAACTTTCATACTACGTCAACCATTATGATCACAATGACGCATGTCGCTATTACCGGCCCTACTTGATTTATTTGAATTTCCGGATTTATAAGTGCTACAAACAAAAGACCTCCGGCTACCAAAGCAGCAATCCAGCTAACTATCTTTTCTCCTGTTGTAAGTTTGTTTGAAGAAGAATCATTCTCACTTAATTGTTGTGTCTGTGATGATCTAGTTTGCTGACTACAATCTGCGCAAACTAATGGTTCACCTCCTAACTCTCGATATTTGGACGGCTGGAGGCGAATACCACGCCCACATGCCTCACACTCACTATGAACTAAACAATCAGCGCAGAACGGGTCTGATCCGTACTTCTGAAAATACTCTGTATCAACCTCAAAAGTACGCTTACAGTGATTGCATTCTACCTTAGCGACACTCATACGGATCATATTGAGAATCCCGAATAATAAATGGAGTGACCATATCGACTGACTACACAACTATCATCGAACCCATGCCTCATGCAAGACTTGCGCCCTGCGTTGATCACCACTTTGCAAAGGCTACGCTGATTGGTAGGAATCGCAGCAGTCAATACGCACGTCTACTTACCGGCTGATTCAATCAAAAAAAGTTGAAACAAATCACTTGCAAGGCTTTCTATGACGTGCTCTCTAACCAGCAACTCCACTCGAGCCGGAGATATGAGTTCCGAAGGCATTCACGTTGATTCGATGCTACCGCCGAGTCAGACGGTCTGACGATCGCTGTCGATGCCAGTACCGATCCAGATCGCTCTACCCGCTTGAGAGATGCGCGCTCCAACAGTGATTTTTTGCGCCGGTGATGGGTGCCGGCGCACTGAGCAGAAACAGACGAACACTGGCCAGAGCGTCGGCGAACTAAAGTGAGAAAATGCATATGATCATCTACGCACTGGTAGAGGCATCGACAGCAGAAGAGGCACTGTCAACCGGGAAGACAGTGTTCGACCGACTGGTTGGCGCGGAGTCGGATTCTTGTGCAGTGTTCGACTACTACGTCACCTTCGACCAAGAGGATACGACAGTGGCTGGAAAAGCACGGTGGGGTGACCTGCCAACGGCTGCGCCCATCACAGAGGAAGGCGAAGACCTCCTCGAGCGGGCCTGGGAGACCACCAAGAAAGAGTTCCAGCGCAATCTGAACCGAGTGAAGCAAGCACTCGAGGAGCACAGCGATGACGAAATCCGTGATGCGGGCCTTGCCCGTCACGCCTTCAAGCGGGTTGGTGCTTCTCGTGGCCCGTCGATCTGCTTGTACGATCAACATGCGACTGGAATCCGCCATCGCGGACACCTCGATCGACTCCTCGAGGAAAAGGGTGAGAACAAGACGTGCTGGATCGTGCCGGCAGACGTCCATTTCTGAGTAATCATGCCACGAATACCCAACTGGACACGAGAGAGTCGAACACCCACGCTAGCATATCGAAACATCGAGATTGGAGCTCGAGCCGTTCTGCATCGTGCACCTGACTCTTGCGCCTACAAGTGGCGGGCAGCGATCCTCGTCGACGGCTATCCCATCTGGTCTCGAGGCTTCGAGACCAAAGACGCAACCAGCTTTCGGGATGCACTTCGGGACCGACCAGCCCCCGAACTCTCGTGTCCAGAGTGTCCAAACGACGATGTCATCGTTGGCCAGAAAGCTGCTGCTGGTGCGAAGGTTAAGCGATGGTTCGACTGTCCTGACTGTGGTTACGAAGCGCCTTCGAAGATCGTCTACGGCGCAGAACGCTAGCAGAACAGATGGGGAGTAGCAACGCCACTCATAGTTTCATATCATTTCTCTCGAGGAGTTGAGATATTGGAACTGATGAATACAAAGCGCAGATGTGGCATGCGATTCTGCTCAGCCGGGAGTTTGAATCGGTCAATACGGGACGTAGCTCGAACGTGTTTATCGGAAAAACAAAGGAAAACCATCTAGATAAATAAATATATGCCCTCCACTCGTCGTCGGTTCGCCCTCGGGGCGAGTTCGGTACTCCCGTTGGTAGCCGGCTGCACCAGCCTCAGATCCGATTCAGCCACGATCGGCCCAATGAAGATCAGACTCGTCAACCACACCCCCGATCAACAGCTGTTCCGCTTCGCCGTCGAAACGACCGCCGGCCTCGAAGGCTGGGAGTCGCACGGGGTGGAGCCGTCCAGCACCGAGTCCGTAACGATGGATCTCGCCGGGAACGACGACCCCGTCGCGATTCACGGCGTCGTCGATGATCAGCTGACGAGTGAAATGCTGTTCGAAGACGGCGGAGCTGAGTCCGACGAGATTTGTCCGTACGTTCTGTTCGAGTACGGCTACGTAGACGAACCCCCGTCGTTTCAGGTACACACGGCCGTCGACTGCGACTGGTGACTGATTCGCCCAGTTAGGACCTTGCGGCTAAGCCAGCCCACACGGTGTCAGTAGAAGGAACCCCTTGTGCTGAACTTATCCTCTAAGTCTTGCATGTCAATTTCAACACATTCGTGATCTTTCACACAGGGACGTATGAGAATCGACGCTAATTTCCATGAAAAAGAGAGGTGTTCACATAGAACGGAGTTTACATCTGGAACATCTAATTCGATTAGTGAACACTCAAAAGAAAATAATCCTCTACTACCAGTCTCGAGGTGAAAACACACCTCAACCAGTAGATATCGTCTCGTCTTCGATCAGCTGTTCGAAATCGACCACCTCATCGTACGCGTCTCTGTGAGCGAGTGCCGCTTCCCCCTTTGATGTAATTTCGTAGAGCCCGGACTGTTCCTTGGGTCCGATTTTGCGTACGAGACCGTAGTCTGCAAGCATCGGCAGCCGAGTGTTGATGTTCTTCCGGCTCTTTCCCGTGTGTGCCTTAAGATTCGTCGCAACGTTTCGGCCCGTTTCCTCGAGTGCCTCGAGAATCAAGAAGTCTGTTGGTTGTCGGAGTTTCATTATCACTATTATCTATCAATTGATATTAGATACTAATATGATATCATATTAGTAACAGTGATTTACCGGTAGTTTTAAATTCATTGGTTTTTCGATTGATAAAAACCCACGAGGGGGTTGTTGAACCCAGCCCTATGTGAAACAGACGGTCACTACAAATGCTAATTGATCACTCGATTTCTAACTGGCCGCTCCCGCCGTCCTCCTTATTGCCGTTCTCGTTCCATTCGAGTTCGAACTCAATGCTCAATTCACCGGGCCCGTCCGTTGGCCCCTCGCGTTCTGCTTTGACCTCAAACGTCGGGCGCGCTGGTGGTTCCATTGTTACGGACTCAGAATCAGATTTGAGTGTGACAGCATCCCCTTGTTCGAGCTTATCAGCGACACTGCGGAGATACGATGCGATTTCTTCTCGGGTCTGGTCACTCTCGGATTTGAATAGGACTTCTTCAGGCATAATGAACAATATGCTGCCTGCACCAATAAGTGAATCCCCTGTACTTACTGTAGAGAGTACCGTCTTCACACTCACGGCAGGTCTCGATAGCATCGGTACAGTTTGTTGTGCCTCAACAGGAGTAGAGGCACCATTCAATGAGTAACACTCCAGAGCACTCCCACGACTCGAACGATCTCTCACCAGCACAGCGCCTCGAGCCACCGAATCCGCGACTCATCGACGCCAGTATCGAGACGATCTACGATATGGATACGTTGCGGGCCTGCGTCGCCTACGAAAACCAGCACCAACAACGTGTCCCGATTCTCCGTCAACTCGAAGAGAAAGCCAGTGAACTCCGCACACAGGATGATGACTAATCTGGCACGTTCGCTGACAAATTGCAGGACTCCGAGAGGGATTCAACGGTTGTTATTGTATCTCCGTCCCTGCACGGAAGCTTGTGAGGTCGTCAATACGGTCTTCGAGTGCTTCGATTTCCTGTTGCAGTTCCTCGGCTTCTGTTTCCTCACTGGCAGCAAGTCGATCCTTCAATCCTTGGAGGCGTGACTCTTTGACGTCGTCGTCGACCTCCGCCTTGCGAACGTACTCGCTCTCATCGATCTCGTAGACATCGGACTCGGTGAGCGTCGTCACCTCGAGTGCTTCGTCGACTTTCTGCCGGTCAACGCTCATGACCCGCTCGCGGTCGATCCCTTCCGCCTCGAGCATCGAGAGGACGTCCTCATCATCTTTGAGCGAGCGGTTGCGGCGACTCGTGCGCTGGACCGAGCCATACTGACCGGCAACAGGCCGGTCGTGATGGAGCCGGGAGAGAAGCACATCGGCGACCTCCTGTCGAAAGTCGTTAGCGTCACGCTGGACATCCGACAGCAGCGTATAGAGATTTACGAGGGTGGCCGTCTCCAACTCAGGCAGGTCAGTTACGTCGTGGCGCTCGAGTGCATCGATCAGCAGCAGGCCATCCGAGTAGACATTGAGTCCCTCTGGTTCGGTGCGGTCGTCGTCATCAGGTTCGTGTGCCGTGTCGGCCAGTTGGGTCGTCGTCGGTCCGTCTGTCTCAGCGATTACACCCGCGTCCTCGTCGATCTCGAACCGAGGATGAACACTCAACACCGCTGGATACGGATCAGCATCTGGCGGGAGTCGGTCGAGATCAAACCCGTCATGTGCAGTCTGTATCTGATGGTAGAGTGTCTCGAACTGCTCACGTTGGAGCGGACGCTTCTCGTTGGACTCGTCAAACTGGACAATAACGCGGTGTTCCTGGACATCTGTGATGTGGATGCGAGAGTGCGACAACGGTGTGATCAGTGTCGCGTCCGCCGGCAACTCATCAAGATGCTCGAGAAGCGTGTGCCAACTGACGCTGAATGGCATATAGAGAAGTTACGCGCCATCCTGACTAAACTTTGCACTCAACAGGTGTCGGATAACTTTTTCACTAATTGAAGTAGTGGATTGGATAGTGGACATATATACAAACTGAACGCTATTTGTTTGTCAATTATAGTTCTTATTCGCCGAAATCTCATCCGGAATCTGGGGACAACACGTTTGTTTCGAGTGTTCGGTCTTCGGTGATCACGATCTTCACGTTCACACTCTTGACCCCCCAACCATCCTCCCCGAGCCGGTCAACAATCTCCTCATTGGTGAGTTCTATTGACTCGCTGACGGCGGAGAGAAAGATCCACTGGCTCCTCAGAACGGTTTTCACCGATCAAACTGAGATCAAGGTGATTCCGTCTACTGTATTCGCGCCATCCGTATCCGCCAATACCGCTGGTGATGGTCCCGGCGAGAACAGCATACATGAGCGGTCGGCGGCTCATTTCAACATCCATGCTAAACACAACAATGTCAATCTGGCAAAGGGTTTACGACCGCTACTATATGATGGACGTTCTCATAACAGACGAATGAATTATTACATCGAAAAGAAATCTGTGTGAGACTCGCGACTACTTCGAGCAATACCAGTCCGGGTCAACGAACTGTTTCGTTGTCGTAATTTTCTTTTCTGTCGTTGGAAGCGGGTCCCGGTCCTCGACCTGCCGAACCGAAAACGATCCCGAATACTCGTATTGGCCAGCCCATACGTCTTCGGTACCATCTCCTCGACGCAGTCGGAGTGGTTCGTCCAATACGAATCGGAACATGAATTCATACGTTCCAGGCGGTTTTGACTCGCCCAGTCGAACGTAGTTCACTCGTAACTGGTCGGTTTCGGTTCGATCTACATCACCGACTATCGGCTGTTGAGTCCCTTCGATGAATAGTTTGGGAGGATCGGCCTCCAGAAGCACGTCGATAGTAGACAGAACATCACTCGGTTGCTCTTCGTCGTCGGCTGCCACTGGAACCCACTCGTAGTAATACACAGGGCGTGATCCTACAGGAACGATCTGATGTGAAATGGCCTCACTGGGAAGGAGACGAATCAGATACGGAGGATGCGGAAAATCATTGTTCGTTGATTCTTCTGAAGACATATTACCGTGACTCCCGGTATTTGTCCCGAAGATAGTCTGCAAAGTGTTCGGCGAAGACATCCAACTGCGGCTCAGAATAGTCCAATCGGAGGTTCGGCGGGATCGTCTTCACAACCTCTTCGGCGGCATGTTCAGCAACTGTACGAATATTTCGCTCTTCGATACTCAAGTACCCCAACGGCATAATCAATATACTCGCATCCCCTTCAGTTACCGCTCCTAGTGTCAGGTCGGCTTGAGGGAGATGTTCGGGCCCAGTCGGTGTGTTTCGATACAGTCGTAATCGGTGGCCGTTCGTGAGAACTCCGTATTTCGCGGAAATCTCCGTCATATACCCGAATAGTTGCTCTTCGTGGCGAGTGAGTTTCCTCCCTGGTGATTTGAACTCGTACACGACTGTCTGTGAGTCCCGTATCTCGTCTTTCTTGCCGGATGTGATGAAATCTGCCTTCTTTCCACTCGGGAGGGTGTATTCGCTCCGGAGGGTCGTTCCCACATCCTCGTAGCCGAGAAGGCGAAAGAATCCCTGGTTTAGGAACATCAACTCTATCTCTCGCTCAGAATGGTCGTCTTCAACTCGATCTCCGATACTATTTAGAAGAGAGGCCAATTTCTCGTGCTCGATAAACTCTTCCATACTCTTGATAATAATCTGACTCACAAAGGGTTAGGGAAAGAGTCGTCAGAGACATCTCATTCTCTAATACTCAAGTCCGATGTCACGCTCGTGTTTCACAGGGGAAGGCATACTACAAGGGCTACCCCCATTGCTCAAGCACCACGACGCTGTGGTGCAGATTCCAACAGAGGGATTAATCACTGGAGAGCGACTCAGATAGTACAACCATCATACATGAACGGGAAAGAGCAGTATTTAGATAACTCAACGACCAAAGCGGTAGTGTGGGAATCATGGCTCGAGGAGACGCTTTTGCCGGACCTCCGCTCTGACGAGACACCGGACCCAGTCCCGTTTTTCGAATCTACTGACAACGGACTCGAAACAAGTGATGCACTGGGGAGCTACAAATGGGGGATGAACGACGGTGACTATCTCTATCTGATCTACCTCTTGGACGGACCGGTCGTAGACGCGCAGAGTGTGATCCCAGTGTATGTAGGCGAATCGAACGACATCAGCTCACGGATCGGACAACACTCCCGGAAGATCCGCGATTCGCTTCCAGTTACGGAGTGGGAAGACGACGACAAGTGGGGAAGCTTCTCGAAGTACGATCAGATCGCAGCAGTTGCTGAACGTGCGGACTGCCCGTTGTACGTCTGGATCGCCGACGTCGACGAGTTCGGATTCTGTCCTTACGATTTCGAGACGTATCGCCAGGAACTCGAGGCGAAGCTCGTTGGATTGGTTCACGCACAGCCCGAGTACGAGCGGATCTTCGCCAATCGGGAGTTCGTTCCGAATCGGGTCCTACACGAAATCGGCAAGGCTGGTCTAGAATGGGTCGAAGACGAAGTCGCATCACAGGCCACACGACCGCCAAGTCACGAAATAAATGTGGGAAATAATTCCGTGACAAAGGCCGAGTGCTGGAGAGAGTGGGCAGCAGAGTACATACTCGACGATATTCAGAATGAGAGACAGTCGGATCCGATCCCGCTCTTTGATGTGACCGACGACTTGCAGGTTCGGACGAGTGATGATGAGACACTCGAGCGCTCTGCTAAGATTGATGCCCGGATTCGTCGTGAAGGTCAAAAGTGTGTTGGCAGTGATGGTATTCGTGAGGATGGCTACGATGGCTTGCTGTATGTCATGTACCAACTCGAGGGATCTGCAGCAACTGCAACACCCACAGATATCGTACCTCGGTATATCGGCAAGGCAGAGGCCTATGGAAAGAAGCGAGAACTGAGCTCGAACTTTACTGAGATAGCCTACGAACGGAATGCGACCCGAAGCTTTGCACGGTGGGGTGGCGGAAACTACTGGCATATCGGCGAACTCTCGCTGGCACTTGCCGGTGAGGACAAACGTAAACAACACTGGGTCGAAGCGCTATTCGAACCAGACTCACGAAAGTTGTCCGAACAAGCGTACCTCTGGGTTTATGCTTGGAGTAGTGCGGAAGACAGCAGTCCGTATGGAACACCTGCAACGCTCGCAGAAGTCGAACCACTGCTGATCGGGACAGCGTACGACGCATATCCAGAGGATCTCTTGAACAAGAGCGGGACACCAGACGATGCGCCAATCAAAATGATGACGCCAACGTCCACTAACTAGCGATTTTGCAGCTGCTCGTTGCCGACGTGTTTTTTGAGACCCTCCGAGGGGTGGAGGTCTTCTCAAGTTGAGTTCGGGAAGACATAAATTGAGTATGGCTACGAGCAGCAGCACCCGGGAGACGTTCGACGATTCGGACACCCGGCACGACGAGATGCACAGTACGATCGAAACATGGATTCAGGACCTTGTTGAGGAGGTCGATTCAGCCGTCTCGAGCGAGCAATTCAAACAGTGGTTGGACGTTCAGAGTCGCTTCCATGACTATTCGCACCGAAACACGCTGTTGATCAAACTTCAGTGTCCGCACGCAACGCGCGTTGCCGGCTACCGAACGTGGCAGAACGAGTTCGATCGACACGTGAATGAGGGTGAAACAGCAATCTGGATCTGGGCACCCATCATTGCGAAACAGTGCCCTGAATGCGGGAACTCGCCATCGTACCACGAACGCAGCGACTGTGAGTATGACGACACTGAGCCTGCCGAGTGGAACAAGGGACTCGTCGGCTTTCGACCAGCACCAGTCTTCGATATATCGCAGACAGAAGGCGAACCACTTCCAGAACTCGAGACTGAGGCGAACGGCAATGCCGGCGAATTGGTCCCAGCACTCCTCGAGGCGTCGTCCGCACTCGAGGTAGCTGTCGAGGTCGTGTCTCCTCGAAAATGGTCTCACGGCAGCGCCAAGGGCGTCTGTCAGTATCGCCTGGAGAAGCAGCCCCTTGTGGAAGTTCGTGATCGTGAAAACGAGGCAGATCTCGCCGTCACACTCGTTCACGAGTACGCGCACGCACTGCTGCACGGTGGTATCGATACCGAGGACGAACGGTCGAAACGTGAACTCGAGGCCGAAGCCGTTGCCTACATCGTCGGTCGGTATTTCGGGCTGGACACGAGTGGGTCAGCGTTCTACCTCGCTGCATGGGAAGGAGATGAGCCAGAGACAATCCTCGATCGACTCGAGCGCATTAGTTCGACCGCTCAGGAGATCATCGACGTTGTCGACGAGGTGATGGGCAGTGAGTGACGAGTCGCTTCTGCTCGAGATCGTTCATGCGCTCGAAGAACAGGGACTCGCTCGTGACGAATACCAACTGCAGCGAGTAATCGACGTCGAAGCCCTCGAGCAACTCGTAGACTCGACAAGCCCACACACTGAACTCGAGATTCGGTTCTCGGTTGGTGAATTCCGTGTGCTGGTTATGGACTCAGAAGTGACTGTCACTATATAGTAGAAGAGTCAATCAAATTCAGACACAAAGTCTTCTTTGAGCTCAGGTGCAAGCTCACCGCCGGTAAGCCAGGTCACCTGGTCAGCAGTGAATCCATACTTGGGAATCAGCGACTCTGCCGCTTCGCCGAGTGGAATATCGTTTGTTACAATAATGACCTGGTCAGCCGTTCCATCACTAAGCATCTGGAGCGCCAGACCGATAATCTCCGTATCAGCCTTTTCCACGATATCCTCTGGCCGGTCGCTAGCAGTCGCAATGAATCTCCGCGATTGGTCCATGACCTTCGAGACTTCAGGTGTCGAATAGGATGGGCTTTCAGTGACTTTCATCCAACCGTTGCGCAATGCTACGTCGACAGCAAGATCACTTGATTCGTATCCATCGATCGCTGTCTCACCAGAGACTTCAGCATATACTTGCGGAGAAATTCGAAATACAACGTCTCGCTGCTTGGCTTCGCGAGCTAGTGCTTGGAACCGTCCGCTTCCTCGCCGTCCACAACTGATGAGTACTGATGAGTCAAGAAAAACGAGTTCTCTGTCGGCATCCATTCAAATCACTCCTCAACGACGGGGCGAAGTGCGTCCAGAATGATACCCGCTTCTAACGCGGCGATCTCCTGCTCTCGGGCCATAATTCGATGGGTTACAGATCCATCAACATATTCCCGAGCATACTCGAGAGCGACCGCAAGCCCGTCTAAACCGTGGCGTTCGATGTACGTATCGATATTCTCATCCTTTTTTCGGCGTGCAATCGCCTCAATCAATGCCGGCGTGATCTGCCGTTGGACATCATCCTGAACGAGTTGAAGATCGACTTCACGGGCAGTATATCGTGCGGGCCGTCCCTCGTTCGACTGTTCAATGAATCCTGCAGACTCGAGGTCGTTGATATAGTCGTAGGCAGTCCGTTGTGGGATCTCAAGGGAATCGACAACGTCGTCGGTCGTAGTTTCCGCGTTGTGACGGATATAGGTATAGATCCACGCTTTTCGGGCGTTCCTAAGGAGTTCAAACGCCTCACCTCCAGTATCAAGAGGCGTATTCCAATCTGCTTCTTTTGTGGACATCTTAGTAGCGAATTGCACGCAGACCGCAATAAGCCTTTTTACGAAAGACTGACAGGACAAAGCAAGATTGCATTGTCTGAATCGGGTCACCAATTCCAGCAGCAACCGTGACTAGAAGAAAGCGCCTGAGTTGCTCTGTTCGGTTTTTGTGGTGCCACAGGGGTGGACACCATGACAGAACATCCGACGTTAGCAGAGTTCGCCACGAACGAAACGACTGAAGCGAGGCCAGCCAATCAACCATCGACTGACGAGACCGTGACGATGACCGCTGACGAGCGGGTTGCAACGTACCTAATTGAGGATCAGATGGCGGATCTCACAGACGCAATTCGCGAAGCTGTCCAAAATGGCATCGACAGTCCGGGTTCATCCCGTGTGCTGGTCAGCATCTCACCTGAACGATCGCTCATCCTCGATGACGGCGCTGGTGTTGACCTCGAGTCGACCGAAGGGCGGCGAAACCTCTCAGTGCTGGGTGCGGGAAGCAAGCAACGGTCAGACGACGAGACGATCGGCGAGTGGGGCATCGGCAAGGGTGCGATTATCGCGAAAGGTGCCGTTCGTACCTGGAGTCACGACACCGCACTGTGCTTTGACTACCGAGATCGACGCGATTCAGGACCGTGGGCGGACATCAGCGGGCGCGATGGCCAGCTCGTGGATGCTGAGCATCATCTCGAGGGAGTGCTCGTCGAGATCGATCACTACGAGGACGAAGTACCGGATCCGGACAGTTACCGCTGGCGGCGCTACGTTCGTGATCTTCGCAAGCGCTTCGCGTACGTGCAGTCCCGGACGGGCGTCTCGGTCGTGATCAACGGCGAGCCAGTCGATAAGGGAGATCCACTCGAGGCAGTGGCCGACTCGCCACACCCGTCGCTCACACGCGAAACTGAGGATGCGATCCTCGCACTCGAGTACACACCCCACGACGGGCTCGACATATACAGCAACGGACTGTACGTGACGACAAAGCGCGAGTACGGACTCGGCGGGATCGTCGTCTCGAAAGGGAACTTGACGCTGAACTTTGCGCGTAACGACATCCAGTCCGGCTGTGATCGATGGCAACGGATCGACGACGCACTCGAGCAAGCACGTGACGATCTATATACGGACGTCTCGGACGACCGGCTGACTGCTGAGAGTCGGGAAGTGATGGTTGAAGCGATGGCATCCGAATCAGAATCGGATGAGCAGTGGGCCGATCGCAAACTGTTCCGGCTGGCAACCGAGTCCCGCATCAGTCTCGAGGAGATTCAGGCAGCACCGAAAATCGGGTGGGTCGACGGTGCCCAGAAAGGTGCGGACAAGCTCGTCGAGCGTGGCTACGTCGTCCTCGATACAAGTGATTCAGCGACGCAGCGGCTCCGCGATCTCGCCACCGATGAGAACATATCGATAGCAGTGCCGGAAACGTTCGACGTTGGCGAGCAAGCAGAGTCAGAGGGAGTGTGGACAGGCTATCATCGCATCGAGGATGAATCACAGTTGAACGCTGACCAGCAGCGGTATCTTCGCTTTGCTCGAGTACTCGCACGAGAGCTTGGGATTGAGCGAGATGTGTACTACGGCGAGGCGAGTGCCGATGCTTGGACCGATGGCAGGACGTACATCGTGATCACCGACTCGGCTGTGACGAGTCGTCAGCGTGCCGTCTGGATGCATGACCTGTATCTCGTGATGTTGCATGAGGCAGCCCACGAGACCTCGAGTCGGGATCGGCCCTCGCATGGGCATCACTTCGAGAGCACGTTTCGGTCGCTTGTTGAGGATCCAGGAAATCGGCGTTCGTTCGCGGAGCTTGTCCAGCAGGTCGTCGACGAGGGATTCGAGTCCGTGTTCGACAAGTATGAGGTAGATCTCCAGCAGAGCGAAGCCGTCTCTTCTGGCCAATTTCGATAATGGAGCGGCGAGGTGGAAGACCCACTCGAGTAGAGTGCAGTGGCTCGAGATCGGCATAGTGCGCTGATCTATCGAGATACAGGTCTGCTCTTCGGAGAACCGTTAACACTGCTCTTCCGGGGAGGTGACCCGAAGTTCGTCTTCAACTTCGTAGAAGTAGCCTCGCTCGAGGAGCCGCGTCAGTGCGTACTCGACATCCCGTTGCTCGAGTGCTAACTCTGAATCAGAGAGCAGCACGTTGGTGGCATCGTCGTACTCGATCACTTGAACAGCGGCTTTTCCATTATCTGGTGGATCAGCATGGGAGCACAGTAAGTCGTAGCACTCGCGAATCCACTCCGGGAGTGGTGGTCGTGGATCTGTGATGCCAGCCATTGCAGTTCTATATGCTCATTTCGGCAGTAATCCGCTTAATAGTACCCGTCAAATCTATTTCTCTCGCAGAGACAGATAATCCTCTATTGGACTGACCGCTCGAGACGCCGTTCTCCCCAATTTGCGAAGTGACTCTGCGTCTGAGAACCCTCGAGCATTTCAGCCAATCACCAACGCAATGTGATTTTTTATCTCCCTTACTGGGTGGAGGCGATTTTGAATGAAACATCCGATTCGAGTGATAAGAGAAGATAGAACCACGGAAGAGATTGTAGGCGTTGATCGTGATGACTGGAATGGGCTCGATGATCCCTGTCCAGTCTGTGGGAGTTGTGAATTTGACCATTTCACTGCGACTAGTGGGCATTTTGGCTGGCAAGGTACCGCAATTATTGAGCGGACCGATTACTGGGACGCTAAGCGTCAGTTATTCACCCGGTGTCGTGGTTGCGATGAAGTGTTGTACAAACACCCTGCCTTCGACCTCTTTTTTGAGTGATGATCTAGTGATAGATACGCCGGAGGATTATAGGCCTCATGTCAGGGTCAAAGAATGATAATACGATAGCCTTGCGTACGACGCTGAATACGCGGACAGCAGTGAATAGTCTGAACGTAGTATCAAAATCAGATCTATGCCGAGATATTATCTGTGTTCAGTTCACTGACAGAGATTTGTCGGCAGGATGCTAGACAGTCGACTAGAGATAGCTACAGCTCGTAGAGGGTGTCATAGCTGTACTTCCGAGGTTTAACGCCACAGTTAACGGTTAGCGACCAGGTTCTACAGGTTGAGCTGATTGAGAAAAAGAACGGCGGGATCAGTAGTGACTGGGAGTGGCACTCTAAGAACAACTCAGAGATGTGGTCGCGCACACGCGTGTACTTGCCTGGAATTCTGGTGGTAGAGAAGAACCAAGAGAGCGCTGCCGCTACAGCGGCAGGCGCTCTCGTCGAGGAGGTAGCTACCACGGGGAGTAGCTCTGAAGCATATACTCCGCTAACTCCTCTGCTCGGTCTCGATCACACCCCTTGTCTTCCATCAGCCCTTGAATCGCTGATTCTCGGACGATCTGGCCGATTACTTCCTCGAATGATGAGAAACCCGAGTGATTTGCACTGGTCTCAAGCCGCCGCCGTACCACGAACGCATGGGCTAACATCACCACCGCGAGGTGGTGATGAACGCCCTTCCAGGTTCGCCCCTGGAACTCGTCAGCACCGAGGTTTTGCTTGATATCTCTGTGGAACTGCTCTACGCACCAGCGGAGTTGTGCCCAGGACACTAATTCCTCCAGAGACGCCTCGTCGACGCCCCAGCATATCCATGCTCTGAGTACACTGTTTTCTTCGTCCTCGTCATCGTTCTTCTCGTTCTTCAGGAGCAACCAGCCTGTTTCATCGCTCACCCACCCTGTATCCCGACGTTTTACCTCTCGAACTCGTGTTCGATAGAATTCACTGGAGAGGGGTTCTTTGGTCCCTTCATTCCACGTAATCTCGGTCCAAGCGTCGTCGCCGAGTGCCTCGGCGACTTCCGCTGGCGTCTCCGACGTCACGTCTTCAGGATGAGCAGCGTGCTTCCGATTGGAATGCGCGTCTGGATGGATAAGGTCGGTGTCCTCAGGAACGGTCCGGAACTCCGTCGGCGACACTTCCAAGACATATGGCTCAGAAATCGCCGAAGAATCTGTCAGCAACGACACAGCCGTGATCGATCTCGGTTGAGACTGCCTGTTCGACGAGTTCCAGGGCTAGCTCAGGCTTCGACTGGTGTTTAATGTCGGCGGGGACAGCTGTGTTTTTCCGCCGCTGAGCGTAGCGTTCTCGTTCTTGCTGGCTCTCGTAGTCTGCATCGTCGTCGCCAGTCCACTTTTGGGACAGGAACAATCGCATCCCCAGTGGCCAGGTAAGTTGGTCAGCATTCTGCCGCTCGCCAGGTCTGGCGAGCGTGCAGTTGACCGTCACCTGGCAGTTGTCAAGTTTTCCAGTCACACCACACCATTGACGAGCGACGCCAACACTGTCCTGTCCCGTCTTCGGGATGCCCATACCATCGACGATCAGTGCAGCTTCGTGCCCTTGGATCGCTTCGGGAACGCGTTCCCGAAGCTCAGCCTCGACGCGTTCGTGTTCCCATGGACTCTCACGGACAAACCGTTCGAGCCGTTCCTGATCGGTGTGCATTTTCTTGGCGATGTCGGTGATGGTGTTGGGATTTCCGGGGCGCAGCAGGCCCCGGAAGTACCGGCCTGCGTTCAGCCATGTCCGTTCATTTTTCGGCCATGTCGATCCATCTACCCGAGTCGTGAATGCTGAACGGTAGCCACTGAGAAACTGTAGTCCTTCGGCCTGACTGCGTGTCACGTTGTTCGTCATACCTCATCTGAGGCGTTCTGTGACCGAAAACCAACTGTCGAAGCTAAACCTCGGAAGTACAGATAGAACTCTTGTCACACCGTGATGATCGTGCTCCCCGGATTATCTCCGCGTTCGTAGTTGGTGATCGCAACGACGAGCCGAAGGCACAGTGCAAGGAATACTTGTGCCCGTGCATGGACGCGGCCTCGCGCGGACGTGCCCGAGGCCGCAGTCCTTGACTGCGTCGTTAGTACGTTCGACGCCTGTCCGGCGGTTGTACGTCTTATCTAACGTCGATTGCTTCAGCTCCACGTCCTTGCTGTGTTCTTTGATACGGTCTTCGACCCTGTACTCTATGTCCAGTGGATCGTCGGTGTTTCGTGCGTTGTACGGGGCGATTGGCACGACTCCTGCAGCCAGCAGATAGTCGTGCCAATCAAGTGTGTCGTAGGCGCTGTCTCCAAGCATCCAGACCGGTGTTTTGACGGCGAGCGTGTCACGTTTGACGCGCATCGCCGTCTCTTCTGGGGCTTGTTTGCTCTCGGTGAATTCAGCTGCAATCGGGATTTTCGAACCGGTTGAAACGATCGTGCAGCCGTAGCCGTAGTAGTACTCTTCAGCCGTTGGATCGTAGCATTTCGATGCGTCTTGATCGGCTGGCATCGTTCTCACGTCTGTCGAATCAATCGAGTAGGTCAAGTCGAGCAGGCCCCGCAAGGCGGCCTGCTCGACGAGGTGGTCGAAAATCTCGTCAACAACGTGTTCGAGATCGGTGAGAAAGCGATCGACCGCGTCTCTCGACGGCGGTCGATCGAAGCCACAGCTGAGCCAGATGACTGTGTTGTTCAGTTCTCGCGCAACCGGACGAATGCCGTAGATGTCCTTGTAGTAGCAGTGCAGAAAGCCACGCATCATCTCGGGTGGTTCGTGATCTCGTGTTCGCCCCGTCTGCGCCGGGGCGAACACGTCGAACTCTCCGAGAAACTCGAAGGAGAGATGCTCAAACAGCGCTAGCGTCTCCGTCTCCACGACATTGAAGAACGTCTCTACCGTAGGATTATCTTGCAGGGTCGCTGGGCTCATACCACCTCAGCGTTCACCCTGCTCTCTGGTATGAGAACTGTTCTATGACAGCCTCTCTCATTCAGTAAAAGACGCGCTCAGAGAAAATACGTTAGACGTTCACTGTTGAAGCTACACTAAGCAGGTCAGGTACTATCACGATTAGTCCACAGAAATTGACAGCCATCCTCTCTCCTCCAGGACAGTTTGACTACCATAATCTATAGAATGGTTGAGTCAATGCAATTAGCAAGGGATGAGTAAAGACCATATTTCGGAGATCGATTCTATCCTTGCCGAGAGTCTCCCCGATCTTGAGCAAGATTCCGATGTTACAATCAGCAAAAAGAAGCAGGAAGATATGATTCAGATCCTGCAATACTCTGCCGAAGAACTTGGAAAATCTCCTACAATTAGGGAGTTCAAAAACCTGAACCTAGATGTGACTGCTGATATTATCGTGAACACGTTTGGCACGTGGAACGAGGCAAAGGAGGCAGCGGGTCTGGAAACAGATCAGCGCCGAACGATCCGAGATATCAACGAGACGTACTTCCAATCAATCGACTCCCCAGAGAAAGCATATTGGTTGGGAACACTCGTTGCTAACTCATCCTTACAATCTCAGCCAACCGGGGGGAATTATGCTCTCCAAATTGGCCGTAGTGAATATAAAGAATATTTTGTTACTGAGTTTGCTGACGCTGTTGAATCAGGTTATTCAATTAGCAGGCAACAGCAAAACAAATCCGACAAGCAAATCGTGCAGTTACAACTCTCGAATCCCACCTTCATCGAGTTTCTATTGGATGCGGGCTATCCAGGTCCTAACGACGAGCAAGGTGGATTCTCTGTAATTGATGACGAATATCGATCATCATTCCTTCAGGGTTTTCTCGAATCAAGTGGTTACTTCACGACCAATGGCTGGCAGATACCTGTTGATGATTTACAACGTGGTGAGACGCTACAGGAATGGTTCGAACAGTACGGGGCAAAGCGACCAACAGTATCACAGGTTTCCAGTGGAGACACCTTCGTTCGCGTATCCAATCCATTTGATATCAAGGCTATATTCGAATCGCTGTGGCCAGACATATTAGAGACGGAACCGTGTTGGAAACCGTATCCACGGAAAATCCTTCAGTATCTGAATTCCGAGTATCCCTACCCCGAGAACCTCTCATACTTGGACGGGTGACCAGTTACAAAACGGCGTCGAATAAGTCCTCTGTAGCCGCAATAAAAAGGTTACTTCACACAGGAATGTGGGTGCCAATCTCTTCATTTCCGGGTTTTGGAAAGATTCATTTTGCTCCCTTCTTTCGGTGCCCTCGGCCTCTAAGTCTTGCACGGCGCTCCTGACTGATTACCTGTGACATCCTCCGCGCGGTAAACGGAGAGGGATCGAAGATCCCTCAGGCAGTCGGGCGTTGCCCGACGACGGCGCGGCTTCCCGTACCGCAGGTGGGATATTTGCTGGTCTACGACACGACCTGTTCTCTCGTGTGAAACGTCCCGCTCTCGCGGTCGAACAGGTGTACCGATGGCTGTGTCGTTCGAAAATCTTTGATTTTCGTGATGACGAGAGACTACGTCTCTCGAACCACCACACAGCCGTTACTCCTATCCTCACCGTGAGGACTCGGAGTTATCTTTTGGCGCATATTCTCCGCCCCGTTACAATCAGCGTTTGCTACCAACTCACACGACGAACAAACGTACAGGCCACGTTCGACCCGGTTTGACTTCGTGTCGTCGCCACAGTGCGAGCAGGTCTTCGAAGTGTCCCACTCGTTCTCCTTCAGTACCTCGACGCCACGTATCTCGCCTTTGTATTCGAGGTACTGGTAGATGCGGTCGAATGCCCACGAATGTAACTTCTTGTTCCCGGTCTTGCCCCAATCAGACTCACGCACATCTTCAGGCCAACTCACCGCGAGCCTGCCAACACCGCGTTCGACACATTCAATGATGATGGCGTCCGTGAGAACGTGGTAGAACTGTGTTCAGCTCTCAATTCGCGTATGAGCCTGTAGTTTCGCCAGTCACTGGTTTTGTTCAAGATTGATGCCGTGAATAATGCCTGTTGAGAACCATTGTATGACACGCTCAATCGGACAATATCGGGACTCCGAGACCCAGAACGTTCGAGACACCCATCTCGAACCGCTGTGGTGTCTCGGTTACAAAATAACTCCGAGTCCCCTGCCAGGGATAGGAGTAACGGCGGTGTGGCCCTGCCAGTAGCCCTGTCATGTAGACCGGGTTACAAACCAGCAAATATCCCAACCCAGCGGTGCGGTGCCGTGGGAAGCCGCGCTGTCGTCGGGCGTAGCCCGACTGCTTGAGGGAACTCCGCTCCCTCTCCGTTTACGGCGCGGAGGAGGTCACGAGGTGCGCTGCTGATCCCTACCAGAACTAGACACCCCCAGAAGATACAAGTCATGAACTAACGCACATACAAATCATCACCCGGTGAGATACTGTGGGAAAAGGTATTGATCGACTGGTAGATAAACAGACAGGACAGCATGTCAGTCCCGGAGAGAGTTTCCAGGAGATATTTCTCTCGAAATACCCGACGAGTCAGTGGCCGTCATTCATTGATGAGATCGCGATCGATTTGAGTGCAGATATCCGGATTGGCGACACTGAGCTCAGCCAGTACAACTTTCCGCGGGAGGCCGGTCCATTCTACCGACAGGGGATGATTGCGGCGGCTGGAAGCAACGGCGACATTGAGAGCGTACTTGACAAGACGGTCGATGCGGCGGACCTTGGGACGATTGTCTACCAGCTCAATCAGTTGAGCTACCAGATTGAGCAATCCGACACGGGCTTGGAAAACGTCCAGCATGCCATAGAGGCAGTCATCGAAAAACTCCTTACAAAAGAGACAGGGGTTGATCTCTCTTCACAACACCACCGTGATACTGGTACCATTGCTGACATTGTGATGGACTTGTTTTCTCATAATGAGGTTGCACGGCATGCAGAGACGCTTGTTGATGAGTTCGAAGATAGCCTCGGCCAAGGGTTGCTCGCACGCCTTGATGAACCTCAGATGATGATGCCGTTGTGGGATCACCAGCTCGACGCACTGCAAGCGTGGCGCGACGCCGATTATCGGGGCTACGCAGATATGGCGACTGCGACTGGTAAGACCGTCCTAGGGTTAGCAGCAATCGCACTTCGTTATGGCAGTCTCCATCCATATGATGACCTGTCTGGACGGACTGGGTCACGATCCCATGACCGCATCCTCATCGTTGCACACAGTGATCTCATTCTTGAGCAGTGGCGCCGTGAGTTCGATAGTCACCTCAACATTCCCGAAGAGCGGACCCAAGGATCAGACACCATCGACCTCTCGTGGGGAGAAATTCATTTTCGGACCCCACAGAGCCTGATCAACCAATCTCACTACCCGTACGATCTTGTTGTGCTGGATGAGGCTCATCATTACGCGACCGGCCGTGGGTGGGGAGATCTCCTTGACCACTTTGACGAGAATATTATTGCGCTGTCGGGATCGGTCGATGACAGAGGCTCGGATAGTGATGTGCTCCAAGACCGGTTGGAGAACAAAGTAGGTCGTCGAATCAAGCGGTACGACATTGAGTCCGCTCAGGAAGACGGTATCATTCCAGCCTTCGACTGGGAGGTGCGGTACGCACAGTTTGAGCATGATGAGGATTTCGTTACACTCTCACAGTCGGTTGACGAACACTTCGATGCATTCAAAAAACAAGTTGCTGCCAACGAAATCGATACCGAACGCCGCTTGCAGACATTCGATGACGTTCGTACGTTCTCTCACACAACTGCGGGTAAGGAATTGAAGCGATCAGACGAGGATTTCCGAGCGTTTTCTACAGCACTATTCTCACGACGAATGAAGCGGTGGAATTTATCACCACAGTTTGATGTGATGGTAGAGGTCGTCGCCGACCACACCAACGACCACGTTGTCGTCCTCGTTGACAGCAACGCACAGGTAGAAGCGCTCACCGATCGTCTCCGTGACGAGCTATCGATCACAACCGTACAGGCTGCAACAAGCGACCAGCCGCGGGCGACGCTCCGTGACCGGCTCGACGAATTCAACGATGCCGAATCCGGTGGTGTCGTAGTTGGCACCGGTGACCTGCTCGGTGAAGGAGTCGATATCCCGCAGGCAAATGTCGCAGTTAATATGGCGACTGGTGGTGTGAACGCCCAACTCGTCCAACGTATCGGCCGCGTCCTTCGGAACCCTATGGGTGACAAGCACGCTCACTTCTATAATGTTCTTGGCGTCCCTGATGCGAACGCTGCCATTCCCAGCCAGGACGGTCGTCGACTGATCGAACACGCTGGCGAGTTCTGTGCGCTTGGCGCGCGGTTCAACAATCTTCCTGGCTTTGCAACCGCATCAGATCTGGATAACGGCGTCCTCTCAGAGTTACTCGCTGCAGGAGCTGATTCAATCAATGAGCTCCAAAAAAACGGCGTTTATGACCTACCTGATGATCGCGCTGAAGCCGAGCATCTGCAAGGCCTGCTCGATACTGTTTGGGAGGTCAATTCCAATGAGATCCAAACAGTATTGGGCGAGTGGAGTGAGTACACCTGGTACGAGAGCGCCCAGTCTAAGCAGGGTCCCGTCAGCGACAAACCGACAAAAACAACTGAAGTAACCGTCACCGCACCTGACGACCGTGTACTTGTGGACGCTGCCCTCTCGGTATCAACAGAAAGTGATGCGGACGTGACCGTTGCTGACACCGATGAGCAGCCGTGGTGCGTGACAGCCCCACACGGAACAGTGCTTGCGATTACGGCTACGCATCCGGACTTTGCGTCCGAGAACCAGCGTTTTACTGTCGGGAAAACGGAAACATCACCCGAGCTGATACTGACACCACGCGCCACCCCCGATGGAGTCACAATCGTCGCGGCTAACCATGATGATCGCGATCGGTGTGTTCTCAACGTCGTTGATGGCGATGCATCACCAGTTGGGGGAGCAGCTATCAGTGTCACAAGCACCGAAACCGCCGGGTTCTTTAGGACGCAGTCGGATGGACGAGTAACGATTTCACGAGCCCAATTCGACGATCCCGTCCGTATTGCAGTCAGGCACGTTGATGTAGGCATCAGAGTTGCCAATCTGGCACTGCCGACACACTCTGACCTGCAGATCACTCTCCCAGACGAACGATACAAATCACGAGATCATAGAGATCACATATCTAACAAGGGTTGATATGAGGTACGATAATGTCCGATAATACAGACCCTGACACAATTGCCTATCAAGCTCAAGGTCATATCGACACCACCCTCTTGACTAGTACAGGTACTGGCGGAATACTGAGCGTCGGCTACTTCAACAATGGCCCGCTCATTAATTATCTCAACCACGACGAGCACCTCCAGCACATTGTTACAAACCACACAAAAGGGGTTAAGATAGAATGGGATAGCGGGACCGAACTTATTTCGCCAGCAAGTAAATATCGGACCGCTGGGCTCGTCACTGACAAGCGCGTCCTCTTCATTGTTGGTCAAAACAATGGCGATGAACTCTACGAGGTCCCTCTCACTCGCGTTGAGTTCGCTCACGCGATTACAGGCATTATCAAGAGCAAACTCATCGTCGTATGTCGTGACGTCACCTATTATATGTACACCCGAAAGGGTGACAACACCGAAGCAGTAGCAGAGTTTATCCAGACGGCCGCAGGGGATGCAACCAATGCAACTGACAAATCTGAAACTAAAAAGAAAACAAAAGCTGAAACTGTGACCAAAGTAGACAACAACCCTTCGCGGCCCTTATCAGGAGTGTCGACTGACTCCACGCCCTTAGATGAAAATGCATCAGCATCTTCTAAGGTTGCCGACTCACCAATCAAAGCCGAGAATAAAACGGAAGAAACTGATGACACCAGCGATTCAGCACATAGAACCGAATCTGAGTCGGCAAGCGCTGATAATACCAGTACATCCTCGCTCTTTCCTGATGAAGTGCCGCCATTGCCACCAACTCACGCAGTCGCCTCCCTCGACGAGGATGCAGGCCAATATATCGATTCCGCACGCAGACATCTGCGTGATAAAAAAGAAACTGACGGTCAAACAGCCCTCATTCGGGCCCACACTGATCTTTGTACCGCGCTTGATCATCTCCACTCTACAGACGGCGAGGCTATCGAGAAGATCAACTGCATCACTACGGAGCTTGAAAATGACCTTACAGAAACTGTCCAGACAACTGAGACAGTCAAAAATCCATATGAGTGTAATCAACTTGAAAAAGAATTCGGCGAGGACAAGACGCCAGCTGACGAACCAAAAAAAGAAGAGAGCGGAACTATGAGAGACCCTGGGAGCACCTCGCAGTCGATCGAGATCTACGTCCAAGACCCGGATGAATCTCCAATTGGTGGGGCACAGGTGACTCTTGACAATACCCCGTTCCAGATAACGGGCAAAACCGACTCGCAAGGACGATGCGTATTGACGATGCCCAGCACGCCTGACGAAGGGACGACCAAACTCTCAGTAGATCACCCCGACTTCGAGTCAACATCAGGACTAGTATCCATCAGACCTGGTCGAGTTTACGACATCCGGCTGGAAACCGAAACCAGTGAAACAGAGGATACACCTCCCTCGGAGCGTACGGACGCAGAATCGGTGACCGCCACAGCCGATGATACCCCTTCTCGTCCCAACTTGCTTTCAGAACTGAACCGATTAAACAACACCAGGTCTCGTGATGTTGACCGGCGACTGATGTTCACCGTTGGTGAATATCATCCTGATGATTATGTAGCCGAATTTGGCAGTTGGGACGATGCACTATCCGCAGCTAACATCGGTGAAACAGTAGAGTCTAACTCCGGCTCGGAAGACCCTGACCCAGCAACGACGGACGATGACCCAGCAGCTGAACAGGATCAAAATAAATCCTCGCAGTCTACGAAAAAGGAAGATCCACTGGAACAGGCGCTCCGCGAGGTGGGACTTGCTGAATGTGCTAATGAGAGTTCCCAGAAGAGTGGAAATCCAGATAACCAACGTCGGACGGAACTGATCGAAGAGTTGCAAGAACTCGACGAACGGTGGTCCAATATCAATCGAAAACTGTTGTACTCGATAGGAGACAGCCATCCAGATGAGTATGAGGAGGAATTTGGGAGTCTCGATGCTGCACTGTCTGCGGCTGGCATCGGTGAGACTGCGGACTCCAACTCCGAGACGAGAAGACCTGGTGCGGTAGCAGATGATGACTCGTCAGAAGACAAGAACCAAGCCACATCTATACAGTCCACGGAAGAAGAAAATGAACTGGAGCAGGCACATCGAGGAACGGGCCTGACTGACGATTCCCATGAGGAAGCTGATGAAAATGAAACTTCAGTCAACCGGCGTCAGACAGAACTAATTGAAGAATTGCAAGAACTCGATGAGCGGTGGTCCGATATCGATCGAAAGCTGCTGTACTCGGTAGGTGACAACCATCCAGACGAGTACGAGGAAGAATTTGGGAGTCTCGATGCTGCATTGTCCGCATCTGGCATTAGTGAGACTGCAGACCGAGAGGCAGAAAGCTCTAACGAAACAACGACCGAAAGTGATTCACAAGAATCATCAGGGACATTAAACAGTGACGAAATATCAATCCCAGAGGGGCGAGTGGACACGCTTAAAATCACTGTTCTCGAACTCGATGCAGATCCCGGGCGGCGTCGAGATGCTCGCCTACGAATTCAAACGGAGGATGGTGCCGAGGTCCCTCTCGATATATGGTCGACGCATGATATCAAAACCGATTGGGAAGTCGGTGAGACGTACACACTCGAGCAGTCCCGACACAAAGTTTGGGATACTGACTCGGGCCCACGCCACGAATTCAGTAGCACAAAAGACCTTCACGTCTCGCCAGTCAATGGCGAAAGTGCGAACAATAGACAGCAAACTGACTCCGGCGAACATTTCTCTAACACAAGCCAGGAACTTGTTGGAACGCCGAACCCAACTAAAGAGGACTACATACAAGCAATAAAACGTGTTGCAGACACGAACGATCGGGTGGTGAAAGCAACCGATGTCAGGGATCGAAGCGTATATTCAGTACAGGAGATCTCCAATGCATTTGGATCATGGCAGGCAGCTCTCGATGCAGCAGATGTCGATAACGAGACCCGACTTCTCCGCGAGCTCAACCGAGTTGCCGACGAATTAGGTCACCAGCCATCAACAATTGAAATGAACCGACATAGCCACGTAAGTGCAACGCTATACTCGAACTACTTTGGGTCATATACCGAAGCTGTCGAAAAAGCCTTTTCTGACACTAAAAGATCTCAGTTAGCAGACATCGGTTCCAAAAATACTGACGGTGATATTGACCCAGACAAATCTGGTGTGAAAGAAGACGAGAAGAAGGAAGATAAAAAAGACGATAACATTCTTGAAGACATAGTGAGCGAGTTCTCTGAGCTAGATTAATATTAAATAGTTGTTATGAATGTGCTGATATCGACACAACGAGTTAGTGCTGTTTAGGCGCCTTCTTCGAAATCCGCCATAATCTCTGCGAGAAGAGTTTGTCGGCTTTCGTTGTCCTCTTGATCATCCCAGTCTTGAATATAATTTAGAACAGCATTTGTCGGATTTCCTTTTATATCGCCGAATTCTGCCTCAAGGATATCTGCACCGCCAGCTGCATACATTGTAAGCGTTTTTAATTGAAGCTCAGGGTTGATTAGCGCTTCAGAATCATTATGATGTTGATAGGCGATCGCTGCGGCAACAGCGCGATAGAGATCTTTATTTGAAAAGTGCATCCATAGCATCTCACTATCACCCTTGTAATTTTGTGTCTCACATCGATCCTTTGCATATCCGACACAGGCAGAGAACACAAAGAAATCAACGTAGCTATTGAATACGTTGTGCTCGTCAACCATTTGATCGTAGATTTCAGTTTGCTTGTATGGACGTCGGACTGTTGCGCTTGAGCTCATATTATTTTTCACCTGCTGGGATTTCGCGAACTTTTTCGATACGAGATCGTGGATAAGAACCTTCCCCTGACCCGTCATCGTATTCGATCCTGTATTCCTCTCCAATGATATCTGTCATTTCTTCTTCCACGGGTCCCTCCCATTGTGAATCTGTCGCAAACACGACAACCTGATCTGCTAGCTGAGGAATAATTCGGCTGATTTCGCGACGGTGCTGCTTATCTAATGCACCGAACGGAGAATCCATTACGATCGGATAAATACCACCAGAAAAGTACAGCTTTTCTGAATCTTTGTTATTCCGCTCTTTGGCAATAGAGACAAGACTCCCAATAAAGGCTAAACTCGCAATTTGCCGTTCGCCTCGTGATTTATTCACCTCAACTTCATCTCCCCCGTACTTCTCACGAATCTTAAGTTCAAAATTATCCGTAATTTCCGCGACATAACTACTCTTCGTAGCGACTGTTTCGAAGGTTTCTTTCACGCGGTCATTCGACCAGGTTCGCACAGTATGTTGGAGTTCCTGGAACGAAGATTCGATATTACGTCGGGCGTGCTCGGTTGCTTTCATTCGCTTCCGGGCAAGAGTAGCTTCGGCAACCTCTTCTTTTGCCTCATCAATTTCTTCCTTCAATTCTTCAAGATCTTCTTCAAACAATTCCTTTTCATTTTCGTGTTGATCGATTTGTTCTTTAAGAGTAGCTCGCTTTTCAATTTTCTGTCGGCGACTTGATTCGAGTTCTTGAGGTGACTCGTCTGTTTCGGGATTATATCCTTCTGTTCCCGAAATCTGGGTGCTGAGTTCATCGATTTCTTCGTTTACGTTTTCAATCTTGTCTCGGATGTTCTTTCGTTGTTCGACTTTTTTCTGAACGGATTCAAAAAACTCTTCGCGGTCCTCTTGAATTAACCCAATACGGGTGATGAGTTGGATCGCAGCGTTATCAACTCCATCAGGGGTGTCATCGTTTTTGTATCCTGCAACTCGTTGGTAATATTCTGTATTCGGCTTGAGATCCCTGCCACAAATACAGGTCTGATCGTCTAAGAGATCGTTAACTAACTGATTATCAAGTTCAGATGGGATTTTCCCTTCCTCTCGGAGCCGGTCGATATCCTTCGCTGTCTCCTCAATAGCTCCCATAGCAAAGGGAAGATAACCTTTTGTGGAAATTTGAGACTGAATATCGTTGTTTATCTCTTCTTTTGTCGATAGTAAATTTAATCTTTGTTCCTCGAGCTGTTCGCGGTGTTGCTGAAGTTCAGCAGTATCCCCAATTTTCTCAAGACGGTTATCGATCTCATCGATCTCTTGCTTGAGATTGTTCCGGAACTCTCTTTTGTCCTCTATTTTGACCTCGATATCCTCAATATCATCTCGGAGATCCTGTTTTTGTTGGATCAGTTCTTGGAGTTGATCACTTCCGTATTTTTTAACTGTCTCCTCGAATCTACCCTCTACTTTCTTGAGGTGGTCGATCGATCGTTCCAGAACAGTGAGCCCCATTATGTTTTGAATGGCACTCTTGATCTCACCCTGTTCGTTTGTACCGCTGAGACGATCGATGTATTCGCCGTCAAAAAGGAAAAGGTCACTAAGTCGTTGTGGGAGGATCTGCTCGACCCGGTTATTTGGGTTGCTAACCGACTCCATATGGCCGCTACTGGACTGTTCTTTGAGCGTAATACCTTCATCGACAGTATTTCCGTCAAAATCTCTTTCAGTCTGTTTTTCGAAGACCGCAAACCGCTCGAGTTCGAAATCGACGCTATCGTGTTCGAAATCGATTTCAATACGGACTTCTACCTCACCACCTGGGTCGGTTCCGGCCATCTTGCCCTGGTTGGGCAGCCGGTAAGGTTCATTTTCGAAAGCAGCATTTCCGAACAATCCCCACCGAAGTGCATCCAATAGGGTCGTTTTCCCAGATCCATTCTGACCATGGACGACAGTAACGTTGTGACTGGATTCTTGTGAGAAGGTTAGTTCTTCATCAACAAACGGACGAAAATTCTGGAGATAAAGACGTTTAAATCGCATGGATCAATCCGCTTTCTCTGATATATCCGCTTCAGTGATCTCCTCCTCAATGATTTTTTGGAGGTCTTGAATAATACTGGGTGGCCGTTGGTAATGTAGCTGGTTCATTTCTTCACGTAGTACACGGTCTTGAATTTTCTTGATAGCTTTATCGTCAATCTGCATCTCGGAATCAGCCATTGTGCGAAGTATGTTGAGACCAGTGTATAATACTTTGGTCACTACATTTGTCTCAGATTGTACTTTTTCTTTAAGTCTTTTAGAGACTTAGAACTGGTCGGGATACCTTGAACATCAGCATCTGGATGGTTTCGTGCTGAATCTGCGAATAATTGCACTCGCTCTAGTTCTTTTTGAATCATATTTCGCTCTGTCTTGAACTGCGTATCATCGAGTAGTTCCGGGCGAACTCGATTCGGTGGGGCTACAATAAAATCATGGATGACTGCATACTGCTTTCCAGGATACTGTCGAAGAATTCGACCTCGTCGCTGAATAAATTGACGAGGATTTGATGAGCTTGCTAGAATATATGCAGTTTGCGTCGCCGGAACATCAACCCCCTCGTCTAAACACCGAATCGCAACAAGTGCCTGCAGATCACCATTCTCGAACTGGTTGAGCAAATCTTCTCGTTCATTTTGTGACTCACGAGCCGTGAATCGATTAACTCGAAGGCCAATATCATCACGAAGTAACTCAACAGTAGCATCGACATGTCGCTTTGTGTCTCCCGTCAATTCGTCTTCAACAGATCCATCTCCACAATATACAAGTGTGTGATTGAGCGAATTTTGATATTGAATCAGATCCTGTAGTTTATAGAGCTTCTCTCGTGCGGTCCCTATGAGTCGTGCTCTTTTGAAAAGTGCGTGTTTCAGCGTTGTATTCCCTTGAAGATCTGCATCGCCAAGATCCTTGTTCATTCGAGAGGCTAATCGGGCAATCGTTGTTGAAAGGGCCTCATACTTTTCAGCTTCTTCCGGTGTTAACTCTATAATGTGTGGTATATAATAATACTCGCAAAGAGCACCATTTTCGATCGCTTCCGAGAGTGAATATTCGAATACGATGCCATCCCCAAAGTACGAAAATAATTCTTCAGTTCCTTCATCGTCATACCAGCGGTTTGGTGTTGCTGACAGTCCGAGACGAAGATCAATTGCTTCAGGAAGTGATCCGAGATGCTGGGGCGCCCCCAGATGATGTACTTCATCTGCAATGAGCATCTTCTCGATCCGGTTGAGCCGAGACAAGGCCTTTTGGAATGGTGTCATCGCAAAGGTAGCATGCGTCGTTATAACCACAAGAGACTCTCGAACGCCCATATTAAATTCCATGAATTCGCGTTCGAGTTGTTCTTGCCATTGAGAACGGGATTTATACGCGAGGATAGGTTCTACACCGAAGTCACGAACATCCTCTGCCCATTGATCGACAAGGTGCTGGTAGGGTACAGCAATAATAAGTGCAAGCTGATCGTCCAGATGTTCTGCAACTTGGCTAGCAGTAAGCAGTGAAGTTACTGTCTTTCCAGTTCCAGTGGCCATATTATAAATCCCTTTGCCGTTAGATTTTAACCACGCTGTTACAGCCTTACTCTGATAGGGGCGAGCTTCCACCCAGTCTGGAGCTTGGAGTTGGTCTGTCACAAATCATCACTTTGTATTAGTAGTTGCATTCCTTTTCCTATATTTGATCTTTACCCGAAGCCGGTATATTCTCACTCAGTGATTTTTCGATCGCTTCCCAAAGCTGTTGCTTGACTAGCCTCTTAAACTCGCTGTATGTTTCACTGTTTCGTCCGGTAGGCAATTCAATTATTTTTGTCTCGAGCCCATTCTTTAATTCGCATCCACCTTCTTTAGATACCAATCGATCTGGATATATGAGCGCTCCTGGACACATATGTGTATTTTGATAGGCAGCGATCTGGTAAAAATCCTGATTTTGTGGTTTGCCAGTTTTCCACTTTGCATCGCCGACAAACTGGATATTCTGATCCGCATCTCGGAGTGCAATATCAGGCTTAATATCAACATCATAACTGCCACTCGCAAGTAGACTGCCAGTTTGTTCCTGAATGAGGGCGCGATATTCTGTAAGGTCAGATACGATGTCGGTGAATGCATTCTCAACTACCTTTTCAAATATTGTATTCATGTTTACAAGGAGGGAGAACGCCATGTTATGACCACTACGGAAATCTTCGACAAATGAATTCATTATCACCATTTCTACTAATCGAAGAATATCTTTGTAATGAGCCGTAAGCCGCGATACGTCGAGTGTTTTTACCTGTTGTACGGTTATTGGAGTGAGAGTGACCCGCTTTTGTAATCGCTGTTCATATCGACCAAGGCGCCTCGCCAGTGTGCTATCCGTGAGATAGGGTGTTAATAATGATGCGGCGTACAGGAGCGCGCGATTGAGGGGTATATCGTGTGTTAATTCGTCGTACGTACATTCGAACTTCGTTGTTGTACTTGGATGCTGTTGAAGTTGTTGATGAATATTCAAACGCCCACGGAGATAACGCTCGCTAGTAGAGACGGTGTGATACCCTTTTGCAAGACCCTGTCTGAACACTCGTTCTAGTTCAGTTTCAAAAAGCGTTGCAATTGCCTCAATAAAATTAGGACCCTCTGCGATTAGGGTTCGTTGTTCATATGTATTACTTTCTACACCATACGCATATCGCAATAAGTAGAGAAGATTTGCCCCTTCCACTTTTGGAAGGATTTCGATAGTAGGACCGTCTGGAAATGAGATCACACCTACATATTGTCTAGATTTTAGTTTTACTTTTTGTGAGGAAGTGTGGACAACATCAATACGTGGTGATGACACATTAAATTCTGTCCGAAGTGTTTGAAGATCTCGTGACGAGAGCTTCAATGGTTTTGTTTCGCTATGCTCTCTAAGAGAAATGTCATATATCCCCCCTGAATCTTTCTGTACGAAGTTACTCATGCTTGTTAGTATTTATCTGGCTAGATTGTTTCCTCAGAAGTTCTGGTATGTTTTGATCGGTCAGTTTTATTAGAAAGATTGCAAGTTCGTGTGGTGAAAAGTCACGTATTTCCTCCGTCTTCCAATTGATTAAATGTTCCCCTTCACCTGCAAACAGATCCTCACGGATTCGATCAAACTGACTATAGTAATATTCTTCTAGCAATGGCAGAATTTCGTACTGCCACGTATCTGCAATAGCAGTTTCATCTTCAAGGTTTAACAAATAAGTATGACCAATCTGTTTGCCCTTATCCATATCTGGCGACTCGAGAATACGACTATTGAGTTGCTTGATCCCGAGAATAGAGAGTGCCCGTAATGCCGTCTCGAGCTCAGTTTCCGGCGAAAGAGCGTTGATCGCAGTGTCTATGTCTTCGTCGAACCCATTTTTATCTAAAAGTAACGAGTAATCTGGTGTAAATGACAAAAATCGAAATCGGCGGCGAATAGCAGTATCCACCAACGCAATTGATCGATCGGCAGTGTTCATTGTTCCAATTAGGTAGAGGTTCGGCGGGATACTAAACGGCTTTCCAGAGTGAGCAAGGTCTGTTACGGTATGGTTTGTTTCATCAATGCGCTTATCAGCTTCGAGTATAGTAATTAATTCTCCAAATATTTGTGAAAGATTCCCTCGATTAAGTTCATCAATAATAAGAACGTATCTCGGCACTTCTTTTGATGACTTGCTATCCTCGTATGCGCTGATCGCATCTTCGCAGATATCTCGAAAAATCCCTTTTTGAATGGAGTATTCGACTGAACCATCGGCACCCGATTTTGCAGTCAAGCCTTCAACGAAATCTTCATAAGAAAATGATGGATGGAAGGTTACTGTCCGAATTTGATCAGTTGTTGCACGAATGGTATCTTGCTGTGCAACCCACCATTGTGCAAACCGTTGCGCAGTATACGTCTTACTCGTCCCAGGTGGTCCATAGAAAACCAATTGCTTTGTCTTCTGTAACTGTCGCTCAATGCGTGAGGCCTCTTTTGGAGGCTCTGGAGGGTCAATATACGATGGAGTTTCAGATGGGTCTGTATCCCCTTCGTCGGGAAATCTAATCGTATATGCTCCCTGGTTTAGAATTTTGAACTTCTCTGCTGTGAAATTCATCTGGAAGTCACACCGTTGTTGCAGATCGCGAATGAGAACGACAAAGAGTGTCTCGGACCCAGACAAATCTTCGAGGTGGCCTGCTCTGAGCTCTACTGCTAGTGTTGCTAATCGAGGCTGAAAGTCCTTATAAAGATCGACGAGTTGTTTCAACTTCGCCGCAGCTTCCCAGGAAAGAGTTGCTTCAACTTCTAATTCTTCAAGTGCGTCAGTCCATCCTCCAATAACGGCATCCGCAGGCTGCTGGATAAGCCATTCTTCTTGATTCGTCTCTTGAAGACGATTTCTAACATCCACATATGCGTCACCAACTGTTTCATAAGCTGGACCCTCTTTTTGGATTTTAGCATCATCAACAATCGTATTATAATCTTCTTGATTGATTTTGGTTATTTTATTTCGGTCGGAGAAGTCCGTCTTGAGAGTGTTTTCAATAGCGCCGAGTGCAATAGGTTCGATCTCGTCATACTCTTCGATTGTCACTCTGTAATGCGTAGCGCCGTCGTGTTCTTCAGATGTGATGGCACCAATCTCGCCTTTTGCGTAAAATTGGTTATTTTTAAGATAGACGAATCGAGCGCAGTCTTCGGCTTCGATGAGTTGTAGAGACTCAGGTGTCCCTTCTCGAAAACTGTATACTTCACTTGGATCGTCGTTATATTCACTATTTTCCACCCGAAGAATGAACCACCTCTCTGCTTCTATTCCAGAGTTATTCAATTTGATCACCTCTGAATTGTAATGGTAGCATCCTGATTCTTTTGGTTGTCCTACTCTCGGGCATTATCCGAATTAGCCTTGCTAGAAGGACTTCGAGAAGACTATTGACACCAACTATGGGTTGAATTGAGAGTACTGTTCACACTATCGATAACCTCTGTTTTTTTGAACTCAGTGTCCCTAAATCAGACAGGGGCATATTTAACAAATATCACCTCAAACCAAAGCAGTTCGATACTTTTTATCACCGATAGTCGTCGAAAGTCCGTTGTTCAATGAACGGGTCAAAATTCGAAACTATGATATCAGTAGCACCAATGTTTGTACGCTGCGTTTCATCGCTATTGATTCGACGCTCACCATTGATCGTGGTGATCCGAAACTCTTCATAAAAATCTTCATGTTCGACATAAAACTTCTCTGCTGATGGTCCATTTGTAATAAGCACATCAGTCCCACGACGATTCAATTCTAGGGCTAATTCTCTCAATTCGATCTGTTCCTCTTCGCCAAAGCCACTAGGATCATACTGATTGAATTGTGCAGTTTTAGACTCTTCTGGATAAGGAGGGTCAAAGAACACAAGATCATTCTCGTCGGCGTGTTTCCCAACATAGTTAAAATCTTTAGAAGTGATGGTCGTATTCTTAAGAACTTGATAGCCTTTTCGAATCTGGCCCTCAATATTGGAAATTCTGGTCCACTTCGAGCCCATCGGTACATTAAATTCACCATCTCTATTAGTCCGGTATAGACTGTTCCAACAAGTTCTGTTGAGAAATAACATTAGTACTGCTTCGCGGAACTGGTCACGGCATTCTCCTGAGTCTGTTCGCAGCGAATTGAATTCATTGCGGTACTCATAATAGATCTCTTTTTGTTCTTCTTGTACCAGATTTTCAAGTTCGTGATCGAACTCACGGTTTTCTTCGATGATACGCTCTGGATAATCTCTGACTTGCCGATAAAAATTCATCAGGCGCGAATTGATGTCATTGATATACCCGTTTGCGGGTTCGAGTGAAAAAAATACTGCTCCGCCGCCGAAGAAAGGCTCATAGTAGGTATCGAACCTGTTTTTTGGAGGGAGACGGCGCAGAATGTCATCTAATAAATGTCGCTTGCCGCCGGCCCACGAGAGTATTGGTTCCGCCATCTATTTAGAAGGAGTGACACCCAGAAAACTTAAAATCCACCATCTGCCGGGCATACACTATCACTCAGACAATTTTCCACTGGCAATCGAGTCAAATTGCAGTTCGAGTTCCTCCCAAATGATTTCGTCAACTGCATCGGTTTCGAGTTCAAGCAGTTGGCACAGTTCGGGACGTGAAACATCTAACACTTTTGCGCCACGTTCGTCATCAGAGTCCCCACCGAAGACAAGAAAGAGTTCGGCCGATTCATGTGTAATATTCTCTTCCTTAACTGTTTGACCTGTATGTACATGACCAATTCCATTCCCGTCGGATTGCCCTACTTCAATGAGTTCTGAATCGTTATCCATTTCAGCCGGTCTGAGAGGGATATCTTTCGTGATACTATCTTGTTGAGAAGGGATGTCTCCCTCATGTTTCTCCATATACTCGCGATATCTCGGACGTTGCCACTCCTCCAGATTGTCAGGATAATAAACTCCGTGTTCGAGATGGACTCGAGCGAGTTCACTTATCCGGCCAGCTGCCTGGTGAGGGTTATCCAACACATCGTCTGTCGGCGAGTCCGTAACGGAGGCCAAGTTATCGATATTTCGGTTGCTCTCCTGAATAAGCTGACTCTCGTATGCAGGTTCCTCCCACGGTTCGAGAGACTCTACTCCGGAGATCCGGAGCTTCGCGTGAGAAGCTGCTTTTCGCCTGATTTCAGAAACTTGTGGCAGATCAGTATTTGGACGATGATGTGACACGACACGCTCACGGTCAGCATAATCTAATCTGACGGGCTGTCCGTTGTTGATTGCAAATTCATGATCAGTATCGAAGGGTTCGACGAACGCCGTAGGGATCTTATCTGCGTCCAACTGATAGTAGTCTTGAACTGTCCGACGAACCCAATTGTAGACGCCTCGTGAATCCGCTGTACCTCGCATAATAGGATTATGCGGATCAATCGAAGACTTTTGTGTATCCCAAGGTAACATTTGACCATCTCCAACTGTCTCGAGTTCCAGAATTACCTTGAGACGCTCATGTCGTGCGCTGAAGTTCTCTAATCGGTCTTTTCCGGCACCATAGCCACCTTTTTCGTTGCGGAGACACGATGCTACCTTCCGTTTTTGGCAATAAATATCCGTTCCGGCATTCTGGGAGTCTTTCTTTCTTAAGAGACCAACGGTAATATGCAAAACCACTGGTTCTTCCATGTCTGGAGTCGTTACGGTTATATTTTCGAAACGGCGTGGATGGACCCCGTCAAATGGTGAAAAAGACCAGTCCGGGACCCCCTCTGGTTCAACAGGGACCCCGTTTACACGGATGGTGAGATCATATGTTGTCTCGTGAACCTGCTGTAGTTCGTCACAGAGAAAAAGATTGTATGCTTCGCCGAGCGTCTCACGGAGAAGAACACTGGTACTGTCATCCCATTCGTAATTTAAATCTTCAATTAGAAGTTCGGTAACTCCAGGTTCGATATCGGTTGTTTGGTTTATTGGAACGGTCCAATCGTGATCATCTTCGAACCAGTCTTCGGTTATCCGGTACGTCCAACCGGTATCAGCGTTTGTAGCACGAGATGATATTCGAAATGGAACGCCTAAGTTTACAAGACTCTTTTTAGCGCCAACGCCATATGTTCCTATTGACCCAGAAATAGACTCCTTAGCTGTATGGCCGAGGCCAAACAACATCGCTGCATCTTCTCTGGGAATACCGCCAGCATTGTCTCGTATACTCAAGGTTGTTGATTTGCCATTTTGATTTACCGATATATCAATTGTCATACGGTCTTCTCGATTGCTTGTACGTTTCCAAGCGTCAAGCGCGTTATCGCAGAGCTCCAGGCAAGCGGTTTCCAGATTCACGTCAGATTTGAGTGCAGTGAGCGTGTCTTTCGTGGGGAGCAGCTGCGCCTGCTGAGATATAGTACTACTATGGCGCTGAGTCATCTCTTGTCGTATCACGTGATCGTAGTCTAGATAAATGTTCGCCTTTTTTTCTGCTGACTCTGTTGAAATATTCACGAAACAACAAGTTGTTCATGCTAACTGTTAGTATAGCTGACCTGCCGAGTACTCGACAACATCCTTACGACTCTGGTGAATCGCATGACTGCGTAGACTTTGACCGTCAGAACTAGGGGTTGAAGCGGGAAACGGCTGCTCTATGTCCAAAATTTCCCGCTTTACTCGGAAAGTACTAAAAGTGCTGTTGGTGGCCGAGGTGAATCCGCCGCCCCGCAGGATGGCGGCGGATTTGCTGACTCCGCCGTTGTTTCGCTCCATTGTCTGCGGATTTACTTGGAGAAGTCCTACCGCGAAGTGCTTGATCTTTTGAGCGAGATGCCACAAATATTGGCGGAGATCGGCCTTGGTGACATCCTCCTCGCCGTTCACGGCGAGGCTTCCCTACCGCAGTTGGGATATTTATGATTTGCAGCTGCTCGCTTGTTCAGCGAACGTCCCCTGTCCACGACTCTGGTCGTGTTCTCCACGACGGAACAGGTTGACTACTGGACGTGCCACACGCCCGCTACTCCTATCCTCTGTAGATCGAGGATTCAGAGTTACCTTTTCTGCTTGGTCTAACCGACGCCGAATGTTCTCCGCACCATTCGAATCGGCGTTCATCGCGGCCTCACACCCACGACAGACGTATAAGCCGCACTCAACACGGTTGGCGTCTCGTTTCTGCCACAACGCGAACACGTCTTTGACGTGTCTCGCTCGCTCACTATGACCACAGTGATACCTTCGGCTTTCGCCTTGTATGTGAGTAAGTTCGTGAAGCGGTCGAATGCCCATCCGTGCAAGCCCTCGTTGCCACGGTCGCCCCAGTTCCGAGCCTCACCAGTCTCGTCGTCTTCGCGGATGCCTTCGAGGTTGCCGACAGCAATTGTCCCGATACCTCGTTCAACACACTCTGCAACGATGTGTTTCGGACGGCGTGTAGGTAGTGCGACCGACGCTCAGAACGCTTCTTGCGGAGTCTCAAGGCATTGTTCGAGCGAGACCTGCAGAAGCATCGTCAACTCCACGGCTTTGAGCAAGATGACGCCGGAGAGATAATGAAAATGAGTTAGCGCTGCCAGTGACGCAAGTCACGAGCGATCGCAGTTGCTGTATCAGGATCAAAGCGAGTTTCGTTCTGTGTGAGCTTGTCTGCAATCGCATCCTCAACGTCGATATTCAGTTCATTGGCCATACTCAAACAGTAAATCATCACATCGGCTAGTTCTTCCCGAGACCGCTCCCGGAGGTCGTCGTCATCGAGAATGCGATCTACAGAAACGTTATCATGCCATTGATAGAGTTCGACTAGTTCGCTCGCTTCGACCGAGATTGCCATCGCGAGGTTCTTTGGGGTGTGAAACTCTTCCCACTCTCGTTCGCCAATGAACTCGAGGTATCGATTCTGTAATTCGTTGATGTCCTCGGACATGTGTCAGCCATCAAAACGCAGTCTAAAGAAAACAGCGAGAGGTTAGATAGCTCACTACCTGTCCAGTAGAGCTATGTTGTATGTCTTTGATTTCGTTAGGTATGGTGGTACACCGACGGGATTTCTTCCGACTCGCAACTGTCTCTGGAGCGATAGGTCTATCTGGGTGCGTCGAACAGAATAGGGGTCTAACTGAGAACGAGAGACAGAATGAAGAATATAATGAGGGCAATATATCGTCAGAATTAACTGACAAGAAACCAACTGATGAGGAGCCAGTTGATAAGGAACCGACCGACCGAGAGCCAACTAACGAGGAGTCGACTGACGGGAAACCGGTTCTCAGAGATATTTCGTTAGAAACCATTGACATGAACAATGGTACGGAACTTCAACTCACTGTTCTTGCTGAATCGGATATTACTGTAAACTGGCTGCATATCAGTCTTGAAGGACCAAACGGAAACATTCGAGGTGGCGGTCAAGGTTGGGAATTCAGGGAAGTGAAAGATGGCGTCTGGGAAACCGAATGGACGTACATAGTTTCAGACGAGGCCGCAAGTGGTGAGTATTACTTCTCTCGGATTCGCGTTGAGAATGAGGCCGATTTGGTATCAGAACTGTGGCCCGACGAACCGAGTGCGACTATTCAAACTGATGCCGTTCCCGAGAAACCAGTTCTGACCGACGTTTCGTTAGATGCCGTTGAGGTTAGTGATGACACTAAACTTCAGTTGACGGTCATCGCTGAGTCAAATGTGCCTGTAAACTGGCTGCATATCAGTTTTGAAGGACCAAACGGAAACATTCGAGGTGGCGGTCAAGGGTGGGAGTTCACCAAGGTGAAGGAGGGTGTTTGGAAAACCGAATGGACCTATACCGTCTCGGATGAGGCGGCGAGTGGTGAGTATTACTTCTCTCGGATTCACGTCGAAAATGAAGGAAATTTGGAATCAGATCCATGGTCCGAAGATGTCGGCGTAACTATTGAAACAGATGCCGACCCTGAAGTGCCGATACTCAAGGACGTTTCACTAGAAACCGCTAATGTTAGTGAGGGTACGGAACTTCAGCTCACTGTTCTTGCTGAATCGAATGTTACTGTAAATTGGCTGCATATCAGTCTTGAAGGACCAAACGGAAACATTCGAGGCGGTGGCCAAGGGTGGGAATTCAGGGAAGTGAAAGATCGGTACTTCCCGAACGTCGCTTCGTGAACTGTGCTGAGTCATGGACGAACAGAGCGAATTCCGGTGTGGTAACTGAGTGAACAGGAAATAGAATCCACGGATGAGGAGAAGTGAAGTAAGAAGGCTGAGATACGCTGTTCTAGGCGAATGCTGTTGCTCACCAGGAGCTTGCCCAAGGCCGCGGGCTGGCGTCAGCCCGCGGCCGGCGCGTATGCTTCTGGCACACCTGTTCCGTTCATCTCGATCTCCCAACTCCGCTCTAGCTCTTCCTCTAATGCATGTCTGATCCAGTCAGAGAAGGTCTTGAACGTGAATTCCTCGGGCAGGTCGCGCCCGCC
>NZ_FTNR01000042.1 GCF_900156475.1 Natronorubrum thiooxidans
TTTGCTGGATCTCCAGAATCGTGCTTCGACACTGCCGCACAACTCTATCTCCAGTAGGGACCGCTACCGGGTACGGATTTACTGGACGGTCTACTAAGTGTAGCTTCAACCCTCGATATGAGGGTTACCGTAAATATTACTGTAAAACGTTTTCATCCACCTCCTCTACCCGTTCAGCGAGAAGCTGAACAAGCTCCCGTACAGTGATTTCATCTTCTTGGACGAGTGTTGTATCGACAGCATACTTGATTGCTTCAGCGTAGCTGGATCAATCATGACGTGCCATGATTCGAGTCAACTTCGCAGCCAAGTTATCGCTGATCGTGATCGTTGTGTAGCCTTCTGGAGGCATGAACAACTGATCGAGCCTCTTTACGGTATAAGTTACGGTAAGATAGGTCGTTCACGCTTGAAGCTACACTGAGCAGCTCCTGAGACCACAACAGTTAGCAGCCAGATTCGTGAGTATCACTGTATGGTTCGATCACGAGCACACGGGATCTTGTTAGGACTTGCGTGTGGGGACGCGCTCGGACGCCCAGTCGAATTCCAAGGGCCGGACCAAATCGAGCGAACACACGGTCGGGTAACCAAAATGCTCGCCCATGGGACCCACGGGCAGCCCGCAGGAACGATCACGGACGACACGGAGATGGCTCTCTGTATCGCCCGGAGTCTCGCAGAACACGGCACATTTGAGCCAGAAGACATCGCCACCAGATTCGTCGACTGGAAACGGTCGGGGCCGTTCGACATCGGGATCATGACCTCGAGTGCGCTCCAACGAATCCAGAACGGCGAGTCGTGGGACGAAGCTGGCCAACGCGAGTGGGAGGCAAGCATGGAAGGCAGCAACGCCGGCAACGGCAGCCTGATGCGGTGTGCGCCATACGCCATCGCGTATCGAAACGAGCCAACCGAACTCGTTGAGGTCAGCCGGCAGTCATCAGCGATCACACACGCTGATTCGCGGTGTCAGTGGAGTTGTGCGCTCTTCAACCGGACGCTCGCTAATCTTCTAACCGATGTCGACCAGCCTCTCGAAAGAATCCTGAATGAGATTGGGTCGGAATTACCCGACGACGTTCGGAACGCTGTTGAACCAATTACCACAACTCTCCGTGGTGACTCGGCGAACATCTCTCTCGAGAACTCGGGATACGTCGTCACAACGCTCCAAGCAGGCCTGTATCACGGGCTGACCGCCGAGACTGCTGAAGACGCGATTGTCGACGCAGTGATGATGGGTGGCGATACAGATACGATCGGTGCCGTTGCCGGCGCAGTTGCAGGTGCCCGGTTCGGAGAGGGTGCACTTCCTGAGCGATGGCTCACCGAGATTGATGAAGTCGAGGAACTATGTCAGTTAGCGACAGGTCTGATCGAACGACAGCATTGATGCAATCCGAATAGTCGATTAATGAGGTCAGGTAGATCAAGCGTGACCAGTCAGTTTTTCTGCGCCAGAGTGGGCTGAGGCGCACACTTGTGTGCCTCGAGGCCACGAATGAGTACAAATCGACCACTCCAGAGCGACTCGCATCGAGATCAACCGACAAACGAGTACGCGAGCGACCGCGACCGCAGCTATCCAGGAGACATTGCTCGACTGAACGGACACGAACTCGTCGCGATCGACGAGTGGCTGCCGGGCGCAGAGCCAACACCGTACGAACTCAATCTCACTGATGGCTACGAGTATCGGACACGCTACTGGCGCTGCAGGAAGTGCGGCCAAGAACGCAACCACCGCGACGAGTTCTCTACCCCCTGCGACAACCCCCAACCGCCGACTGCCCTCGAGGCAGGCGGATACTCGATCGACGACCCACGAACTCGCCGTGCACTGAACGAGGAGTTGGACGTCCGCTTTGCGACAATGGGCCCGATATACGAGGTAGAGAGTGAGAGCGGTGCTACCTACGAGGTCGATATCGAGGCAACAACGGGTACCTGTCCTGATTTCGAGCAGCGTCAGCCAGACAATGGCTGTAAGCATCTACGGCGTGTCGACCTCGAGATACGGACTGGACTTCTCCCTGCGCCAGATGGGACGTTCAGCCGCTGACTGTCGAGTGATCTCGCCACTCGAGACGGTTTGTATCCCCCGAAAGGGGTGCGGAGGCTCGAACAGAGCTCACCGCAGCAAACAATGAGACAAAGAGAGACAGCAATCACATCGACAGACGTTGAGACGACTCAGCTCCTGAATCGAGGGAGCGCCAGATGACTGATCGCGACGAGTGTCGGATGCCGACGTGTTCAGAACCTGCTCGCGATCGGGCAGGATATTCTGGTCGGTTCTGTTCGGACAGCTGCGAGGTCCGCTACGAGCATCTCCAAGCGGACGCTCGAGATGCTGCAGTGGATGAAGCCGAGGATCGGTACTGATGCTCGAGCAGATCGATCACCGTGGCAAGCGTTTCACGATCGATGACGAGGACGGTGTCGACGATGTCGCTCGTGAACGGTGTCGGCGGGACGAACTGCTCGAACGACAGGCTCAGCGAGAGATCCGTGAACTCGAGCGTGCGAAAGCGGTCGCCGGATCAACGGGTACAAATACAGATGTTGAGGTACTCGAACAATAATATCAAGCTTTCAGATCTGTAGACTGCATAGGAAAAAGAGAAAGCCTAGAGGATGAACTCAGAGCAATGGAAGGTGGTTCGTCAGCATAGTTCACGTCTGATGCTGGACGAATCATCAATCGACTAGATTAGTTCTCATCACACCACTGCAAAGAGCTGCCGACAACCACGATCAAGTTTCAGAACTGGTGACAAGGTTGAAACCTCTTCGTCCATAGCTTCGGAAACGGTGGAGTGTGGGTAGTCTGGAAGAAATTTTTTCCGTGAAGAATGACTACCGGAGTTGTTGATGGTAGTACGCTTAGGTGTGGCACAAATATACGTGAGCAGCATTTATTGACCACCCTAATTGGTAACGGATCTTCCTCCGCGATCCCCAGAGTTCTTGAGCGAGTCCGGAACCTCCGTCGTTTCCGGAGCTTTCAGTGACCATCGAACTGTTCCAATCACCGAAAACCGGACTCAATAATCAGAGATGTCTGACTGAAGAAGATTATTGTCATCAGCTGTCGATCGAATGATGTTTGCCACCTCTTCAAACCGGTTCGTCGAGAGAAGAACCTCAAGAACTGCGTTTAACGGGACATCAAGCTCGTACTCGTGATAACGGCCAGCTGAGAGCCCTTCGTTCCGTTCATAGACGCTGATGAGCCCAAGCATATTCATATCTGAAAGGTGGTCGCGGACACGCCGTTCGCTCACACTATCAGCATCAAGTCTGTCGCAGATCTTCACGTATCGTTCGTAAAGATCTCGAGATCGAACAGGGACTTTGTTGAGCGCCTGGCGATAAGCGAGCGCACAGAGGACTGCATGGCCCTGTGTCGTGAGTTCCTGCATCCCTTCATACAGTTGGTTCTTCTCGAGTTCGTCTTGAGCATCCCGGACATGATCCTCAGTCACAGTATCGACATCTTCGGCCTGAGCCAGTTCTCCAGCTTCACGAAGCAGACGGATCGCCTGTCTGGCCGATCCAGTGTCCTGAGCGGCAAAGGCCGCACAAAGTGGAACCACGTCTCCGTCGAGGATACCATCGTAGAACGCTTTTTCAGCGCGTGGTTCAAGAATCGGGCGCAGTTGGTTTGCGTCGTATGGCGGAAAGAGAATTTCTTTTTCAGCGAGTGTGTCTTTGACCTTCGGAGAGAGATTATCCCGGAACTGGAAGTCATTACTGATACCGATTATCACAGGGCGAACATCGCCGACATAACCGTTCGACCGCGCTCGAGGTAGTCCATAGAGAATGTCATCGGAGTTTCCAATGTTGTCGATCTCGTCGAGAACAATCACAACGGTACCGCCGAGTGCATCGAGCTCTTCGTAGAGGATATCAAATACACGTTGCTGGGAATAACCGGTAGTACTGATGCGGTCTCTGTTCTGGCTTTTACGAATTTCGTTTACGAGCGCGACTGCGACCTGGTAAGACGAGGAAAGGTTCTCACAGCTGACCCAGACAGTTGAGAGATCAACGTCGTCGTACTCGGCAGCATCATTCTCCAAGTGCGACAGCATGAATTTCGTCGCAACGGTTTTTCCCGTCCCCGTCTTCCCGTATAGGAAGATGTTCGATGTCGGGCGATTATCGATGATCGGTTGGAGAGCCCGTTGGTATTTCTCGAGTTCCTCGTCTCGTTCACGAATATCCTCAGGCTCATACGAGTCGTCAAGCGGTTGGGCATCCGCGAACACTTGACGATCCCGCTGGAACATCCCCATGAGAGACGATATTACAGCCTGACATGATAAAACCACCGCTTCCTTAGCTTCCGGAGCGTCCTAAGCTCAGTGGCTTATAACCTCACACCACACCACCACTTCCTAAGCTCTCGTTTTTATAACACACCCTCACTCCACTGTTTCCGGAGCTTTTGTTTGAACGGGTCTCCCCTCTTTTCGACAAGAGTCTAATAAAGAAGAAAGATTTAAATAACTATAACTAAAACAATAACCGCACTGCAGTAGCAATGTTATTATAGATATATTATATGTTATTTTCTAGTGGTTTACGCTGTGTGGTTCATGAGATCTTCCGGTAATATAGACCTGTTTTCTAGTAGCACCCTCTTCTTTGTTTGAGATAGCTTCGGAAACAGTGGAGTGAGGGTTCTCAGAAAGCATCATTAGCAAAAGCTCCGGAAACGGTGGAGGGTTGTCGTCTCTCTTTCGCCGAACTATTCGTCATCTCCCATGTTGAGCCAGTGCTTGATTACCTAAATCGAGGCGCTAATGCCCCTACCTCAGCGAGCGAAGCGAGCAGGGAGGGGATACAGTGCCGCTCGTTTTTCTTGGACTGTTCTACAGCAGGCCCACAGGCCCACGCTATCGGTAGCATTATGAGTATCTACCTCGTAGATACACTCAATGGATCGATACGAGGTCGAAGGACACGAAGTCCTCGAAGCCGAAGTTAAACCGACCGGCAACGGTGCGCACATCTACGTCCCAAAAGCGTGGACTGGTGCGACCGTCAAAGTCGTCCGCGTCACCGATCTAAACGACGAAGACGAGTAGATCATGCGCTACAACTACAGGTATCGGCTCAATCCGACCGACGAACTCCACGAACGGTTAGCGTGGACTGTCGATACCTGTCGACAGGTCTACAATCACTTCCTGCACCGACTCAACCGCGAGGACGGCACGTCTTCCTACTCCGAGCAGTCGGTGCTCCCCGACCTCAAGGACTGGTGGACCGACCTGAAACAAGTCCATTCGAAGGTGCTGCAGAAGGTCGTACAGCGGCTGTACGACAACCTCTCGACGCTGAAGGGGCGGAAGGACAACGGACACCGCGTCGGCGAACTCAAGTGGAAGGCCCCGCAGAAATATCGCTCGATCAAGTACAGTCAAACCGGCTTCGAACTCAAAAACACGAGTGGTCGAACTGTGCTGTCTCTTTCCAAAATCGGCGGTATTCCGATGGTCTACCACCGCGACGTTCCCGACGACGCCACGATCAAAGAAGTCGTTATCATACTGTCGGCTGAATATTCTTTAGGCTAGAGTGTGATTATAGGGTATGTCCACGCTTGATGCCGCCACCCTCGACGACCTCCGCGACGCTCTCG